>JBMHCO010000101.1:0-143592 GCA_049889895.1 Rubripirellula sp.
AGCTAAACGCTTCCCAGCAGCAGTATTCATTAATGTGTGAATCACGGAATTGGAAAACCATCCTGAAAACTCTCTCAAAGTGCGGTTTACGCTGATTCAAGCAGTTTCCTAGACTTCCATCTTGGAATTTGTTTCGCCGAGGCTCATCTGTGCCTTGGTTTCTGCGAAGGATCGCACTTATGTATCGCTGGCTGCTCTGTTTCCGTTACCTACGAACCCGATACATCGCCTTAGCATCAATCATTAGCGTCACTCTCGGGGTCGCTACTCTGATCGTTGTCAATAGCGTGATGGCGGGATTCTCAGCCGAGATGCACGAGCGACTTCACGGACTTGCATCTGACATTTTGATTGAATGCCATCTTGCTCAAGGCATGGCAGATCCGGAACTGCACATCGAGCAGATTATGGAAATCGTCGGAGATGATGTCGCAGGACATTCAGCGAGCGTGCATGTTCCAGCGATGCTGGGTATCGATTTCAACGGCCAACTCATCACTCGACACGTTAATTTTGTTGGTTTGGATCCAGCGTCATACGATCAGGTCAGTCAATTTGGACGTTACCTACTGCATCCAGGGAACCAACATCAAGTCAGCTTCAATCTTCGAGACGACGGCTATGCTCCTGATCGCGAGGGTTTTCCGGGATCAGGCTGGGGATACCGCCGAGCAAGAGTTGCTTACGAAAGGGCGCTGGAGGAAGAACGAGTCAAGCGGCAAGCTGTCGAAAATGCAAACGCAAGTTCACCGACCAATACCGCTCCCCAAGGGAGTCAACCAACATTTCAAATCGCCGCTCCCACTGAACTATTTGCCGAAGATAGCCAAGCCGAAGTGGCGAGCGAATTTGATGCGAGCAAAGAACAGTTCCCCGGAATCGTTCTCGGAATCTCTACCTGCAGCACACGATTTCGAGACTCGAACAACGAAGTGCAAGACCACTATTACTGCCGTCCCGGAGACGACGTTCGACTCATGTTCCCCAACGCTTCGGACAATGCCAAAGTGGTGAATCAAAAGTTTACTGTGGTTGATTTGTATGAATCTGGAATGAGTGAGTACGACAGCACTTTCGCATTTTGCCGACTTGATCAGATGCAAGAGTTTCGGGGCATGATTGATCCCGCAACGGGTGTCAAAAGTGTCACCACCATCCAGCTTAAACTTGTGGAAGGTGCGGATCTTAATGCTGTCCGAGATGCTCTGCGAGCACGCTTTCCCGCCGACATCTATGCCTACAACATTCAGACATGGAGGGACATGCAGGGACCGCTGCTGGCAGCAGTCCGTCTGGAAACAACCATTCTGAACATTCTGCTCTTTCTCATCATTGCCGTCGCAGGCTTCGGAATCTTGGCGACATTCTTCATGATCGTCGTGGAAAAGACGCGTGATATCGGAACTCTCAAAGCCCTAGGTGCATCGGGCAGAGGCGTCATGAGCATCTTTCTGAGCTACGGACTGCTGCTTGGATTTGTCGGCAGTGGTGCGGGGCTCTTGGGTGGCCTGCTGTTCGTTCAGAACATCAATTCAATCGCTGGAATCATTGAGAAGATTACCGGGCAGGAGGTATTCGATCCCACCGTTTATTACTTCAATGAAATCCCCACCATCATCGATCCATTTACATTGACTTGGGTTATGCTTGGCGCGATGGCAATCGCAGTAATTGCAAGTGTGCTCCCAGCAATTCGTGCTGCTCGCATGCACCCAGTTAATGCATTGAGATTTGAATAGTTGGATCATCGAACAGCGAATTTATAACGGGCTGATTTCATAACACTTGAACCGGTTCAACAGACCGCCGAAAGCAAGCCACGGAATGCTCTCCAAAAGATAAGCACCGCGACCAACAACCCACTCCACAACTGACCAAGCATGAATTCTGAAATTGTCCTTGAGGCGCAACAACTGAAAAAGAGTTACCACAAGGATCGGATTGAAGTTCCTGTTCTTCGAGGTATTAACCTGAGCGTTCGTCGTGGTTTGGTGACAACGCTTGTGGGAAGAAGCGGGAGCGGAAAGAGCACACTCATGCACCTGCTAGCCGCTCTTGACCGACCCGACAATGGGCAAATTCATTTTTGTGGCGAAAGGATCGATAACGCAAGTCGAAGTCGGCGAGACGCTTATCGCAATCAAAACCTAGGGATCATCTTTCAGTTTTACCATCTCCTCCCAGAACTATCAGCGATAGAAAATGTTCTGGCACCACTGATGATCAGCCAGAGCCTGCTTCACTACTTCAGCAATCGCAAAGCCGCAAAAAAGCGAGCCGAAGCGATGCTCGATCGCGTGGGCCTCTTGCATCGTGCGACCCACAAGCCATGTGAAATGAGTGGGGGTGAGATGCAGCGTGCTGCGATCGCAAGAGCTTTGATGACAAACCCATCTTTGCTACTTGCTGATGAACCCACTGGAAATCTTGATACGGATACAGGTCGTGACATCTTGGCTCTGCTTGATACCTTCAACCAGGATGACAACCTAACAATCTTGATGATCACCCACGACGATGCAATCGCGGAAAAAGCCGATCACTGCTACCGCATGACGGACGGCCAGCTAAATACCGAATCGGTACATCTTAACGTTGCCTGATTCTGGCAATTCTTCAGACCTACCCAGCTTCAAGCCTGCTCATCCTTACAACTACTGACCTGGAGCAGGCTCGCGTTCAGACTTCCTACATGCTGAGCGTAACCAACGAATGCCCCTTGGGTTACACCGGGTAAAATGCGCAAGCCCGAGGCCCCAGCGATTGGACTTTTCAAGCGAATTTAACAGAATCAATCTTTAAATGAGCCAAACGCTGCGTAGTCTAAGACGCTTTGAGTCGGCAATCGTTGCGTCACTTCGCTGACGCAATCCAATAGTGCGTCTAGCTTCATCATGACAAATTGAATGTTCCAGAGAGTCACCTCAGTTCTATCGTTATTCATTGTTGCTTTGTCATCACAGGAGGCGATGACGCAATCACTTGGTAAGATTCTCGACAAAACGCACGACTCACGTCAGAGCATCGCTGCTACCTACCTGACACCACAAAATATTGAGCGATACCAGTTGCAGTTTGAAACACACTATGTACCTCAAACTGTGACACGATACCGAACCGTTCTTAGAGAAAGGCTTGTTCCCAGAATGGTAACGGTGCCGGCACCAGTTTCACAAACGCTTTACCGTGAAGAACGATATAGCGTTAGTAGACCTAGCCCAGCCGGCAATAGAGGCTCGAAATCACTCTTCAACTCAGATCCGTCTAGGGCTTCGACAAATGGATCTTTGTGGAAACAGACGAGCCAAGTCAGAAAACTGCCAATCCAATTTAATCAGATTCATTACCGAACCGAAAAACGATTCGTGAAAGTGAAAACGTATGAACTGGAGGCGTATCAAGAAGTCATCTATCAACCGGTCACGAACGTGATTCACGCTCGAGACAGCCGCACCATTTACACCGCGAGGCGGGTTCAGTCGCGACTTTCACCACAATATTTGGATCCGTTTAGCCCAGCAATCATCGCGGGTTACTCTTCTTTCATCCAAGCGGTTCGCCAACCAGCACAATGACCTGAGTCAAACCAACTCTGGCTTGTCAAGCAATGACCCGTCATGTGCTACAAAACTGTTTGGCTAAATATCTACGAGACATCCTCGGCTGCCGCAACGAACTTCGCTTTGGCTCACTTTTTATCGCCTACTTCTGGCAGTAAAACCAAGCAATCAAAGCCCACAAATTTCGCAGGAATGGCGGAAGCGTTTTCTCCCGTGACAGAAAGCGTTAATTGATGCTTTCCACGCCGTAAATTTGCTACACCAAGTGAGACAAGCCCGGTCGTTTTAACATCGGGATAATGATAGAGATCGAGTGACTTACTGAGCAATTCGTTATCCACCGCGACAGTAATTTCTGGATAATCACGAGCAATCGTAAAGACAGCTGCAAGATCATAGACTCCATCACTTGCAACCTCGAAACCAAGATTTAATTCCGCGTCCACCTCGCCTGCCTTCCAAAACAACTGAGCGTCCCCACTCCATCGCGATGAAGCGAATCCGGTCATATCCTGTTTAGACCAAGACCCACTTGATTGACTCAACACCTCCATCGACTCTGCTTCCACAGCATTTGGTATGTAACCTTGCTCGTTGAATTTTGGCACTTCCCCGCGATCCGTTCTCAGCCCTTCCGAGACAAAAACCTTTGGTTGCGATGCTTCCCATGTCTCCCGATCGACAACACGTTTTTTCTGAATCAGAACATGCGTTCCCTTCATGCCACCAACAACAAAATCTGGGAGTGCATCTTGATTAAGATCACAAACCGAGAGTTGTCGCCCGATCCCGGATTGGTCACCCGCTAAATGTGGCACCCAGTCGACGACACCTTCATCATTTCGCGTCAGGCGAAACCAATAGACGCTAGGCGGCGCATCCCACATCGGACTTTGGCGATGATGCGACCAGTAGGTCTTGCCGGTAACAAGATCCTTCAAGCCATCGCCATCCACATCCGTTAATGCAACTGAATGCAATTCACTAATAACCAAACCGTATCGATTCTGACTCGGCTGATCCCCCATTATCAAATGATGTTTGAACTGGATCTCACCATCAGACTCACCTTGGTTTTCATACCATCCGAGACCAAAATCGTGCGCGGCATGGCTTGTCAGCACATCGTTGTCCCCATCCCCGTCAACATCATAGGCGTACATATCAGCTCCGCCGTAACTCGTTGAGAATGCGACAGCGTGAAGTTTCCATCTTGTCGATGCGGACGAAACTTCTGGCTGCTCAAACCATCCACCGGAGAAGAGAAGATCTAAATGACCATCGCCGTTAACGTCCCCTACTCCAAGCCCATGCCCAAATCTTGGTGGTGCGATACGTTCGGAAATAGGATGAAACTCCCAAGGTTCGAAAGGTTTGTTTGGGTCAAACGTGGCAAAGCCAAAAAAACCATCTCTCGTACAAACGAGCTCAGGGATTTCATCTCCCGTTAAATCTAGAAATTGTGGTGATTCATTCGAGACCCAATCAAGGATCTGGTGCTTCGACCAGTGACCTTGGCGTGATGCATTAGCCGCTGGATCGACAAGCAAAGCATCCGATTTCAGATCACCGACTCGATTGAATTTACCCTCGCTTGGATTCTGATAAACAAAAGCGGGTGTTCCGGGAAACCCAACGACCAAAACGTCGCCCTTGCCGTTACCATCAAAATCATATACCCACGAGAAAAAATTATCGGCGTAGCGATTGCGATCTTGCTCTACTGGCGGATAGATCTCGAACCTTTCCGCATAACTAGGCCCTCGATACCAGTACGGACCGCAAACAACATCCGTAACACCGTCTCCGTCTAGATCACCTGCGTTGGCGCCCTCAGAGAAATACTGATCGCTTAATCGCTTTGTCTCAAACTCAGTGATCTCAAATTCTTCAGCCACCACCGAAATGAAAAACTGCGAAGCAATGAAAGCAGACGCGATAAATGAAAACAACCGATGCATGGCTTACCGGGATATCGAATTTAGATCTTGCGGGATTGATGCGTCCAGAAAAGCAAAACGAGGCTATCTGATAAAAACGCTTATCTCGTAAACGCCGAAAAATTACGCTCCGCATCACCGTCAAAATCGTAGCAGAAAAGCACTGTACGTACTCAGTCCACGAAAAAGTAATCAAATCAGGAAATCCCTCAGATAAAGAGTTGCTAAGACTCAAGCATCCTGATTTTCACTTGCCTCCAAACCATCAACATGACGGCCATCAACCCCAACATTGCGATTGAAAACCATAGCAATAACGTGCCAAGTAGCAACAGATTTTCAGAAAGCCACAAACGGTACCAATGATCCCAGCCGATGATCGTCATCAAAGTGCCAGCACATAAATAAGGCCCGAACGGGGTGTACGCATCCCTAGTGATCAAAAACCTCACAAGCACAATCAGGATTGCCGCGAAAGGCGATAAGAAAAACGCGATCAGGGCCGCCTGCCAACCAACCATGGTTCCGATCATTGCCATCAGGGTGACATCGCCAAACCCCATTGCCTCGACGTTCAACGCCCACGACGCAATGATTCGTATAGCCCATACGACTCCACCACCCACAGCGAGGCCATACAAACCCGTTAACAAGCCATACCAGGCATCTCCCTGCAAACCCCATACAGAAACGACACCAACAGCTCCAAACAACCAAATTGCAAACAAGATTTTCCAATAGCCGTAATGAAATAAACCATTAACAAAATGCTTCACCGCACGAGCGACGCCGCGGCGTCGACGTAGCGCCGGACTCCAACGCCAATCGGCTAATGCAAAGCACCAGATGCTCCAGATCGCAAGTGCTTTTAGCAACGCATCGACCGAGGCTAACTGACTGTCATTGGTATCAAACCATGGCGAGTCAAAGGTCGTTGGCTTTCCGAATGGGATCCCCTCGATGAAGAGAGTCGTCGGCATGTAAATCTGCGCGGACAAAGTTGCCAACAGCAGCCCCACGCATGTACCCGGTATCGTAATGACATCCGGTATCGTGCGCTCATCAAAGTCAATGAAAGTCGCAGCTGTCATCAGAATGATCAGCAGTAAGTGCGTAAAGAAGATCGCATTTGCAGACTGACTGTAGCCAGAAAGTACCTCGACATGTCTAATCTCTGGCGGCCAAAGTCCTCGATCCAGAATCTCAAATTGATAGAGCCATAACAGCCCGAGGGGCATCAACAACTCGATAAGCATTGGGCGAACCCAAAAACCGGAACCATGCATCTCGGATTCGCGACGTAACCCCCACCAGCCCAAAACCGGTATTCGATCAAACCAACCTCGAGTCATCCCGCTGGGAAGCGGACCCCAAGGACTAATCAAACGAGGCTGAAAGTAGGCAAACCGGTAGATGCCGTAATTGGCGAGAGCCCCCCCCAACAAACCGATCAAGATGATCAGCATTTGCTGAGCGGCGAGCGGTATCTCTGTCCAAAAATCAAGCACGACTTCTCCATTACCAATTTTGACCTTGCTCATGCTAACCATTTCAGTGCTCTCACCACAGTCCCAGCGTACAATTGGACAATGATGCAGAGTGACCCCACCAATTCGATTGACCCCCCTGAATGCTGACATTATTCTGGTTTACGGGGCTAAATATTGCCCTCGAGGGGTTCATCTGAGTTTCATTCGATGTCAAACACGCGAACCACTCGCGCAATCAAACAGCCAGCTTGAATGCGTGTTGCCTTTCAATGCGCACTTGAATCCCGCCCCGGCCCACCTAAAAATCACCCTCAAGACGCTGAGAATTTGCAGATGCACTACGCTTCTCGAATCATTTTCGGATGTGTCCTGCTAACCCTTTTCGCTCCGTTTGCCGACACGCTCACACTGCCCGTTGCATCGAGTAGCGAAACTGCGACAAATGGCTTAGACGCAGAGCAAAAAAACATCAGCTTTCACAGTGACATCAGTCCGATCTTTAGCCGACATTGCTACGGGTGTCACCAAGGAGCCAAACAACTTGGCTCCTATGCGATGACGGAATTTCAGGGCCTCCTCGCCGGCGGCGAGTCAGGGCAGCCTGCCATCGTTCCGGGTAAACCGGACGAGAGTTACTTGGTTGAGCTGATAACGCCAATCGATGGTCATGCGGAAATGCCCAATGAGCCCTTTCCTCATCTGAGCGATGTTGAAATCAACCTCATTAAAAATTGGATCTCTGCGGGGGCACTGAATGATTCGCCTTCCAATGTGCAGAGCTACTCCTCAGAAACACCACCGCCCTACGTATCGTCGCCGTCTATTCCTTCAGTCGACACATCACCCGATGGTGAGTTAATCGCGATTGCTGGCTATCACGAAGTCTTAGTTTTCACAACGAAAAATGGTCAACTTCAGTCACGACTTGTTGGCCTGAGCCCGAGAATTAACACCGTTCAATTCTCACCTGACGGCAAGCAGATCGCAGCGTTGGGTGGAACACCGGGTGAACGTGGAGAACTTCAAATATGGGACGCCGCAACCGGTGATCTGAAACTCTCTCAGATGATCACCTACGATACGCTCACAGGTGGAAGTTGGTCACCTGACGGAACCAAAATTGCATTTGGAGCAACAGATAATGTCGTCCGGGCGATCGACTCCCAAAGCGGCCAGCAGGTGCTATTTCAAGGAGCGCACGAGGACTGGGTTCGAGATACCACATTCACTCCCGACAGTACCCATGTCATCAGCGTTGCTCGAGACATGTCATGTAAATTAACTGAAGTCGCGACGGAAAGATTCATTGATAATATCACCTCGATCACACCGGGAGCACTCTCGGGAGGCCTAAGCAGCGTTGCCACACATCCTGAACGCAACGAGATATTTGTCGGTGGTGCCGACGGGATCGCAAAGGTCTACCGGATCTTTCGTATCACCGCTCGAAAAATTGGCGATGACGCCAATCTCATTCGAAAAATGCCAGTGATGCCTGGCCGTATCTTCAGTGTTGACATCAATCATGATGGATCCCTGCTAGCCGCCGCCTCAACACTCAATGGACAGAGCGAAATTAGAGTGTGGAAATATGACTTCTCGGGAGACGCTGAAGAAGAAATTAAAAAGATCCAAGGGAAACGTGACGCAGATCGCAACGCGGAGGAGAAGAAAAAACTTGAGGAGTATCGAGGTGGTGAAGTCACTGAATTAGTAAAATTCTCCATCCCGACCGGCGCCGTCTACTCCATCAGTTTTACTCCCGATAACGAAATCATTGCCGCTGCAGACGACGGCATCGTGAGGCGTATCGGTGCAGATGGAACGTTGATTGCCGAGTTCAGCCTGAGGGAGCAACTAAGATCATCGACGGTACAATCCATGACCTTCGATGCCAAAGAATGGACAGCAACACAGGTGAAAAACAACTCCTCGAACTCAGGTGAAGAAGGGTTGTCAGTTTCAGAAACAATCACCGAAATTAGTGTTGAACCGAAAAGCATCGAATTGCTTTCGCCCTATCACTATGCACAAGTAATCGTCACCGCACGGCATAGCGATGGCAGTCTCTCCGACGTCACAAGAAACTCGACTTTTGAGCTTCCGCAAAACTTAGCAATGCAATCAGGTGGTCTGATCCGTCCAACGGAAGACGGCACTAGTGAGATAGCGATCCGGTACGGAAACAAGGAAATCAGTATTCCAGTATTGGCAAAGAACATCCGCGGTGAAAATCCAAAAATTGGATCAGTCGATTACCTACGAGACGTCAACCCAGTCTTAAGTCGTCTCGGATGCAACCAGGGGACTTGCCATGGTGCTCAAAAAGGAAAAGCAGGCTTTAAATTATCATTGCGAGGCTATGATGCCACTTTCGATTTGAGAGCACTAACAGATGACCTAGCAGCGAGAAGAATCAACGCCGCAGCGCCGGATGCATCCCTGATGCTTCGCAAGCCACTCGGGCTCACACCACACCAAGGTGGAGTATTGATGTCTGAGGGTGATCCGAACCATAGCATTTTGCGACGTTGGATTGCCGACGGCAGCTTAGTCAATCACGACACCAACCGAGTCGATAGAATCGAAGTCCATCCGCTTAATCCAGTGATTCAAGCCGTCTCTTCCAAGCAGCAGGTGCGCGTGATCGCGTTCTACAGCGATGGAGAGCAAAGGGATGTAACGCGAGAATCATTCATTGAAAGTGGTAATACGGAGGTTGCAACCACCGACGCGACCGGCCTTTTAACTTCGGTAAGGCGTGGTGAAGCACCGATTCTCGCGAGATACGAAGGCGCGTACGCTGCAACCACACTAACCGTGATGGGGAACCGAGAAGACTTCGCCTCCGAACCATTTGATTCATGGACCAAAATCGATGAACTTGTCTCAAAGAAATGGCAACGCGTCAAAGTCGCTCCAAGTGACTTGTGTGACGATGCCACTTTCCTTAGGAGAGTCTATTTGGATCTTACCGGACTCCCACCGAGTAGTGACCAAGTACGCAATTTCCTAAGTGATACAACCCCGACCCAAGAAAAACGGTCCGAGGTTATTGATGAGTTGATCGGTAGCGAACCTTACATTGACTACTGGACAAACAAGTGGGCCGATCTTCTGCAGGTCAATCGCAAATTCCTTGGAGTCGACGGCAGCGTTAAGTTCAGAGACTGGATTCGTACTGCGATCAAAGAAAATCGCCCCTATGATCAATTCGCTCGTGAAATCTTGACTGCTTCCGGATCGAACAACGAAAACCCACCTGCTTCCTACTTCAAGGTACTTCGCAATCCAGAAGACACCATGGAGAACACAACACACCTATTTTTGGGAATTCGATTTAATTGCAACAAATGCCATGACCATCCATTTGAACGATGGACACAGGATCAGTATTACGAGATGGCATCCTATTTTGCACAGTTCTCCCTCGAAAAAGATGAGGCCTCGGGTGATCGTAAAATCGGAGGCACTGCGGTTGAATCCGCTAAACCACTCTTCGAAAAAGTCGTCGACAAGAATGCAGGTGAAATCACACACCCAACGACAAAACAGAACGTCACACCTAATTTCCCGTTTCAATTAACCTCAATTTCTAAGGCGACGGAGGGAGATGCAACAGAATCCTCCCCACCAACTCGCCGGGAACAATTGGCTACTTGGATCACCGCTGCGGACAATCCTTACTTCGCCAGAAGTTATGTAAATCGATTGTGGGGCTACCTTTTCGGTATTGGCCTTATTGAGCCGATTGACGACATCCGCGCAGGGAATCCACCAACTAATCCCGAATTACTTGACCATCTAGAGCGAGCCTTCATCGATTCAGATTTCAATGTGGCTGAAATCCATCGAATGATCTGCAACAGTAAAACTTACCAGTTGAGCGTAGAGAGCAATCAGTGGAACGAGGATGATCAGATCAACTATTCACATGCTCTACCTCGACGATTACCTGCCGAGGTAATCTACGACTCCATTCATGCATTGACCGGAGCGACAAGTGCTATCCCTGGAGTTCCTGCTGGGACGAGAGCTGCATCGCTTTCCGATTCAGGGGTAAAACTTCCCGATGGATTCTTACAGAACCTTGGACGTCCCGTTCGCGAAAGCTCTTGTGAATGCGAACGATCCTCGGAGCTTCAACTCGGCCCCGTGATGGCGTTGATAAGTGGCCCAACCATTGGAACTGCCATTGCCGATCCAAAGAATGAGCTGGAGAAGATTGTTAATACCTTCAGCGACGACCGAGACATGGCGGAAGAAATTTTCCTGCGGGCTCTAGGTCGCAAACCCAGCGAAGGTGAGCTGAACGCTTTTGCTGGTTTCCAAGATGTCATCAAAGAAAACCACGAGGCCTTAAGCGAACAACTCGTCGCCGCAGAGCAAGACTGGACTACACAACGCGAAGAATTGGAAAAGCAGAGACTTCAGCGGTTAGCCGAAATTGAAAAGGAAATTCAGGCACGAATTGACGCGATCAAACCCGAGCGAGAAAAACTTGAACAAGATCGCCTCGACAGAATCATGGCTGCAGAAAAAGTAGTCCAGGAAGCAACGGCACAACTCAACGCCGAGATTGACGCACTTGCCGAGGCGCAGAATCAAGCAATTGAATGGCACCCACTGTTTCCTAAATCTCTTGAAGCTTCGAATCAGGCAACTCTCACTCCGCAACCCGATCGATCTGTGCTCGCAAGTGGAAAAAAAGAAAAAGGCATCTACACCTTCTCCACAACGACGTCTCTCCAAAACATTACTGGAATACGCCTCGAAGCGTTGAGCGATGACGGCTTACCTTCCAAAGGACCTGGTCTTGCGGGTAACGGAAATTTTGTCGTGACAGAGTTTGAAGTTTTCACTGCTCCTCTGAATCAACCGGACGCTCTGACGCAACAAAAAATTGCCAGCGGTGTCGCAGATTTCCTCCAAGATGGCTTTGCGATTGACCAAGCATTCAATGGCCAAACCAATTCGCAGCAGGGCTGGGCCATATCCAATGCGATGGGACACGATCACTGGGCAACTTTCCGTCTAGAGAAACCCATTCAGCATGAAGAAGGAACAAAGATCACCTTTAAGATCCACCAGTTCCACAACGCTGCTGAACATCGCTTGGGCCGATTCCGTATCAGCCTAACTACTGCAAAGGGAGAAATCCCCTTGGGCCAACCAGAATCCTTCGCAACGATCCTGAGAACACCCAAGGAAATCCGATCCGAGGAAAATCAGAAGAAGATCCTCGATTATCTCACCATCACGAACCCTCAAGTTCGAAAAGCAAATCAGGATCTAGCCACCGCTAAACAGCCGGTGCCGAAGGACGCTGAATTAGTCAAACTGGAACAACGCAAACAGACACTCTCTGAACCAACGAAAGATGACCCGCAGTTGGTTCAACTTAGAGATGATGTGAAGCAGAGCGAAGCACAACTCACCAAAATTCGACTGACCGCAGCAGAAGACTTAACATGGGCGTTGATCAACAGCCCAGCGTTTTTGTTCAATCATTAATGAACACGGTTAATTGTGTTCGACGAATAATTCAGCCGATCAAGGGTTTTCCTTGATTAGCGAACTAGAACCACTATTCCTCTTACCCTGCACCACTACACACCAACAGGATGACTGGAGATTACGCAATGCTTTCTTTCAAAGGTTTTAAAGCAAAAGATCTTTGCGATTCGCACCTGAGTCCCGGTCGCAGGACGTTCCTAAGAGTGGGTGGCTGCGGAATGCTCGGACTTTCATTGCCATCACTGATGCAACTCCAAGCCAATGCGGCCGAAAGCCAAACAAAATCTGGAATTGCTTTACCCTCTGGCGGCCCCGGATGGGGGAAAGCGAAAAGCATCATCCTGGTCTACCTGCAAGGTGGTCCAAGCCACCTCGATCTCTGGGATCCTAAAGAAAATGTCCCGGACAATGTGAAGAGTATTTTTGGGAACGTTAGTACGAAAATCCCGGGTATACAATTCACCGAAAACCTTCCTAAGCTCAGCCAGATCAACGATCGATTCACCATGATTCGATCGATGTCTTACACACCCAATGGGTTATTTAATCACACGGCCGCCATCTACCAAATGATGACCGGCTACACCACTGACAAAGTCTCTCCATCGGGACAACTGGAGCCACCAAGCCCAAAGGATTTCCCCAATTTTGGTAGTAACTTGATCAAGATGCGACCAGTTGATGAACCGATGCTTCCGTTCGTCATGCTGCCTCGACCACTTCAGGAATCAAACGTGGTTGGCAAAGGCGGATCAGCTGGATTCTTGGGTAAGTCATATGATCCTTACACGCTTTATCCAAGCGGTGATGATCTGGATATGAACAAGATGGATCGCATTAAAATCGACGACCTAAAACTGCGTCCCGAGGTGTTTAGTGTTCGCCTGCAACGCCGCGCGCGTCTGCGAGACCTACTCAATCAACAAATGCCGTCAATCAACAAGGCTGTGGAGTCTTACGCACTTGACGAATACTACGATCGGGCGCTTTCGCTTATTGTTTCGGGGCGGGCCAGAGAAGCTTTCGATCTCAACCTTGAATCCGATAGCACCAAAGATCTTTACGGCCGAAATACCTTTGGCCAAAGTTGTTTGCTCGCTCGTCGCCTCGTCGAAGCAGGCACCCGCGTGGTGGAAGTCATTTGGCCCAAAGTTGCCAACAGTGATAATCACTCGTGGGATCACCATACCGGACTGAGCAAACGCATGAAGGATCAGTCCGCACCGATGCTTGATACGGGGCTTTCAGCTCTCATCACGGACCTTGATGAACGCGGCATGCTTGACGAAACACTCGTGGTCGCAGTCGGAGAATTTGGCCGCAGCCCCCAACGTGGCGTGAGCACCAGCGGAAACAACAATTCGGATGATGGTCGTGACCACTGGCCTTATTGTTACACCGCAGTCATGGCGGGAGCTGGCACAAAGCGTGGCTATGTTCACGGCAAAAGCGATAAAACCGCATCGGCGCCACTCGAAGATCCAGTTCATCCTTCTGAACTACTCGCAACGATCTACCACAGTTTCGGCATCCACCCCGAAACCATCGTCTACAACCACCTCAATCAGCCACGTGAGCTTGTCAAAGCGGAAGCGGTGACCCGTTTGCTGAGCTAGAGTCTGGAGCGGTATGACGCCGAAGTGACCGACAGAGGTTCTAAAGGACTCAACTACTCCTGGGAAACAGTACCGCCAAAACGATTCAACTCACCTAACTCACTAAGGCAGCTGAAACAGTGTCTTAGCATTTTGCGTGGTGATTTGAGCGAGTTCATCCGGTGACACACCTCGTGTCTCCGCGAGACAATTCAGAATGTGCACAACCCGTTCGGGTTCATTTGGACGTCGGCCTCGCAGTGGTTCGGGACTGAGATACGGAGAATCAGTCTCGATCAATATTCTTTCATCGGGAATCATCTTCGCCACTTCACGAAGTGCGGGATTATTCTTGAAGGTGACCATACCCGCAAAACTAATGTAGAGCCCCATCTCTAAACAATGCTCTGCGAGACTCGCATCGCCGGTGAAAGAATGCATGACTCCCGGAGGAATGGAAACCTGTGACTTCAGTTGCTCAACGATTTCTTTCCCACTGTCCCGCATATGAATGACCATGGGCAAGCCGGTCTTACGACATAGATCCATGTGTTGGTCAAAGAAGACACGCTGTGCATCCAAAGGAGTATCATCCCAATAGCAATCCAATCCAGTCTCACCGATTGCTCTTACACCTGGGTAAGCCGCCAATTCTGCAACTCGATCAAAATCATCCGCTCCAGCCTCGGCGACCGAGTTGGGCTGGATACCCACGGCAGCAAAAAGAAATCCGGGGTACTGTGCCGCAAGATCACATGCCAGAACACTGGTCGGCAAATCGATCCCTATCACCATCACACCTTCTACGCCGGCATCACGAGATCGCCTTACGATCTGGTCCACCTGCCCAACAAAGTGCTCAGAATTCAAATGTGCGTGCGTGTCGAATAGACGCAATGCTAAGCCCAGAAAAATCGAGTGAAGTGATAAAAGACAGGTGCTGCGAAACAAATACTGTCGATTTGGTCGAGCAAACCGGCATGCCCCTGTACCAATGTACCCGTATCTGTCACTCCACGATCACGCTTGATTGCACTCATCGTCATCGTCCCACCGCATGCCATGACGGTTACCACCGCCCCGAGCATGCCAGCCTCCCACCAATGGAACGGAGTCGACCAAGAGAGCGTCGCGGCAACAAAGCCGGTCGTCACCATACTCCCTAGTAAACCCTCCCATGTTCTCGAAGCATTGATCCTTTCGGCGATTACGTGCCGGCCGGCTAGCTTTCCCCAAGCTCGCTCGAAGACAGACGCCAATTGCGCAATCAAAACCAGAAACAACAAAACACTCACAGTGCTACCATCCCAAGGCGTCCCGTCAGTCTGAACGAGATTCAAATCCAAGATAGCCGGTGCGTAACTCAACGAATAAACACAAATCAACAAACCAAATTGTATTTTGGCACTTCGCTCTAGAAAGCGTTTGTAGTCGCCTGCAAAAGCAGCTCGCGCGGGAACAAAAAGACTCGCATAAACCGGAATCACGATGCTGTAGTAATCGTAGTAATCAATGCCTCGACTACCTCCGAGCCACGCGGGAGGATCACTTCCGAGCGCGATCAAAAAGTACTGAATGGGAGTGAAAATAAAGAATACCCAGAACAGTGTACGGTGATCACCTCGACGTGTTGGAGTCATCGTAATGAACTCACGGAGAGCCCAAAAAGACACCAATCCGAACAAGACAACGACACCGATGCGATGAAACAAGAAACCGAATGCAAAGATCGCAACCATCAACCACCACACTCGCAGCTTGTGGTTAAAACGGTTGATCAAAGCGGATTCGATACCAACTTTCTCTCTCCTCTTTAAGACAACGCCAACACCAGACGCAATGCTCAAAGCGGCTAAGATCACCGCAAGCAAAACGTAAGTTCGCGCGTTGTGCCAGTCGCCCTCAGCGATGAGGTTCATCGAGGATAGAGTGAGTTCTGTCAACATCGACCCCTTTAATTGCTCAGCCTTTCGATCACTGCCTGACCCATGGCTTGGGTGCCGATAACCTTAGAGCCACGTGCAATATCAGCTGTGCGCAGCCCATCCGCAAGAACTTGGCTCACTGCGGATTCAACAGCTTCAGCTTCCTCATTGAGGCTCAATGAATGTCGCAACAACATTGCCGCAGCAAGAATTGTTGCCAGTGGGTTTGCGATATCTTGCCCGGCAATATCCGGAGCGGATCCGTGAATTGGTTCGTACAGCCCCGGACCGTCTGACCCGAGAGAAGCACTAGGCAACATACCCAGCGAACCGGGAAGCATCGAAGCTTCATCGGTGAGGATATCCCCGAACATATTACTCGTAACCACCACATCAAAATCGCGAGGTCGGTTAATAAGATGCATCGCCATCGCATCAACGAGAACGACGTCGTACTGCACATCAGGGAACTCTTCAGCCATGACTCTTGCGGCTACTTGCCGCCACAATCTGCTTGGTTCAAGAACATTCGCTTTGTCAACGCTGGTGAGACGGTTCTGCCGCCCCTTGGCTGCCTGAGCAGCCAATCGAACAATACGCTCAACTTCTGGCACGCTGTAAACCATGGATTGGTACGCCGACTCGCTAGATCCCTCCCCAGACCGACCGGACTCCCCAAAATAGATTCCGCCGGTTAACTCCCGAAGGAATAGAATATCAGTGCCCTCGATGATCTCTCTTTTTAATGGTGACGCATCAACCAACTCGTCAAAAAGCCGAATGGGTCGTAGATTCGCAAACAAACCAAGCTCTTTCCGAATCTGAAGCAAACCAGCTTCAGGCCTTGTTTTTGCCGAAGGATCGTCCCACTTGGGACCGCCTACCGCACCAAGCAGAATTGCATCGGAATCCTTGCACGCTGAAATGGTTGCAGCAGGCAACGGCTCTCCCGTGGAATCGATAGCGATCCCCCCAATCAGATGCGAACTAAACTCAAATTCGTGACCAAAACGCTTCGCAACCGTCTCTAGCACGCTGGCTGCTTGCTCAGTAATTTCGGGGCCAATACCGTCGCCGGGCAGAAGAACTAGATTCGCTTTCAAGGGATTACAGACTCGATGGAGGAATGGATGGACAGGGATGCTCACAATGTAGCCGACAAGGGTCGCTTTCCCAATCCTCGGCAGTGCATTTAACACCTGAAACCAGATTCTTCGGGAAACTGGCAAAATCCTTTCGCCCCTGGGAGGCGTGACCGTTCGATCGGGAAAAGTCGTGGCACTTCCCCCCGATCATTCGTTAAACTACGCAATCGGGTGGGGTCGCATATTTGAGGACCTCACGATCATCACCGTCCACAAGAGTGTATTTCATGCTTCGGCTAATAATTACATCGGCTATCTTGAGTGTCTCGCTGACGTGCCACAGTGTGGCAGCGGACCCCAGTAATCTACTGCTGATTGCGGGGTCGCCCTCTCATGGGTACGGCTCTCACGAGCACTATGCAGGCCTCAAAATCCTTGAAGAGTCCCTGCTTAGCACGCAAGAGAATCTGGAAGTACAAGTGGTACGAGGATGGCCTGAGGATGATTCCTTGGTCGAAGCGGCTGACTCCATTGTGATTTACTGCGATGGGGGAGGACGTCATCTCGCTATTCCACACCTTGACCGCTTGAAAGAAAAACTAGCCCAAGGCTGCGGTCTGGTTTGCATTCACTATGCAGTTGAAATGACACCCGGGGTCACCGGTGATGCGTGGGTTGAGTGGCTCGGTGGTCATTTCGAGGTGAATTGGAGTGTAAATCCGCATTGGATTGCGGATTTTCAAACCCTCCCCAATCACCCGATCACACAAGGTGTGCAACCATTCAAGGCTAACGATGAGTGGTACTTCCACATGCGATTCAACCCCTCACCAAAAGTGACCCCCATTCTTTCCGCCGTCGCTCCAGCAGAGACGATGCGAAGAAAAGATGGCCCGCATAGCGGAAACCCAGATGTCAGGAAGAGTGTTGCAAAAGGCGAGCCGCAGACTGTCGCTTGGGCCTTCGAACGACCCGATGGCGGAAGATCCTTCGGATTCACCGGTGGGCACTTCCACTGGAATTGGGGTAATGACGACATCCGAAAGTTAGTGACCAATGCCATCCTATGGACGGCTAAAACTGGAACAGCCACCAACGTGGCGCAAGTTTCCCAGTCCGTTGGAATGGACACGCTTTTAAAGAACCAAGATTACGATCCACCTCAAAATTTCGACCAACAACGAATTGAAGCTGAATTCCAAATCAAGTCTCCACGTGTGCAGGTGATTCCCAAGACTCCAGACCAAAACAAAGGGAAAAACAGCTCCGGTAAGTCGGAGGCAAGAAAGCTTTACGAGTCACCGTTAGTCACCGCGAAAAATGGTTCAAAGATTTCTATTGATGCAAAAATTGACGGAGTTAAAGACCTCTACCTACTGATTGGCGATGGCGGAAATGGCTTCAGCTGTGATTGGGCTAACTGGGTCAATCCAACTCTCCACGGCAAAGAGAAAACACTTTCACTGGTTGATTGCGATTGGACTTCTGCGACCTCAGGATTTGGCAATGTTCAAAAAAATGCTAATTGCATCGGCCAAAAATGTTCTGTGGGTGGTGTGCTGATTGATCAACCCTGTATTGGCGCACACTCTGTGAGCCTCATCCACTTTAAGGTGCCCGAGGGATTTGACCGATTCACAGCTCAAGGTGTTCTCGACACCGGTGGCACCTCGCAGAATAACGGGGAACAGACCAGTGTTCAATTTGCGGTTTACGCCGATGCGGCACCTCCGACTGCAAGCGGGATCAGCCAAGGTGGTGAAGATCAACGCTTGGCCTCAGCTGCCATTGATGGCCTTACCGTAGGCGAAGGACTTGAAGTAACGTTATCGGCAAGTGAACCGATCCTTAGAAGTCTTACTAACCTCGACGTCGATCATCGTGGGCGTGTGTGGGTGTGCGATGTGATGAACTATCGCCACAACAACAATTCACGCCCCCAAGGTGACCGGATCCTCATTCTCGAAGACACCGATCAAGATGGAGTGATGGATTTGGTGAAAACGTTTTACCAAGGTCGTGATATTGACTCAGCAATGGGAATTTGTGTCCTCGGTAACCAAGTGATTGTCTCAGCGACACCAACCATCTGGAAGTTCACCGATTTAGATGGAGATGATATTCCAGATCGGAAAGAAGCTCTTTTCACTGAGACCGGACAACCTCAACACGATCACTCGGCACACTCATTTCTTTTCGGCCCAGACGGGAGACTGTACTGGAACTTCGGTAACACTGGTCGCCAAGTTAAAGACGCTCAGGGACAGACCGTAATCGATATTCATGGACGTCCCGTCGTTGACAACGGAAAACCGTTTTACGGAGGAATGCCTTTTCGCTGCGACTTAGACGGTTCAAACTTTGAAGTGCTTGCCCACAACTTTCGAAACAATTACGAAACGACCGTCGACTCGTTCGGTTCACTGTGGCAAAGCGACAATGACGATGACGGTAACCGTGGCACAAGAATCAACTTTGTGATGGAGCAAGGTAACTATGGATACCGCGACGAAATCACTGGGGCGGGTTGGCGAGACCACCGCATCACACTCGAAGAAGAGATACCACATCGTCACTGGCATCTAAACGATCCAGGCGTCGTACCGAACGTCCTTCAGACCGGTGCGGGATCCCCTTGTG
Organism: Rubripirellula sp.; assembly: GCA_049889895.1. Taxonomy (GTDB): domain Bacteria; phylum Planctomycetota; class Planctomycetia; order Pirellulales; family Pirellulaceae; genus Rubripirellula. The sequence continues at coordinate 19,753 of JBMHCO010000101.1, forward strand.
GCATCTGTGTTTATGAAGGACGTCTCCTACCCAAAAGATTTTGGGATCAAGTCATTCACTGCGACCCCGGTCCAAATGTCGTTCGAGCGTACCCGGTTAGCAAAGATGGGGCTGGCTACTCCGCAGAAATCGATCCCCTCGTTACCGGTTCCCTCGATAAATGGTTCCGACCGGCTGATGTATGCGTTGCCCCCGATGGGTCGTTGTTCGTGTCTGATTGGTATGACCCAGGAGTGGGTGGGCACCGCCAGGGTGATACAGATCGTGGCAGGCTGTTCCGTATCGCTCCACCGGAATCAAAGTACCAGATTCCCGATTACGACTTCCAAAGTGCTCGAGGAGCTGTAGATGCATTAACAAGCCCAAATCAGTCCGCCCGCTACCTCGCATGGACATCGCTACACCAAATGGGTGCAAATGCTGAAACAGAACTGCTGAGGCTATTCGGGTCCGCTAACGCGAGACATCGCGCACGAGCACTGTGGCTTCTTGGACGCATTCCCAACCGAGGTGAACACTATGTTCAAGTTGGACTGAACGATAAAGATGAAAACATCCGATGTGTCGCGATTCGGCTCGCAAAACAACTCGGCTTCTCACCTTCCGAATCATGCGGCAAAGCAGCAAAGGACTCGTCCGAAGCGGTGCGCCGCGAACTAGCTCTCGCCCTGCGGTTTGATACATCAGTTGAGATGCCAGCAGTTTGGGCTACGTTAGCGATTCAACATCAAGGCAAAGATCGCTGGTACCTCGAAGCGATTGGCATCGGCAGCGATCTACGGCCCGATGAATGCTACGCCGCTTGGATGACAATCACCAAAGGCAACTGGAACACCGCCGCTGGACGTGATATCGCATGGCGAGTGCGTGCTAAAGATGCCGCAAAAACACTCGTGAAGATCATCAGCAACCCTGAACTAACACTCGATGAAACCAATCGATATTTCCGAAGTCTTGAGTACCACAAGCCTGAGGTAAGAAATGAAGCGATGAAAGACCTCCTAACACTGTAAGAAGCTCTTTCAATACGACTCTGAAGCACTCCAAACGATTCGTTCTCCATAACAACTTAAGATGTTCAAAATAATCGTAGCCGTCACCGTTTTCGCTCTTACCACTATTAGCATTTCTCACGTCAAGGCAGATGATGATCTTCGCGCGAGAAACGATGCAATTATCGTTCGAGCAATCGAACGAATGGACAATTATGACTTTCGTAATGACCAGCATGTTGTCGCTGCATTATCTCGTCATTTAAATCGAGTTGCAGGGACACAAGAATACCTCGATCTCGCAAAGAAATTCCGTCCTGACGGCATGGAAAGCCAATTACTCGAACTGGTCGTTTCAGGCCCCAACGACAACGTCAAAAGCGATGCGGCAGAATTACTGCTTCAAACAAAAAATGGAGCAGAAATGATCTCTGCTCTACTACACTCCGAAGATCAAGCCAATGCATCAAAGGTTTGCCAAACGCTTGGCTTGTTGGGCAATGAACCTGCGCGAAGTTTACTTAACAAACTAGTTCAATCACCCGACACATCTTTCGAAACGCGCAAACAGGCACTCGTTGGCTTAGCTAAGAACGGGGCAGGGCAGAACGCAATTCTTCAACTTGTCACGGACAATCAATTTCCCTCGGAAATGCGTTTGCTCGCTGGTGGATTGCTCGCGAGATCCAACAACGAGAATGTCAGGGAAAGAGCCAGTCGACTGTTACCCCAGCCACAGCAAAAAAACGCCGCTCCACTCGCCCCGATTGATCAACTCGCAGGAATGAAAGGCGACATTGCAGCTGGAAAAAAACTATTTGAAGGCGTTGCAACGTGCTCCAACTGCCACATCATCAATCGCATCGGAAAAGAAGTTGGACCAGATCTCTCCGAAATCGGAAGCAAATTATCTCGCGAAGCAATGTATACAGCCATCTTAGACCCCAGTGCGGGCATTAGTCACAACTACGAGAACTTCTCGGTGCTGACACTCGACGGTCAAGTCATTAGTGGCTTGAAGGTGTCCGATTCCGATAAGGAAGTGGTGATTCGGACGGCAGAAGCCATCGACCGAAGAATTCCACAAGACGAAATCGAACTGGTCAAAAAGTCAGAGAAATCAATTATGCCCGAAAATTTGCATCATGCTTTTGACCAGCAAGGCCTGATCAATCTGGTTGAATACATGGCTTCCCTGACAAAAAAATGAAGCCATCCTGTAACTGACTGATGACCATCGGCACTACAGCCTTTTTTTCATCTTGACTACTCAAAGGTCGCGTTCAAGACACTCCACTTGACCTTTGATTTCTTGGCGTCCCAAAGGTCCCCAGTTGCGTGAGTCAACTGACAGAGGCACATTGTCACCCAACACAAAATACTCACCTGCTCTTAAAAGCAGCGGATACATCATTCGATCTTGAGGGCGTATTCGATATTCCAATAGTCGTTCGACGGCGAGATCGGTAACTGCCGAGGCTTGAACCGAGCTTATCAGAGCAATGGGATGTTCTTGATCAACAACAAATACATTTTCATCTTGATAGGCCAATGTGCCCTCAAAGCAGGAAACTTGAAACCAATCACCCTCTAGTAGCGAGCGATCTACACAGCGGACACCTTCTTCAGTCCAAAAGTAAACTCTCAAATCGGTTGTGTCCAAAGCAATGCCGGACACCCTTAATCGATCCACTGAAAACAGTCGACGACTTATTCCGATGTTGAAAGTAAAGTCATCCCAGACTGGAGAACTGACCCCTCGGGGATCAAGTGTTCCGGGAGAAAAAATCATCTGATCCTTGGAATCACCTTGTGCGACCCAGACCTCAGAAACCCTGCGATTAACTTCGCGAGAAGATTGTTCCTTCGATGCAACTACGGATGACTGTACCTTTCCTGCTGAACGATCCCCACTAACCAATAACCAAGGAAGCGGAAAACGCATTGGATGTTCGACCAAAGCGTCTTCGATGCGGATGCCGTTGATCGTCAAATGCACACCCTTCAATCCAATCGTATCACCCGGTAGCCCGACTAATCTCTTGACATGTAAGCCGGTTTCATTGGAAACAATGACTAAAGCACCTCGTTCAAGATGTTCGCGCGACTGCGAGTCAGTGCTCGAAAACAAACTAGCGTTAACACGATCACCAGGATATTCAGCTTGAATGTCCGCTACTTCAACAATCAAACCACAAACCGAACATGCGGTTTTACTCGCTGCATCACCTTCGCGACTCAATACAAAACTGAAATTAGTCTCTCCGCAACCATGACATGACCACTGACGACAACTACCAAACAGTGTGGGCGCCATTGATGGACCATCTACACAAAACCATTCACCGTATCTAGCAGAATTGCCAACACCAAAATCATGTGATTGCTGTGATGCCACAACGCCCGAACGAGTCTTCGAATAACACAGAAGAAAAAGAACGACTCCGCCGAAGGCGATCACTACAGCAACGAACCCCAAAAGTGAGAATTGCGACCGCTTTCCTAGAACCATGTCGAAACCCTCGTGCATTCGAATCTGGGACCCACCGAGCAAAAAGTTTGCTCGAAAAGAAACTCTCTGATTACCACCTGATAGAGCTGCTATTCATAGTCAAAGTGTTTCAGCATTTTAAGGTGCAAATACTTGGAAGGTGAAACTCTCTCATCAGTTGATCAAAGGTCTGATTAAACAACACCTAAAATAGCCTCAATAGCCGGACGGGGCTGCTTAAAGATCTTGCCGGAAACCGCTTAACTAGCGTGCTCCTCCCCCTCGATATCAGGACGGCTCCTTCTGCCACAACCATGGCTCTAACAAGTTGGCACGGCAATGGCTATACTGACCCCCCGCGGCAGCCGGCATTCGTGCAGCATGAATCACGAAACAGCTGATCCCATGTTTCAAATCAGCCTGCCTGAGCTAGCCGTTCCAACATGACTCAACAGAATCTATTGACGCATTTTTATTAGGACAAATCGCTGATGCCGAAGGGAAATCGTGGCCGGATGGGCCAAATCTCAGGAGTCAGAATTGCAGCGACTGGGTCGTACGCACCGAAAGAAATCGTCACCAATGAAGATCTAGCAGCTCTAGGCTGTGACAGTGAATGGATTATCCGTAGAACGGGTATCCGTGAACGGCGGAAAGCGGCTCCCGAAGAAGCGACAAGCGATCTTTGTTACGAAGCGGCCAAAAAGTGCATGGAGAACGGAAACGTCGATCCAGAAGAAATCGACTTGATTCTTGTTGCAACGATCACACCGGATCACCCAACGCCATCCACCGCATGCCATTTGCAACGGCGACTAGGGGTTTTAGCTCCTGCAATGGACATCAACGCGGCTTGCGCTGGTTTCATGTACGCCCTCGTAACCGGCGCACAGTTTGTGAAATCTGGCAACAGTAAATGCGTTCTGGTCATTGGCGCGGACGTAATGAGTAGAACAATCAATCCGGAAGACAAAAAAACCTATCCGCTTTTCGGCGACGGCGCTGGCGCTGTAATCCTGAAACCGGACAGCCAATCAAAAGGTATCGCTTCGTACCAACTAGGGAGTGAGGGGTGCGGTGGCGAAATGCTCTGCATTCCTTCCGGCGGAACACGCTCTCCACTAACGCCCGAAGGCTACGAAGCGGGCAAACAGTATTTGCTAATGGACGGTCGTAACGTTTTCAAGTGGGCCGTTCGAGTAGTAGACGATAGCGCGAAACAGGTCCTGCAGCACGCCAACATCTCTCCGGGTGCACTCGACCTCGTTATCCTGCACCAGGCAAATCAACGAATCATTGACTCGGCCGTTTCGGATCTCGACGTGCAACGAGAAAAAGTTTTCGTCAATCTTGATCGATATGGAAACACCTCCGGTGCGAGTATCCCCTTAGCTCTTGATGAGGCCGTGCAAAGTAATCGAATCAAAAGAGGCGACCAAATACTGTTGTGCGGGTTTGGCGCGGGTCTTGCATGGGGTACAGCAGTCGTCCATTGGTAAACTAATCGACGACAGATAGCTGAAGGAGAGTCATTCAATTAGAGCAAGTGCTTCGCTTTGACTTCCAAATATTGATTGACCAACGGGGCTGCCAACTCATCAGGAAACGCATCCACGATAAGAACACCACGGTGAGACAGATCACTCAACACCTGCTGCCGCCAGAGTAAGACATCAGCAGCTGCGGCCGCTCTGTAAATGCAGTAATCTTCGCTCGCCTCATTCTCTACTGCTTCGTACATTGTGCGATCTCTCATCAGCACACCCACTGGCAAATGCGGGCCTTTAATTTTTCCAAGATGGTCTACCACCGACTGCGAGTTGACTTCATCGATCACATTGGTCGCTAGAACCACCATCGAACGACGCTTGCAGTGATTTGCCAGATAGAGAAAAGCCTGGTCGTACCTTGACTCTACCATCCGAGGGAACTGATCAAAACCAGCGTGAATCAAACGATTCAGCTGACTGCTACCGGAACGCGGAGGCAGATAGCTGTGTATCTGATCCGAAAAACAAAGCATCCCTACAGCGTCACCTTGCGCCAACGCAACATAAGCCATCATGAGGATGGAATTAAAAGAATGGTCCAGCAGCGACATCCCATTGTGCTGATTGACCATCATCCGCCCACAATCGAGCAAAAACATGATGCGCTGACTTTGCTCGCTTTGAAACTGCTTGACCGTCAAACGCCCCCGTCTCGCCGTACTCCTCCAGTCGATATGACGATAATTGTCATCGCGCGTGTAGTCTCGCAATCTTTCGAATTCGTTGTCCTGTCCAATTAATCGCTTCTTGCGAACCCCAATCAGGCTCAAACGATCGGTTTTCGCCAACAGTGCGTAATCAGAAAGCTGCTTAAGGTTCGGATAAACATTCAATTCATCTTTGACCGAAAATGTCAGATAACGATTCCATAATCTCATGGGGCTCTGGAGAACCAAGTCACAGCGATCCATTAAGAAGGCGCCTCGTCGCTTTGGAGTCATGCGTCGCTGTAGTGTTACCTGATCCAATGAATTGAGGCGTAGTGAATGCGACTCAGGAACAGCTTCAAAGTGATCGGGAAGATCATCTCGCACGGTACCGAAAAGTTTCGCTCGCGTTCGATTCTCAATTTGCACCTCGCCAACAAAAGGCACACCGAGCGAACAGGTTCTGGAAATCTTTCGCCTAACCTTGATACCTTGCCTCGTTAACAAGGAACTCCATACAAGATCAGTGGCTGCGACTACCAGAAGAAATAGATCAACAAGAACAGCAATCACAATCACCACGGGGACGAAAATGGCGACGAGACTAATCACCAAAGAACAGGAGATTAATGCAACCCACCACCAAGAAGGATAGGTGCGGAATCCCCAAGCAATCACAATCATCGGGATCGAAACTAAAGCGAAGAGCAACCAAGGCAAACTCAATTGCAACTGAGGCGAACCACCGAAAAACTGCTGTATCGCTTCAAACATATTGCTTCCCCGGCGCAGCAAAATCTTTGCTACACCGATGATTAGTCTTAGACTGAAAAAAAACCATCGTGATGATTACAAAGCGATGGTGACCGTTTTCGACTCTGTATAGGCCCGCAAACCCTCTTCACCGAGCTCCCTACCATGGCCACTCATTTTGAAGCCACCAAACGGCGCGGCTGCATCAAAAACATCGTAACAATTAACCCAAATTGTTCCCGCACGAACACGCGCAGCAAACTCATGCGACAGTGCAACATCTCGTGTCCACACCGCTGCGGCAAGACCATAAAAAGTGTTGTTCGCGCGTCTGATGATCTCTTCTTTGTCTTCAAAAGTCAGAACACTTAGAACCGGTCCAAAAATCTCGTCCTGTGCAATCGCCATGTCATCCTGCACCTCATCAAAGATGGTTGGAGCGATGAAGTAGCCTTGGTCACCAACTCGTTTCCCACCTGTAACGCAACGTGCACCTTGCTCCTTACCTTTCTCGATGTATGACATGATCTTTTCAAACTGAGACAAATCAACCTGCGGTCCCTGCTGGGTGTCGGGAGCAAATGGATCACCAACCTTTCGTTGTTCTGTTAACGCTTGCAACTTTTCAACAAACTCTTCGTGACGCGACCGGTGCACAAAGACTCGGCTACCCGCACAGCAGCATTGGCCTTGGTTGAGAAACAACCCAACGTAGGCACCCTGAACGGCCGCATCGAGGTCGGCATCGTCGAAAATAACATTCGGGCTTTTGCCTCCGAGTTCAAACGTCAACCGCTTCAGAGTATCTGCAGATTCCCTTGTGATGATTTGTGCCGTTCGATGCTCTCCGGTAAACGCAACCTTATCAATCATCGGATGCTTTACAACAGCGGCACCTGCAGTCGGACCAAAGCCGGGAACGACGTTGATTACCCCATCAGGAATCCCAACCTCTTTTGCCAACTGAGCAAGTCGCAGGCAGGTCAATGGAGTTTGCTCTGCCGGTTTCATGACGATGGTGCAACCTGCGGCCAACGCTGGCCCCCATTTCCATGCGACCATCAAAACCGGAAAGTTCCACGGGATGATCTGCCCAGCTACACCAACCGGCTCGCGCCGTGTGTAACAAAAGTGGTTACCTCGGATCGGTATCGTGCTGCCGTGAATTTTGTCAGCGTACCCCGCGTAATAGCGTAAACAGTCAATAGCCAAGGGAAGATCAACATTTAGACTGTCCTGATAGGGCTTCCCATTGTCGAGCGTCTCTAAGGCGGCTAACGATTCGATCTCCTGCTCCATGCGATCGGCCAGTAAGTAAATGAGTCGACCTCGGTCTCGCGCATCCATCTTTGACCAAGGCCCCTCGTCGAAGGCATTCCTAGCGGCAACTGCGGCGATATGAATGTCTTCCTGATCACCTTCGGCAATTCTCGCAATTTCCTTTTCAGTTGCTGGATTAATCGTGGCAAAGGTTTTCCCGCTTACTGCAGGAACCCAATTACCGTCAATAAAGCAATCCGTGTGCTGAACCTTCACATCCTGCTCGGAGACTGTGCCAACTGACATGAACCACCCCTCATCAAAAACAAACAAATGCCGGGACCACGCGATGCGATAGCTCTTCGCAGTGATCCCACTAGAATTCATTAGTATCTTCGTTCATTCAGTCTAACGCATGGATATTCGCAATGTGAGCCATTGGAATCCACTTCCCACGGAACCGTGAATTTCAGACTCGACTCCCTATGTACCGAAAAACTAACGTGGAATATGATTTTTCGTCATTGGCAGAGTCTCTTGCATCTGGCAGAAGCGAGGCATGGTCAGGCCAACGCAACCCCCGACAACAACGAATCGATTTAATACTTACTCGAAGTACCAAACGTGGAATTATCTTTTCTTGCTTACCTAAGAGGTCGTTGCCGATCACTGCCCAGCATCCACTTAGGTATTGGTGACGATGCCGCCGCCATCGTACCAACCGAAAAACTCCAGCTTTCATGCACCGATCAAATCATTGACGGTGTGGACTTTATATCAGCAGAACACTCCTTAAAAGATGCGGGTTATAAATCCGTCGCTATCAACATTAGCGATATCGCTGCGATGGGAGGCGTTCCTAAGGCGGCACTCGTGACGCTCACACTTCCGCTTGAAAACTCCACCAAGATTGCGGGAGAAGTCTACGAAGGCATTCTTGAGGCTTGCACGAAGTATGGCATTACCGTTGCGGGAGGAGACATCTCCACCTATGACGGTCCCTTAGCGATTAATGTCTGTCTTCTTGGAGAAGTAGCGGAGAATAAAATTTGGCGTCGTAGCGGGGCGAATGAAAATGATGCAATCATGCTCACCGGCGCCGTAGGGGGCAGCATCCTTGGACGTCACCTTCGCCCAGAACCGAAAGTTGCATTGGCTCAGGAATTACAAACCTTAGTCGAAGTCACGGCAGCGATTGATGTCAGTGACGGATTATCACTAGATCTTGACCGCCTCTGTGCCGCTAGCGGTGTTGGCGCCGAACTTGACACGGATCAAATTCCCATTCACCCCGATGCAGCCAGACTTTCCGAATCTTCCGGACGCTCTGCATTCCAACATGCATGGTCAGACGGGGAGGACTTTGAGTTGCTCCTCACAATGAACCAGCATGACGCAGATCATCTGACACAGCAAAGACCAGAACTCGGCCTAATACAGATTGGGAAGACGGTGGGGCGCACGGGACTTTGGAGAAAATTCGACCGAAAGGTTGAGCGATTGCCACCGCAAGGCTACACGCATCAAGGCAAACACGAACAAACAAATACCTGAAAAGCTAAACCACACGAGCACAAGATGAGCCGTCAAGAGATTATCGACCTAACCCATGAGCTAATTGAATCCGTTGTAAGTAGCAACTGGGAAACTTACACAAGACTATGCGCAGACGACCTAACCGCTTTTGAGCCCGAGGCCGAAGGCTACCTGATCGAAGGAATGCCATTCCACAAGCACTATTTCGACCTTGCTAATGACTCACCGTATTCTGGTGTTACAACTACCCTGAGCTCCCCGCATGTTCGAATCATGGGGGATGTGGCGGTGATAGCCTACATTCGTGTATCGCAACGGTCCGACGCGTCCGGCAACAGCACCACGTCCACAAGTCGAGAGTCGAGAGTTTGGCATCGAATTGACGGTGCATGGAAGCATGTTCACTTCCATCGGTCTTAGGGATCACGCTTGCCGATCCAGCATGCGTGCGACCACGCAAAAGTTTGACTAGACTGGGGTACGATGTTTTGTCACCCAATCTGCCTTGATCAAACCCTGTCGCACCTCAATATGCCGCGTTATCTACTCGTTTTGGCTGCAGCGATCTATCTATTACTGCAGTCAGATCTTGCCATTGCTGACGAAAAAAAAACTGAGGCGATTCAGTTTTTCGAGCGACGGATACGTCCAGTCCTCGTAGAACATTGCTATGAATGCCATTCAGCAACCTCGAAAATCATTCAAGGTGGATTGCGATTGGATAGCTTGCAGGGGATGCTTGCTGGAGGCGACTCTGGAGCGGTGGTCACACCACAAGAACCACAAAGCAGTCTGATCTTAAACTCTCTGCGATACGAGGGGCTTGAAATGCCCCCGAAAGGCCAACTGAGCGAGCAGGTTATCAAGGATTTTGAGAAATGGATTCTCGACGGGGCAATAGATCCTCGACTTGATAATGGCACACCAAACGACAAAAGCAAGTGGGACTTAGCCGAGGAGCGTAAAAAGTGGCAGTACCAGCCACCGATAAAACATCGCTTGGCCGACCATCCGAGGGACAACTGGAGTCGCACGTCAATCGACGGCTTCATCTTATCGCAACTTGAGCAGAATGGCTTGTCACCAAATCCCCCTGCATCAAAACGTAATTTTGCGCGGAGACTTGCTTATGACCTCACGGGGTTACCTATCGAAGAACACCTGCTGAATCGCTTCGAAGCAGACGAAAACCCCAATTCCAAAACTCGTTTGGTCGATGAACTTCTCAACACGCCGCAGCACGCCGAGCATTGGACTAGATTCTGGCTGGACATCTCGAGGTACGCGGAAGATCAGGCGCATCAAGTCGGGAATAATGACTCGCTAAATTACCCCAATGCGTATCTCTACCGAGACTGGATACTTAACGCATTTGCTTCAGACATGAGCTACCAAGAGTTTGTTCAATTGCAACTCGCAGCAGATCTTGTCGCCCCCCATGAATCTCAGCATCAAGCCGCTCTTGGATTTATTGGCCTTGGCCCAAAGTATTATCGACGCAACAGCCCTGAAGTCATGGCCGACGAATGGGAAGACCGCGTTGACACAGTAACTCGAGGACTACTCGGCCTCACCGTTGCCTGTGCCAGGTGTCACGACCACAAGTACGATCCAATCAGCACCGAAGATTACTACGCTCTTGCTGGAATCTTTGCAAGCACTGACATGTTCAATCAGCCGCTGAATGACGCCGTGGAAAAAAACGGTGATCAATCCAAGCAACCAGGTGATGGACTACATATCGTCCGGGAAGGAAAGCCGCGAGATCTTGCGGTAATGATTCGTGGTGATGTCAATAATCAGGGACAAGTGGTACCTAGACGATTTCTGGAAGTACTCACCACCGAGCACAAGCCGTACACCAAAGGAAGTGGACGTGCAGAACTTGCAGAATCAATCATTCACGAACAAAATCCGTTAACAGCTCGCGTCATTGTCAATCGTGTATGGGGACAATTCTTTGGACGTCATCTCATCGACACTCCAAGTAATTTCGGAAACTTAGGATCAAAACCATCACACCCAGAACTACTTGACACACTTGCCGTAGATTTCATGGATCACGACTGGTCACTGAAATGGCTTCAACGAGAAATTGCATTATCAGCAGCCTACGGCCAAAGTAGTGATCGAGAAAAACTGAAAGCAACCAAAGACCCCGAAAACAGACTGATCTGGCATCTGCCACAGAGGAGACTCACTGTCGAGCAAATGCGAGACACCATGCTAGTTGCCGCTGACCGACTGAATCCAATTGTCAAAGGCAAGTCCATTCAACCAGATGACCCCACATCGAATCGACGCACGCTCTACAGCAAGATCAGCAGAATGGATCTCAACCGGATGCTGGCGAACTTCGATTTCCCAGATCCGAATTCGCATAGTGCACAGCGTTTTGAAACGACGACACCACTGCAAAAACTTTTTCTTCTTAATAGCCCGTTCGCAATCGCTCAAGCCAACGCTATCGCGACAAGAGTCAAGAACATCAGCGGGTCAGACGAGTCTCGCATCCGAGAACTTTACAGAGTCGTCTTGGGAAGGTCGCCCTCAGCGGAAGAAATTGATGCAGGATATCGCTTCCTAGAAAATGAAACGAACCAAAAGTGGCAAGCCTATTCGCATGCCTTATTGATCAGCAACGAAATGTTCATCTTGGATTAATCTGATGAAACGCTTCTTAAATCGACGCGAATTACTCATCCGAAGTGGCGCAGGATTCGGCGCGGTTGGGTTGGCTGCAACCTTAGGTGAGCAACTGCAAGCGGAAACAACTGCGAAGATTACTTCTGCAGGTGATCCACGACAATCAGGAGATGGATTACACCATCCAGCTAAAGCCAAGCGTGTTATCTTTCTTTTCATGAACGGCGCACCTTCACACGTCGACACCTTTGACCCAAAGCCTGCTTTAGAAAAATACGCCGGACAACCTCCTAATGAAGGCAACGGAAAGAATCGTGAGGGAGGATTCATGCCTTCACCGTTCCAATTCGCTCGTCATGGTGACAGTGGAATGGAAATGAGCGAGTTATTTCCCAACCTAGCCAAACACGCTGATGACCTCTGTGTTATCCGGTCAATGCACACCGATGTGCCGAACCACGAACCCGGACTGCTGTTAATGCAGTCGGGACACCAGCAGCCCACCCGGCCGAGCATTGGATCTTGGCTTTCATACGGACTGGGATCCGAGAACAAGAATCTCCCCTCATTCATTGCCCTCTGTCCTGGCCTGCCCGTAGTAGGCCCTCAACTATGGTCAAACGCTTTCTTACCGGGCATTCATCAGGGCATGGAAGTGGATACAAATGAAAAGACGGTTGATCGCCTAATCGCGAATTTGCACCACCCCACCATGGACGGTGAATTGCAGCGAAAACAGATTGCGTTGATTCAGCAATTGAATCAAATGCACAAAAGTGGCTTGAGTGACCACAACCTGCTCAATGCTCACATTGACGCCATGCAAACCGCCTTCAGAATGCAAACGGACGCTACTGATGCATTCGATCTGAGCAAAGAGACGGTCGCCACCCGTACGATGTACGGTGAATCAGAATTCGCTAGAAGCTGCCTTCTTGGCAGAAGACTGCTGGAGCGAGGGGTACGCGTGGTTCAGGTTTTCTATGTTCGAAAAGGGCAGAAGCAACCGTGGGACACTCATCAGAAAAACAACGAAGGTCACCGCAAACTATGCGAGGATGCGGATCAAGCAACAGCAGCCTTGATTGGAGATCTCAAAGCGAGAGGAATGCTTGAAGACACGCTGATTATCTGGGGTGGCGAATTTGGTAGAACTCCGTACGCGCAAATGAACAAGTCTGACGACATTTCCAAAGCGGGACGAGACCATCACCACACGGGATTCTCGATGTTTCTTGCAGGTGGTGGAATCAAACAAGGGTTTACTTACGGCCAGACAGACGAACTCGGGATGCATGCCGTGCATCATCGAGTCCATGTGCACGACTTACATGCAACGATCCTCCACCAAATGGGTATTGACCACACAAGATTAACATTCCGTTACTCCGGTCGTGACTACCGCCTGACCGATGTTCACGGAAAGGTCGTCAGCGACCTCATCTGCTGAACACGATCACCAAACCATCATCAATCATATTTCAAACCAAGCTTTACAATGCATTCGCATCTACTTTCCTTGATCGGAATGATCTCGCTTTGCTTTTCTCAAAGCATCCTATTTGCAGAATCTGACAGGCCAAACATTCTTTGGATTACAAGCGAAGACAACGGCCAGGAACTTGGCTGCTACGGGGACCGTTACGCCATCACCCCAAATCTGGACAAGTTAGCTAGCCGATCACTGAAATATCGAACCTGCTGGTCAAATGCACCCGTCTGTGCTCCAGCGAGGACGACGATTATTTCGGGAATGTATGCAACGAGTCTTGGAGCACACCACATGCGAAGTGGAGTGACCCTACCGGAGGAGATCAAGCTGTACCCTCAGTTGCTTCGGGAAACTGGTTACTACACCACTAACCACACGAAAACGGATTACAACTTCGACGGCGAAGGTGGAGGTTGGCACGACAGTGGACGAACGGCCCATTGGAGAAACCGACCAAGCAAAACCACCCCATTTTTTTCTGTATTCAATTTCACCATCAGTCATGAAAGCAAAATCAGATCAAAACCGCATACACTAAAACACGACCCCGCACTCGCGCCGCTACCGGCCTACCATCCTGACACGCCGGAAGTGCATCGTGATTGGGCTCAGTATTACGACAAGGTGACCGAAATGGACACGCAGGTCGGAAGCCTTCTTGAACAACTAGCCGCGGACAATCTGACCGACTCGACGATCATCCTGTACTACGGCGACCATGGAAGTGGTATGCCTCGAAGCAAACGTTGGCCATTTGACTCTGGTTTACGCGTCCCATTATTGCTTCATGTACCTGAACAATTCTCTGACCTTGCTCCATCTAATTACCAAGCTGGCGGAAGTTCTGACCGTCTCGTTTCCTTTGTCGACTTAGCTCCAACTGCATTGAATCTTGCGGGTGCAGAGCAACCTGCCTACATGCAAGGATCTCCTTTCGCTGGAAAAGAGATCCAGCCCGGACCCAACTATTTGTTTGGATTCAGGGGTCGAATGGACGAAAGAATCGATATGGTTCGATCCTGCACTGACGGTCGCTACGTCTACATGCGTCACTTTTATCCAGAACGCCCGTATCTCAAACATGTGGATTACATGTTTCAAACTGAAACGACTCGTGTTTGGAAACAACTATTTGATAAGGGGCAACTAAACGAAGCACAATCAAAATTTTGGAAAACGAAGCCAGTCGAAGAACTGTTTGACTTAGAACAAGATCCGAGTGAAGTGGAAAATCTCGCTGGCACTGAGAAACATACGGCCAAGCTAAAAGAGATGCGAGAGGTATTGAGAAACTGGATGACTAACAGCCTCGACTTGGGAGTCATGCCCGAGGCAGAAATGCATCGACTATCCGCGCCGCTATCACCGAGGGCCTTTGCCGAAAAAAACCAAAACAAGGTCAAGCAATGGATCAACCTGTCTTTTGACTCGCTAGAGAGTGGCAAGCATTCAGGCAATCTTGAGCGACTTGCAAAAACAGGGGACTCCGTCGAAAGATTCTGGGCGGCACGGGGCCTGTCTCAGGTAACGCCAACTACCGACACCCTGAAGACCCTGACCGCATTAATCGATGATGAATCCCCCAGCGTCGCCATTGCGGCATGCGATGCTTTAATTCAGATCGGTACAAAACAGCAAAGCAAATTAGCTACGGATAAATTGATTGATCTTGCTAATGTTGAAACCACGGGCCATTTCGCAGCGATTGCGGCACTCAACGTAATTGACACTAAAAGCCCACTGTCGGGTGAACAGATAGCAAAGCTCAAACAACTCCCGCGATCGCTTGCGTCCCCTCCAACCAGAGTCGGTAAGTACGTTGGCAAACTAATTGACCATGCCACCGCACCCTCAGAGAATTGATAAACGAATAGAGAATCGACAAACCACCCGCAGCGAGTGTTAAAAACCTCAAAACAAATATTGGTCGCCCTTGGCGGACAAGAAACTTTAAGGAACGGTGGACCGCGAAAATAATTTGGGTACTGCTTAAAAACAGAACCGGTTATGCTCGATCGAGTTCCTCGAAATGAAGGCTGATTGAAACATGGAAATTCTTGGCGGTCCGTTGTTCGGAGCAGCTGGGGCTGGCGAGTCACATGGCCCCGCAGTAACAACCATTGTTTTTGGATGTCCCGCTGGTCATTACTTGAAGCGTGATCAAATTCAAGCCTTCCTCGATCGACGCCGTCCGGGTGGCAACCGGCACGGTACCCCCAGAAATGAAAAAGACAAAGTTGTTCTACTTTCAGGACTTTACCAAGACGATCACGACAAACTACTCAGCAAGTCCGTAGTATCCGTTGAAGTAGATGGTCAAACATTTCAAACCGAAGGATTTGAAGAAGGATTTACCACGGGAGAACCCATTGCCGCGATGGTTCTATCCACTTCGAAGAAATCCGGAGATTACACCCAGTTCGCGGGACTTGAAGGTGAAGTCCGTCCAGGCCACACCGACCTCGTTAAGTTTCACAAGTCATTTGGATTTGTCGACATCCGTGGCGGCGGACGATCCAGTTACCGAGTGACAATCAGCGATGTCATTGCAGGTTCAATTGCTCGCTCTTTTTTGCATGAAAAGTTTGAAACCGTCATTCTCTCCTCGATCTGTCAGGTAGGTCCCCTGCGGGCAAAGGAAACGCTTACCTCAAGACTTGTAACGCTTGCATCCAACGGATCCCAAGGAAGGTATTCCAGTGAAGATCTCAACTTGATCGAACAGCAGCTATCTAGTGCAGAAATCCACTCCATTGATACCTCCTTCGCGAAAGATGCTGGAGAACTGATCAAAGAAACTCGCAAAGCAGGCGATTCAATCGGAGCTGCTGTTGAAGTGGTAGCAGTTAATGTACCGCCACTCTTGGGTGACCCGCTTTATCAAAGCCTGAAGCTCAAGCTCATGGGATCACTCGGTGGACTCAATGCTGCAGAGTCATGTGAGATGGGAGACGGAATCGATGTCATCGGCCGGCTTGGAAGCGAAAACAATGATGCAATCCGCCAGCACGGTTACGTGACCAATTCCCATGGAGGACTACTCGGAGGCATCACCACCGGGATGCCGCTGGTTTGCCGAGTGGGTTTCAAGCCGACATCAACAATCAATCAGCCTCAAGAATCGGTCAGAAAGAATTTGCAAGAGATCAAATTTGAACTCAACAAAGGCAGACACGATCCTTGCGTCGGTGTACGAGCCGGAATCACCCTCGAATCGAGAATGGCAATTGAACTTCTGAATGCTGCAATGATGCACCAAGCAAAAAAGATCGACTCCAACCTCTCGAATCTATTCTAGTTCAGCCGAAGTACGCCACATTGGCGGTGTTTGAATCCATTCGATTCGCTCGATCACGATCAGAGGTTTCAGCTTATTGGACTGCTTGTTTTCCAAGCCGCTCAATCTCAAGCACTTTTTCTAATCGCTGAGCATGACGAGCTTCTGGGACATATCGCGCCGCGAGAAAGGATTCGATAATTTCGAATGCCAACTCCGAACCAATAATCCTGCCTCCGATACACAGAACATTCATATCATCATGCTCGACACCCTGATGGGCAGAGTAGGTGTCATGACAAATTGCAGCGCGAATCCCAGGAATCTTGTTCGCGGCAACACTTACTCCAACACCACTGCCACAGACAACAATCCCGCGATCCACGCGGCCGGAAAGAATTTCTTTCGCAACGGCTACTGCAAAGTCGGGATAGTCGCATCTCTGATCACTATCGGTACCGCAATCAACCAACTCAACGACGCGAGACGCGTACGCCTCTGTGATCGACCGCTTGAGTGGAAATCCTGCGTGATCGCCTCCGATGGCAATTCGAATTGGATGTTGATCTGACATTGGATAAGTGGTGAGGGATAGCATGTATAAACGAGAATGGTTGTGATACCCGCGATCGCTCCAAATTCCCACGGGGTATTCGGTAAAATTCTAGTAACACCCACTGTTTGAACGTCAAAAACGACGGTTTTAGGAGCTCCAATGCCTTTCCTGCGAGCAAAGTGGCACGATTTGGTGATGGTCAATTGGTCCGTTCCCGAAGCACTTTTGACTCCCCTGGTACCTGAAGGCTGCCAACTCGATAAGTTTGAACATAAAATCTATGTCTCACTCATTGCATTTCTTTTTAAAGACACGCGAGTGATGGGGTTAAGCATCCCTGGGTATCGTCATTTTGAAGAAGTGAACCTCCGTTTTTACGTGACTCAAACCACCCAAACGGGTGAAAAGCGTCGGGGAGTCGTCTTTATCAGAGAGTATGTACCCAAAAAGCTAATCGCATTGGTCGCGAAATGGGTCTACCAGGAACCGTATTTTGCAATCCAAACCTCCCATACGTCATCAATTCATCAAGCGGGCACTCGCCACATACGGTACCAATGGGGGGACGCTTGGCTATCAGGGGAGATTGGCGAGCAGTCTCGGAACCTCTCGGATGGCTCGTTGGAGCACTTCATAGCGGAGCACTACTGGGGATACACGCAGACGACCAGAGGCACTCGAGAATATCGGGTCGAGCATCCGCCTTGGAAATGGCGCACCATCAATGATTATCAGAGTTGTATCGACTACGAGTCGCTCTACGGACCGAAATGGTCGATTCTTAACGAGCGACCAGCGGATAGCGTGTTTCTTGCGGAGGGCTCTGAGATCTCTGTCTCTCCGTGGGGTCGACTTTAGGACGGCTAGAGACTCAGAATTGTGCTGAAAGCGGCTTGTTAGCTGTTGTGGCTTGAAAGTTGCTCTGCTACCGTTACGCGATACCGCGCGGTTCACGGTGAAACGCGTAGCAATGACGACCTTTTTTAACCTCTAGCCCTTATTTGAGCCCTCGAGCGACTGGTTTTTCCCCTGACCTTCTCTGTGCGTCCAAGCGTCGCGGTCAGAATTTTGGAAATCCGGGTCGTCAGTCCTGCTCGGCAGTAGCTCATCTCTGGAACATTTTCTCATGGTGAATCGAAACCTCATTCGAAACCTCGATGACGACGATATCGTAAACGAACTCGCGATTTTGGCCCCTGAACAAGAAGCCGACGATTGGTTGCTTGAGTGGGTTGAGAGAGAGCAGACCGACTACGCACAAGGCGAGATCGTTGATGGTCGTATCGTCGAAGTGAATGACGAATGGGCTCTGATTGACGTCGGCTTCAAAAGTGAAGGAACCGTCAATCTGAATGAGTGGGGAGCGGACGAAGAAACTCCCAAAGTTGGCGACACGGTCAAAGTTCTCATCGAAGAGATGGAAGATGAACTTGGTGCCGCCGATGACCCCTACGGCATGATTTCTCTCAGCAAGACCAAAGCTGAGAAGATCATCGAATGGGAAAAGATCATCGGAGAAATCAGCGAAGGGCAAGTTGTTACCGGCACGGTCATCCGCAAAATCAAGGGCGGCCTACTTGTCGATATCGGCGTCAACGTGTTCTTACCTGGAAGCCAGGTAGATATCCGACGCCCAGGCGACATCGGCGACTTCATCGGTCGTGTGATCCAAGCTGAAGTGCTGAAAATCGATGATACCCGCCGCAACATCGTGATTAGTCGACGCTCATTGATCGAGCGTCAGCGCGAAGAAGATCGTGCGTACCTGATGAAGGAACTCGAAGTTGGACAGATCCGCAAAGGGATCGTCAAGAACATCGCTGACTTCGGTGCGTTCGTTGACCTTGGTGGAATTGATGGTCTCCTACACATCACAGATATGGCGTGGGAACGAATCGGTCATCCAACCGAAATGGTTTCAATTGACCAGGAAATCGAAGTCAAAGTCCTTCATATCGACCGAGAAAAGCAAAAGATTGCTCTCGGCTTGAAGCAGAAGGATCGAAATCCTTGGGAAAACATCGAAGGCAAGTACCCAGTTGGCTCCGATCACAAAGGCGAAGTCGTCAATGTGATGAGCTACGGTGCATTCGTTAAACTTGAGCCTGGGATTGAAGGTCTTGTTCACATTAGTGAAATGAGCTGGACCAAACGCGTCAATCATCCAAGTGAGTTGGTAAATATCGGCGACGAGATCGACGTCAAGATCCTCGGTGTAGATGCCGAAGGTCAGCAACTCTCCCTTGGCATGAAGCAAACACAACAGAACCCTTGGGACGAAGTGCTTGAACGCTACCCAGAAGGTCAAGATGTTGTGGGTAAGGTTCGCAACCTCACCAACTACGGTGCTTTCATCGAGCTCGAAGAAGGGATCGATGGCCTATTGCACGTAAGCGATATGTCATGGACCCGAAAGATCGGGCACCCAAGCGAATTGCTTGAGAAAGGCCAAGAGCTAAAATGCCGTGTACTCAATGTTGATGAGTCGCGTCGGCGTATCGCTCTAGGTCTCAAACAACTCGATAGCGATCCTTGGGATGGCGATATTCCCGACAAGTACCAACCTGGACAACTCGTCAAAGGAAATGTCACCAAGATCACTAACTTCGGTGTCTTCATTGGTCTCGAAGATGGCCTCGAAGGGCTTCTTCACATCAGCGAGCTAGCTGAGCACAAAGTCGAGGATCCAGAAGAAGTGGTTAAAGTAGGTGAAGAAATCGAGGTCAAAGTGCTTCGAGTTGACACCGATGAACGGAAGATTGGACTTTCGCTCAAGCGAGTTGAATGGGGCGAAGAAGAAGAGCGTGCAGCAGCGGAAGCCGAAGCTGCAGAGAACGCCGCAGCTCCAACCGCTGCCGAAGGCGATCTTAAGGGTGGACTTGGCAGTGGCGAAGGCCCGCTGATCCCAACCCAAGAATAAGCGAGAAGCTGAGTCAATCAGCCTCTGTAAAAAACAAAAGACCGGCGAGATCACTCTCGTCGGTCTTTTTTTGGCCCATACTCGATGAAGCTCCAAACTGCCCACGGATTCATCGCTTCGAAATGATCTAAACCAGATTCTTACGAACAGCCCAAACCGCAGCCTGTGTACGATCGCTGACTCCGATCTTACGAAGGATATGCTGCACATGCTCCTTGACGGTCTCGTAGCTGATCCCCAACATTTTGGCGATCTCTTTATTTGTCAGACCAAGAGCCATCTGCCTGAGCACCTCGCTCTCGCGTTGCGTTAGCGGAACCTCGATATCTTGGCTCAACCTAGGAGTAGCGAGAGCTCCCGTCACTCGACGCAATTCCTCTCGAGTCCATGCAGATTCACCAGACGCTGCTGTCGTCAATGCTTCATGGAGCCGTTGACGCGGTGCAGATTTCAACACGTAACCCGAAGCTCCAAGAGCGACCGCACGAGCAATGTATGTAGGATTATCGTACGCAGAGTAGAGAACAATCGGGAGATCAGGATGATCCAATTTCATGCGTCCTAATGCATTAAGCCCATCACCACCATCCATTCGGACATCCATCAAGACGAGGTCGGGACGCAGGTTGGTAACCGCTTCAACTGCTTCGTTTGCATTGGTCGCCTCTCCGACAATCTGCAAATCAAGGCCCTGCAGCATCAATCGGAGCCCCAGTCGGATGATCTCGTGGTCATCAACCACCAACAGTCTTTTACTCATCACATCTCCAGACATGTCTGCTGCAAGCTCACTCTTTTAGGTAGTCATTTCGTTTGTCACTAAATGTCCCCGATATTGACCGAAGGATTCGGTCATCCCCCAAACGGGTACCTCAATCATAACTAAAGAACGATCAATACCACCATTGAACTTGAAAAGAATTAGCAGATCCCCCGAAGTAGGTAATTGAAGCACACCATTTTGGTGCTTGCATGGGAGATTTTAGGGACCAAGCGACTCAAACATGGCCAAAACTACGAGGTGTGATTCGCCAGCCTTTTGGCTGCGAGCAAATCTCGGAACTGCAATCGGAGTCGCTTCAGCCAGAAAATCAAATAGATATTTGAAATCAGTGAGACCAAAAGAATCCCAGTCAGAAGTGATTTAGGCTGCGACATTCCCGCTGCTTGGTACCCATTGGCACCAATTTGCGTAGTTTCAAAGGTTGCTTTCGTATCACGAGGAGGCAGGCTTGTGCTTTCGGGAAGAGCTCTCGCTACCCCCACTGAATGAAAGGATTCACTCTGATTGGAATTGAAAGACCGCAAATCTCGGCCCTGATTGGTTGCGGTAGAGGACTGCTGCTTTGGAACGTTTTGGAAACCATCTCGAGCAATCTCTTCTGGACCAGAACTTTGAAAATCCCCGCCAGCGGTAAAAACAGATCCTGAATCCCACGCCTCCAATCTACTGGATTCTGTATTTTCTGAAGTCATGGGATCCACGCTCCGCTCAGCACTTGAAATATCATTCCGGCTCTCAGCTGTTGGAGCGGAGAAGGTTTGTGTGATCATCCCCGCAGTCGCTTCGTCGTTATGAAAGGCTTGTGCATCGGTATTCGCAGTAGACAGGTCTGCCGCAGGTTCAATTGGCCGTTTTGGCAACTGCAAACCTTCTGGGAAGCGTCCAAATCCATCGGGAAACCGTTCTGATTGACTCAATGACGTACGATCCTGCAACGGACGAACGGATTCCGGCCGTTGAAATCCCTCCGTTGCATCCATTAGAAGATTCGTTGATGAACGATCATCCACAACGCTCGGAGCGGAGGGTGTAGATGAGATGGAAGTAGCTATGGGTGGGGCGGAAGAATCAATGGGTAAAGTACTCCACTGACTATCTTCCGAACTTGTAGCATCTGTTGTAGGCCCCTCGGAAAGCACTCTCGCATGTAACCAGTGACTTGATTGTTCGCCGGCTTCTCTTCCCTGATTGGTAATCCCATCGATGCGACTACCGGGTGGTGTTATCAAATTATTTTCAGATCGAGCTTCGTGACGCCAATCAAAGTCATCCGAGACGGAAACGTCGAGGTTACGGCTTGGAAGCTGAAGCATGCTTTCCGTCACACCAGATGGAGCAGCACCGAGCGAGGCAGCATCATTTATTTGTCGCTCCTGATTCCCGTAGAGACTCGGAACAGCCAGCACCGTGGATGCGGAATCAGAGTCATTACGAACCGCTGGAGCCTCGATTGGCTGATTCATTCCACCGGAATTTAACTGAGGAATGGGAGCGGCCGCGGGCGAAGTTCCCTCGAGAGAGCCACCCTGCGAAGCACCGCCAATGGTCTGGCCAACGATGGTCTCATCAGACGCAAATGACAGTGTCACGCTCAAAATACCGGACAACACTGCCGCCATCAAAAGCACTTTCCATCCAGACATTGTCTCATTCCCAATTTGCACCAAAGCATCCCAGATGTGAGAGGCATCCCATTTCATTAGCCTACATGGATGGAACCGCCCCGACGCATATCATGGTATCGATGGACAGAATCAAGAGTAAAGGGAGATCCGGTGGTCAGAGTATGCAGGACACACTTAGAAGCGATGAAGAATGAGCAGACCAAAAAGATTCACCAAGCCATCGGCGCACAGCTAAATCACGGTATTGATTGCGATCAATGTGGCATGTTGGCAAGCTCTGTGTAAGCATCGATCAGTTGATCAGCCGCCGACTCGATTTCATCAATGCTCGTAAAACGACCGACCCCGAAACGAACGCTGCGTCGCGATTCTGATTCGCTCAATCCAAGGGAAGTCAAAACGTGGCTGGGTGCCGGCTCATGCCCACTGCAGGCGGATCCGCTGCTAAAAAGCACTTCCGGCGTTGAGGACATCCAAGCCTGACCCTCAACATCCGGTAATTGCAAATTCAAATTACCAGATAAACGCAGTTGTCGCTCCAATGAAGGCCCATTCAGGATCAAACCGTTAATTGCTGATGACAATTTAGACCAGAGTCGATCGCGAAGCTGGCTGATTCGATTTGGATCCTGCTTTAGGTCATCGACAGAACGCTGCAAGGCAACAGCCATTCCAACAATACCCGCTGGATTCATTGTTCCACTACGCATTCCCGACTGCTGCCCACCACCAATCATTTGCGGACGCAAACGGACGCGTCGGTCACCACCGCCAACCACTAAAAAGCCGGTACCCTTTGGGCCATAAAATTTATGAGCCGTTGCGCTTAAGAGGTCAATTTTTACCGATTGAAGATCAACATCCAATCTGCCCAATGCTTGGGTCGCATCACTATGCAACAAGCAACCGTGCCGAGAACACAAGCTGGAAATCTCCGACATCGGATTAATCGCTCCGATCTCATTGTTCGCCCACATCACGGACACTAACGCTGTTTCGCTTGTGATTGCGGCTTCAAGTTGGTTCAGATCAACCGTCCCTGCATTAGGCTGCCCCTGCGGTACGACGGGCACGAGAGTGACTGAAAATCCGTCGGTTTTCAGATCCTTCAGAACGTCCAACACAGCGGGGTGCTCTGATTCCACCGAAACGAGATGCCGACGTTTCTGCCTCGGATGCGTAGCGGCACCGCGGATTGCCAATGCATTGCTCTCGGTCGCACCACTTGTGACGATTACCTTTTCAACATCGGTGTTTACAGTCTGTGAAATCGCATGCAGGGCCTGATCGATTGCGTTAGCTGCAAGCTTACCACCCTGATGTGAACTGTGGGGATTTGCAAATACCTCAGTAAACAGCGGGCTCATTTGCTCCGCAGCGACAGGATCGCATGGTGTCGTTGCATGATTATCAAGGTAGATCACGATGCATTCATCCTGAATATAAAGTTGAACGTAACAAAAGAACGAAGCGATCCTTGCAAGCCCGCCCTTCTCTCATGCACGTTCCAATACGACAATCGGCACACCACAAGTGAGAAAGATATCAGCTTCAAACTTTCAACTCGATTCAGTCGCTACCGTACAAAGCTTTGATGGCGAGCTGACTCCATGTTTCCAAGCGATCCATGTCATCGAATAACTCTTCAACACTCACAAAGCCTCCTTCAGCAAGATCTGCTTCGTTGCTGGTAACCAACGGCTGCTGAAGAACAAAGCGATGAACCACACCAAGATGAACTTGGCCAACTTCATTTGATGGATCATAAATCAATCCATCCATTGTTTCTTGGTAGTCAGAATTTAGCGTGACCTCTTCGTCCAGCTCGCGTCTCATACCATTCCGATAAGCATTGGTACCATCGCTTGAATCTTCCCGACTAATATGCCCTCCTACCCCAACGCTTCTCTTGGCGTGAAGTCGTGATTCACCGCCTCCTCCACCACGGGTGTAAGTGAAGAGAAACGTGGTTCCTTTCTCGTCAGTCCATTCAAATAAAACGTATGGAATTAGTTGCTTATATGATGGATCAGACTCCATCGGACCTCGCGGCTGAAAAGAGAGTTGCTCGCTTTCAAGGATAGGAGTGAGAAAACGATTCACATCGGCTTCAAAACCATTGATGGTTCCAATCTCTTCGATCACGGAAGCTGGCACAACGAGAATATGCTCTTCCGAAGCCTGACTTTCTGAACTCAAATCACTTCTCCTGTTTTGACCCCAACGGTAACAGCGGGATCAAGAATTAATGTGAACAAACGCACTCAACCGCCTATAAAAGCTCGCCTAACGGTGAGCCGTCGTGGCGGACCTTGGCAAATCACCGTTTGAACATGACTAATACTTTGGCAAATTGATCGCCGACTGTCAGCCCGAGGAGCGAGCGACTTCGTTATGATTTTAGCGACTTTCAAGCAAGTGCCAATGAATTCCTTCATTAAAGGGATTCCACCACATGTGCGATAAAATCTCAGTCAATTTGCCAGGATTAAGCTCCTATCACCTAAGCGACAACCCGCACACGAAAACATCAACCGAAAAAGGATACCACCCAAATGAATGAAGCGATCACATCCAAGCTACTTCCTGAAGTCAAAGAATTTCTAAGCCAAGGTCGATTCAGCGGATTTGCGGGCGGAGCGGATCTTCGCAGCTCGACCGGAAGTGGAATCGACGTCAATGACCCGGGCTCTGGTGAAAAGATCGCAGAAATTGATGATCTATCCGCAGCAGAAGTAAACCAAGCTGTAGAAATCGCCAATGACGCATTCAGACAGGCATCTTGGGCGAAACTTTCAGCGGGTGAGAGAGGTGCCCTGTTACATCGCCTCGCCGACGAAGTTGAGCGGCAAAAAGAAGTCATAGCGCAAATTGAATCACTTGATGCCGGTAAGGTTGAGGCGCAAGCTCAAGGCGACGTCCAGAACTTTGTTGACACGTTCAGGTACTTCATCGCTTTGTCGCAAAATCTGAGCAAACGCAAGACCCTCGCGGTAGCGGGGCACGAGGCGTGGACTGTTCAACAACCATGGGGAGCTTGTGGCTTTATCTTCCCCTGGAACTTTCCGTTCCTCCTCATTGGCTGGGGTATCGCACCAGCCTTGGTCGCGGGGAATACCGTGGTGATCAAGCCAGCGGAAGACACCTCATTGTCAGCCATCTATCTCGCTAAACTTGCAAAACGAGTGGGAATCCCCGATGGTGTGATCAATGTTGTGACCGGCCGTGGCGAAACTGCGGGAGCCGCGCTAAGCCAGAATCAAAAAATCAAACGAATGTCATTCACGGGCTCTCCCGAAGTTGGCCGGTTAGTCGGTCAAGCATGCGGTCACAATCTCATTCCGGTAAAACTAGAACTAGGTGGTAAAGGTGCGGCGGTCGTGTTCAACGATGTCGATCTAGAGGACACCGCCGAAAAATTAGTCGGGGCCATCACGTTCCACACCGGCCAAGTCTGCTGCGATGCAACGCGTTGGCTGATTCACGAAAACATCTTTGATGAATTCTCTAGTCTTTGTGTCGATAAACTCAAACAGGTTCGCGTTGGACATCAACTTGGTGACACAACACAGATGGGCCCGGTGGTGAATGAAAAACAGCGTCAACGAATTCTTGGTTACCTCGAAAAAGGCCAAGCCGAAGGCGCAAAATGTTTGCTCGAGGGTGGTGTAGCGAATGTGGATGGCTGCTCAGGGCATTATGTTAAGCCTGCCTTACTAGCAGGGTCGCTCGATAACATTGCGGCTCGTGAAGAAATCTTTGGTCCAGTCGCGTACCTCACCAAGTTTTCTTCCGAAGAAGAAGCCATCTCAATGGTCAACCAAACCGACTACGGGCTAGCCAATAGCGTTTGGAGCAAAGACCTCGACCGCGCATCAAGAGTCGCTGAAGAGATGGTCGCGGGTAACAGTTGGATCAACGCACACAACGTTTTTGCTCACGGTGTTCCGTACGGCGGGATCAACAAAAGCGGCATGGGAGGCGGTGTGCTCTCGATCGAAACTCTAATGGATTACTTGCGGAACACTTCCGTGGTTCGCCCTCTCTAATCAAGTCTCTTAAGAACATGATTCAGGGAGAATTCTGAACAAGAACCAGACTCAGCTTAGCGATGGAAGATCTAACCACCTTTCATCGCTTCGTGAGTATGACCGAGCAGAGAATCACGCAAAACTTATCCGTTAGGAATCCAACTGAGATCGAAGAGTTTTCATGCCTCGATGCATCAAACCAGCAACCGATCCCGATGTTTTGCCGAGTTGCTCTGCAACTTCACTTAACTTTAGGCCCTCGATATAGTGCAAACGTATCGACTCACCCTGAGATTCGGGCAATCGATCGATTGCATCCGCAAGCCTCATGACATGCTCTCCAAGCATGACATTCTGACTGGGGGTTGCTCCATCGCCCGCAAGTAGATTGCGAATCCGCATTGAAGAAGCGGCGAGTTGCTGCTCCATCGAATGTTCACGTCGAATATCTCGTTTGTCCCGGTGCAAGTCGCGATCGACATGGCAAAGATGCCTTGCGAGGATCTGACGCAACCAAGCCATTAGCTCTTCCTCGGTTTGTCCTCGAAATTGATCAAACGCCTGAACTGCTTGCAACATCGCTTGCTGAACAAGGTCTGACGCGCCCAACTTCGCTTGGTAGGCACGACGCATTCGTGTCCGCGCGAGCATCCGAAGGTAGGGCTCATACTTCGCTATGATCTCAGGGTCATCGACGGAAATAGGGGTTCCCGTCCAAGTGGATTCTGATCCCGCCTCAGGTTGATCGTCTGAATTAGAATCTTTGGGCTGATAGCTATCCATCAAATCCTCGCCACGATTAAGCGGAATATTTCCCAGATGCTTACCTTGTAAGACCTCTCGTTACAAAACAATTCTGCTTACCGAAAGTCAACAGAACTCGTCCTTAAAGGAAGCCTCATGATACAGCAACATGTCTTACACCGGCGGAGAAATCTCAGGTGAATGACTGATACCGTTGACAACCGACCGAATGCTCCTCACGACCACATCGGCAAGCGTATTCAGTTCAGATTCCTGAATCGAAAGGGGTGGCATCAGGATCACAACATCACCTAGAGGGCGTATCCAGACACCAAGCTCCGTTGCTAACTCGCAAACCTGACGCCCCAGCAAAAGTGCTGGATCAAAAGCAGTTTTTGATTTTCGATCTTGAACAAGTTCAATACCAATCATCAAACCGCGTCCTCGGATACTCCCAACATGGGGGCAATCACGCAATTCATCCAACTTTCGACGCAAGTGCTCCGCCTTCGGCGTTACACTGCTGAGGACATCCTCTTTTTCAAACAATGAAAGTGAAGCCAAAGCTGCTGCTGCTGCGAGAGGGTTGCCCGCAAAAGTATGCCCATGAAAGAACTGCTTGGACGCGGCGACGGGCCCCAGAAAAGCATCATAGATTTTTGGACGAGCAACCGTGGCAGCCATCGGCAGGTAGCCGCCTGTGAGCCCTTTTCCTAGACAGAGAATATCCGGAGTTACCTGCTCCTGCTCGCAGGCGAATAAGGTTCCCGTTCGACCAAATCCGGTTGCGACTTCATCACACACTAACAAAACATCATAACGATCACAAAGTTCTCTGACTCTGCTGAGAAAGCCTTTGGGATGCGTGATCATTCCAGCTGCACCTTGAACAAGCGGCTCCATCACTACGGCAGCAAGCTCGTCATGAAACTGCTTGAGCAATTTCTCAACTTGTGAAGCGTAATGTTCGCATGCAGCCTCTTCACTGACACCTTCAGGTCGACGATAAGAGCAGGGCAGGGGACCCCGAATTGGAGCAAAAAGAATCGGAGCGAAAAGCTGATGGAAGTATTCAATCCCACCGAGTGAAACGGCACCCGTGGTGTCCCCATGGTAGGCCGAATGAAGTGCCAGATACTTTGTCTTCCGCCGAGAAGAATGACCGGACTGCTGCCAGTACTGAAATGCCATCTTGATCGCTGCTTCCACTGCAGATGAACCATCGCTGCTGAAGAAAACATGCGAAAGGTCACCAGGGGTGCACCTCACCAACTCCCTCGCCAATAACTCGGTGGTATCGCATGACATCCCAAGTGTGGTGACATGAGCGACACGCTCTAGCTGCTCCGATATGGCTCGATTTATTTCTTTTTTCGCATGCCCATGGACGTTGCACCAAAGACTTGCGACCCCATCGAGCAGGCGTCGCTCATCGGTAGTTGTTAGCCAGACACCATCCGCTTCACGGATCACCAATGGGTCGTAGCTGGCCATCTGCGTGAACCCGTGCCAATGAGCCGATGTTTCAGAATATTTGTCGTGCATGGGGAAGTGAAAAAGAGCTTTTGCGGTTCGCAGAATTCCGTCGAAAGGAGTACGATGACGGTAACAGGCCGCCTCCGAGTGCGGAACCGCACAGTAACACGGCACAGCAACAAAGTCTCAATATGGCCAGAGAAGCAGTCTATCAGCAATCCGACCCAGAAACGACACAAGCCGAGGGTATCCCGCGCGAGCAAGATCATTCTCTACGTCCGAAGCTGATGGATGAAATGGTCGGCCAACGCGACGTGATCGAGCGACTTAGAATTGCGATTGAAGCGGCAAAACAGAGGGGCGAGCCTTTGGGGCACCTTCTGTTTGATGGCCCACCTGGGCTCGGAAAAACAACCTTCGCAACCGTGATTCCGGCGGAGATGGGGACAACCGTACAGATGGCAAACGGAGCGGGACTAAAGGCTCCCAAGGACCTACTGCCCTATCTGACGAATCTCTCAGAAGGCAGCGTTCTTTTTATCGACGAGATTCACCGCGTTCCCAAAACGGTTGAGGAATATCTATACACCGCAATGGAGGACTTTCGAATCGATATCGTCCTCGGCGAAGGTGTTAACGCGCGAACCTTGAACTATGAAATCCAACCTTTCACACTCATTGGAGCCACGACGCGGGCAGGCATGTTAAGTGCGCCTCTTCGAGACCGGTTTCAAATCCGAGAACATCTCGGCTGGTACACCACTGAGGAATTGAGAGAAATTGTCCTTCGCAATTCGGTCAAATTACAAATTGCGGTGGATCACGATTCTGCCAAAGTGATTGCGGCGAGAAGTCGAAGCACACCTCGACTCGCTAACAACCGTTTACTTTGGGTTCGAGATTACGCACAAAGCAAAACCAACAGCAAGGTAGATCAAGAAATCACCGCTGCCGCGTTAGACATGATCGGTATCGACTCTTTGGGACTCGACAAACAAGACCGCAATTATCTCGATACGTTGATGCGGATATTCGCTGGAGGCCCCACGGGTTTGGAGGCAATCGCTCACACAATGAATGTGAGTAGCGATACCCTTGAAGACGAAGTCGAACCATTTCTGCTCCGGAGCGAATTGATGGTGCGAACGCGACGCGGCCGCATCGCGACGGAAAAAGCCTACCGGCACCTCGGAAAAACCATCCCGAAGCCGTAACCACGAACCAACCAAACGGTACCCTGTAACAATGCGTGGTGGTTGGTGTATCCTCTCCCCACTTAATACTTACTACACCCACTTAGGTCCCAACCGCGATGATTCGCACACGGTTTGCCCCCAGCCCCACTGGTTATCTTCATATTGGCGGTGTTCGCACAGCACTCTTCAATTGGCTCTTGGCAAAACAATCTGGTGGACAATTCATTCTGCGAATTGATGATACCGATGCGGGGCGAAACGTCGCCGAAGCGCTCGAACCAATTCTTGAAGGCTTCCGCTGGCTCGGATTAGATTGGGACGAGGGGCCGGGAATCGATGGCCCCCATGCACCCTACTACCAATCACAGCGAGCGGATCGATACACCCAAGCGGTGGACCAGTTACTGGCCTCCGGCCACGCCTATCGTGACTATGCCAGACCTGAAGAACTTCAACAAGAAAGAGAAGCGGCAGAGAAAAGGGGCGAACGATTCTTCTATGATCGGCGTTGGGCCGCAAACACAGACGAAGAGGCAGCTGCGTACGAAGCAGAAGGTCGCCCCCGAACTGTGCGACTCAAGATGCCAAGAGAAGGTGAATGCGTAATACAGGACCTGATACGCGGTGAAGTGCGTTTCGAGTGGGCTAAAGAGCAAGACACAGTTATTCAGCGACCTGACGGAAGCTGCCTGTATCACCTCGCGAGTGTCGTTGACGACGCAGATTTCGAAATCACACACGTTGTGCGAGCCGAGGAACATCTATCCAACACGCCTCGACAAATCTTTATTGTCGATTCACTTGGTCTCGCGCGACCCCATTACGCCCACCTTCCTTATGTCGCAGAGCCTGGTGGATCAGCAAAACTTAGCAAACGCAAGCTTGCCAAATACCAAAAGAACAAGGACTTTGCTGACCTCCTAGAACGTGGGATTGAGATCGCCGGTCGATGCGGCATTGAAACGGAAGCTGACACATTCAACCCAGTCATTGTGGATTTCTACCGCGAGGTAGGTTTTTGCGCTGAAGCAGTCCTCAACTACCTACTTCTGCTCGGCTGGTCACTGGATGGTGAACGTGAAACATTCACAACAGCTGAAATGATCGAACACTTCTCTCTGGAGCGAGTGAATAAAGCTCCTGCTTCATTCGACCCGCGAAAATTAGTCGCTTTCCAGTCTCGGTCCTTTGCGGCACTTCCTCTGCAAGATCGCATTGATGCGACCACGCCATACGCGCGATCAGCAGGACTTCTGGAAACAACCGATTCAGAAACGGTTCTCGCCGAGGTCATCAAAGAAGCCCATGACCGACTCACTATTGCCGGCGACATTATTGACTATGAATACTTTTTTTCAGATTCCTATCCCACTGATGAAGCTGCGTTTGAAAAACGAATTTGCCAAGACGAATTCGCCCCCACGCGGCTGTGCGGCATTGCCGATCGTCTGGAAGCATTAGGAAACTACACTGCATCTGAAATCGAAGATGCGATTCAAGCGTACTGCGAGTCCGAGGGCATTAAGCTCCGAGCTATCGTTCACGCCTTAAGGGTTGCGACCACTGGTCGCACCGCGGGATTCGGCATGTTTGAAACGCTCGCAATCCTCGGGCAAGCAAGGACCGTTCAGCGACTTCGACACGCCGCTAAATCAGCAGCTCAGTAGCATCTTTCCCGGTCTCCGCTCTCAAAAAGGATCCCGGAATGACTCGCTTGCGTCCCACGGACATCCCGTCGAGATGACCTCCGAGCGGCTGAGCGGGTCTTTCCATGCTGATTTTGAAGAAGCACAAAAGGGTTAGGCATTTCAGAAAGATGCCATTTATCTACAATACGCGGTGAGCGGTTATCCGCTCATGCGGTTGAAAACTGGTGCCGGTGGTGCGTTCTCCGTCACGAAAAGCCCTCCTCAAGAGGCAAGACACACCACGTTCTAGATAAATCGAACTCCCGTCGATCCACGATACTACTTTCTCGCTGACCTCACAAAAAACATGCGTCAAATTCAGTCATATCGCGGTTTGCATCTGCTACCGATACTTGCTGTCATGTTCCTTGCCACTGGATGCACAGAGGAAAAAAACATCCCCGCTCAGATCACTCGATTCGAGCCAAACTTGGTGCATTCGACGAAATATCAAATCCAAAACGATCTGCCGATGGACCAGGCATCTGAGGATGCCTTTTGGGTTGTTGAAACCATGTTCGGAACACCCGACAACCCTACAATGCCTCAAGTCATCCTCGATGACGAAGATTTCGCTTCGATGGTCTCAATGGATAACCTCCAACGTGCATCAGGCCCAGAAAATGCCGAAGGCAGAGGCCTATATCGCCTCCTGTGTGCGAGTTGTCACGGTGTGTCCGGAAATGGACGCGGCCCCGTTGGTGCAGATCAAATGCCATACCCAAGAGACTACCGTATGGGGGTCTTCAAATTCAAATCAACCGAACGCGGGTCGAAGCCCACTAAAAACGATCTTCGCGGCCTGATCACTCATGGTATCGCTGGAACGAATATGACTAGCGTCCAGCAGTTACTTGATCTTGAGAAACTGAAGAGAGGACCCGCAGCAGAGAGTTGGTTGCCGGAACGAATCACAGATGAAGACATCGACGCCCTCGTTGACTACGTCATTTACCTCTCGTTCCGTGGTGAACATGAACGGACCCAGGTCGACATGGGCATCCTTGAAGGCATCATCGAAGGTGGTGACCGCCTCATCAATGCAGACATCGGAAAACGACTCGACTGGAGCAATCGAGAAAATCGCAGTGCATTGGATGAACAGATAGAATCTTTAGATGAAAAAGATGAACTTACTGAACAAGACGAGGCCCAACTCGAAGACCTCGAACGATTTCAGGAAGAATGGAAATTCGCCGAAGAATATGCTATCGACATTGCAGACGCTTGGCTGAACGCTGAGGATGAAGTAATCGAGGTGCCGTCTCCACCGGACACCATTCCAGTTCCGGCTTCGCTTCAGGAAATGACTCAACTGCTCGAGGGAGAAAAAGCCGTAGCCGATGCTCTGAACGCTTCCATCAATCGCGGCCGCCAAGTCTTCGTTGGAAAAGTTGCAGCTTGCTCAAAGTGCCATGGTGAAAAGGGACTTGGAAATGGGCAAACAACTGACTACGACGACTGGACCAAGGACTGGACCTCACGTGTTGGGCTCAAGCCTGAGAACTTGGATGAATTAGTTCCTTTACTGGCGAGAGGCGCACTTAAGCCACAAAATGCGATGCCCCGCAACTTCGCTGAAGGAATTTTCCGCGGAGGTTCACGTCCAGAGGACCTCTACAGGAGGATCATTCAAGGTATTGAAGGCTCACCTATGCCAGCAGCTACTTTTGTTAACGGTGAATTTGAAGAAGATGACATCTGGCATCTAATCAATTTCGTTCGCTCCTTAAGTCAAAAGAGCGATTCCGAGATCTTGACCAAATCTACATCTGATCAAGTTACTGCCAGTGATACATCCGTGAATTCATCAAAGTCATAGAACTACATGCAAAGGCATGCCGGTTTGATCTGTTTATTGTCCAATGGCGTCTTTCGGTGATGGATAAAAAATCACCGGATCTCAATCTATCTGTACAACCGCACCGATGCGACTATCCGACGCGATAGCATCCAGCTTTTTGAATATTGCTGCACCTAGGAACTGCGCTCAATGAATGACAAAGAAATAAAACGAGAAACCAAGAATTTCATTGAGCAGGCAATCGAAGCAGATTTACGAGATGGTCGGTTCCAAGAGGTGAATACAAGATTTCCTCCCGAACCGAATGGCTACCTGCACATCGGCCACGCAAAAAGCATATGCCTTAACTTTGGATTAGCAAAGTCACACGGTGGAAAGTGCAACCTTCGTTTTGACGATACAAATCCAGTCAAAGAAGACAATGAGTACGTCGAGGCAATTAAGGAAGACATCAAATGGCTCGGCTTTGACTGGGACTCCCTCCATTACGCCAGCGACTACTTTGATCAACTTTATCTCTGGGCCGAGAACCTAATTGAGAGCGGTGACGCTTATGTCTGCGACCTCTCGGCGGAAGAGATGCGAGAATATCGCGGAACGCTGACGGAACCTGGCCGGAACAGTCCGTACCGCGACCGAAAGCCAGAAGAAAATCTAGAACTCTTTCGAAGAATGAAAGCAGGCGATTTTCCAGATGGAGCTAAATCACTCCGTGCAAAGATTGACATGACCTCGCCAAACATCAACATGCGAGATCCGGTCATGTATCGAATCCTCCGAGCCAATCACCATCGAACCGGGGATACTTGGTGCATTTACCCCACCTACGATTGGACGCATGGGCAAAGTGACTCAATCGAAAACATTAGCTTTTCTATCTGCACTCTTGAATTTGAAAATCATCGCCCGCTGTACAACTGGTTCTGTGAGAAACTAGGCATCCACCACCCACGCCAAATTGAGTTTGCAAAACTTAAGCTCAGTAGCTTGTTGGTTGGCAAAAGGTTCATGTTGCGTTTGGTCAAAGAAGGGCATGTCAACGGATGGGATGACCCTCGCATGCCGACGCTCAGCGGATATCGACGCCGAGGCTATACACCTCAATCGATTCGCAATTTCTGCACGGATGTTGGAGTTGCTAAGTTCAATAGCACCATTGATATCATTCGACTTGAAAATTCCGTGAGAGAGCACCTTAATCAAATCGCTCCGCGACGAATGGTTGTTCTGGACCCGATAAAACTAACCATCACTAACTGGCCAGAAGGGAAAGTAGAGTACACCGAAGCAATCAACAATCCAGAACAACCGGAGGATGGACGGCGAAGCGTGCCGTTTAGCGGCACCCTTCTGATTGACAGGGATGACTTCAAAGAAGAGGCACCACGTAAATTCTTCAGACTAAAAAAAGGCGGATCAGTACGTCTGCGTGCCGGATACATCATCGACTGCCACGATGTAATCAAAGATGCCAATGGAAACATCACTGAAATCCTTTGCACCTACGACCCGGAAACTCGAAGCGGTTCTGACACATCCGGCAGAAAAGTAAAAGGGACAATTCACTGGGTCAGCAAGGAACATGCTGAGGAGATTGAGGTGCGACTGTACGATCGTCTTTTCACCACAGAAAACCCCGGCGCCTCTGAAGATGGGAAAAGCTATCTAGATTGCCTTAACCCTGAATCTCTTACCACGATAACTGGATACGCCGAACCAGAAATTCGAAACCATGGAGTTGGTCAACAAATTCAATATGAACGAATTGGATATTTCGTTGTCGACCAAGACACCACTCCTGAACGAATAGTGATGAATCGAATTGTCCCTCTCAGAGACACTTGGGGCAAAATGGAAGCTAAAGGTAAGACAAACTGAGGAGCGCCAAATAAAAGAATCGCCGAGAACTAGACCGTCTCGGCGATCTTCGGGAATTGTCGTTGAGGACTAGCTATTCGGAATCTCAGCTTTTTCCTCTGCAACCTCGTCAACTGATGCACTACCTGATGCACTACCTGATGCACCGCCAAATCCGCCGGCAATCATCACTGCATCTTTAATTTCTTCAGCAATCTCTGGGTTCTCAATCAGGAAGTTGCGGGCTTTTTCCTTACCCTGCCCAAGATAAGTTTCACCGTACTTGAACCATGATCCACTACGCGCAACAACTTTAAAATTGGCACCAAGATCAAGAAGGTCACCTTCGAAGCTAATTCCGTTAGTGTGCATCATGTCAAACTCAGCCACTCGGAACGGAGGTGCCACCTTATTCTTAACAATCTTGGTTTTCACCCGTTGTCCAACCTGCTCTTCACCGTCTTTCAACGCGCCGATTCGTCGTACATCGATACGGCATGAGCAATAGAATTTAAGAGCTCGACCGCCTGGTGTGGTTTCAGGACTGCCAAACATCACACCGACTTTTTCCCGAATCTGATTGATAAAAATCACGGCGCATTTACTCTTAGCGATCGCTCCGGTTAGCTTCCGCAAAGACTGACTCATTAATCGTGCCTGCAGGCCCACGTGGCTATCACCAATTTCCCCTTCCAATTCTTTCTTGGGAACTAATGCAGCAACCGAGTCAACGATAATGACATCCACCGCATTACTTTTGACGAGCATTTCACAAATTTGCATTGCCTCTTCACCGCTACTAGGCTGGCTTACCAACAAAGTATCGAGTTCAACACCAATCTTTTTCGCCCAGCTGGGGTCAAAGGCATGTTCAGCGTCGATGATTGCGGCGATTCCGCCGAGCTTTTGAGCTTCTGCACCAATGTGTAGTGCAAGTGTTGTCTTACCACTCGATTCTGGTCCGTATACCTCGATCATTCTACCTCGCGGAATTCCTTGTCCTCCCAACGCCATATCTAGGCTCAGGCTACCGGTAGGAATCCCATCAATCGTCAGCTGCTGAGACGCTCCGAGCGGCATGATTGCACCGTCACCGAACGTCTTATCAATCTGTTCGAGTGTTGTTTTTAAACCAGGCTCTCGCTCTAGGATTGCCTTCATTCCTGGGTCGACCCCGCTTTTTGTCGATGATTTTGCCTTCTTTGCCATGCCTCAGACCTTTTATCGAAAAATAAATGAAGACCGAAAACAAACCGGAGCTTGTATGCCAGATTGATCGCAAACACCCAGGTAGTGAACATCCATATAGTACCGCCTCCCGCCACATGAGACAACCTGAAATTGAGGTAGCGTTACAAAGAGACAAGTCCGAGGAAGCCGTCTTCGATTACTCCCTCGTCACACAAATGAGTCTCGTCCAAGGCCGAGACACCTTTGGTCAAAGTGATAAAGCTTTTTTCGGAAAAAATCGCTGAGATCGCGACGCAGTTCATCGGAGACGCTTTATCCAGCTCATCAAAGCCAGCACCTTTTTCCATCACCGATATACTACACGCACCTGTGAAGTGCGCGACGTAAGAGGTTTTCTGACCCTTGCAACTTATCCCGCAGCCCCCTCTTTGATTAACCGAATCAGCATCTCTGTATCCATCTTTGCAGCTAGATCGGCACCATCAAGCACTCCGGCAACCAGTTCACGTTTATCCGCGTGCAATGCCAAGATCTGCTCTTCGATCGTTCCCTCTGTCACCAACCGATACACCGTTACGGGTCGTTCCTGGCCGATACGATGAGCTCGGTCAGTTGCCTGGTCTTCCACAGCCGGGTTCCACCAAGGATCAAGATGAATGACGTAGTCAGCGCCAGTCAGATTCAAACCGGTACCACCAGCTTTCAGTGAAATTAAAAACAGATCACCTTCACCATCTTGAAACGCATCAACTCGTCGCTGGCGTTCCTTCGCAGGAGTTGCTCCATCAAGATATTGATACTGAACCTCTCGATCATCCAACGCCTGCCGGATGAGAGACAAGTGCTTGACAAACTGGCTAAAAATCAACGCACGATGATTTCCTTCGCGCAGTTCCTCGACCAGCGATAGCAAGAGATCAAGCTTTGCCGAACTTTTATTCCAACTCTGGTCAACGAGTCTTGGGTGACACGCCAACTGACGCAACTTTGTTAACCAAGCCAAAGTCCGAATTCTCTGCTGTCCAGCACCTTCCTCCCCGCCAGTGCCACTCAATTCAGTCAAAGCGGCCAAGCGAGCATCCTCATAACGCTTTCGCTCGCCAGCACTGAGTTCGGCGTGCAGAGTAATTTCTGTTCTTGGTGGCAACTCCGTTAGCACACGATCTTTCGTTCGCCTCAAGATGAATGGCCGAACTAGCTGAGCAAGAGACTTACGTTTTTCATCGTCTTTGAGCCTTTCGATCGGATCCGCAAATCGCTGCCTGAATCGATCCCACGAGCCCAGCAATCCTGGGCTCAAAGTACGAAAGAGACTCCAGAGCTCACCGAGGTGATTCTCGAGCGGAGTACCCGAGAGTCCAATTCGCCAATCAGCTTCAATCTGTCTAATGGCCTGCGAGGTCTTGGTTTGCGCATTTTTTATAAATTGTGCTTCATCTAGAACCAAGGTATGCCAGGCTCGAGAAGCAAAACGCTTCGCATCTCGCTGCAACAACTGGTAACTCACAATGATCAGGTCACCCGGCCCCGCCTTCTCAATCAGTGAAATCCTATCGGCATCACGATAGAGATAGGCAGATAAACCGGGAGTGAATCTCTCAGTCTCCCGCAACCAGTTTTCTCCGACGCTTGTGGGGGCAACCACCAAGGCAGGACCCTGCTCGGCCCTTTCGAGTAAAACTCCCAAAGTCTGAACCGTTTTCCCCAGACCCATGTCGTCAGCCAAGACACCACCAACGCCCCACAAACTCAGTCGAGACAGCCACTGGTATCCTTCAAGCTGATAATCTCGCAGAACGGCATCTAAGTCCTTTGGTTGCTCGGGACACCAATCTGCCAAAGTTTCTAATCGGCGAAGGGAATCATGCCATCGTGCTGTTGCCTCTAGTGGAACATCAGTGCTAATTAGCTCCTGAACCGCTGGCACTGCGGCATCGGCCACTTTCATCGCACCACGTTCTTCAATAATTACATCACCAAGTTGCTGAAGCCGTTTCCTGAACGCTTCACTGATCTTAGCGAACTGACGGTCACCAACTTGGACAAGCGAGCGTTGATCTCGAACCGCAGAAAGGAGTTCAGCCAGAGGTATCTCACGGCCCTCGATATTGATAGAGCCCGAAAGGCCAAACCAGTCTTTGCGGTCGTCAATCTGTACCTTCAACGCTCCTGGGGTAATCTCTCCGCGAACTTTTAAGCTCTCGCCTTCAGGCCAGATCATCCGAGGCGTTTCCTCTCCGCCACCATACAAAGCACCGAGCAACTCCAATGCAGCTTCATCCGAAGTAGCGACCCAGTGATCTAACCCATCGGGTGTTAGGCGATTTAGCTCGAATCGTTCAATCACTCGATCCGCAACAACTCGCTCAGCTTCCAAATCCCTCTGCAATCTCACCGGACCCTCGCCAGTCAGGCAAGTGACAATTTCCGGTGAACGTCCGGGCACCATCAGATCACGAAAGCGTTCTTCATGCATTCGCAAAGCAATAAAAAGGCCAGCCCCTGGCCGCGGACGCAAATCAAACACCAGTTCTGCGTTGACCGGCTCGATCGGCCCAGCTAACTCCGCTGGCAACTCAATGTGGACGAAACGATCGATCTCAGCACTTCCGATTGCAAACCGCGAAGCGGCAGCTGAATCCAGAAGAACGTTTTCAAGCTCCGCCTCGAGCAAATGCTGCACAACCTTTGACGCTTTCGGATTTCGAAGCGTACAGACAACGAGTCGATTATCCTTTTCGTCGGCAACCACCACGATAGGCTCGACAGGACTTGCGTACCCAAAGACAACATTATTGCGGTTTAAATCAACGCGAATACCATTGACCTGCAATTCGGGTCGGTAATAGGCAGTGCGTTCATGGAGCAATGCATCCGCATCGTCATCTTCGTCTTCTCTCACCGCAGGTGAAAGGGTCAAGACCAGCTCTGCCGAGAACACTTGGCAAGGTCGCACGTTGACGTCATCCCAAGCAACATTGGGGTGGCCAGCCAACAGAGACAACGCTTGAAATTCTGCGAAGTGATCCTCATTGAAAGAATAGCTAGGATTCGCAACCAGTGCCGCAATCCGTCCGTCAACCGGTCGACCTGAAAAGTCCCGCCTTAAAAGATCAAAGCTGCGAACCTCTTTTCCCTTCGTCCAGCCCTTGCCATTCTTCTTGGGTCGCTGCTCGTAACCAGTGATCGACAAGGGGCAGTAATAACGAGAAGAAGATAATCCCACTCGCCATTGCAATCGCGTGTCATCGGATTCAGAACCAGAGGTTGTTTTTCGGCCGACCAATCCAAGTACTTGATTGACAAGATCGCGCCCCGCTGCAACAGAATCTACCTCGAGCTCACCAAAAAACTCAAACACCTCATTAATGGAGCGACGACTCAATTGCTCTTGAAGCCACCATGAAACCGCAAGAGTGTGTGCACAACGCTTGCCACCTTCGATAAATTGTTCACAAGAACAATTTGGTACTGCCTCAAGTGAAACATTGAGCGGATGAAATTGAGCCTCTTCATCGGCAGCAGCGTCAGATGACACCTCAAGGTGAACATCCATCACAGACTGACGATTTCCTTTCACCTTGAATCCAAACTGCAAAGTGCCCGATTCGCTGCTGAATGTGGGTGATTCCACGATCAACATCGCTGCCCGCTTATCGAGACTTTCATTGTGAGAATCAACGAGACGCTCTGCTGCCTCGGCGACCAGTAACCCCAAGGCTCCGATCGATTCCTCGGACATCAAATCCATGCTTTACGATCCAATCCGGTTCAGACCTAGTATTTTTCGGCACGCATTCTTTGGCACCACCAACATCAATCGAATCCACCGAGACAGGTCGCCAAAGACTCGAAAGCCCTCGCACGATAACGCCTGAGGTAAACGGAAAAACATCCAATCGACACTTCCGTTAACGACTTCGCCATCACGCCTGAGCCAATCGGACAGTTTAACATCCGCGAGCTCGCACGCGAAGGGTTCGGCAGCATGAGCAAAGCAAGATCTCATGGTTTATTGGACGGAATATGCAATTTCAATCCTTGGCCGACTACAGGCAAGCTTCACCATCGGAATCGAGAGTCGTGGAGAAATAAGAAATCGTTGACCAGCCCGCGATGATGCGACCTCACCATGCTTGCGTCATGTGTAGATTCCGACATCCACTGCACTTAACATAAACGAGTCTAAGTTCCAAAACGATCCATCGGTAAACACATTCAGCTCTCCCAACCCACCTAAGCGCCATGCAGACATTGCCCAACCTTCAAGTTCATCGTCGTCGATTTTTAAAAACCGTTACAGCAGCCGGATCTCTAGCTCTCACGAGCAAAGTTACAGCACAAGCCCCCCAAGCAGCCGAGGATCTGATTTGGCACGACGTTGAAGACTGGGGCGTCGAAGGTCGAGGCTGGGAGGCGACAGAAACAGAAAGCTACTACGATCGATTACCAAGACGTGCTAAGGGGATTGTTCGAGATGCGGTCTGGAATCTTAGCCGGCACTCCGCAGGGATGCTTACTCGTTTTGAGACGAACGCCACTGAGATCTGGATTGATCATGAGGTGACGTCTTCAAACCTGGCCATGCCCCACATGCCTGCAACAGGGGTGAGTGGAGTGGACTTGTATGCCAAAACCCCTGATGGCCAAGAGAGATGGCTAGCAGTCTCGCGCCCGAGTAAAAAAAGAACATTAGCCAAGTTAACCAGTTCACTCACTTCGGAAAATCGTGAATTCACGGCCTACCTGCCCCTATACAACGGAACGAAATCACTGAAATTCGGTGTGCCAAAAGGTGCAATTTTTCAACCGGTCAAACCAAGGCGTGACAAACCAATCGTTTTTTACGGCACTTCGATTACTCATGGAGCGTGCGCATCACGCCCAGGGATGCCGCATCCCGCGATCCTTGGAAGACGCCTCGGACACCCCATCATCAACTTGGGGTTTTCGGGGAACGGAAAAATGGAATCTGAAGTAGGAAGCTTTCTCTGTGAACTAGATCCTTTGATCTATGTCATTGACTGTCTGCCAAACATGCGTGAACCGGAGGTTACAACCCGTGCAGAAAAACTTGTCATGCAATTACGCGAAGCTCGACCCGACACACCTATCCTGCTGGTGGAAGATCGGACCTACGCGCACGCACCCTTTATTCCTTCGCTTCAAACTCGCCATCAAGAAAGCCGAGCGGCTCTTCGAAAGGCTTACCAATCTCTCGTTTCAAAAGGGGAGCAAAAAATTGCGTACCTTGAAGGAGAGAAACTTCTAGGAGTCGATCGCGACGACACCACAGACGGGTCGCACCCGAATGACCTTGGTTTCTACCGACAGGCCAATGCTATGGAACCGAAACTCCGTGAACTTGGGGCATAAGCAACTCTTCGATTACCTAAAGTGACTCACCCAGAAACTTGCAATCCCCCGCATCGTCTCGCCTACGATATCGCGATAAACTGGTACCGTTGCAATTATTAATGATTGCCGAACATCAATTGAACAAAAACATCAAGAGAAAAAATGCCTAAGATCACCGTTCATGGAACTGGAGAATTTGAAGTCCCTCAAGGCAAACGACTAGTCAAAGCTTTAGTGGAGGATGCAAACGTCGACCAACTGCATGCATGTGGCGGACAATCTCGCTGCACAAGTTGTCGTGTAAAGTTCATCTCTGGCGAACCAGCAGAAATTACAGAAGCTGAGAAAGAAACGCTTCGTGTCCGAGAAATTTCAGAAGACGGAATTCGGCTCAGTTGCCAAATCCAATGTAATCAAGACATGGAACTTGAAATCATTAGTCGACTCGAGGGTAGCGGCAGAAAGGACTTAGGATCCCCTGTTAGTGACGAGATCCAACCCGAACCGGTATGGACAGAAAAATCCTGAATGGATGCACAAACAGCAACCTGAATGGATAGATCATCTCAAAGGGATTGTCTTCATGACACTGGTTGGTCAACTAACCAGTGCTCAATTACTTCATCCATCCAACACTGGTTATTGCGTCCAATGTAACCCGCGTGGCCACCGTGTGGCGTGATCAAAAGATGGGTCGTATCGGACCATTGAGAAGGCTCCTCTTGGAAGCTTCCCACCGGAACAATCGGATCATCCTTGGAGGCCAGCACTAGTGTCGGAATATTGATTTCCCGGGTCACTCGGTTACAGGAAGACTCACTGTAGTAATGAATCGCATCCCTGAACCCGCTGAGCGGCGCCGTGAAGCGGTCATCAAGTTCACGCAGCGTCCTGGGCGCCGGCCGACTCATCTCTCGCTTGAATGCTTCGTTATCCCATAACCGCTTTGGAAGTCGTCGCAGCAAAGATCGAATGAAGTAGTAGTTATACAGACGCAATCGCAACTTCTGCATATGGTCGCTACATCGCATTAAATCTACCGGAGGCGCGACGGCCGCAACCCTCCGCAATCGCGAGTACCAATCGGGTGTCTTTTGCAGACCAGCTCCAATACGACCGACTGCTCGGAGCAACTGAGCACCCCCCAGAGAAACTCCTGCCGCAAATAGATCACTGGAAGGGTAATGAGCAGCAATGTGAGACAAGGCGTCTAGGACATCTTGGCTTCGCCCCGCATGGGTCAACTGATCAGCCAAATCGGCACCGGAACCACAACCACGCATGTCGACGCGAAAAACACGATAACCCCTCCGCAAGAACCGCGTCGCGAAACGTTTCATGTAAGGTGACGCATGGCTACCTGAAAGTCCATGAACAAAGAGGACACAGGGAGCGTCAGACCGCAAATCATCTCGGTCGTCTTCATGCAAAACAATGCGATCACCCTCGGAAACCTCGACAAAATGCTGTCTTGGCACTAGACCGCTCGCAGACTCAGCTCGAATCGATAGGATGGTCTGTAGATGCCCACCGGGAACGAGACGACTCGGCCGGAAGGGAGAAGGCTGAAACGGTTTCATATTTCCTAACAAACGCGATCTCCGTATGAATTCTATCCGCTCATTTATAGCAATTCCTCTTACAAATGAGATTGCTAAGTCTGCAGCAAAAATGGTTCACCGATTAAAAGAACCTAGTGACGGCATCAAATGGGTACCAACGGACAACCTTCATCTAACTCTAAAATTCCTTGGCGACGTGCATAACACCGAAGTCCCAAAGGTTTGCGAAGTTGTACAACGCATTTGCGATAAGCTAGACCCATTTGCCCTAGACTTTTACGGA
The DNA here is from genome assembly GCA_049889895.1 of Rubripirellula sp. Taxonomy (GTDB): domain Bacteria; phylum Planctomycetota; class Planctomycetia; order Pirellulales; family Pirellulaceae; genus Rubripirellula. The sequence continues at coordinate 63,472 of JBMHCO010000101.1, forward strand.
GCTGGTGGATTGCCCTCGGCAGACCGAGCGAGAGTCATTCATGCCGGAGTCATTGACGAAACTGAAAGTTTAACGACGCTCGTCTCACAACTCGAATTACAGTTAGCAAAACTGGGATTTAAACCCGAGGCACGAGACTACCGTCCGCACCTCACCCTAGGTCGAGCTAAAGCGAGGCGAGCCAACGCAGATGTAATGACTCGTGTCGCTCAAGAATCAACCACATCGCTTGGGTCAATGGTCGTTGAGGAAGTGCAAATCATTGCGAGCTTTTTAGATAAACATGGACCGACCTACCAGATCATGGATAGCATCGAACTCGGTCTCGGCTGAACCCGGTCATCATGGGCAACGATGATGACCACAAACGACACCCGTGTGTCACTTCAATGCCCTATGGTTCGATTTCGAAGTGAATCTCGGATTGACCATACTTCTTGCCAATCACATCCTCCATCGTTAACTGCAAACGATAGTGACCCGCCTTCATCTCGGCGGGAAGAAACATCTGATAAGCAACAAAATAGTCTCTTAAGTAATTCGAAGAGACCTGTTGGTCAGCAGGGAGGACCTGACTAAAAACTCTCTGATCTTTTGAGTCGAAAATTTCATAGCTTCCCTGAAGATGCAATTCATATCCAACCTCACTCTGACTCGCTCGAAAGTTTTCCACCTCACAGTAGAGAATGACCTGCTGACCGCTTTGGAATTGATTTTTCTCAAACGGTTTTACCTGACCATAGGCCTCTATTTCCTTGCAGAAAGTTAGCTTACGCACTTCCAAGGCGTCAGTTGCAGCTCCAGCATACTTTGCAGCCTCGCGAAATTCTGAAGCGACTGAAGTAAGCCGATGACTAGGGCTTGGATGACCCTCGGGATCAATTAAATGCCACAAGCCTTTCAACTGATGCCGAAGAAACGATTGGTCGTCAGCTCCCATCTCTGACATGGAATCCATGGCAGATTCTGGGTCACCGGCTAATACCATGAGATGGCTAAGCTTAACCAATCTCTCGTGTCGATTTAATTCGGTCTCCTCAGCATTTGGCTTCTGCAGTGAAAGAATCAGTGCTGCCAAAAGCTGTTTTTGTGATAGCCCCTCGGTCGTTCCCACGACCACCTGATCTTCCGAAGATTCAGCTGGCTTTACGACTGTCTCAAGACTCACTTGCGAAATCCCCTCGGCTGAAGTCGCTTCTTCATCGCTTGACGCCTCTACCTTGATTGCAAGTTCCGTTCCGGTTAAATCGGCGGACAGCGAGGTTTCTTCACCAGAGGCTGCAACACTTACCTCGGGTTCCGCAATCTCCATCGTTACGTTTTCTATCGAGGAGCCTGAACCCGGTGACGCTGCAACGACATCAGTCACATCAGGTTTTGAAAGAGAATTATCAGATGGCGTGAATTCGGCATCTCCCTCAGCGTCGAACGCATCATCCGAGATGGCAAATACAATTGGTTCATCAAGATCTTTTACCAATGGCGATTGCTCCGCTTCGGCGCCAACAATTCGGGAAGGACGTTCACCTCCGCTTGCGACTGACTGACTCGGCATTTCAAATTCTGAATCTAAGGAGCGCGTAATCTGATCTTCGACCGCATTGGGTTGGTTCGAGCGGTTAGCTTGACTGGCGACCATTTGAACAAATTGAGCAACCGCCTTTTCTCGCACATTTGGGGGATATTGATCCAAAGCAGCAAGTAGCTCACTGGGTGACATCTCCCCGTCTAAGTCCATCGCGAGCTGTTCAGCAGACGCAGAGGTAGGATCGTCACTTGCCAGACTGGCTGCAGTTTCAGGTTCGTCTAGCACGTCCTTATTGCTTTCCACCTCAGAACTCGCGGCAGAAACCACCGAATACTTGGACTCCTCTAAATTCGATGGGGTTTCGATGGCACTGCCGGCCATTGAAAGAACTTCGTCGCTTTCCAAAGCGGTGGCACTTAGATCAGAAGAATCGAGATCTTGTTCAACTTCTTCAGATGCTGACGCCACAGATACCGTTGGCGCTGCTTCAACATCCTGAAGCGGTGGTTCATCTTCCCCATTTGGCTTTCCAGTGGCTAGCCTTTGTTCGGGTGTATCGATTTTAATCTCAGCCGCATCACTGCTCTTCGTAATTTGAACGGTGCGACCAAATGGCATTGAACCTCGGCAACCAAGTGCCAAAATCACACCACTTAAAATCAACCAAAGATCCGTTTTTTTGAACAAAAGACGCATGCCTTTACACTCACTTCCACCGCATGATATTGGAGAAGTCTGCTTTCTGCAGACCTATCCCGAAGACACTACGAAAAAACGGCGACACGCCACAACGGGAATTCCACCATGCCTCTTACTGCTAGAACGCGCGGAAAGAAAGAGAGTGAGCACTTGCAAAAATGTCACCGGTATAAAGCGGCAAGCTGATACCGCCGACTCGATTGAACAAATCCGATGAAACTCATTAAATTCCGTCAATCCTCGCAATCAATAAACGCCCATCTCACAAATCCCGAACCCGAAAATGATGCACGACGCTGAGGCAGAGACCGATGCTAGCAATTGAGTCCTTACTCCGCAGAGCTTTCTTTGGTGCGCATTTCATCACAATACGCACCGACGTGCGGAACCGCGACAACCTGCGGTGAATCACACCACCCTTTCTTCTTGCAACTGCCGCGCAAACAATATGCTCCTCTGCAACAAACCAATTTCTAAACGTAGAAGCTGACCAGACATGCCGCCCCGCCTCGTAATGATTGACGACAATATTCGAGATGCTTCGGGTCATTATCTCGAACTCGCACAGCTCTTGGGTGATGCAGCATCAGCACGCGGGATGAAACCCATTGTGGCTACAAACCAATGCTTTGCAGATCTTCAGACCTCCAATGACTTGGAGATCCAACCAGTTTTTCGCACTGAGGGAATGCTTCGCTGGTCACTCGGAGCAAGCGGCTTGTCCAACTGTCAACGAGACCTCTCAGGAAAACCCTTCGACACCAAGACCACACTCCTGTTTGGTGAGCGTCTGAGGGAAATACTACGACCGGCAAATCGGCGTCCACAATGGCTATTTCACAACTGGAAAGCTGCGTTCATCCAACTGATTGAGAGCGTAGACATCACAGAGGAAGATCATATTGTTGTGAACACCGGTGATGAATTTACATTATTGGCCATCGCCTCCGCATTGCGATCCAGAAATGACAAAAGACTCAATATCCATATCATTTTTCATTTCTCGATCAATGATGGATCGTCGTCCAAAGGTCACGAACGGAACCAGAAAATGGGCAGCCAAATCTGTACGGCGTTGGACTATCTCAAGCATCATCACGTACGGATTCACGCAACGACCCAAGAACTTAAGGCTGATCTTGACTCACTAACACAGCAAGGTTTTTTCAATCCGATTCCGTACCCAACAAGGCCATGTCGTTTCTCGGATGGTTTTCAAAATAATCCGTGCAAGGCAACTCTTGCGGGGATGCCAAGAGCAGAAAAAGGAAAACACTTCATCGAAAAATTCCTTGCTGATCTCGCAGAACATCAACTCATCGATGCAAATCGATTACAGCCATCACTACAAGTTTCCCCGCGGCTAGAAAAATCGATCCTCTCATCATCGTTAATATCACGTGAGAACGTTGATAGTATCGAGTTGATCGCCCAACACCTACCAACAGATCAATATCATCAATGGCTGGACGGCACTGGAATCGGCATTTTCCTTTACGACCCGACTCGATATCGAACACGATGTAGTGGTGTCTTGCTTGAAATGATGTGTCGCGGCATTCCGGTAATTGTGCCAGACAGCTGCTGGCTTGCATCGCAGCTAAATCTTGCCGGTGGCCACAAAAGCGTTGGCTATATCTATCGTAGCCATCACGAAATCCCGCTCCTGCTGCGAGATTTCCTCAACGACAGAGCATCAATGGTCCAACGCGCGAGAAATTACGCCACAGAACTGCGTGTGAAACATTCTGCACAAACAACCCTTGCCTCAATGGGTATCTAAACAGAAAAAGCGAACCGCTGCAGATGCGGCGGTTCGCTTTGCCTTCCTAGATGTATGTCTTGACCGAGAGCCTAAGTATCGCTCACAAGAAACTCCCTAGGTACTCCAGCAACACGAGCGCTAGCCCTCTATCTCGGCCAACTCACTCTCAAAGTCTTCCTCGACTCCGTCGACCATGTCTTCATGGTCTTGTGTATCAAAGGCGATTCCAAGTTGATCAACTTGATCATCTGACAACTTGTGGTACCCAAGAGACCGAATCACTTCTAGCACCTCGCTGCAAGTCGGAAACATTCTTCCAGAAGCACGCTTGTAATCATCCATTGCACGCATGAACTCGATCTCGTCACCACTGTAATCTCTCTCACAAGTGGTTGGGTCAATGTGGCGGCGTCGCTGCTTCTTGGCTGGTTGGTTTGATGTGGATTCCGAAGCTTCCCCCAATCGCCGATCTCCCCGTCTTCGATCGATGGTAACAATGTCGCTCTGCTCAGCTACTTGGGTGGGATTCGAAACCGTCATGCTACGTAGTCCTTCTTTGATTTTGGCCAACCATACTTCGCGTCACCGATTCGCGGGAGTCAGTCGACCTGGAAAGCTTGTCAAAAAAACGTAGCACGCGGATTAGGTAAAGCTGGCCTAAGAACAAGCTTTTAGTGGTCAGAAAAACCATTCCGATTAGGTAAAAGACCTGCTTGTAACGGTTGTAGCGGCAAAATGACAAGCACCATCTAACGGACAATCCAAACCCTCCCATTCAGGCGAAGGGAAGACGCCATTATTGAGTGACATGCCCGGAAGAACACCGGTATCAGCAGAGGAGAAGCCAAGTGGATGCAACAAGCCATCACTACATGGCGAATGCACAGCCAAAATCAGACGCCATCCATCGCCTGCCTCAAGTCACCGATAAACTGTGAAACGGATTGCTTGGCGGCCTGTCGCGCGTTGGCTTCAGAAACGCGACGGATGATCGCTGAACCAACGATCAACCCATCGGCTACGGGAGCTAGCTGTTTCGCGGTGTCCACACCGCTAATCCCAAACCCAATGCAAATTGGCAAATCAGTCTGCCCTCTCAGCCAACCAACATTCTCAGCAAGATTCTCTGGCAAACTTTTTCGTTCACCTGTAATACCCGTTACGGAGACGTAATACAAAAAACCGGATGAGGACTCCGCTATTCTTACTTGGCGTTCCTTGGGGGTCGTCGGCGTAACAAGCTGAATCAGGCTAAAATCTTCGCCACGACATATCGATGAGAATTCTTGTGATTCTTCGACGAGCAAATCAGGAACAATCGCACCTGCGTAACCCGATGCCTTGGCGCGTTTGACGTATTCCAAAAGTCCGATTCGATAAACGATGGAATAACTAACCATCGTGACTAAGGGCATCTCAAGTTCCTTCGTCAGAACGGCACCCATGTCCAACACATCTTGAATTTTGAATCCAGCATCCAAAGCTCTCTGATAGGAGGCTTGGATCACCGGACCATCGGCAATTGGATCACTGTAAGGAACTCCGATTTCACAGAGATTCGCACCTGCCGCAGAGGCCACACGCACCAGGTCTGTAGTCGTCTCCGAGTCGGGGTCACCTGCTGTAAAAAAAGGCATTAAAGCCTTTTGCTCTTTTTCACGCAAAGCAGAAAAAAGCTGATCAACCGCTGACATGTTCGATCCACAACTGATTGGAGGTAGTAAAACTAAGTTGACTTGAAACCTGACATCTAACAAAAGAAATCAGGCGAAATCCAAGCCCGTGGTGCTATCGTCCTAAGTAACGATTCATATTTGATTTGTACTGCTCAACACCCGGTTGACCATAAGGGTTGATTTTCAAGACGCGTCCTTCCAGCACAGTAGCAATCATCAGCATTTGAAATAACTGCCCCATGGTATAGGTATCTAATTGCGGAATGATGAGATCTGTCGTGGGTCTACCATCCGCATGCAGTGCATCATTGGTACCCTGAATTGCTGCACTCATGATCTCTGGCAATGTTTTATCTGTGATGTCGTTCAGTCCATCCTGATTACGTGCACTGTCACCAACGACCATTGGGTCATGTCGGTAATTCTGAAGCACTAAATTGTTAAAGACTTTGTCATTGAGTCCCTGCTGATGCTGTTGATGCCGACTGTGTAGGTCTCGAGTGTTGACCGTCGTGAGGGGAGTTACACCCAACCCAGCTTTACCATTAGATTCAGCAAGCAACTGGTCATGCCACAGCCCAAAGGCTTCCAATGCCTTTGTCCAAACGCTCATCACCCGAATGGTCTTACCACGCAACTGCGAAAGCTGATGATTGACTGCGACATACTGCATCACAAGATTGTCTGCGAACGGGGCGGTCCGAAAATGCTCATTCATCGCCACCGCTCCTTCAAGCAGGCGAATGCAGTCCAATCCGAGAAGAGCTGCAGGAAGAACACCCACAGATGACAAGACACTGAAACGACCACCTACGCCCTCTGGGACACTAAACACTTCCTGACAGCCAATCGATTTCGCCAAGTCAAAAAGTTTGCCGCTGGATCCAGTGACTGGAATCACCAAACGCTGAAGTCGCTCCTTCGAATCAGGGCCAAGAGAATCTTCTAACGCCTTCAAAAACTGCCTGAACGCGACGGCCGTTTCCATTGTGCCACCACTCTTGCTAATCACAACGATTGCATGTCTCTTTTCGGCGAGAGTGCCCCCGTTCCCCCCCAGACTCAGACGATGCAACAACGATGCAGAAGCATCGTTATCGACATTGTTTCCCTCAAAATACATCCGAGGCTTGCTTCCACGAGCCCCTCGAGACAATTCATTGTGATAAGGATCACAACACGCCTCCATCATCGCTCGAGCCCCCATGTAGGATCCTCCGATCCCCAAAACGGCTACCGCATCAATCTCATCGTGAATCGAATTCGCAACCTTGAAAATCCGACCTAATTCAGATCCTTCGCGATCCTTCTCGTAGCCCTGAAGGGTTTCTTCAGGCAACCAAAGAAACCGTGCATCTAAAGGGTTCTTGTCTTCCGGAATCTCTCCCGAGCCATACAACCTACGGTCTACTTCAATTATTTCCGTTCTTAACTCGCAGAACTGAGACTCTAACGCCCCGACATCGGCCTCGCTGATTCCATATTCCGAGTCAAAACTACCTGAAGCATCAAAACGCAACGAAATCATCTGAACATCCCACAGAGATACAGTGTTTAGCTACCTCCAAGGTAACGGATTATGGATAAAACTCGAAGGTGGGTTAACGCAAATGCTGGTCGCGTGAGATCGAAAACCACCCCACCGATGCAAAATCCATTTGGCAACCAATCAAGGGCTCAGGCATTCCACCTGAATCGGGTACTGCGAATAGGAGATTCATTCGTTAAATTGTCGAACTCCGGTGGTCTAAAGAGATTCCGGTGTTGTGAAGAGATTGTGAAGGGTCACAACCTCTTACTCAAAGCCTGCATACACACCCCAGTTAAATCCGAACAGAGAGATCAATCCGTTGACCAACGTCCGACGTAAACCCGTAGTACTTATCATCCGAGACGGTTGGGGCGAGAACCCCAATCAAGAGTGGAATCATGCAAATGCCATTCGGTTGGCCAATACCCCGATCTCAGACGGCCTGATGGAAACCTATCCGAATGTCCTGATTCATACCTCCGGAGAAGATGTCGGTCTTCCAGCGGGTGTCATGGGCAACAGCGAAGTGGGCCATCAAAACATTGGTGCCGGCCGAATCGTCGACCAAGAAGTGATGCGGATCACACGAGCAATCCGAAATGAATCCTTCTTCGAAAACCCCACCCTCAAAGCAGCCATCAACCACGTAAAAACTACCGGAGGAACGCTGCACCTTCTCGGTCTCATGTCAGACGGCCGTGTTCACAGCGACCTAGAACACGGGTTTGCAATTGTCGATCTTGTTAAACGCAACGGATTATCCAGCGACCAATTTGTCGTGCATGCAATCACCGATGGCAGGGACACATCCCCGACATCCGGAATCCGATTCATTGGGCGCCTTGAGCAGAAGCTTGCTGAAGAAAAAGTCGGCCGGGTTGCCAGTGTGATCGGTCGGTTTTATGCCATGGACCGTGACTTGCGTTGGGATCGTGTGCAGCAAGCCTATGACATGATGACGAAAGGTTCATCGTTGGTTGCCAACACTGCATCGGAAGCGATCCAAGCGTATTACGACAACCCTTCTGAGTCTAGCCGAAGCGGTGACGAATTCATCACCGCAACATCCATAGCTGACGAATCAGGCAACCTTGCCACAGTCAAAGATGGTGACGCAATCATTTTCATGAATTACCGCGGAGACCGAACCAGAGAAATCACCAAGGCATTTGTATTCGAAGACGAACAATGGGATTCGATAGACGGCGGAGGCTTCAATCGTGGCAGCAAGATCGAGAATCTCTACTTTGCAACCATGACTGGATATGAGACGGGATTACCTGTCCAAGTGATTTTTGAGAAGCCAGAAAAAATGCCAAACATCCTTGGGCAATATGTAAGCTCCTTAGGACTGCAACAGTTTCGATGCGCTGAAACCGAGAAATACCCACACGTCACCTTTTTCTTTAACGACTACCGAGATGATCCATTCCCCGAAGAAGATCGCGGGATGGCACAATCACCCAAGGAAGTTTCTACCTACGATCAAAAACCGGAAATGTCCGCTAGCGAAGTTGCGAGTAAAGTGCTCGGCGTGATCGAGTCGCAAGCGGCTGATTTGATCATCGTCAATTTTGCCAACGGTGACATGGTGGGTCACACCGGAGTCCTGGAGGCCGCAATTCAGGCGGTGGAAACGGTAGATCAATGCGTTGGAAAGATCGTTGAGGCGACCCTAGAAGCTGGAGGTTCGCTAGTGGTAACAGCTGACCACGGCAACTGCGAGCAAATGACGGACCCTGCGACCGGCGGACCTCATACCGCTCATACCACCTTCGACGTACCGTTGATCGTGGTCGAACCGGGACTCGAAGGTAAGAAACTAAAGGAAAACGGGCGACTAGCAGACATCGCCCCGACGGTGCTCACACTGCTTGGCCTTCCCGTTCCAGAAGAAATGACCGGTGTATCGCTGGTCTCACTCGATGACTGATTGTAACTAATCAGAGTCAACTCTAAACCGAGCTCGTGGTGTAAGTTCCTATTTGCATCACGAGCATCTACCATTATTAAGACAAGTAACTTTTCGCTGATGGACGCAAAAAACAAGCATTTGCGGCAATCATCGCGAGGCCGAAAGTAGCCATCCCCAAGGATAAAGCGATACCCAAGTGCACAAAGACTGCCACCGCTAATACCAACGGTCGTGTCATCCGAGGCCAAATCAATGCGACATAAGACAGCTCCCAAAGAAGAGTAAGCATGGTCAGTGCTGAAATCACGATTGGGTAATCGGCTAGCCATGTCACATCGAGAGACTGATACTCAAAGTTTGATATTGAATACCACATTGCGGTTCCGTCCCACCACGTGATACCTCGCGCCTTACTCAATCCGCCAAACAGATAAATTATACAAAGGTGAATCTGAAACATCCGAGTTGAAATATTTACTGAAAGGCTCGGTTGAGCAGAAGGCAACAGCCAATTGATAAAGCGAGATTGGCCACCCCGCTTGGACCACTGACACCTCAGCCATCGATCGACGCTAAAACTGCTGCCCACCGGTGCGAGCATCAAGTACATGACTGCGTAAGTAATGATCTGATCAAACCCGAACAACGCACCTGTCAAACGATGCAGGTACATCAACTGAAGAAACAAGGTTAACGGTCCGGTGAATCGAGTCAGTAACCCGACACACCAACTCGCCGTGATGATGATGGTTACTAGGTGATGCGTCCAAATAGCCTGCGTTGACTGAAGGTCCCATAAATAGGTAGCTGAAGAAAAACCGAAGGATGCTTCTTGATTCGAAAGCGACCTACCAACCTCTTGATTTATCCACGCCTTTTCACCAACAAACGCCTCAAGGTCGCTCGCGATCACCAAATGTGAATAAAGCAAAAACAGCCCAAAAACAAATCGCAGACGAGCCAATAGCCATGGCGACTCGGGAGTAAACCAAAAGTCATCCCATGCTCGACCCACCATTAAAAACCAAGCCTTAATTGCTTCAAGCCGAGATCCTATCTCCATCGCATATCTCTCCGCTACTGAGCATTCCTTGGTGACCGATCCTGCACATCGCTCAATTCGAAATCACTAGTGCCGGGCAATACCTCATCACGATTCAATCGACTCGTTACGCCATTTTTATGTACATGACGTCGTGTTGAATCAAGCAACACTCGATAAGAAGTGGGATCATTTAAAGGACGCGGTGCTTGCCGATATAAGTCGTATCGTGGCAACAGATGCTCAATCCTGCGTAACGAAACCTGCTTGCCGCCGTGGACGTTTTGGAGGTGAAGCGAATAAGAATTACGAATAAGATCGTACTTTTCTCTCTCCTTACGTAAATTCTCCAGCTCCTCTTGGGAATACTCACTACCCGATCCAACGCTCGGCCTGTACACCTCATTCAAATACTCGGTAAGCATGAAATATCGATGGTAGAGAAGCCGCGGCCACTGTCGATTGATATCAGGATAGAACATCTCTTCATCATGCCCTTCAGTATCCTGAACTCGTACTTGTATTAAATGACTCGGCCCCGGATCGGGGGCAAAAAAAGCGTAACCGCGATTCAGGTAAAGAAACTGGCAGTAGGCCTCAATCGGCGCCACCAAACGACCAATGAAAGGCGATACGCCTGACCGACCGCGAGTCTGAAAGGACAACGGCGGTAACACAATTGCCAATAAATGAACCACGATCAGGGACGTGATGATTAGCTTCACAGAACGCTGTGGTTTGAAGTGTTTGGTGACCATAGCTAAACGTTCCAGTTTAAGATCCATCAAAACGATCCATCTAACGTTAACCTCAGAAGTCCAAAAGAACAGGGGCAATTGGCGAGAAGTGTGAAACCAAAAAAAAACCGCTGCTAGTATGCAGCGGTTTCCATCTAAACATAAATATCAAATCAGCGAGCAGCTAACTTACTAGCTGTAAAATCGAAGTGGTAATCAGACTCTGTTCCACCAATGATGCTGACGGTTTTTTCTTGCGTAATGAATTCTCCGTCAATCTCTGATTCGACTCGAATAACATAATCTTGCCATACTTGACCAACTCTTAAGCTTTCCGTCTTGAAGGTGCGTAACTCCCCAGTACCGCTGGTCGAATTACCACCCAGTGAAACAACAGAGCCTTGCGGAACATGCACACGAACGATCGTGTCGGCGTAATCAACTTCCTCTGATTCCGGATCGTCTTCAGAAGACTTCTCTGAAACCAAGTTCGGTCGGAAATCGAGTTGATGTTGAGTTCCTGCTTTGAGCCGAATCACTGCTTCATCATTTCGCTCTTCGCCATCTAGAGAATACGAAACCTGCACTCGGTACGTGTAAATTTCACCCGCATCAAGGTCAACTGAGCGGAAGTAACGAACCTCACCTTTACTTTTGGTCAGGTGCCCATTGACGACAACCTTTGCATTCTTCGGAACCGACACGGTCAATGATGCCTCCGAAGGCTCCAACGATGGAACCTCGACAGGGATTGAATCAGCCGCCGCTTTTTCTTCTTTGGCTTCAACCGAGGCCTCTGCCTCCAGTGTTACCTCATATGAGTCGGACTCTAGCCCAACGCTCGGCGCAGTAAAATCAAAGTCCGATACTGAGGCACTCTCATCCCCTATGGGTGCATTCGGTTGCACAGTGCCGCCACTGCTACCACCGGAGGAGCCGTGGCTGCCCCCACCACTACTTCCATGCGTCTGGAACGGAGACTCGTGCATCCGATGAAAGAAACGCCTAATCGGCCCAGGATAGTAATTGACCTGTCCCCCTGAAGACCCAAATTCATATGAGGTGGATCGCAATAAGTTTCCACCAGAGGACCCCCACGCTCGAGTCGATCCACCTGAGGAGTTACCCCACGTTCCACCGTAATAACGAACTCGCAAATGCCCGGCTGAACCGAAACTGTCGTGGTGAACAAGCCAACCCCCGGAAGAACCCCCGGAAGAACCACCCGAAGAACCACCCCAAACGACTTCGTTAGCAGAAGCATTGTGGACAAAAAAGAGAACAGCAATCGCTGCCCACGCAACACGATGCAATTTCATTGCAAGAATCCCCCCCAGGAATCGCCAAAGAATTGACGCAGCAAAATGCCTGCAGCCAAGGTCATGCTCTCGTTGCCGTATTTCCACCACTTCAGCGGCAACAGAGAACAGATCCATCCAAGGATAATTAGGACGGTAATCCCAACAATAACGATTCTGCGAATTTTGCGTTTTTTAACGATTACGGCGAACCGTTCGTAATCGGCGGGGGCATGCACAGTGGAGCGGTACTAGTCGAGCCGCTTTATCGATATCTCATCAAAATCAGCGATCCCAGTTGCTCCAAAAAGACCGATGCGAAGGATCCCTTCGCGTGTTGCGGGAGGTATCGGCACTAAGCGAGAGGACCGTTTCCAGTCCATGGTCCCACGAAAGGGCCCCAACCAGACTGTACCAAGCTCCTTGCGATCCGAGTCATAAAGGGTCAGTGCCAACATCGGCAAATCTTCCTTGGAGATGCCACGGCGAACCGATTCGGTGCGAACCAATGCTCCCAGACGAACAAGTGAAACCACCTGACCATCGATAGGGATCCCCTGTAAAAGATGAGAATCTAAACCTGGTGTCTCGTTCTCAAAACGCACAAACGAACGATTGGAAGCCGAGCTTGTTTCTGGATTAGACTCTCTTAACCTCCGAACCTGACGTCCGTAATACCAACCCGAAACGAGCCCATTCCTTCCTAATGAAGCATCACCACCCTCCTCGAAGTCCCCGTTAACAACTGCGGGGTGCTGCGGGTCGGGATGGACCTGCCGACTATCCTCTGCCTCTCCCGTCATGGGAACGAAAAGGGTTGGACGAAGTGGCTGCCGAATCAACTCGCCATCTTTCTTGATCATTCTATAAAGCGTCTGTTGATACCGCTCACCAACTGGAATGATCATTTGCCCGCCCTCTCGTAGTTGTTCCACCAATGGTTTTGGAACATTTTCGGGACTGCACGTCACGATCATTTTGTCGAAGGGAGCAACATCAGGCCATCCGATGAAACCATCGCCGACGCGAGTAAAAACATTGTCATATTTGAGGCGTCCGAGCACCTCACCGGCCGCTTGCCCCAACTCCGGTACGATCTAGATGGTATACACCTTTGAGACCAGCGGGCTAAGGACTGCTGCTTGATACCCGCTTCCGGTTCCAATCTCAAGGACAACATCCGTTGGTTTGGGCTCAAGTGCCTCAGTCATCATTGCAACAATAAACGGACTACTGATTGTCTGAGCCTCACCAATCGGTAACGCCATATCGAGATAAGCACGAGAGCGAACAGAACGTGGCACAAATTCATGGCGGGGTGTATCACGCATTGCCTGCAATACCCTAGGATCCTTTACACCGGCAGTTTCAATGAATTGACTTACCATTTCGGTTCGTTTTTGCTGATACGGGTCCTGCCCAAACAGCAACAATCCCTGTTCATTGAAAACTGCCATCATCGCCATCAAAAAGAGAAATCGAAGCAAGGAATCACCTCTATCGACACAAAACATGAATTCTTACAGACGGATGACTTTCGCCCCCCGCGCAATAACTGAACCTACGACTGCAATACGACAGCTAAACCAAAGACCTCACGAAACAAACCTGACTGCTCCCGCATTGCAATCTGCTCCAAAGAAATATCTTCAATTGACTGTGCGGCGATGATGAACTGCCCGTCACTTTTCGAGCAACTTACCTCACGGATCCTGCCTGTACGGGTGTCATCAAGCGCAATAGCGATCCTTAAGATTGCAGCGAGCTTACCAACAATCACGCGATCTTTCTGCTGCAAGCTAGTGTACGCATCATGTGAAGCTTGCGGTGCCGCGCGACGATGATACCTAGCCACCAGGCCTACTAGCAGCAACTCATACTTAGAGAGTCCAAAGAGATCACTATTGCGAATCAGATAAAATGCGTGCTTATGATTGCTACGAAGATTAACCACTAGCCCAATCTCATGCAAAAGCGCAGCAACAAATAAGATCACTTCATGCCTCGCATTTAAATCGTGCTCATCCGACAATTGCATGAAAATAGACCGCGATAATTCTGCCACATTTCGTGCATGAGTTTCATCAAATCCAAACTTCCGACCGAGATTCAATGCGGAACGAATAATCTGATGACGGAATGCTTCGCTCCAGGTCCCCCCAACAGCCATGTCGTGGAGCAAACCATCGCGAAGATTGGTATCGCATACATACAAATCATCAACTCGGAAATACTCAGCCAGCAGGTAATACACCAGCAAGGCGGGACCGAGAGTAGAAGCTTCCACATAACTGACCGAATACTGCTTCACAATTTCATCATCACTGTATCGAAGCACTTCATCAGTAAGCTCACCAAGCGACGAGACCGGTAGCTTCCCTAAAGACCTTCCATCCCATTCATTGCAAAGACGCCCCATCGCGAACCGGATGTCGCCACCCAACGCAACGATGTGCATCTGCTGATCGTCATTAATGGCTCCCTTGATTTGATCGAGGTAACGCCTAATGTGACTTTCCATCAAGGAACGGCGGCGACTTGCATTTGAACTAACCCGCTGCAGGGTCTGTAGTAAGCGAATTGAACCAAGCCTGAAGGATTGACTTGAAAGCACATTCCCACTGCGCACGACCAACAACTCTGTATTACCACCACCAACTTCGACCACCAGGGATTTCCCATCCACCAAATCTCTGGAATCCTGAAGGTGCGGATAAACACCCACATAAGTGATCCGGTTGACTTCTTGTTCGTCGAGTGACTCCACTTTCAATCCGGTTGCGACAAAGAGGCGGTCGGCAAATGCGAGACGGTTAACCGCCTCTCGAACAGCAGTTGTCGCGACCACTCGGATCGGATCCCGGTCGCCAAAACTATACTCTTGGATAACGAGTTGATAACGTTTCAAAACTTCAACAACTCGCTCGATACTTTTTCGGGAAATCTTCCTGCTTTCAAAAACCTCCCTTCCAAGCTCGACCGATTGAACCAAAGTATCCAAGGTCCGAACGGTTCCTCCCTCGTGAATTTCAGCAATGGCCAGACGTATACTGGTCGCGCCAATGTCAATCACCGCAGCCAATCGGGGATCATTGCCGTTGCTCGCGTGCATGGGTTGCGGCAGTGTCATCTTTGATCCCACTCTATTCCGTGTCACGGCTAAAAATCAGCGATATTAGGCCCAGAACTGCTATCTGATCTTAGCGATACCCATTGCAAAATCGGAACCCCAATGCGACACCAGATTTTTAGTTCGAAGGAAACGGGGACGAAGCTTGGCAAAAGACACAAAACCCCAAAAGAACATTATTGAAAACGAAAATCGTCCACCCTCACATGGTGATCATGACCGCGTGGGTTGATCGCAACGCTGCCAGAACACCGCCAGGATCGTGCCAGTCAACATGCACCCAAACGTATACACTGCGGTTGGAATCGTGGCCACAGTTCCGCTCCCCAAAATACTCACTGCAAGTGTCGTGCCCACACCAGCGTTTTGCATCCCAATCTCGAGCGTCAACGCTCGGCGGTAGCTTGATGGCAGGTGACTCAAACTGCCTACGCAATATCCTCCCAGGTAACCTGCAAGGTTAATCGCCAGTAGAGCCAGTAGTATCCCCAGACTGGCTTCTTGGAGTGCGTCACGGTTGGCTGCAACAACCGTTGTAATGATCCAAAGTAATGCAATGGAGGCGATCAAAGGTCCACAAGATTTTAGAACGAACCGAAATCGCTCGGACCGAGCGCTCGCAAAATAACCAAGTATCGTTGGGAGCGTCACGAATGTGGCCAAAAGCAACGAAGACTGCGCACGAAAACCTTCAGATTGGTGCCCGGACAAAACCCAGAGAATCCCAGGAACGGTAAGCGGAGAAAGCAGTGTGGCTACCGAGGTGAGACTAACGGAATACGCCACGGATCCTCTCGCTGTATTCGTTAAAACATTTGATGCCATCGCGCCGGGGACACAGCCCACAAGTAACACCCCCAACGCCATGTCCTCATCCATGGGAATCAACTTTGTTGCCAACCATGCTGCCAAAGGCATCACGGTCACTTGAGTCAAGACTCCCAAAGCGACCCAGAATGGATGCGATCGCAATGGCTTTAATTCATCAGGGCTAACCAGTCCCCCCAATGAAAACATGGTCGAGAAAATCGCGGACCACAATAACCATTTACTCATTACAAATGGATCGAAAGCAAACCCAAATTCCGGCCACACAAAGGCCAGTGATGAAGTCAACAAGAGCCAGAACAGGATTGATTTCAGCAGCCTGATGAGCATCACCCCTCTCCCAAACCGTAGCCGGCAAGAATTAACTCCGCATCCACCCCGCCCACACAGCAGTGCGACCGCCAGCCACGCGAACTTGCAGCATCAACATTTTCTTGGCGATCATCGAGAAAAAGAATACGCTCAACGGCTACCTCAGCTGCCTGCTCAGCCGCCTCATAGATCGCAGGATCTGGCTTCATGGCTCCAACCTCAAAACTGAGCACATAAGCATCAAGTTGCTTCAGATACTTTCCCGCAGGCATTCGATTAATCCAATTCCAATGGGATCGGCAAGTGTTCGACAACACTCCGATCGGCACTCCCTGCATTCGCAACTTTCCCAACACTTCGAGCATGGTATCAATCGGATCGAACATATTACTAAGTGCATCGAGTAGATCGGTGTCCGATAATTGCTCTTCCGCAATCCCGAGACTGCCACGCAATTTCTGGAGAAAAACACCTTGCCGAATATGACCTGATTCAAAATCAGTTTGCAGTCCTGATCCATAGACTGCGGCGTAAACATCAGAAGCCTCTAAGCCAAACCTACCAGCAACATTGCCACACGCTCGATTAGGATCAAAGGAAAAGAGAATATTTCCGAGATCAAAGAATACAAACTCAATATCGGATGGAGAGTTTGGCTCAATTTCAACGTCCATGTCTGTTTGATCTTTACAATAGGCGTTTATCGATGGGCACCTGTTGACTGCCATCCAACTAACAAATGCTCGTTACATCTACGGTGACGCAACAAAGATACTAGAGCTGCTTGATTCGGAGATTTCGATACCACGCTTCACTCGGCGATCCACTATGAATCTGCAGCCCGATGACACCGTGTCCGGGAATCCCTGCTTCGCCCTCTTCGTACTCAACGGTTTTGCGACCGTTGAGGTAAACAGTAATTTTTTTACCACGACAGATGATTCGGTATTGGTTCCACGTATCTCTCCTCAGAATCTGATCGTGGAGTTCGGGTGAGACTTCCGCGAGCATGCGATTTCTCCGAGATTCGTCATAGAGAGCACCCCAGACGCCGCGATTACCTGCCTGGCCCATATCAACCTGATAGCCGGAAACCTCCGTGCTGTCACGGACACGTTTAGATCGAATCTGTATTCCAGCATTCTGTCCTGTCCCAACCAACTTCGCTTCGAGGCGCAGTTCAAAATCGTCATAGATCTGTGTAGTGCATAAGAACTCGTTGTGCGGGATTTTCTCATCAAGTCGCCCCGCAACGATGGCACCGTCCTCAACACGAAACCAATAAGCATTTCCCTCCCAGCCCGCGAGTGACTGGCCATCAAAAAGAGGCAGTGATTCCTGATCAAAACCTGCCGATTCGAGCTCTTGAGCAAGCAGACAGGGCGTAAAAAGACTCAAAAACAACACAAAACACGAAAAAACATGGCGAATCACGATCGGTTCCTTCTCAAGTCTAAAGTGTGTCCCTTTTTCAATTCAGCGTGAATGATCATAATCATCACGGTCCCTATTCGTCATCGTCGTCTGAAAAAAGCACTATGAATCAGCCCCTCAATCAGTATAGCCGTCGTATCACTCAGCCTAAAAGCCAAGGTGCCTCCCAAGCAATGCTTTATGCCACCGGAATGACGCCGGAGGATATGAATAAAGCGCAAGTGGGCATAGCGAGCATGTGGTACGAAGGAAACAGCTGCAACATGCACCTTCTAGACCTTGCTGCTGAAGTAAAAAAAGGTGTCAGTGAGGCGGGATTAGTCGGAATGCGATTCAACACTATTGGTGTTAGCGATGGCATTTCTATGGGTACTGAAGGAATGAGCTTCAGTCTTCAAAGCCGGGATTTGATTGCGGATTCGATTGAAACGATCATGGGCGCTCAGTGGTACGACGCCTTAATCGCACTGCCCGGATGCGATAAGAACATGCCTGGCTGCCTCATCGCCATGGGACGCCTGAATCGCCCAGCGATCATGGTCTACGGTGGGACAATCAAGCCGGGAAGCTATCGGAATGAAAAACTAGATATCGTCAGCGCTTTCCAGTGCTACGGCCAATACCTATCTGGTGAAATCAGTGATGAAGAACGGGGAGAGATCGTTCGCCGCAGTTGTCCTGGTGCTGGCGCATGCGGGGGCATGTATACAGCAAACACAATGGCCACCGCAATTGAAGCAATGGGTATGTCACTGCCTTACTCGGCGAGTATCCCAGCAGAAGATCCAGACAAAAAGGATGAGTGCCAGCGGGCCGGACAGGCGATCCTCGAACTCTTGAAAGCAGACATTAAACCACGAGACATTATGACTCGTGCTGCGTTCGAAAATGCAATGGTTACCGTAATGGCTTTAGGCGGGAGCACCAATGCAGTACTCCACCTCTTAGCGATGGCAAGAAGCGTTGATATCGATCTAACTATTGATGATTTTCAGAGCGTGAGTGATCGCATCCCCTATCTCGCCGACCTAAAACCGAGCGGTAAATTTGTTCAAGAAGATCTTCACTCCATCGGTGGAACACCCGCCGTCATGAAATATCTTCTTAAAGAAGGACTTCTCGATGGCTCCTGCCTCACCGTTACCGGGAAAACCCTAGCAGAAAACCTCGATGCAGTCCCAGGACTCAAAGAGGGTCAATCCATCGTTCAGCCGGTCAGCAATCCGATCAAGGAAAGTGGGCACATTCGGATCCTGAAAGGATCACTCGCTCCCGAGGGTGCTGTTGCCAAGATCACCGGCAAAGAAGGACTACAATTCACTGGTCCGGCAAGATGCTTTGACAGTGAAGAAGCAATGCTGACTGCCTTAGAAGAAAAGAAAATTCAGAAAGGCGATGTGGTCGTCATCCGCTACGAAGGTCCCAAAGGAGGACCGGGCATGCCTGAAATGCTGACACCCACAAGCGCCATCATGGGCGCCGGCTTAGGTTCTGACGTCGCAATGCTGACAGATGGGAGGTTCAGCGGTGGCAGCCATGGATTCATAGTCGGTCACATCACTCCTGAAGCACAACTCGGTGGTCCACTTGGTCTACTAAGAGACGGAGATATGGTGACCATTGACGCCGAAGCAAATAGGCTTGATGTGGATCTAGAGGATTCGGAACTAGAAAATCGAAAGAAAGAATGGACTGCCCCTCCACTGAAGGCAACTCGAGGCACCCTGTACAAGTACATCAAGTGCGTTAAAACGGCCAGCGAAGGATGCGTCACAGACGAATAACCTGAAGACAGTATCGATGATCACATGAGCCATCAGCCGAAACGGGCCGATGGCTCTTTTGTTAAGTGTTGATCAATTCCGCCTTCCCACGCAGAAAATGTCCTACTCAAAACCTGCATGATCAAAAGCGCAGAACATATCTCTCAGTTGTAATCACTGCGTTGACTCTTCTGCGATACTTTCCAACACAGCTATCGCACGATCAAACGCTATTTTTGCATCGGATCGCTCAGAGTCCACGATTGCATTCTTGCGATTCTCCCACAGCCTTTTGGTCATTTCCGCACACCATCTTGCGCTGCGAGATGAACATCGAATAGGCTTCCCACCAACTATGACAGTGATGGGATTAGAATGCAGTTGAGGGAACTGTCGCATACAGATCCAACTGCTTTTATCCACGTGTAGAGAAAAATTAAGTGTGTGAATCTTCCCATCTGCCAATACCTC
This sequence comes from Rubripirellula sp., assembly GCA_049889895.1. GTDB lineage: Bacteria > Planctomycetota > Planctomycetia > Pirellulales > Pirellulaceae > Rubripirellula. Next base: position 83,601 of record JBMHCO010000101.1, read on the forward strand.
CCTAGATTCCACCACTTCCCCATTGACCACCAATTCAACGACGCGTTTTCCGCCTTCCTCCATTTCCTCGGACCGTGACCCATGAAGGTTCACCGTGTCGCCGATTATCTCTCGCCCGATAGGCCTCGGATCTGTGCCCTGCGCGAAAGACACAGGAGTCGAAGGCGCAAACGCAACTGACGCCTCAATCTTCAGGGACGCTTCCGATTCTAACTCAACCTCACCATCACCCGGCGAAACCCCGTTGACCTCAAATCGAGGCAGGTGTGCATAACCATCAGACACGTACGAGGTTCCACGAGCTAAGCCTTGACACCACTCTGTGAAATCAAGTGCATCAACCTCACCCAGATGAACATACACTCGACCCTTTCCAACTCTCCTGCTACTCATACAGGGAAAGTCGGTTTCCCCCGAGACTTTTAATGGGAAACCTGAATTGAGAAGGTGGTACCACGTATTCCACTCCTGAATCCGTCCGGTATCCATGCTCGAAATGAAGTCACATACCCCCGCTACCGTGCTGACACAGATTTCCATCGCACCAACGCCATTCATTTCAGGAATTGCATAATTGGGTAATTCCTGCTTTGCAATTTCGTGAGATTGAATCAGTTCAAATTTCGAGATCACCCCATCCCGATCGCGATCGACTTGGACGAAACGGTGAGGAAGCAGTGCGTTGCTTGACTCCGGCTGATTAAGCCCACCATCTCCATCCTGATCATATCGCTTAATCAACCATGAAGTCGCTGATTCGGGATCAATCGAAAGACCACTCGCTGAGTGAGCATAGCCGGTTACTCCACCTTGCTCTTTTGCCCATTTCATGACAGGGGTAGTCCAAGTTGGCCAACCTCTGTTCTTGGTTCCCTCACTTCCTGGATAGGTTTGGTTTGATAAATTCAACAAGCAAACATGACCTAGCGCCTGCGACCCGAAGCCACTAACTTCGAGATCATATTTTAACTTCGTAAGCGGGTGACCGAAGCCGATTGCCTCGGGCTCAAAGTATTGCCTTTGAAACTCATAACAGGGTCCCCAAGTCAGGACACAGCCCACGTTCAATCCCTCACCCCATACTTGTCGATACATATCCTTTGGCGAAACACCTTCAGTGGGATCGGTATAGTGCGCACACCCGGCCGCATGAATGTGATGATCACCGCTGTAAAACCCATGACTATCGGCCGAATACCAACGCTTGAGATGAACCTCCAAAACTGGTTCCTCACCAGCTTTGACTATCAAGTCATGTTTTTGAAGCAAGTACTCCGGACCGCGACTACTAGTCACCTGATATCGCCCCGGTGCTAAATCAATCGTTTCACCGTGAGATCGATAGATGTGCGATTGAAAGAAAAAATCAGGAGCTAGTCTTTTTGCTTGGAGCGGATAAACACGCCCCAACTGGTCGCGAATTTCCAGCCTAGCAATTGAAGGAGTCCCATCTGATTCAAAGACTTTGAATTTCACGGGAACGGAGGGGCGAACATCTAGCAGAATCGGTAACTCACTTCGGTTTTCTAAGTCAGCAGTTCCATCACCAAGATCAAATTTCAGAACAGCTTCTCGCTTACCTGATTGACTAGATGCAATCAGCAGAATCACATACTCTGCTTCCAACCCAGATAGATTGCGAGTCATCGGTGGTGCTTGATGCAATTCGATTTCAAGAAACGAATCTGTAAATTGCTGCTGTTGTTTGTTGAGGAACACCGTCTGCTGCTGTCGCTCCATGCTCAACTTTGCGGCACCGTTGAAAACCGCTCCAGCCTGAACACTCTTAACTTGCAAGCGTGCTGTCGAACCACTGAAATTTAAAATCTTGAGTAACACAGGAGCGTAACCACCTCGGTGTGTGACAAGGACCCGAGGGTCAATCCTCGTGACACTTACTCGCTCCTCTGGATTGACGGTAATCGCTCCCAACACTTGTTTATCCAGAATTTGCTGCAAAGCGACAGCATCATCTCCTGCCATTGCATCACGCAACTGACTTTGTAATCCCGCATCCAACGGGTAGCCCAACTGATCCAGTGTCTTCATAACACGACGAATGTTCGACGCCAGTGGTTGCTTCTCCACTGAGACGACAAGCTCCAAATCAGCAGAAATTCCTTGGGAGGCGAAACACAGCCATTGCACAGAAGCTGCAAAAATCACACATCGAAATCTTGAGATAAAAGCCCTCACCAAAAACTCCTGACAATCTCAATGCGTTACCTACTTAAGAGATCTAAAGGACAACCCCAGCCTTTGATTCTTTCTCTAGATGGGCAAGTCAAACAAGGAACACAGCTATACGGATAGCGGCCAACGATCTGACTCGTTTACCCACTAAGTCAACAGATCCTTTATCACTTTCCCATGCACATCAGTGAGTCGATAATCTCGACCTTGAAACCGGTAGGTAAGTTGCTCGTGATTGAAACCCAACTGATGCAAAAGCGTTGCCTGCAAATCATGAACGTGAACTGGGTTTTCGGAGACCTTGAATCCGAGATCGTCGGACCGTCCATATTCAAACCCTCCTTTCACGCCACCGCCAGCCATCCACATCGTAAAGACATCAGGATAGTGATCGCGGCCGAGAATCTTTCCTCCCGCAGTCCTTCCCTCTCTGAATGGTGTTCGACCGAACTCACCACCCCAAACAATGAGAGTTTCATCTAGAAGACCTCGTTGCTTTAAATCCTTAATCAACGCGGCGATCGGTCGATCCATTGTGGCACACTTGTTTGTGAGTCCGTCTTTCAATCCCGTGTCGGCTCCCGTTCCGTGAAAATCCCAACCCCAGTCAAATAATTGAACAAAACGCACGCCAGCCTCCGTTAGCCGTCTCGCCAGCAGGCAATTATTGGCCAAGCTAGCAGCTCCTGGCACCGCACCATACGCGTCAAGAGTCTCCTTTGATTCCTGCGAGATATCCATCACATCCGGCACTGCCATTTGCATCCGAAATGCTAATTCGTACTGCGAGATCCGGGTCATGGTTTCGGGATGCCCCATCTCCTCGGCCTGTGCCTGATTGAGATCACTAAGGGCATCAAGTGTTTTCCGACGCATGGATCGGTCCATTCCCGCAGGATTGGATGCGTAAAGAACAGGATCGCCCTTTGAACGACACTGAACACCCTGATACACCGAAGGTAGAAAACCACTGCCGAACGAATTCTTTCCGCCGTTAGGCTGCACACCACTTGAAATCAGCACGACAAATCCGGGCAGATTTTCGTTTTCGCTTCCCAATCCATAGGTAACCCAAGAACCCATCGATGGGCGACCCGATCGAGGCGACCCGGTGTAAACTAAGAGCTCTGCAGGAGCGTGGTTGAACTGATCCGTGTACATCGAATGCACAATACACATTTCATCAGCAACTTCATGGAAATGGGGGATCGCATCCGACATCCAAATCCCGTTCTCGCCAACCTGCGACCAAGACCGTGGAGATCCCATTAGCTTTGGAACTCCTTTAGTAAAAGCGAATTCCCTTCCGGCTAAGAATTCATCTGGGCAATCCTCTCCATCTCTTTTGACCAAATCAGGCTTGTAGTCAAACAAATCAAGATTGGGTGGTGATCCGGTCATGTGCAGGTAGATCACTCGCTTCGCTTTTGCGGCGAGCGGCGACGGCCTCGGACTGAGCGGGTTCAACGTCCCTTGATCTCTGTTTTGAGCCTCAGCAAATTGACTTAAAGCCATCGCGCCGATCCCAGCAGTTGACTGCCTTAAAAAATGCCGGCGTGTTTGAGACTGCAAACGCGAGAGCGCATTGGCTCTTGAATCAATTCGATTGTTCATCTGACACATCACCTTTTCATGAGAGTCTCATCGAGATTCAAAATCACATTCGCAACCACCGTCCAAGTTGCTGCTTCGAATACATTCATATCTGCAGGAAGTGCACCCAGCGGGTCGGTCGCTATCTTCATTGCTGACTCAGGATTCGCTTCGTATTCTTTGTATACCTCGGCATAAAGTTTCTCAATTCGCTCAACTTCGTCTGGTTTTGGGAGTCGAATCAAAGCTGCTTTAAATGCTGACTCGATCCGCTGCGAGGTGGTATCGGAACCGATTAACAAATTACGAGCGAACGCCTGAGCCGCTTCGACATAAACCGGATCATTAAGTGTCACTAAAGCTTGCAGTGGTGTATTGGTGCGTATCCGCTTGACGGTGCAAACCTCGCGGTTTGGGGCATCAAATTGAGCCATTGATGGATAGGGGCTCGAGCGTCGCCAAGTGGTGTAAACGCCGCGGCGATAACGATCCTCGCCTTTGCTCGTTTGCCAATCCGTCCCAGAGCCAAAAGCAGCTCGCAAACCGAGTTGTGGCTGCGGAGGATTCACAGGAGGACCATACATTTTTGTGCTCAATAGCCCCGAAACAAATAATGCTTGATCACGAATCACCTCTGCGGATGCTCGAAACCGAGGGCCGCGAGCGTAAAAGCGATTTCCGGGGTCACTTTCCTGCAGCGAATCAGTAACCACTGAACTTTGTTGATATGTTGCGGACATCACAATCGTTTTGATCAGTTGCTTCAAATCCCAGCCTGACTCCATCAACTCAATCGCTAACCAATCCAGCAATTTGGGGTGCGATGGAAGATCCCCCTGCGAACCAAATTCTTCACTCGTTGCGACGATCCCTACCCCCATCAATTGCTCCCAATGACGGTTAACAACCACGCGAGCAGTCAGGGGATTCTTTCTATCAACCAACCAACGAGCAAGATCGAGCCGAGTGGGTTGTTCTTCGACCGGCAAGTCGTGAAACACACTAGGTATTCCACTAGTAACTTCTTGTTCGGTGCTAAGGTAATTTCCCCGAACCTGGACCCGCGTTGTCCGTCTCTTACCATCCTCAAGCTCCCGCATAACAGGAACTGTTGTATGTGGCTTTAGCTCCGAAAGCTGCTTTTCAATGGAATCTACTCGCATTCTCTCCTTAGCCAGCAGCGGAGAAATCTTTAAGTAGTAATCTGCAATCGCTTCAGCAGCATTATCATCCGTCTCGTAGCTTCCGGACTTCAAAATCGAACGAAGATTCTCAGGTACACCGGCCCACTCCTGCAGGTTCTCGCCATCTGTAATCGCTATGCGAAAATGATCAATTAGATGTTTGGCATGCTTGGACTGATGCTCTAACCGAATCACAAGCTCTCCCTGAGGAAGAGAATGAGGCTCAGCAAAAACGAGAGTCAAGTCATGCTTGTCTCCCACATAAGGACCTACAGCCCACCCTGAGTCGGATGCTTTTTCCTTCCCAATGGTTGACGACGCAGGAAAACCAGTTTGTTCATGGTTTCCAAACGCGGCCGAAAAGCGGAGATCTCTTGTTCCGTCAATTATGAAATCCTGTGATGGATTCGGAACGACATCAGGGCTACTGGACCAGACTACTTTCCGTTCGGCATCCAACAGCGAAAGCTGATAACCCTTTAAACGATCAACGATCCCAACACCGCCATCGGTACGATTCCACAGCACAAGTCGATCAATGCCACGTTCTTGCCTGAGATCAATCTCGATCCAGGGACTATCACTCACCGCAGTATGCGTCACTGAGCGGTTATTGAAATCACCATCGGTGTTTCCATCGTTAACATAAGATGCGTTTCCGCCAAAATCGGTTGAACTCTGCGTGGCATTACCTGCCAACGCATGATTAACCACTCCCCCGTAGGCTTCAATTTCTGCCAAATGAATCATTTTCTGATTACCTGGCAATTCCACCCTGATGAATTGGGCATCCATAACGTTGCGTTCAGCCGGCTCCCATCTCGCCGTGATCTCACTGAGCACAAAATTGCGATTTTGAGACTCAGGAACTTGAAGCTGCAGCCCCGAAATTGCTAGTGGATCAATCGCATAACGAATTTCCACAGAATCAGTGTCTACTTCGGTACCTTCCAATCGAACCCACCCATCATCACCGACCTGAACAACCTCTCTCGCCGAAGCGACTCCTGCTGGACGTAAATACTTCCAATCTGGATCAGTATTTAACGATGCGATCCATTGTTTCTGAGCTTCGGCGATCTCAGGTGTGACAACTTTCAACTGTGCCAACAAACGCTCATGCTCGCGATTAAGATCGTTTTTGGTTTCAATCTGTGCGGCCGTCCATACCTCGTGGAGAGGACTTTCATCACGCCGGTCCGCATCTTGTGAATTATTAAAAAAGGCAAATAGCTCAAAGTATTCTTCCTGTGTGAGGGGATCGTATTTGTGCGTGTGGCATTGGGCACAGGCCATCGTCGTCCCCATCCACACGGACATTGTGGTATTCACACGATCCACCACAGCAACGTTTCGAAACTCTTCGTCATTCGTCCCTCCCTCATTATTTGTCAAGGTATTACGATGGAAGGCCGTTGCAATTAATTCCGAAGGGCTAGGATTCGGAAGGAGGTCGCCGGCTATTTGCTCAATGGTGAATTGATCAAATGGCTTATTTTCATTGAGAGACCGAATGACATAATCTCGATATGCCCAAATCGTTCTGGGCGGATCATCAGCATATCCAGCCGAATCGGCGTATCGAGCTAGGTCCAGCCACACGTGCGCCCAACGCTCTCCGAAAGCGTCTTTTCGAAGCAGTGCATCAACGTATCTCTCATACGCATCAGGCCGGTCATCATTAAGAAAACGTTCTGCTTCTTCCCACGTGGGCGGCAACCCAACCAAGTCGAGAGACAGCCTGCGTGCTAACGTAAGACGATCCGCAGATGGGCTGGGCTGGAGGCCATGTTGTTTCAACTGAGCAAGAATGAATCGATCGATTGCATTCTCCCCCCATCCATTGGCCGTGACAATAGGAGGACTCGGTCTGCTTGGCGCAATGTAAGCCCAATGCTCAGCGTACTCAGCACCCTGATCAATCCATTCTCGCAAAACTTTTATCTGCTCTGCCGTAAGATTCGCTCCGCTCTCAGGCGGGGGCATGCGGAGGTCGGGATCTTCTGAAAGTACTCTCTGCAACAACTCACTGGCGTTTGAATCACCTGAAACAATCGCTGAGTAACCACCCAGATCTTGCAGCGCTCCTTCAGCTGTATCGAGTCTCAAGCCCGCCGCTCGCTCGCTCTCATCGGGACCGTGACACGTAAAACAAGCCGAGGAAAGAATTGGCCGAACTTGGCTATTAAAGTCAATATCTCCAGCACCCGCCAAGTTATTTCCGCAAGTCCCACGACCCTGAAAAATCGCGAACTGTAGAGTGACACTCAATACAACAAATCGAAAGCAGGAGCTGGCTAATGCTCGATCAAGAATGAACATGGAAGAGAACATCGGCTGGATTCTTTATGGAATAATATGTGGCACTCATCATCAATGGAGCAGGGCAGGGCAATACGATGACCACTACGCCGAAGTGAATAGCTTATCAGAATACTTGGTGTAAATTCGAATTGCCCCCCACCCCAGCCAAACGCCAGGTATTATCCGTAAAACAATCTAATCATTCACTAAGCTCGTGACTCAAGATGCTCCCACCTGGCATAAGAGTCTGCCAAATGTGCTTCTAAATGCTTGAGTGATGATGCATCGCCTGACAATTCATCACTTGGCCGCTGGTAGTAATTAGGATCACTCATCCGATCATGAAGTGCTTGAATTTTAGCTTCAAGGTCTTCGATTCGACTGGGCAATTCCTCTAATTCTCTCTTTTCCATGTACGACAATTTGGACGCAGCGCCCTCGCTAACTTGCTTTTTCTCAGCCGGTGGTAATTTTGTGGATGGCACCACTTTGGCTTGAGCCTTGGTGTCTTTCTCGCGTCTTTGCACCGCAGATTGCCAGTCATCGTATCCGCCGACATACTCATTCACAGCACCATCTTCAAACACGAGAGTGCTAGTAACGACATTGTTCAAGAATGTACGATCGTGGCTCACGATTAAAAGAGTTCCGTCGAACGCCACCAACTGCTCTTCTAACAACTCCAATGTCTCACCATCCAGATCGTTCGTCGGCTCATCAAGGACGATAACGTTTGCAGGCTTTGTCATGAGTTTTGCCAACAACGCGCGGTTTCTTTCTCCACCAGAAAGAAATTTAACTTGAGTCCGTGCACGCTCTGGAGAGAACAGAAAATCCTGGAGGTAACCTAAGATGTGCTTTGTCTGACCTCCAATCATGACTTTATCGCTACCCTCACCAACGCTCTCCTGCACTGTTTGTTCAGGATCGAGGGTATCGCGAAGCTGATCGAAGTATGCAACCTGAAGATTTGTTCCAAGCCTAACGCTGCCCTGCTGAGGACGAATCTCTCCAAGAATCAGCTTTAGCAAGGTTGTCTTACCGGCACCGTTAGGACCGATCAAGCCAACTTTATCACCCCGCATGATGGCAGTAGAAAAATCCTTCACGATCACACGGTCGGCATAGGAGAATGTTGCCTCTTCTATATCAGTGACGAGAACCCCAGTACGTTCCGCCTCTTGTATCTTCAGCTTTGCTTTGCCAACCTTACTCCTTCTCTCCTGTCGCTGGAGACGCATCTCCTTTAGAGCTTTAACTCGCCCTTCATTACGCGTTCGCCTCGCTTTAATACCTTGCCTGATCCAGGCCTCTTCCTGAGCAAGTTTTTTGTCAAACAATGCATTCTGCTTATCTTCAGCGGCTAAAGCTTGTTCTTTTCGGACGAGGAATGTCGGATAGTCACACGACCAATCAAACAGCCTTCCGCGGTCAATTTCCCAGATTCGGTCAGCCAATTTCTGCAAGAAGGAGCGATCATGTGTTACGAATAAAATTGTTCCGTTCCAACCCAACAAGAATTTCTCTAGCCAAAGAATCGATGGAATATCCAAATGATTCGTCGGCTCATCGAGCAAGAGCACATCTGGCTCTCCAGCAATCGCCGCGGCGAGAAGCACTCGCCGCTTCATCCCACTTGAGAGGGTCGCAAAATCAAGATTTGGATCAAGATCCATCTTGGATAGAGTGCGATCAACTGAATGCTCAACTTCCCATGCTGCCTGGTCCCACTCATCTTGTTTGGAGTCCTGCTTTTGCATCTGCAGCACGATCTCTCGAATGGTCCCGGCAAGGTTCCGAGGAACATCCTGAACCAACCTTGCGATCTTGCGATTGGCACTAACTGTAATCACACCGTGGTCCGGCTGTAGCTCACCGCACAGCAGACGCATCAGAGTGGTTTTCCCTGCGCCATTCCTTCCCAACAGGCCAATTCTTTGCTTGGACTCAATGACTGCTGAAACATCATCAAGTAATAAAGGTCCCCGGAAACCAATAGAAACATTTTCAATAGAGATTAAAGACATGCCAGATCAGAACGCCGAGCGAACCACTCACTTAGAAATGCATAGAAGAAGATCCTAGCGAGAAAGAAGCGAATACGACATCGACACGTCTTCTTACTCCACACGATTAATAGCTGATCAAAAACGGAGCAAAAGCGAAAGACTTAACTCCCACGACCCAGACAAACTGAGTCAGGTCGGCTCTGAGGACGAATCACGAAACATGGTAGCAATGACCTCCTCAAGGGGGACATCTTCGACCGAAACATCTTCAATTGGATGATCTCGCAGAACTTCCGCTAACACCCTCGGAACCTCACTCCGCGCAACACGAATCTGAATCTTTGGCCCCGTCTCCTGCAATACCTCGCCAAAAGATCTTAAATCTGGGCGGTGGGTATCAGCAAAATCGAAGGTTAACAGTTTATGGCCAGAGAACTGATCGATTACCCCTGCAAGTGAGCCGTCGTATTGAATTAAGCCGCGGGCAATGATCACCACTCGCTTGCATAATGCTGCAACATCCTTCATGTAATGACTGGTTAGAAGTACCGTCATTCCACATTTTTCCTGATAATAATTTAGAAACTGTTGGATGTTGTGTTGCGCGATAACATCAAGGCCAATTGTTGGCTCATCGAGGAACAACACCTCTGGCCGATGCAGCAAAGCTGCAATCAACTCCATTTTCATACGTTCACCAAGAGACAGCTCGCGCACCGGCTGCCCAAGCAATCGTTCTACGTCCAACAAACTGGTCAGCTCGCTTAGTGTTCTGTTGAAGTCGTCCTCGGGAACAGAGTAGATCTGCTGATGAAGGCGGTAGGACTCGCGTGCTGGAAGATCCCACCACAACTGATTCTTCTGCCCCATCACTAACGCGAACCGGCGACGATACTCATTCTTTCTGTGCCATGGAGTAAAACCCATCACTTGCGCCGTACCGCTTGTAGGATTAATCACTCCGCTAAGCAATTTAAGTGTTGTGGTTTTCCCCGCGCCATTCGGTCCGAGAAATGCGACAAACTCACCCTGCTCGACCGTCAGATCAATTCCCGCAACTGCGTGAACATCTTCATACTGCCTCCGAAAGATCCCTCGGATACTTTCGCCCAACCCCTCCCGCTTCTTATAGACCCGATAGGATTTGGTTAATTGCTTGACTTCAATAATGGACATATCCACCAACACTTCTTAAATGTTTCTCGAGAACGTATTGTAGGGCCTAGCACAAAAAGAGTTAGAGAGGGCGTGCGACACAAATCACTCTGATTTATCCTACGTCGCCACTTTCTCACTTACACTGCCTCCCCTGATACCTTGGGTGCACAACTCCTCACATCAGTGACGTAAACCCCCATGACGAACCAAATCAATCTCCCAGCCTTGCGGATTGGCATCGGATTTGACACCCATCGATTGGAAAGTGGAGGGAGACTTAAGATTGGCGGGATTTGGATAGACTGCGACCTTCACGCTGTTGGGCACAGTGATGCGGACGTTCTCATGCATGCCATCACCGACGCAATCCTCGGTGCACTTAACGAACCAGACATTGGGCAGCTTTTTCCCGATAACGCAAAAGAAAATAAAAATCGTGACAGTTCCGACTTTCTTGGCGAAGCAATCCGGCGACTAAATGCACAGGAAATGGCCATCGTAAACCTAGATTGCGTCATTCTCGCCGAAAAACCGAAAATGGCACCTCACATTGGTCAGATGAAAATCGAACTTGCGTCGCAAATGGGCATCAACCCTCAGCAACTTGGAATCAAAGCCAAGACAGGTGAAAAAGTTGATGCTGTTGGAAGAGGTGAAGCAATTTCTGCTCGAGTGGTTGTTTTGCTTTCTGCCTGCTAATCAAGCGTACAAGCACAAATCAGGCCCGAAATCGATCTCTCCAAAAGTACAAAACCATCCTATAATCAGCCTCCCGTGGCTCTCTGTATGTGAATCGCTGATCTGAGTCGTGAACTTTCGTGAAGCGTTGTCTTCGCCATATCGAACTAACGGCCTTGCCGGTAGATGCCAGAAGGGCGATTATCAATTCAACTGAGCACATACACCCTCCCTCCGTACACACGCCTTCATTTTTGCCGATCTGATGCCTGAAATTCGTGTCTATAACACCCTCAGCAAGTCAAAAGAAACCTTTCAACCAATCGATCCGCCGAAAGTGGGAATCTATCTATGCGGCCCGACCGTGTATGCGGAGTCACACATCGGCCATATGGTTGGCCCTGTCATCTTCGATACGATCAAACGCTACCTCCGCTACAGCGGATACGATGTTACTTGGGTCGTTAATATCACTGACGTTGATGACAAGCTCATCGCAAAGAGTCGAGAACGTGGGATTCCCGTAAGCCAGATTGCGACCGAGATGACGGCAGATTACCTCGCCAATCTGCGAGAACTTGGCGTCAATCAGATTGACTACATGCCTCGCGCAACTGACCATATCGAGCACATCATTAAATTCATTGCTGACCTCGAAACAAAGGGTTTTGCTTACGCTGTTGATGGTGATGTCTTCTTTGATGTGTCGAGGGATCCGCAGTACGGGCAATTATCCAATCGAAGTGCTGATGCACAGCAAGGCGAGGGTGGTGAGGCTGCTGCCAAAAAACGATCGGCTGGCGACTTTGCACTCTGGAAACAAGCTAAGCCCGAAGAAATTTCTTGGGCCAGCCCGTGGGGCAATGGACGACCAGGCTGGCACATTGAATGCTCCGCAATGAGCCACTCGATACTAGGTAGGACCTTTGATATTCACGGCGGTGGATTGGATCTAATGTTTCCTCACCACGAAAATGAGCTTGCACAAAGTGGTTGCTGCCATGACTCTCCGATGGCGACCTACTGGATGCACAACGGGCTGATGCGAGCCGGCGAGAAAGGAAAAGTTGGTGGAAAAAGTGATCGGGAGACTTCTGAAGCAAGTGAGGATTCATCCTCCGGCAAGATCAGCCGCAGCAAAGGTGACGGTGGACTATCATCCGTCATTCGTCGACACACTGGCGAAAGAATCCGATTCTTCTTGCTGCGATCCCATTACCGTTCAACGATCATCTACAACGACGAAGGGCTTCTGGAAGCCGGCACATCACTTGAAGGGTTTTATCGTTTCTTCGAACGTTTCGAAGAAATTACAAACTCTGATTTCTATCAACTACAAGCAGCAATACGACGCAGCGAGGGCAGCTTACCTCTAGGCAACCACTCGCTACTGGAAGGAGCCGAAGGGGCGAGGTCAAAGTTCCATGATGCGATGGATGATGACTTCAATAGCGGTGCAGCCATTAGCGTACTTTTTGATCTGCTTCGATCGCTCAATCGGCACATCGACCAGCACGGTCTTGATGCGAATAGCTCCGACACCGATCCAGAAGTACAAACACTAATTGATGCAACTCGTGTTCTTCGACAATTGTCGAATGTATTAGGATTGTTTGTCAAACCCATCATTGGCAGTAGTAGCGACAATGAAGCTGATAGTCAACTGCTTGATGAAGTAATGCACCTGCTGATCGACCTTAGAAAAGATGCGCGAGCAAACAAAGATTACGCCACTGCTGATGTAATCCGTAATCGATTAACCGAACTTGGAATAGCATTGCTTGATAAGAAAGACGGTACCAATTGGGAACGAAGCTCGTGACCTCCTTGAATGGCAATCAAAAGCAAATCAACCGACCGCAAAGAATCCTTGGAATTGACCCCGGTCTTAACGTGACTGGTTACGGCGTACTTGAGTTCGACAGCGGACCGCGAGGATTGGGAAAAGGCAAAATTCTCGAAGCAGGTGTCATTCGAAGCAAAGCATCAAATCGAATCGAACAGCGTATTGATGAAATCTATTCGGGGGTTGTAGAGCTGATCTCACAATACTCTCCAGACCTTATGGCGTTAGAGCAACTCTTTTCCCATTACGACCGACCAAGAACCGCCATACTGATGGGTCACGCCAGAGGTGCCATTTGCCTAGCAGCGGGTCAGGCGGGAATTGAAGTAGCGCACTATGAACCGACTCGAGTTAAAAAAGTGATGACTGGTAACGGACGTGCTCCGAAGCATCAAATCCAACTCGCAGTTAAAGCGTTGTTGGGTCTCGAAGAAGTACCTGAACCGGCTGATGTTGCGGACGCCTTGGCTATTGCACTGTGCGGCCACCATCTCGGGAGCTCGTCTTCTCAGAACAAACTGCTCGGCACCTCATAAAGAGGTATTTCAGTTCGAATTTAAAATATCGTCATTAAATTGACACTTACCCATTAATAAGAGCTCGCATTGCAGTGATTGTCACCATCACCGGAAAAATTACCCGAGTCGGCGAAACATCGATCTACATCGAGTCAACGCCGTTTGAATACGAAGTATTAGTGGCTGACTACACGCGTCGACAGCTACAAAGTCATCTCAACGAGATGACGCGGCTACACACACTCAATTACATCGAAGGCAATCTGCAAGGCAGTCGCATGACGCCACGCCTGATAGGCTTCATGACCGAACCCGAACGCCAATTCTTTGATCTGTTCTGCAGTGTCGATGGCGTGGGGGTAAAAAAAGCGCTCCGTGCAATGATCCGTCCAGTCAGAGAATTAGCGGTTCTCATTGAGGAACAAGACGCTAAAGGCCTATCCGCTCTGCCAGGAATTGGACCTTCCACCAGTGAACGTATCATTGCCAAGCTTCGGAGGAAGATGCCCCGATTCGCACTGATGGTCCAACGCGATAGTGCCGAAACGGAGACTAGCGGAGGATCATTAGTCGTTGAAGAAACGTTCGACGCCTTGATCGCTTTAGGACATGGGGAAGCCGATGCAAGACAGTTGATCGATGATGCTTTATCGTCAGGCAAAAAATTCAAAGACACAGAGTCTCTGCTTACAGCCATTTATCAACGTGGGCAATGAGACTAACTGTTCTGGCCCACAGGCATTACCACTTCAAAAACAGCGATGAAGTGGTATTACAACCTAGCTGCACGAGTGCCAACCAACGCTTAGACCGAACCGACTAGCGTGTTTCGGGAGGTCACTCGATGACCTAATAGGCCTTTGCAAAGATTGCTCTCTTTTCAGCAGCCTTACCGGTAGAGAAACAGGTTCCAGCTTCGTCATTATCTTTGGATGGAATGCAACGAATGGTCACTTTTAATTCCTTTAGAAGCGACTCCAGTGACTGCTCGTCCGCAAAATGGCAGTGAGCGAATCCACCATGAAGCTCCTTCTCATTAGAGGCGGAGAAAAAGTCTCTAAAATCGGATTCCGTTTTTATCTGTTTGGTATTCTCATTTCGGAGCTGAAGAGCCCGATTAAACAATCCACTTTGGATCTCCTCCAATATTACCGGTGCAGTGGCAATAAACTCATCTCGGCTCATTCCAAAACTCTTTGCTTGATCGCGTCGACCAACAAAGACAGATCCCTTTTCGATATCTTTCGGTCCAACTTCCAAACGAATGGGTACTCCTCGTTTGACGTGATGCCATTTTTTTTCACCACCGCGAACGTCCCGGTCATCGATTGCGACACGTAGAGTCTGACCTAAAAAGGATAAGGACTCGAGTTCAGACTTGATGGCCTCAACGTGCTGCAAGACTTCTGCTCTCTGTGAATCATCGCGATAGATCGGAAGGATCACGATCTGATCAGGAGCCAGACGCGGTGGGAGCACCAGACCATCGTCATCGCTGTGGGACATAATTAAGGCACCTACTAAACGCGTTGAAACACCCCAACTAGTCGTCCAAGCGTATTGCCTTTCGCCATTCTCTGCCTGAAACATGATCTCTTGCGCTTTCGAGAAATTCTGCCCAAGGAAATGACTCGTGCCGGCTTGCAGTGCTTTTCGGTCTTGCATCATCGCCTCTATCGACAATGTTTCAACTGCCCCTGGGAACCTTTCAGCTGGAGTCTTACTACCGATGATCACTGGCATTGCCATCCAGTTCTGCGCAAAGTCTGCATAAACGTTTATCATCTGCTGTGTCTCAGCGATTGCCTCCTCCGAGGTTGCGTGTACCGTGTGTCCCTCCTGCCAAAGAAATTCGGCTGTTCTCAAAAACATCCGCGTTCGCATTTCCCAACGAACCACATTCGCCCACTGATTTATCAGAATCGGTAAGTCCCGATGACTTTGAACCCACTTGGCGTAAGTAGCGCCAATGATGGTTTCACTAGTTGGCCGAACGATGAGAGGTTCTTCTAACGCACCGGCAGGCCTCAGCCCACCATCAGGATCTGGCTCGAGGCGATGATGCGTAACAACAGCACATTCTTTCGCGAAACCTTCCACATGCTCAGCTTCCTTCTCTAGGAAACTCATTGGGATAAACAGCGGGAAATAGGCGTTCTGATGACCAGTTGCCTTGAACATATCATCCAATGCCCGCTGCATGTTCTCCCACAAGCGATACCCCCATGGCTTGATCACCATGCAGCCACGAACCGGTGAACTTTCCGCTAAATCCGCAGCACGAATCACCTGCTGGTACCACTCAGGATAATCGTCTGCTCGTGTGGGCTGGATTGCTGTTTTTGGTGCTTTCGCCATGTTGTCTATTTCACGCAAGTGGAGTTAAAAACACTGTTCCAAAGGGAAAATACATCGAGATACAGGGTGAGATTACGGCCTGCCTCGACCAAATCGCGTTTCGGGACCGAGGTGATTCCAACCGTTGCTGGCGAATCCACCTGAGTCGCTCATTGTTATCAGTTTGGCCGCCCTGAAAAGCCCCGGCGACTCTTCTAATATCGACAGCTTTCGCCACTGAAAAACTGATTCTGTTTTACCGTCAATTAAGGTCTTGAATGATTAATCGTCCGTCGTGAACGAACTGGAAGTTTTCCTCCAAAAAGCCGCGATAGCAAAATCATCTATCACCTTTTGCTGATCTAGACGATCTTTCCTTTCTTGATTCTTTCTTTCACGTTCAGCAAGCTGTTCAATTTTTTTCAGCTCCAAATTTGCCTCGACCAGCCTTTCTCGCTTAGCCCGAGACTGCTCCAACAAGGTTAGTCTCTCACGTTTCAGCAAATCTTCTGATTCATCAAGTTGCATCTCATAGCGGTGATGGTCGAGCAGTCTTTCAATTGGAATTCGACCTATCCGATCATGGCGAATCGCCTTCTGCAAATCGCTTCGCTCGTCAGCGATGGATCGCAAGCGACGATCGATTGATGACAGACTATCTTCTATCTTGGCGAGAGCGCGAGCCGTCTTATCTCGCTCTCCCTCACGCAATTGCAACACTGCTGAGAGACGAAAGCCTGACCTACCTGAATGAGAAAATTGCATTGAGTAGCTCAAAGATCGACCGAAGTACCGATTGGGTCGTAACGTGAAACGGACTCTGATTCCACATCTGCGTTCGACTCTTTTCTATCAAGCGAAAGATCTGCAATCATTTTTTGCGCCTCTCTTAACGTGGTTGTATCTCGCCAATCTTGAATAGCAAAGCTCTTATATCGATCATGCATCGAGATCGCAGAGTCAATTCTCGGGTCGGTTCCCTGTCGATAGGCTCCGATCGCAATAAGATCGGCATGTTTTCGATAATCTGCAAGCAAGCGACGAACCTTACCCACTGTAGACACAAGGTTTTGATCGACCAATTTAGGCTGCAAACGGCTAATCGATTGCAATGGGTCGATCGGTGGATAGTGGGATTCCTCAGCCAACTCACGAGTAAGCACAAGATGCCCATCCAAAAGACTACGAAGCGAATCTGCGATAGGCTCTTGATGGTCATCACCCTCAACCAACACGGTGTAGAACGCAGTGATCGCCCCTTTGAGGCTACATCCAGCCCTTTCAACCAAACGCGGTAAAGATTGAAAAACACTTGGCGGAAAACCGCGAGTCGTCGGCGGTTCTCCTGCTGCCAATCCCAATTCCCGTTGAGCTGTAGCGAATCGAGTGACTGAATCGAACAAGAGCAGCACATGATGCCCCTGATCGCGAAATGACTCGGCAATGGAAGTAGCAGTCCACGCAGCACTCACTCGCTGAGCCGCAGGTGCGTCACTGGTCGCGACCACAACAACGCTCCGAGACAACCCCATGTCACCGAGACAATGCTGGATAAACTCCTTTACCTCTCGCCCCCTCTCACCGACCATTGCGATAACAATACGATCGGCTTTGCAAGCGTTCGCAAGCATTCCAAGCAGAGTGCTCTTCCCAACGCCCGAACCAGCAAAGATACCGATACGCTGCCCCCTTCCGCAGGTTAGAAGTCCATCGATGACCCTCACACCGGTCTCTAAAGGTTCAGAGATCGGTGGGCGATCAAGGGTAGCTGGTGGCTTCTGCTCGGCTCTGACTCGGTATAAATCTCTCGCTAAAGGACGACCATCGATCGGTTGACCGAAAGCATCCAATACTCGACCGCAGAGAGAATCTCCAACCAGCAAATGCTGCTGCTTTTCAATCAACTCAACTCGGTCACCCGCAGTGACTGACTCAAGCAACTCAAGCGGCGCGAGCAAGGGCCGAACCCCACGAAATCCAATCACCCTGCCTCTCAAACGCTTTCCCGTCTGCGTCGTCACCTGGCAGATTGCACCCAACGGTACTGTTAAACCTTCAAGCTCAATTGACTCCCCCGAGACAGCAGACACCCTCCCGGTAACGCGGAACAAAACCGCATCATCAATTTCTTCCTTCAGACGGGAAAGATCAGATATCTCAGGGCAATTGACTGGAGCGACTGGGTGATCCAAATTCATCGTTTAAGGAGCTCCCCCAAACGTCCTAACTGTGCGTTGAGTCCTGCGCAAATCTGGCCACCGGACTGCGTCACCACCACTTCGTATCGATCAAGCTGGCTATCTGATATTAACTCCACCTGCTCTGGAACGCCCTCAAGCTGGCTAACAATTGACTCTAACGTGTCTCCGATTTCACGGAGCGTTTCAGGATGCAAACACAAAGTGACGTTGCGAGACAATCGGGTGCTCGACAGAGCCTCTTGAATCCATCCGAGAATGACATCATGTGATTCAGCTAATTGATGCTTTACCACCCGCTCGGCAATTGTGATCGCAAGACCTGACAAGGATTCTGCACAATCTTGCATCCATTCTTCGTGAGTGTGATGCAGTTTTTTTACCGCCTCTTGCAGTCGCTCGATCTGATGTTGAGACTTCACCGTCGCATCTCGCTCAATGCGATCTGCGACATCTCTTTCTGCAGTCTTTAGCCCAGCCTGATAACCTTCCTTCCTCGCCAACTCTCTGATGTTCTCGGCCTCAACCTTCGCCTCCGCTAACATTCTGTCAACCGCAGCACGACATTCACTGAGCTTAAGACGCCCCTCTTCGGCTAAGTCAGACAAGTTGAAATCGGCAACACAAGCGTCCAACCGACTCTCGCCATCTTGTTTACTGCCCAATTGCTTTAGAATTTCAGCCACTATTACTTCCTAAGCAGACTTCAAAATCGAGACGGATTCACCTGCGATCTGATGCGCCCGCATACAAACCTTACGTTTTGCATCATCGATTTCAGCGAGACTAACGGACGTCAAACGAGTCATCTTTTTTTGAACCGATTTCGCCTGGCTCCGAGAGAGTAAAGATAACACTCGATTTGCAACGACAATCGGAACTCCAGACAAGGTTAGCAAGGCATCATTTGTTGGGACATGACTGAGTGCTAAGCAAAACGCTTTGGGCGATATCTGAATCAAATACTCGTGCACTTCATCTTTTGTCCAATTCAATTCTCGGGGCGGGCCTTTCGCTTCAGGGTTCGCTCCCCCATCAACCGTTAGTTTCCCTGATGTGTTGGACTGAAAATCAATGTTGGATCTAACACATCCTTGCTCAATTTCAACCGCTTCGTTATCCGTGCTGTGCTCCGCCGTCAATTCACCATCCAAATCGTCCAACGACGCTGGAGAAGGAGACAAGGCTTGGCTACCGGAATGAGGTTGCTCACGTCCCAACGGCATTACCTCAAGGATTGCCTTGAGCGCGTCGTGCCCAACTCGTGTTCTCTTTGACTGTGAACTAGCACTGAGCTTCGACCGAAAATGCAAACCTATCTCTTGGAATGCAGAATGAGGTATTCGTGAAAGCTGATCAATTCGAACCATTGTCTGGTGTTGCACGGAAGACGGCATACGCCCCAGAATCTTCGCTGCCAATGTGGGCTCTATCGAAGCGAGCACCAAAGCAACACTCTGCGGATGCTCATCGCAGAGAAGATCGCTCAATGTCTCCGGATCAACCCTGTTTAAGAATGCTAACTCCGAAACGGATTCTGATGACGCAATCGACTGCAACTTTTCAAAGTCGTCCGTGAGCCGTCCCAGAGAGGATTTGACTTGCGAATGAATGGGAACAACTACACTTGGTCGACTTGGATCTGCTCCAGAATTACTGAGCTGCAACAAATCGGCATTTGCTGACTGTTCTTTCTGCGTTTCATAGCTTGATATAAAGCTTGAAAGTGCACTCTGTCGTTCATCTTCATCGACAACACCAAGATTCAAGATAGCTTGACGAAGTGAATCAGAAAGATCCTCTTCAAGAAAATTTGTTAAACGATGACAGTCGGCCTCTGGCATTTCACGAAGAACAATCGCAAGTCGGCGCAAAACCGATTCACGATCACCTTTCGATCTAGATACACTCGCTGCCATCGCCGTGCCTATTGTCCACAAGCAGAAAACGTCACCATTTCGGAGAAATGTCTTCACCAACAGATTTTTCTCTAAAGTCTTATAGAGAAAACAAGTTGGGAGAGGAAAGAGAGAATCTTAATCTCAGCTAAATGGACCGAGCGAGAATCGCTCACATTTACCATAAGAGACAGTCAGTAATGCCCAGCTACTTAGGCCGCATTCCTCAGCCAATCCTTGATCACGCTAGCGCTTGTTTCGGGGTCAGCAGCACATGAATCGGCGAGTTTTCGTTTGACCCTATCCCCCGCAGGCAGGTGCTGAGCAGAATGAAACGCATGCGTTCGATCCTCGCCATGTGAACCAATATCAGCAGAATGATTTTCATATAAATCCGAAGTCGTAACCACGCGACTTTTTCTCGTTAGCCGCGAATGGCTGACCAAAACCGCACCGCCAAATACTAGCAAAGCGATGGGTAAAAAATATGGCCATGTACCGGAAAGCCATTCCATAACCACAGCATTCCGATCCTCACGATCAAAACTATCGGCTGGAAAGTCGGTGTAATCCCAAACCTCAACTAAAGGATCAGTTAATGAATCAGAATCGACAGAGGGCAACAGTACCGTAACCGCTGATTGGATAACCTCCCGAGTCTTCACTCGTAATCTTTCCAAATCCGGTTCAGACATTAACGGCATGCTTTCTTCAACAGCTACCGGATTCATCTTGCGGTATTCTTGCATGTAAAGTTGTTCGTAGTAGCTTGTTGGCAATCCAACCGAAACCCTAACTGACTTTACCTGCAGGGACGCAAATTTAGATTCCTCAAACTGGTGTGCATGCACCTGGCCCGAGGGATCTTTGAAGGCAGAAGAAGATGAAGCCTCCGATACAACAACTGACCGTTTTCCGATTACGCTCGCGGTCTCCAACCTAGGTCCGACTGGGAATGTGCTAGCGTCCATAACGTCAATTAGCGACTTAGGTGTCAACAACTGAACAGACTCCGGCGGAAGACTAATCACTTCTCGACGAACATTCATTGCAGGGTCAATCTGCGCTGAAACCGCTATCTTTGCGGGAAAGCCAGCAAGAAGACCTCTGAGCTTTTGCTCAACCCTCAACTCCGCCTCTTTCTGTTTTTTCAGTAGAGGATCTTCCTGTTCAGTTGACTCATCAACCGTCGCGTTGGTGTCGATCACAACAATGTCATCCGCACTCAAACCAGCGAAAGAACCCCGCACCAATGCCTCGATACTTTTGATTCGACTAGGTCGCAATGGTTGATCCGTTTCAGGCATAACGAGAACGCTAGCCGAACGCTGTCTCGAGGAAGCGAGTCCACGCTTTTCGCCTTCGTCGTAGTCGACGCTGGCCCATTGGACATCAGGAAATGCGGCAATCTTGATTCCCAATTCCTGCTCTTTTGCAAGCATCTCTCGAGAATCACGCTGAGACGAGGAATCAAAAAGATTCGATGCCTCCATCGCTTCTTTCATTGGATTTCGCAAAGTGAATGGCAACGCGGATGCATCCGATAAAGCAGCCAAGTATTGCGCACGCTGATCTTTGGGAATTTGAATTTGGCGACCCTCTCTACTCCAAGCGTTTAAACCCGCTCGACTAAAAGCGAGTTCGATCGCATCGAGCTCATGATCGACCAAAAGGCGCCCACCGAACAGTAGCTCTTGATTGGATACTCCTGCGGATTGAAACAGCATTGCTGTTCCACCAAAAACAATGAACAGTAAGACAAGCCCAATTGCACGCGACAACGGAGGCATTGACACAAACACCTCGCGAGCTTGCCCTGTTGATTGCTTGAGTAGATCCATAATGTGATAAGTAACAGAGAATCGCGCTGATGATGTTCGTCCTTACGAAGCAAGAACGTTGGTCAACTGCGATGGCTACACCTTTTCAAGCAGCAACTCTCTGCTGCTGAGGACGGGCTGAAGGAAATCGAATTGTGACGGCTCCACCGCCCTGAGGACAATTTTGCCAAGAAAGACTTGCACCAATTGCAGCCGCTACCATCGGCAAACGCCTAGAACGCTGCTCGACATCACACCCAGTATCCGCGAGCTCTAGCTCAATCCCAGCAGGCGAACTCACAGCGGTGACGGTTAAATCGCCACCTTCAGGCATTTCTTCCAATGACTGCGAAACCAATGACTCCAACAAGGCAACCACCTTGGATACGTCATCTGGAACGGGAATCTTTGTATCAATATCAAGCTCAAGGCAAATTGGCATACTGTGCGGAATTAACATCTGCCCGATCACTGACTCTACCAAGACAGCCAGCGATCGGCACTCATTTGGCTTAATCCATTGTGTTGACATAATGCTCTCTCCGTCCATGAAATCCCGTGGAAGGCGATCCGTGCCCTATACAACCTAATTACCGGTTACCCGCTTGATGACGCAAGGTGAAATCGTCTCTTTGCACTGTGCATCCAAACGACATTTGAACCCAGAGAGAGCTGCTTTCTCATCTTCAACCGCAACAAAACATGGCAAGATAGAAGAATGCCCTCAAAATGCTCTAGCTAAATCGAGTCGGCGATTTTCCAACGCGACGGGGCAGAACAGAACAAGAATTAATTTGACCGCAATAAAGAAGATCTCGTTCATAGCCCAGATTAACAAGATTTTTACCACCTTGAGTTTCTCGCAGTCGAATTGCCAACAGTTGCGGACTCGGTAAAGACGCTACGCTCGCCCCTTGAAAGGATTCCCACACCAACGCAGAAATCTTTGATGCATCATCCAACGTGAGCGAATAACCGTTAGCGCTCAATTGTGAAATTAAGGCTCCTGCAAGCAATACGTCTTCAGAGGTCACCTCGCCATTGGTACCCGCGCAGACGATGCATGCAGTCTGCACCGAGGCGATTTTCTCGACAATAGTAGATAGATTTAAAAAGCTAGCAATCACCAATTCGGGAACATGATGCATCGCTTCGATCGCACGAGTTCCATTGGTGGTGGTTAATATGACCTGTTTGCCACCAATCACTTCGCGAAAATATTCAGTAGGTGAATTACCTAAATCAAATCCGTCAATCTTTTGACAATGACGCTCACCACATAGAACAGCTTGATCTTGGAACTTATCCGCCAAGCCCCGTGCCTCATCAATTGACCGACAAGTAATGACCCCTGCTGCCCCAGAGTTCAAAGCGGTCACCATTACCGTGGTTGCTCTCAAGACGTCAATGACAACCGCGAGGTCATATTGCCCCGACTCAGATCGCCCAAAACCCTCAGAATCTGCACCCCCCAGATCCGCTGAGCTGGAAGCAAATGAGGGTAGCAGCAAGGTGGTAATCGCAGTCATCAAATACAAATTCGACTATGGAAATAAATAGCGGAGGCTATTTCGCACCCATTGCCCTGGCACATAAGCAACCGGCTGTCCCAGCATGCCCTGACCCACCACAACCCGGTGTTGTTCCTGACCAAAACTGAGTAACGGACGCGTTGGCACGGCAGGATAATTTGCCAAAAGCTCTCGGTTTAGCACTCGCACCAAGCCAGCAGCACTACCTTCGCCACTTTGCATCGGTCGCACTCCTGCACCGGATGTTGATGCACCCACCGACACACAGTTTCTGCCCCAAGAGGTAGTTGCGTCGTACCCACTAGGTGCCGATACGAAAGTCGAATTATTCATCGTCGCATATTGGTTACCTAAATTCGGCGACTCAAAGGGCGCGTACCCCTCGTTTCGACTGCTTTGTGAATCTACTTCTAAACGCGTAGAACCCAACTCTCTGGAATTACTACCCAAACCCAAAGGCAGTGAACGCAACTGAGATCCCGAATCCACTGTTTCCTGTCCACGCCCCACACCTCCTTGAATATTCTGCTCGCCGCCTTGTTCGGAAGAAAAGGGGAATGCCGGTGTTTCTTCCACTGGGCCCAACGTAGCAGGCCCATCATCGGGATTAAGAAAGTCTCCACCACTCGCAGCACTGCTGCCCGGAGCGGGCAGTTGAAACTGGACCTGCTGAATATCACTTATTTCGGTCTCAACCTGATTCGCAGCCGATTGTCCCACCAAAGGTACCTTCGCTGAGGCTACGCTAGAAGATTGCACCGGTGTTGAGAGACGCGGGCTCTGATAACGATCAACCGCACTTGGCTCAGCAATTGATCGAATTTGTGTGAAATACAGCTGAGTGTCCTGAGCTAACACGCCGTCAATATTCACCGAAGGGCTGATTACGAATACTAAGATGGAACTGACGCACCTCAGAATTCGAACATCCATCGACCGCGACATCACAAGTGCCTCACCAAAGGAATAAGAGAATCGACAAACCACCGAGAGATCCCTCGGACTGGATTGTCGACAATTCCTACTCCTCAAAACAAGATCGATGATGCGTAAGACGTGCACAACGGAATGCCTTTAAGGTCGAGACAAAAAAGAGGTTGCTCATGGCAGCTATTTTGCCGCAGCCGATCCAAGTACAGCAGGGACAAGGAAACACTCGTCGTCACGAGATGGAGCATTAGAAAGAGCCTCTTCAGAAGAGAGACTTGGCTCACAAAGATCTGAACGCCAACGATTATCGACGTCAAGTGCTGTGGTCATTGGCTCGACTCCCTCGGTTTCCAATTCTGAGAGAGTCTTGATGAATTCAAGTATTTGGCCTAGCTGCGGACGCACCTCATCTACTTCCTGCTGGGTTAAATCCAACCTAGCAAGATAAGCAAGCTTCCGAACCTCTTGATCGGAGAGATCAATCCGATCAGTTTTTGGCGCCACTGACATCAAAAGGCTTTGTTTTTACGGTTTTTCGAACAACACCGCTACGAATGCACTGGGTGCAAACTCGCATGCTCGTATTTTGTCCGCTTGGAAGCGTGACATGCACCTTTTGTAGATTTGGAACGAACTTTCTACGGGTAATCCCCGTGATTTTCGTACCAACACCACCTAAATATTTGGCCTTACCGCGGGTTTCGATGCGATTGCCCATCTGGACTTTCTTGCCGCAAGCTTCACATTGCCGAGCCATCAGTATTCTCGATTGAACGTCTGAGTCAAAAAATCGATTGATTGGAAGGCCGCGAAGTATAGCGGGGGAATGGAACTTCGTGAAGCAGGAATTCCCAACGAAAAAACCGCAGGATTGAAATTCAAACTACCAATCGATAGCCGCTGGAGAACCACACCGCAAAAACCCCTCTACAGAACCACCTGCTGAAGCGGGCAAAACGATGCAGCAGGCTGATCACCGAACGCCTTGCAGCTTGCCCGTGAAATAAAGCCTTTCAGCAGAGGCGAATTGCCCTAGCAAAGAATCGATCGGTTCCTGCAGGATCAGCTAAAGCGAGGAAGCCTCTCGCCCCGATAATCGTTAAGGTTTAACTGATCCATACAAAACACCGGTAGCTGGCCAAGCGGCAAAACAAGATGAATTCAGCCCTCCGACCACAAGTATTAACTTCAAAATTCCTCCATCCGATGCTGCTGGGACTCGCTTTGACCAGTCTGCTGACAACGACCCAAGGTTGCGCCCCGCTGCATCTAGCTAATGCTCCCTTCGGCCCAGACAGCTCAAATCAGTACGCTCGAAGAGGTGACACAGCCACGCTTGCCGACGTGTCGATGAACGAGAAAGTTTACTATGCCGTCAAAAGGGCAAAGCTAGAGAACGCAGTGGTTCTTCAGGTCATTGACGATGAGAATCCTGCACGAGTCCTCCCACTTCCGGAAGGGGATCGAGCTGTCTACGTAAGTGAACTGCTTTCGCAAACCGGTGTGATGAAAAAACTAGGTCATGTTGAAGCGACACTCTATCGAACATCTAGCGATTCGATTAACGGCATCCCGATGGAAATCAAAATGGGCAGAAGCCGTGATAATGTCCAGCCTGCAAGTGACTACGCATTGCAGGCTGGGGACCGTGTGATGGTTAGCAAGGCGACCAATCCCGCACTTGAGATGCTCTTTGATGGTCTCATTGGAAATTAATCCAGGACTGACCTCTCGCAAGTATCACAGGACGTCTCTTTCACGCTGCATAGTGCGAGAAGAAACGCCTCAACCTGATCAGCTCAATGCTCACACCGCCTCTCTACGGCGTGAGCTTCTTAACACGAAGATTCCTGAAGTACACTTTGCTGTCGGGATCGTGAGCTTGTAATGCGAACGTGCCAGCATTTAGGCGGCGTTCAAATTGCTCACTCTCCGGCTGTTTATTCTCTGGCTCGGTGTAATCCACAAGCGTCTTACCGTTGACTTTCAGTTCGATACGTCGGCCGCGAACAATGATTTCCTGTGTGTACCACTCGTTATCTTTGACACCTGGGGCCGCGACATTATCCACCGCATAGAGACTGCTGGTCTTTTTGGGATCAGTATGCGAAACGTTAACCTGACACTCGTAACCAAACTTTGGCCATCCTGTCGCTTGATATTTTGTGTGGAAGTAGATGCCAGCGTTACTTCCCGGCGTGGTCTTCACTTCTGCGATAAAATGAAAATTTTTGAATGGTGCCGCATCACCATCGTAGAAGAGATGACATCGAGGCCCATCGCAAACAAGCATTCCCTCGACAACTTTCCAGCTCCCAGGATTCTCCTCTGCTGACTTCCAGCCCTCCAAGTTTTTGCCATTGAATAACGTCACGAATCCGTCATTCTCTGCCGCATGTGTGATTTCAAAAGAAAAAGCGGCTAGGCATACGGCAGCAATTGTCAACTTTAGATGATTCATAAATTATCGTTTCTTCATTATTGTATTAAAAGGATTGCGGGGCGACTCGGCATTACATCACATCTTAAGTGAGTGATCGAGCGCGACCATCAACACACGAGCTATCGCAATAAAAAACCGCCCGACTGTAAGACAGCGGGCGGCAAATAAGTTGGACTTTAAAAGTCCGCTTTATTCCTTACCAGAGTCGGTTGCTGGAATTTCATTGTTCTTGATTTTTTCTGCAAACGTCTTCCCGTCCTTGCTTTTATGCTCTCCCGCCTTTTTAAATCCAGCTAGGATCTTAGCCTTAGCCTCTTCAGGATTTTCCTTCACGTAATCACGGGGAAAGTCTTCAGCGTCCAAGTATTTATGAATCGCTTCACCATACTCATTGCGAACCTTTTTCTTGTCTTCACCGTTGATGTGACAAATGTAGCAACCCTGAGTCTTTACAGCTTTTTGGAAGCCTTCATCTGCATCGGCACCGGCGAACTCAGCCTTCCAGAATTTGCTGAACGTACTGTTAGCCAAAGCTGGGCTGGCCAGAAACATCAAGCATGCGACAGTTACGACAAATCGTTTCATTCATACACTCCAAAGTTGGAAAATTCCCTAAGCTCAAGGCGAGGAACGCAGGCCGCTTGAGACTACATTCGAAGCTAAGGGGGTAGGCGGCAGTAAGTCAATGATTGATTGGGTTCTTATTCATTAAGTCTCACGAGAGGCTAAAAGTCAAACAACCCGTTTACATTGTTAAGGAATTGCTCAATTTGACAATGCTGCTCGAACCGCATTGCCGTCAAATTCCAATCTTTCCGGCAGTAGAGGCAGCGCCTTTTCGTCAAATCCCGGCGGATTCTCACCGACCTGACGATAATTCACGGCAGAACGCCGGTCGAACGGAACTGTCTCCAAGCCCTCGAATACCCAATTCACCAGCCATTTGGAGGATTTATCGGCAGCCCAGGAGACCTCTCTTTTTGCAATCTCTTCCATCAAGACCTCCCTTCGATCGTCCGCCAGAGTGAGCATCCTAAACATTGGGTCTGACTGCATTGTATCGGTCACATAAATATTAGATGCACCCTGCAATGTAATCGGCGTTTCGGTATCGACACTTGGCATTCCACGCAAATCGTAATGCGGAATACCTGAGTCAACCCAGAAAACACACTCATGTGCCAAGCGATCAACTTCAATAGGGTACGCGCCACTCACACCTACCCTCATCAGGAAAACCCCTTTAGGAGTATGTGCTGTAACTCGCCATAATTTCATTCTTACGAGATCGCTACCCTGATCAGGCGGATACAAAGCGCCGGCTGTATCAATCATACGATCACTTACCGCCAATAATCCATTATCCCAATCCAGCCACAAGCGTGTAGCATAATCCATATGCAGCATGGTCATCTGGCCACGAACAATGGCGTTGTTCATTTCCAGCCAAACCAATGGCAGTTTGTCTTTAGATGAGTCATTCCTTCGACGCAAAGCCCCGGGATCGGTTACGACCTCAAAAGCGTAGACTTCATCTACCATCCCTGAGTTACGCACCGTAATGGAACAGTCAGTGAATCGAACCAATTCGTTCGGATGCAACTCAAATAAGCATCCACCGTCTAAGTCATCTTCATCGACATCCCAAACGAAGTGCAAATCTTCAAAAACCACGGGATGTGAACCGATCGTAAACATCCTCGACCTAGCCATTAACAAGCTGTCTTTTGGCTGAAATACAATCGCCGTTCCACCCACTGTTGAGGTGATCAGTAAGTCATCTGATTCCAACGTGATTGGATCCGTGCACACGACCAAAGGAACGGCCAACTCGATTCGACTGGTCGTGGGGTATCTCCTAGCAATCTCAATCGCACTCGAGAAATCGTCCGTGAGAATTACCTCTGGATCCGTGCTTTCTTGCAAATCGGCCTCATCGCCGACCACTCGGACAACCGTTACCTCAGCCACTGCAACGCCACCCGAGAGCTCCCCCACCGGCAGATTCATTTCTAGTGATGCGGGCGAATCCGAGTCACTAATTTGTGAATCACCTAGAGAATCCGAATCTTTGCCTTGAACTGATTCCATATCAGCATCTTGCGTTGCAACAGTTCCATTATTCGCGTTCTGCCCCCCGGGACTCATCGATAGATCAGAACCATTGACTTGTTCAATCTCGTTACCTAACTCCGATAATCCGGTACCCACAGAATCCAAAGGCAAAGAACCAGGCTCCATTGCCCCAGCGGAAAGCATGGCACCCTCTACACCCCCTTCTTCTTCGGGCCGCACTTGCGACAGCAACGAACCGCTTGGCTGCGTGCTCGCCTGATCGACGACGACATCCGAACTTGGCGTCCGGACATCCGCTCGATAAGCATAGGACTGCAACTGCAACCATCCCGCAACAATCAGCATTAAAAGTACCGCAACCATCCAAGGCAAATGCCTCTCCATTGCGATTAGCCAAGGCCTTGATTCAATAACCAGCGATGGACTTAAGCCTTTTGTCTTTTTCAGATTATCGCGGCTCGCAACCTCTTGAAAATCAGCAATCAAATCATGAGCTGTCTGATAGCGATTGGCCGGACGTTTCGCCAGCATCTTCTCAATGACTGCCTTCAAATTGTCACTTACATCAGGTCTCGCACTTCGGATATCTGGTGGAGGTGTGTTGCCGTGACTGAGTAATTTTTGCAACATCGTTCCGCCAGGAAAAGGCGGACCACCTGTTAACATAAAGAACAGAGTACAACCAAGTGAATACAAGTCACTTCGCAAGTCCGCATCGCGTGGATCTTTAGCCTGCTCAGGAGAAATATAATCGAAGGTCCCCAAAGTCACTCCACTCGCAGTCATATCTTCACTGAGATCAAGACTGGCAGACCGAGCCAAACCCATATCAACCAAACGAACACCATCATCAGAAACTATTAAGATATTCGATGGCTTGACATCACGATGCACAATACCTCTATCCGAAGCGTGCTGAAGCGCTTCTGCAAGCTGACAGGTGTAAAAGACCGCTTCGTCAACTGACAACACACCTTGTCTTGAAACAAGGTCACGCACGTTGACCCCACTGATGTACTCAAAAACGATGTAATGCCAGTCACCTTGGCTTCCTACATCAAACACCCTAGCAATTTTAGGATGATCCAGTTTTGCCGCACTTTGTGCTTCGTTTCGAAAACGCCGCCGCAAGTCCGGGTCATTCGCAACAAAAGGAATGACCTTAATAGCAACGGTTCGATCTAATTGCTCATCCTTGGCGCGGAACACCGCACCCATGCCACCGCCGCCAATCAATTTCTCTAGGAAGAAATGGTTCAGGTGTTGGCCGAGAAGAACTTTAGCAACGGACGCTGGAGATCCTTGGCGTGGACTGAAATCCGTGATCTCCTGCGAGACCCTAGAAGAGCCCCTCACCACAGTCTTAGCTTGTGTGATTTCACTCTCTGCGGCCGAATCGCCAGATCCTTGATCTAACGCATGAGAAGACGCCGGAAGAGGATTTGCCAACAAATCATTGGCATCGTGCTTGTCACCGTTGTTGTCTGATGCATTAACTTCTTCGGCAGCCATCTGTCACACTCGCGTCAGTTCACCAAGACGTTAAAAACAACAACTCGTGATACGATCGACGGAAGATGATACCTGCAAGTCGCTTGAACGAGGTAAGCTATCCATCGATAAAAATAGTAGTTCAACACCTTCTCAAGGTCAATTAATCGGTTCGTATCGCTGTAGGATGCCTTAGCTTTTATAAGACGAAGTCGGATTAAAGCTTCACGATACAGTTGCGTCATTGATATCGTCGCTTCCGCGTGCTTAATACAGCACGATTAATGACCAAGAACAATCTGCACCAAGAATAATCTGCACCAAGAATAATCACATGAGCAAAACGCCTGCCTTGCGAATGACCACCATCTCGTTGACACAATTACTACTTGTCGTTCTGACAGTCCAATTATCGTCTTCTTCATGGGCGACTGAACCTACGCAAAATGCGTGGAAACCGAACATTCTATTGATCGTCGTGGATGACCTCGGCTTTGCGGACCTTGGCTGTCTGGGGAGCAAGGACCTCGAAACACCCAACCTCGACCGCTTGTTCGAACAGTCATTGCGTCTTGATCGCCTGTACGCAAATTGTCCCGTCT
The DNA here is from genome assembly GCA_049889895.1 of Rubripirellula sp. Classification (GTDB taxonomy): domain Bacteria; phylum Planctomycetota; class Planctomycetia; order Pirellulales; family Pirellulaceae; genus Rubripirellula. Next base: position 114,411 of record JBMHCO010000101.1, read on the forward strand.
GTTCCCCAACGAGGGCTTCTATCATCACCGGTTGTTATCCTGATCGAGTCGGAGTGCCCGGGGTGATCCGGACTCACGCAGAAAACAGCTGGGGAAAATTTTCGCCGATCGCTAAAACCCTACCACAACAGTTATCAGAAACGGGATATCGCACCAAGGCAATTGGCAAATGGCATCTCGGGCTCACACCTGACGATCATCCAATGAGTCACGGATTTGATGAGTTCCACGGTTTTCTCGGTGACATGATGGATGACTACTACAATCATCGCCGGCACGGTAATAACTACATGTTTAAGGATCGCCAAGAAATCGATCCCAATGGACACGCCACAGATGTATTTTCAGACTGGGCGACGGATTGGATCGGAAAGCAAAACAAAGAGAACAGTGAACAACCATGGTTCTTGTACCTCGCCTACAACGCTCCCCACACACCTATCCAACCGCCACAAGAATGGCTCGACAAGGTTCAGAAACGGGATCCAAACATTCCCGAAACACGAGCAAAACTGATTGCATTGATTGAGCACATGGATGCCGGCATCGGCGATGTTCTTCAGGCAGTCTCCCAAAACGGTACCAAGCGAGACACGGCCATCATCTTCACGAGCGACAACGGCGGGCAATTGAATGTCGGCGCTAACAATGGACCACTTAGGGATGGTAAGCAATCCATGTATGAGGGTGGACTTCGGATCCCAGGGTGCATTCACTTTCCTGGCCTGACTCGTCCCCACACCCGCACCGATACTATCTGCTCCACAGCTGACTTCTACCCAACGATACTGGAAATATTGGGGCTCAAAAATGAGCTGCAAATCGATGGAATGTCACTTTTACCACTATTAACAAACCCTGACCATCAGTGGCCAGAACGAGAGATCTACTTCGTTAGGCGAGAAGGTGGCTCACGATATGCAGGACTATCGATCGAGGCAGTTTTGCGAGGAAATCTAAAATTGGTTCACAATCTCCCCACCAACGCTTTCGAACTTTTTGATCTAGAAAAAGACCCTTATGAGCTTAACGACCTCGCGAAAAAACGCCCCAAAGATCTGCAACAGTTAATACGCCGCTTACAGTTTCACTTGCAACGTGGCGGTCGAACGCCTTGGCAATGAATTGAAGACAAGCTTTAAAATCCATGAGGAATGAGACTGCAGCACCTAATGCCGAGTCTTTAACGATTCAACATCGCAATCGGCACGATCGTTAAATTTAGCTACCCAACAAAACTATTGGGTAAAGAGATACGCTGCACTCACAGCCACGCAGGGACGGAGAGCTACGGTTCAATGACTATCCACCCACCCACCATCTCGGTTACGCGTTTATAAGAATGGCAGAAAGAATTACGGGAATCCTGACGCCCAACATTACTCCGGTCGATGCTGATGGTCGGATCGACGAACAGAAGCTTCGGGGCTATGTCGACTGGTTGATAGAGCGAGGTGTCGATGGCCTATACCCGAACGGAAGCACGGGAGAGTTTGTCAGATTTTCTGCAGAAGAAAGGCGACAAATCGTACGCATTGTTGTTGACCAAACAGCGGGACGCGTGCCGGTCTTGGCGGGCGCGGCAGAGGCAAATGTAAAAGCAACCATTGAAGCCTGTGACGCTTATGGTGAACTTGGAGTGCGAGCAGTTGCCATCGTAGCCCCTTTTTATTACCGCCTAAGCAGTGAAGGTGTTTATGCGTACTTTCGCGAGATAGCAGAGAATGTTGAAGTGGATGTTACGCTATACAACATCCCACTGTTCGCATCACCGATTGACGTTGATACGGTAGTACGCCTTGCGGCAGAATTCCCACGTGTCGTCGGAATCAAAGATAGCAGCGGTGACCTCCCCAATATGATGCGAATGATTTCCGCCATCCGTCCGATGCGTGACGACTTCACTTTCCTCACCGGCTGGGATGCCTCTCTAGCTCCCATGCTTTTAGCCGGAGCTGATGGCGGCACGAACGCAACCAGCGGCGTCGTTCCAGAATTAACGAAAGCAATCTACAGAAATGTTGTTGACGGATCAATCGATGAAGCGATGCGGTTGCAATACCAACTGATCCCTCTATTTGACGCGATGATCTCTCTCGGTGAATTCCCTGAAGGATTCAGAGCGGGTGCGAGGTCTAGAGGCTGGGATCTCGGTGCGGGGAGAGTCCCCTTATCCGATCAGCAGCGAGAACTGGTCAGCAGAACTCAACGAGAAATCGATTCTTTGGTCTCACAGTTTACGGACGCGAGCGATACTCAGCCTCTGCCTCACGATACAATCGAACAGATCGTGCAACGGGTCATCCAACAACTCAATTCGGTTAATTCGTAACACGAACTGATTTGTTGCAACCTGCCTTTCCACGAAACAGTCACCGCTGCGGATCAAGCAATACCTTAAAGCTACCCGGTAACGCGGCAACTCGCATCGCTTCAACCCCCTGCTCAAGTGGGAAGCGATGGCTAACCATGCCAGTCAAATCAATGGCATCTGCCTCTAGCACTGAGAGAGCCTCATCAAAAGGTCCACAACGAGAACCAACAACGGTGACCTCGTTAATGACCAGTGAAGCGAGCGATAACTGATGCTCGCCAGCTACGGTTGTCTTCAAAACCACTACGCCGCGTGGCTTCACCAAACCACACGCCACTTCCAACCCGGTTGGCGATCCAGTGCTGTCGATCACGACATCAAATGATGTTCGATAATCAAGTTGGCTCAGCTCACAACATTCAAAGCCGAGTCCCTGGAATCTTGCAAGCTTCTCAGGATGCTTGCCAACCACCACTATTGCGTCGGTTGAAAGCCGTATTGCTTGCGCACAAAGGATTCCAAGTCGTCCATCCCCCAAGACGGCAACTCGCTTACCCACCAAATCAATCTGTTTCGAAATCTGAATTGCGGCCGCTAAAGGCTCAGTAAAAACTGCCCGCTCGTTACTGACTGAATCTGGGACACGATGCAGGTTCCGTTCTGGAATCAGCAGGGTGTCGGCAAAAGCCCCATCTCGGTTAAGTATCCCAAGAACGGTTCTGAACGGACAATGATTCCCCAATCCATTTACGCACCATTCACATCGTTCACAAACACAATTAATTTCCCCAACAACGCGCTGGCCGGCGTACCGTCCCTCACGCGCCACCCCGACAAATTCATGACCAAGGGTACCAGAAAAACCCATATAGCCTTTACACAACTGCAAATCCGTTTCGCAGATACCAGCAAGAATCACATCAACGAATACGTCACCTTCACATCGATGCGGCTCTTGCACCGATTCACGGAAGGTTACAACAGAATCCTGTAAAGAAAGGGCTCTCATGGCTTTCCAACAATGAGGAACTTGAAGCGGCGGCAAACATCCTAACCAGTATGACCTTTGTACCGGCAACGTACCGCCTATACTGCTGATTGTATCAAATGGATTATCCGATCAAACCGAATAGCCGATCGGTAGCACACCTAGAATATCTGGATTGAACTTACATGGCTGACGCTGCAGCCCCCGAATCTTTCCTGTCCATCTTGGGTCTCAAAGAGTTCCGAGCGGGTCAACAAGAAGTAGTAGACGCGGTACTCCATGGTGATGACGTAATGTGCGTCATGCCAACCGGCGGAGGAAAAAGCCTTTGCTACCAACTTCCAAGCCTCATGCAGCCGGGCTTGAGCATTGTTATTTCTCCGTTGATCGCCTTAATGAAAGACCAAGTTGACACTTTGCAACGACTGGGCATCAAGGCTGAACTGATCAACAGCAGTCTTACGATGGCTGAGCAAAACCGCGTGATGCAACGCATGGAAACCAATGAACTAGATTTGGTCTACGTGGCACCGGAACGACTGAGGAATGGCCGATTTATCGACACCATCAATCGCTGCAGGATTGACCTATTGGCGGTGGATGAAGCACACTGCGTAAGCGAATGGGGGCATGATTTTCGTCCTGACTACGCAAGACTTGGTCATTTTCGCGACCGGTACTTGAATCAGGTTCAAACGATCGCTCTAACCGCAACAGCAACCCCGGCTGTCAGAGACGACATTGCACAGCTCCTAAACCTCAAACAACCACAGATCTTCGTCACTGGCTTCAGCCGAGACAACCTTCGCTTCTGCGTCAAGCACTGTAATTCAGACAAAGAGAAAGCTGATTCACTGCATCAGTATCTGAGCCAGCAAACTGGCTCCGGCATCATTTATGCCGCAACTCGCAAACGTTGTGAAGAAATCGCCGAGGCAATTAACGCAGCCACCGACCGGCCCATTGGCGTCTACCATGCAGGGTTAGACCCAGCCTTGCGAAAACAAACGCAAGAGCGTTTCATGAGTGGTGAACTGTCGGCCATCGTAGCGACAAATGCATTTGGCATGGGCATCGACAAATCAGATATTCGATTCGTCGTCCACTACAACATTCCAGGCAGTTTAGAAGCCTACTACCAAGAAGCGGGCAGGGCAGGGCGAGATGGAAAACCAAGCGAGTGCTTACTGCTCTTTTCTTACAGCGATCGATATGTCCAAGAATTCTTCATCGAGAATCGTTATCCATCAAAAGACACTGTCGAGCAAGTTTATGACTTCCTACTCTCCAGAGATGAAGATCCAATCGAACTAACTCTCGAGGAAGTTCGTGAATTGATCGGCACAAAGGACAGCAGCGAAGCAATTAGCACCGCGGAACAATTACTCGCGAAAACGGGTGTCCTGAAAAGACTAGACAGCAATTCTAATCAAGCGGTAATCCGCATTGATTCGGACGCCCCAACCCTGCTGGATTTCGTTCCCGTCGAGGCCAAGATTCGACGTAAAGTTCTTCAGGCTGCTGAAACCGTCGTCGGCAACCGCCGCGGCGAGGACGTTTACACGACACCTAAATGGCTCGCAAAAGTTGCTGGGGTAGAAAAAGCACAACTCAATCGCGCGTTGAAAGAACTCTGCAAACTGAAAACATTCGACTATGTGCCACCGTTTAGAGGAAGAGGAATCCATTTCCTTGATCGCAATCGCAAATTCAAGGAATTAAACATCGACTTCCCTCAACTCAACGTCAGAAAATCGGCTGAATACGAAAAACTCGAGTCAGTCATTCGATTTGCGCGAAATCCGAAATGTCGGCAACAAGTTATTTTGGATTACTTTGGCGAAATCGATCCAAAGGATTGCGGGAACTGCGACCGCTGCCTTCCCAACGCACAAAGCAATGATTCAACAGAAACCCGAACTAATCTAAACCTCAATCAACAAGAGCACTTGTATCTAACTCGTGGCCTTCAGATTGTCATGAGTGGCGTTACTCGCATGCATGGTCGCTTTGGAAAAAACATGGTAGCGCAGATGCTTTGCGGATCGAAAAGCAAGAAGCTTTCGCAATGGAGACTCAACCAACTTAGCACCTATGGATTGCTGTCAACGATGAAGCAAGCCGAAGTCACTTCCATCATGGACCGCTTGAGCGAATTCGGATTGGTCGTTCAGCAAGAAATCGAACAGCGTCGACCTACCATTCACATGACCGAGATTGGACGAGAAATCATGCACGGCAGAAGTCCAATGCCTGACGGATTTCAATTGCCAAAAGAACTCGCAAACAGTCTTATCCAAGCAACACGAAATATAGAATCCATCGAATCACCTTCTTCATCAAACGCTAATCCCGAACTTCAAGTCCCAACTGACAAGCACTCGGTGGCGAATGAGGACTCCACTAATCATCAATTCCACAATCCGTTGACTGAAGAGACAATTGCAGCTTTAAAACGCTGGAGAAGGAAAACATCGGCGGCCCTCGGACTCCCTGCATTTAAAGTCCTCACAAATGCAACGCTCGAGCGGATCGCTTTGTCACTTCCCAAAAATATGGATCAACTCAAGGCCATTAAAGGGATCGGTGAATCCAACTCAGAGCAATTCGGCTCTGATATCATTGAAGTTATTCAACGGACACATGGACAAATCGTCAGAACAAGCCTCGGAGGATCACAGACGACGGCTTTGTGTCAAAACAACTCCGCCAATATGGATACAGCGGAAGATCTTTCCGACACACCCACAATTGGGATAACTGAGAATCATTCCCAGCGCGAACATTCCGATTTGGATCGGGTTTGGATTGGCTCCGATGCGTACTGGAGCCACCGACTACTGGAGCAAGGGTTCACTCGAGAAGAAATCCTCTTGATTCGCAGGATCACCGAGAAAGAATTAGAAAAACATCTCCAGCTCGCTGAGACTCACCGAGACCTGAGCAAGCACTGATGCAACCAGAAACTTCTAGGCCTCACGATTCTTACCCGATTTAACTGCGCCAACGCATAACCGTGGGAACCAGCTCGGGGTATAGGTAGCATCATCTCCCGATCCGTGTGAAATCCTTGCTGTTTTCACGGTACAAAAGTGGGCAGGAGTCGAGCACGTTCGCTTTTGCACGCCGGAGTAGCCTACCGTCACTGCAATCAGATTGGCAAAACACGGGTAATTCCCTGAAGAAACTGGATTTTCACCAAAACATCAAGTTTCTCAGGTGCTTTTAGAGCTGCCTGTTCAAATCGTAAAAAGCTTTGATCGAGTCGGTTAGTCATCTCACTTGCTACCCACTACAATACAGTGAGAAAAGGATTTATCCGGCCAACGAGTGCTCCAAAACACTCGGATAGCCCCCAGATGAGCCGGTACCGCTAGGTATTGATATCGCCAAAAGGCAAAACATGGAAAAGAAGACTGATCAACGAGAATCTAGTTCGCCTGAGCAACAAGAGAATCGCCGAGGGAACAACTCGCTATTTATCGCGATCTTAGTTGCTGCGCTCGTCGTCTTGCTCTTCTACAATCGCGGCGAAGAACGATCTTTAATCACCGCCAGCTTCTTCCAGGCGGAACTCGACAAAGGCAACATTGAAGAAGTAGGTATCTCCGAACGACGAGTTTACGGGAAATTTGTCACTCGACCGGAGATTCCGGAGTCTGAGAAACCAGAATCAACCGAACTCTCTCGTAACAGCAAAGCCACTGACAACGAACCAACTCAGTACGACGAGAAATTCGTTTTTAATCGCCCCACGGATGCTGGCTGGGTGACTCAACTCGAATCGCAATTAAAACTGCAAAACGTTCGCTACAACTATCTTGAGCCCGACAACACTCAGCAAATGATCTATTTCATTGCCTTGGTGGGACTCCCCTTGGTGATTCTATTTTTCCTCTTCACCATGCTCCGTCGCACACGAAGCGACATCATGGGCGGCGGTTTTCTGTCTGGATTTAGCAAGAGTCCCGCGAAACGATTTGAAGCAAGTGAAAAAATGGTGACCTTCAAAGATGTTGCTGGTCTTGAAGGAGTTAAGGCGGACTTAGAAGAGATTGTTGAATTCCTCAAGACGCCTGATAAATTCCAGAAACTTGGCGGCCGCGTCCCCAAAGGCGTGCTTTTAAATGGTCCTCCCGGGACAGGGAAAACCCTTCTCGCGCGAGCTGTTGCGGGCGAAGCTGGCGTTCCGTTTTTCTCTGTGAATGGTAGCGAGTTCATCCAAATGTTCGTGGGTGTTGGCGCCAGTCGAGTCCGAGACCTGTTCAAGACCGCCAAGGACAGCAGCCCCGCAATTATTTTCATCGATGAGATCGATGCGGTTGGTCGCCAACGTGGTGCTGGATTAGGCGGTGGGCATGATGAGCGTGAACAAACGCTTAATCAGATTCTTGGAGAAATGGACGGCTTTGCTGCTAATCAAGCAGTGATCGTTGTAGCTGCAACCAATCGGCCTGACGTGCTTGACCCAGCATTATTGCGTCCTGGACGATTTGATCGTCACATCACGGTTGGACGCCCCACCATGAAAGGCCGAGAGGCAATCTTCAAAGTCCATGTTCGAGATGTCCCCCTAGCAGAAGACGTTGAACTTCGTCGTCTTGCAGCTGGAACCGTTGGACTTACCGGTGCCGACATTCAAAACATGGTGAATGAGGCGGCACTTTGGGCCGCAAGACAAAACAAGAAAATCGTGGACATGAGCGATTTTGATTATGCTCGGGACAAAATCCTGATGGGTGCGAAAAGAGAAGAGGTTTTGCAAGATAGCGAAAAAGAAAAGACTGCGTACCACGAAGCAGGACACACGCTCACTGCTTGGCATCTTGATGGGGCACACATGGTACACAAAGTCACCATCATTCCGCGTGGACGCGCCCTCGGAGTGACCCAATACGTCCCCAACGAGGACAGATTGAGCATCAGCCGCAAGGAACTTGACCATCAACTCATTGTCTTATTGGGTGGACGAGCGGCAGAAAAAATCATCTACAACGAAACCTGCGCGGGCGCTGAAAATGATCTTGAACGTGCAACGAGTATCGCAAGGAAAATGGTGACGCACTGGGGAATGAGCCCCAAAATTGGGCCCGTTAGCTATAAGACTAGCGATGAAGACCCTTTTTTGGGACGAGAGATTCATCAGTCGCGACAATTCAGCGAACACACTCAGGAGCTTATCGACGAGGAAGTCGCGAGAATACTCTTGGAAGCAGATCAGAAATCTGAACAACTGCTGAGGGAACATCGAGTCGAACTAGAAAAAATTACCAAGGCATTGTTAGAACATGAAGAACTTGGTGATCGTGAATTGACAGACTTGATCGGCCCCTCGATTCAATCAAGGATGAACCCTCTACCAAAAGAAGGTGAAAACGAATCGGAGGTTTCTTCTGACGCTTCAGCTGAAAATGACGACAACAGTCAAGATAATGCAGAGTAACTCCCGATGAAGACCTTTCTCGTTGTTAAGCTCTCGTGCAGCCGGATAACCCTCATCGCCTAGCGCGACACCTAATGGCCAAGAAGAAACGTCAGAAACAACGAGCAAGTTTTAAGAAAAAGCACCAAGATCGAGTGCGGCAGAGTGATTTAACTCGAGACTTTCACACGGGTGATCGGGACACGCTAGCTGATGCGAGTCAAGGTGAGCGAGTCAGCGGTAAGGGTGAGCTGACAAGGAAGCGAACATTCTTCGAACATCAGGACTCAGAGGATAGCCCTGATTCTCAGAACCTCGTCAATGGTCGCGTTATCAGTGTGCATGGGCTTAAAAGCCGAGTACTTGGCGAAGATGGCCAGATCTACGAGTGTGCTTTGCGACAAGTGCTCAAGTCACTCAATATTGATCAACGAAGCGCAGTGGTTGCCGGTGACCGCGTTCGCCTCCGAGCGGCATCACCGAAAGATGGCATGATTGAGAGTGTGGAACCTAGGAGTGGTATTATCAGCCGAACTAGCCGCGGCCAACAGCACATTCTCGTTTCAAATGTTGACTACCTGCTGATCATCGCAAGTGCTGCCGAGCCAAGCATGAAGCCCGCACTGATTGATCGATTTCTACTCACAGCAGAATATTGCGGAGTAAAACCGGTGGTGGTCATGAACAAAATTGACCTGGTTAACCCGCTCCATTTACAACAAATCACAGGTTGTTACGCTTCATTGGGCTACCGTGTGCTTCACACATCAGCTGAAAAACAACAAAACATCTCGTACTTAAAGACCTTGCTAAGCGGTAAACAGACAGCGTTAGCAGGGCAGAGCGGGGTAGGCAAAAGCAGTCTCTTGAATGCGATACAACCGGGACTCGGTTTAGCAGTTGCCTCAGTGAGCCAAGACAATGAGAAAGGTCGCCACACGACAACAGCGGCTCAGCTAATTCCGCTGGATTCAGGGGGCGCGGTGTTTGACACCCCAGGGATCCGACAGTTTCAACTTTGGGACATTCACGCTAATGAAGTTGCCGGCTTGATGCCGGACCTACGACCGTTTGTCAATGGCTGCAAGTACGCGGACTGCCTCCACCTAAGTGAAGATCAGTGCAAGGTAAAGGACGCAGTCGCGGATGGGAAAATTGACGCTAGGAGGTACGACTCCTACTGCCACCTTCTCGAGAGTGACCTACTTCCCAACGAAGCCAAACTTTGAGCTCGATCTTTTTGCTTAACGAATGCTTATGGAGTCAGACTCAAGCAAAGATCCCGCTGCATTCTCATGGCTATTCAATTGATGATCTCACGACGATGGTTGACATAATCCCACAGCACAAAACGATCAAGGTCGTTACCACTCGTGAAAACAACTCGGCCGCCGGTACTCTTTGCCAGCCTTTGTGCAAATTGAATGTCTTCCTGATTTTGTGACCAACTCGGCACCAGAAAAATATTGATTGTGATACCGTCTTTTTGCAACTGAGCAGCCTCTCTCATTGTTGCCAACTCTGTTCTCGGATCCGGTGGATAAAGCATAAACAACTTTTCATCTTCGAAATGAGCCGTCGGCAAGCCATCGGTAATCAGAACAACCTGTTTGTTCGGCGTATCACAATTCATTAGCTGTCGGCGTGCGAGCTGCAATGAATGCTGAATGTTGGTGAAATGCGGATGAATCTGCTGCTCACTAATCTCCGGATCACTCATGTCAGCCCACAACTGAACCCACGGATCATGAATAGTCACGGGCTTTGGCATTAGATTTAAAATCTCGCCAGGCTGACAGAGTTTGGCAAACGTATACATTTCGATGAATCGAAGAAAGTCACCAGGATATTCACTCTGAATTAATCCCTGCATGGCCAAGGCCATTCTCTTTACATTCACGTATTGCCCGTCATAACGCATGGAACCACTCATATCCATGATGACGCACGTCGCGCATTTTGGATGATGCTGTGTTTGATGCACTTCCATATCAGATGGATGAAAAATGAAAGGCCTATCGGGACCTTGCCTTATCAACCCATTAATAACAGTTTGCGTTAAATCCAAATGAGATAAGGCGTCTCCATACTCGTAAGGCTGCGTTTTTTGCTTTTCTACAGCGCCCTCACCGTGCAGAGATGACGGATGTTGCCCATGCTTTGAAGGTGTCATTTGACTGAATAATCGTTCAAGCAATCGACCCTGAAATATTTTGTATGCCTGCGGTGTTAACCGGTAGCTGCCATCATTTGCATGATCCCGTTCGAGGCCTTGTCGCTCTGCTTGCTCCTGAAGTAAACGCTCAATCTGACGACGCATCTGCTCCAATTGCTGCATATCTTCCGCCGATGCAAACTCAGATAGCGAGTCAAAATCAATTAGCCCAATCTGCGAGTTTTCACGCGCTTCGTCCAACTGCTTGAGCAACTCGTCGATCTTTTCCAACTCCTCCTTTACTTCAATCGCTTGATCGAGCTTCAGTGACTCCCGTCCAGTGAACTCATAATCACAGCCTAACTGCTCAATTTGGTGCTTTTTATTCATCGCCTCCATGACTTGAAGCAAGCTTCTTGCGAGCAAGCCTTGATCATCTCCGGCGTGATACCATAAGCGTTCAATCAAGTATGGCTGCTCTTGTATCACCGCCTTCCTGAACAATTTCTCTTGGTTCTTTGGGACTTTAACTCTTTTGACCACAGACGTGTAATTGACACGAGCTTTCTTTTGAACTGAACGTGTCTCGTAGGTACTTAAGATCTTACGCTTTTTCTCTTCGAGCAATGCCCTCAAAGAATCCAAACTCGGACCAAGCCCGGCTATCTGACTCAAATCAAGTCGCACCGCACGCGCCAGATCCTCCGCGGTAAGATTGTCAAATTGACCATGCCAGAGCGCTTGCTCGAACGCTGGAGTCACGAGGTCTGGCGGTGGTTGATTGGGTGGAGGGAACTGAACCGGATCATATTTCTGGTAGGAGTGAATCACACCGCCCAATTTCTGCTGTGGACTTTGATCAGATTTCATATTCAATCTTACCGTGTCTTTGGCTCCGACTGATTCTATCCGTGCAATACATACCAGCCAAAATAAACTCGACGCAACTAGCCCTTACCGCTTCATTCTCTGCTGCATTAACTTGAAACGCGAGTTCCCAAGCTTTAGGCACGTGCTGTAGTCTTTCCGCATAAGCTGAGCTTGGTAACAAATCGCCAACTTCCACACGAAAACCTTTTCTAAAAATCTCAGCGATCGCTTCCAATCCGTGCTGATCAACATATTCTTCGAAAACAGTTCGTATTGAGTCCGCAATCACGTTGTCCATTACCTGCTTCTCACTCATCTGATGGGTTCCCATCATGTCAAGTTCGAGCTTGCCGGTTGCACTTGTGTAAAGATGCCCAAGGTCACTGATTCTTGGAACGGCTGGACGCTCTTGATGCAGGATTGACCTTCTTCGAGCGGATGCAACCATCGTCCGGAAATTAGCCAATGAAAACCTTGCCGATACACCTGACGCATGATCAACAAACTTACTCTTTCTTGCTTGAACCGTTATCTCTTCCAGAACTTGATACATAAATAATGGAACCTGCACTGGGTAGGAACCGAGCAAAGATGCAGATGCTTCCTGCTGCAAGATCTCGATTCCAAGCTCCCGATCGTTCGGATAATGGGTCCTAATTAACGAACCAATTCGGTCCTTTAGTTGGGGGATTACCTTACCGCTTCGATTGTAAGTCGACGGATTGGCTGAAAACAGAATTGAAATATCCAAGTCAAATTGAATTGGGTATCCACGTATCTGGACATCTCTTTCCTCGAGGATGTTGAACAAACCCACTTGGACGAGATCGTCCAACTCGGGGAGTTCGTTCATCGCAAAGATCCCCCGATGCATTCTCGGGATTAGCCCGAACGCCAACGCCTCCTCAGCACCTAGGCTGACACCGCCTGTTAGTTTCGCCGGATCAATTTCTCCGATGATATCTGCGAATTTGGTACCCGGCCCCAACCTTTCCGAGTAGCGTTGCTCTCGATGCCACCACGCGATTGGCAAATCTTCTGGACGCGTCTCGATGACCAGTGTTTTCCCCAGAGATGTGATTGGTTTACTGGGATCTTCATGAACCGACAGGCGGGGATCGTCTATGTAGGGGATCCATTCATCAAGCAAGCCCACGAGAAGACGCATCATTCGACTTTTGGCTTGCCCCTTCTCACCTAGAAACAGCATGTCATGCTCGGCAAGAACGGCAAGATTTACTTCGGGAATCACCGTATCCTCATACCCGACAATCCCAGCGAATGGATCCTCTCCGCTTTCAAGCATGGAGATTAGATTCGCTTTCATCTCCTCCTTTACCGTCCGTGTCTTCCAACCCGAGTCCAATAATGCTTGATAATTAGTTGGAAATTCCGGGCTCTTTGCAGCTGTCATGAACTAGTTCCTTCTCGAGAGTTATCCTCCGAAGTATAGGGAACCGGAAAGCTAAGATTTGCTGCAAAAGAGACGAAGCTACAATTAAGGATTAGATATTACGAAGACTGGGAGTTGTAGCAGTGATTTCGAGAGTTCTATTACTAGATGTAAGTCGACCGTCTAGACATCGCACACTTCGTAGGCCTGTCGAAGCGATCCAATAGGATCGTCTGATGTCGGAATGAACTCCTGTGCAATGAAGCCATCGTATCCAGTATCAAGGATGGCTCGGATGACTGGCGGATAGTTGATTTCTTGCGAATCATTCAATTCTCCGCGACCAGGATTTCCTGCCGTATGATAATGCCCCACGATTGGGTGATATCTTCTTATGTTACGAATGATGTCACCGTGCATAATCTGAACGTGATACACATCAAACAGCAGCTTGAAATTTGGAGAATCCATAGACTTGACCAAGTCAGCGCATCGGTGAACATCGTCCCCCCAATAACCGGGATGTCCTTTCATTGGGTGCGAGTCGTCTTTGCTATTTAAATGCTCAAGCACAAGTCCAATCTTTTTTTCCTCAGCATAGCCAATCACCCGCTTCCAACTCTTGAGACAATTACGAGTTGCCGCATCATCTGAAATTCCAGTTTTCTGCATGCCGGTAAAAGTAATGACATTCGGGGCACCGAACCGAACCGCAAGATCGATACTTTCACGTAATTTTGCTTCCACCTCAGCATGATTCTCGGGATCGAGTGGGCCTGTTGCAAAACCGTGACTCCCCACCAGTGATATTTTCAATCCTAACGCCGTCACTTCAGGGTAGGAGGATGCAGGGATCCCCTCAATTGCCTCCATACCTATCGACTTAGCATGCCTCGCTAATTCCAGCGGTTCCATGGGCTTGAAACACCATCCCATTACCGATTGGCGAGCTTTTTTACCTGCTTTGCGCTCGGCCGTGTTCTCAGCTGTCACGTTTCGAGGAACTGCAGAAACTCCAGCGACAACTGCGGGAACCGTTAGGAAATCTCTTCGTCGCATCAGTCGACACCTTCTATTTCAGCGGGAAAACATTCACAGGAACCGAGCTTACACGCAGGTGAAAAAACGATTGTTTTCAAACCGGTGAACCACTCGTAAAAAACTTGAGAACGTAAGCATAAACGATTGAGAATCGAGCGGTTACCTTACGGAATATCGGCTGTCATCCAAACGGCTCTTTTACGATCTGCTCGCTGCCGAACGTCTTCCAACATTGTCTTTAGATCACCATCAAAAAATATCCGTTTGGGTGATGCCGTCCCATAACGCACCACCACTTCTTGGTTCAGATCAATGCCCTCTTGGGGCCTCAATAGGATACGAAATCGATCTGCCGGACCACTTTTGAGACGAATCTGGTTATCGACACCGATTGAAGCAGAAATTTTACCGGCTCTGATTCTTTCTGCTTGCTCCCAGAGTATTGGATCTATAGGTACACCCTCTTTCAAGTTCATTAACTCGAGCCACCAGAAAAACTGATCACCAGCTCTAATCGTAGCTGTTTCAATATCCAAAGGAACATTTCGCCGATTGTGCGAGGGCAATCGCATCCATTCAAAAATACGCTGAATCTCATCGTAGAAATAGGATCGCCCGTTACCACGGTACATTACGACCATTGCATCATGATTGAAGGTCATGTAATCGTCGATGATTGCGCCATCTGCTTTCGACTGATCCAATTCCCCCATCACTAGATACATGGGCATGTATCTAGAATTTGGCTCATAGTGCGGAACGGTTTTACTAGGAGATCCACTTATCGAAACCATCCCGGCCCAGAGATCGGGGTGCGCTAACGAGATATCCCAAGCTGCGGTTGCTCCCTCACCATGCCCAGCGATAAAGACTCGGTCTGAATTGATGGAACAACGCCTCATAGCGTGCCGCAACGCGCGCAATACCCTTTCATGCTCCTTCGGCGTGTACTCGTATAGCACCTGATCTTGCCTCGACCAATCGGGTGCTACCACGATAAATCCATTTCTTGTTGCGTGACCAAGTCGCATCCCCAATGCATCACGATATTCACCACACCACCAGTCAATTTGACGTTCAGGCGATGACCTTGACTCATGCAAAGCAACGACACAGGGATACTCTCGCAGCGAGTTATACTCAGGCGGCAACTGCACGATATAGCTACCACCTGGAAACTCGACCCGATACATTCCCGCAATATTTTCGTCCTTTGAGATATCGTCCCAGCTGAGTGCCGGCTGCAGCAGTGGCAACATGCGGTCAATATATTCAGGCTGTGCTCCTTCAAGTGCTTTCAGCTCTTCCAGTATCGCAAGCCTTCTGCCAGCGTCAGCTTCTCGCAAGTATTCAACAACGAGTTGACGAACCTTAAGCAACGCAATCGTAACACTAAGATTTTGTTCACCTGACCCCGAACCGAGTAACCAACCAGCGATCCCAAGCGCGACTCGGTTATCAACAGGCAAGTTATCTGACAATCCAAGGCGAATGTAATCGCTCATCCTAGAAAGCGTGTCGGATCCCAATCCAGCTTCGATCTCGGTGACGATACCGCCTAAAGCCGTTGACTGCGCGGGTGGCAACTGCGAAATCTGCTCTCTCAAATTTGCAACCAGTGAACTGGCCTGCGTACCTTGATCAACTAGCTCGGCCAAAGCATCCTCAACTTGCAATCGCTTGATTCGCCCGACAGCCTCTAGAGGAAAACTTTCAAGAATCCCTCTCGCTAATTGATACTGACCGACAGAAGCTCGGCTTGTCGCTTCCGTCAAAAGCTGATCTCCCTGCTTTTCAGTTAATGTCACCAACTGAGGAGCTAGATCTTGCTCAGCCGGAAAATCCTTGATGATCCGTCGCAACATATTCTTCGCGTCATCATACCTCTCAGCATTGATATAGAAGCGAACCACTTCCAACCTCGAATCTAGATCATTGTCGTCAATACGCCGATCAAAGATTTTCTGTAGAGTTAATGAATCAATAGAGCTCGTCGCGACCCTCATATCCCAAGAAAGAGACGGTCTACCCTTGAGAGCAACTAACTTTGCATACCTTGAATTTAACTCAGTGATCCCCTGAATGATCTGAACTGGCCCTTCCGGTCCACGCACTGTCAAAACCCGACGTCCAAACTCATTGAAAGGAGAGACACCTATTGCATTCCCTAAGCCTGCTACTACCTTTCCACCAAGTGGTGTTGGCTGCCATAGCTCAATTGGCCTCTCAAGATCACCAATGTCAACCGGATCACCGTCAGCCATTCCCTTCCCATGCAGATAGGTCCTTCGGAGGCCATCATCAATCAACCAGATTGGGCGCACATGAGACTCTCCGGCTGCTGCTGCACCAAAACCTTCCTTGAGAGATGCTATTTCCACCTTTGATCCGCGCAATACCAATCCATTACGCAGCTGAAATAGCTGCTCAGCAGTCGCACTTTGCTGAAGAATCAAGCATAACGCCGCGCAAAACCATCTTGTCCGCAAACATCGGCAATCCATGAAACACCCCAAAGCGACTCCAGTACAGCAGAACCACACTCGATCAAAGCCATGCACCGCAAATGCGGTTGCAAATGCATAGCACTTTCGCTGTGCCAACATACAAAAACCGAGTTGGACCTTTAAACCGATCCAACCTAAAGGATCGAGCTAGCTGATGTTCTACCAACTCTTAGAGGTCTAAGTGAAGATGAGCAGTCGAATACGCCAAGCGGCGGCTATCGCGTCTATGAACACAAAGTTGTCGTCCAAACGTTGATTCGCCACAAACCTAAGAATTAGCTACCGCCGCCAAAGAAACGCTTGAGAGCGTTATCTGCGGCATCCCTTGAGTTATCCGTTAGTTGTTGCTTGAAGTTTTCGGGCAACTTGCCTGGTTTCTTCTTTTCTTTTGAACGCTTGATTCTCTCCACCACACTTTCATCAGAAGAGTCATCCGATGAGTCAGTATTCACACTAAGATCACTACTAGATAGATCTTCCGCCGCATTACTGGGCTGCAATGCATCAATACTGAACTGCCGTGTATCGGGATCTGCTAACTTTCTAACACGATCAATCTGATCTGCTTCATCCAACCAAGAATCGACGTCCACATCCTCGAAGCGGCTGTCAGCAGAACCGGCCTCAACAACTCGAGAGGCAGCATCGGCAACCCCTGTGACCTCTGGTTTCTTGGGCGCGTTTAAGCCGGGCTCTATCAAGACCTCAAACTCAAGGCTAGCGACCTTCAAAAGATCGCCAGGTTTCAAAACCTTCGCTTTGTCCGTTGGAAGACGCTTACCATTAACAAAAGTTCCGTTGCGGCTCTTCAGATCCTGCACCAAAACTCGATTGTCTTTGCGAACGATGATGCAATGCTTTCGACTCACTGACTCGCTCTTTGGCCTAAGCTGGCACGAGTCGCTTCTGCCAATCAGAAATTTCTCGGTCGAGACCTTAATCTCTTTACCTTCATGACTGCCTTTGGCGACTTTCAGTACGATTTGCATTGATCATCCAATAGGACTGGAGTGATAAAAACTCGCCTTCCATCGGTGCGGCGATTTTCACCCGATATCTCTCTAAGCGTCTCCGTACGCAGCAAAATGGATTGAACCCGAGGTCACTCGAACGCCGAAACGCCAGAGGGTGAATCGACCGTTACGCAGTAACCGGCTAGATAACGTAGGTTCCGATCACTGCACCTGTCAAACCAGTATGTCAAAACTCAATCAAAATGATCAAGGCACACGCAAAGATTCATCGTTGCCTTGTGCATTTTGAACACTCCCCCCCCGCTAGCGAGTCGCTCTTGCGTTACCTGATTGCACGCAATATTTACGCAACACTGACCATCACCCTGAGCAAAAGCACTTAGATTGGCAACTACCGACTCATCAAGCAGCAAATCCCCCCCACCTCTCTCAATCCTTCCAATCGCGGCAAAACGTCGACCGGTAAACTGCAGGAACGGCTACCTTCGATGCAGCCAGCGTTCATTTCCAAAACGCATTTCCGCAATCTCTGCAGCGCGAGCGATTTCTTGATCCAAGAAATCATCCTCCCTCAGCTGGATCTGGAACGAATCAGAGAGGTGTTCGATGATCGAATCCATCACCTCCATTAAGCCGAGACGCTGCGCCACCAGATCATTCACACCCGGTAGCTCAGGAGCATATGGACTGGCACTCAATAGCAAGCTCCCATGCTGCAACAACGAGGCCCGCGATTTTCGCTGTGCACTGCCAACAACTTTGTAGCCATTGAGAATCAAATCCTCAGCGGTGCGACGCTGAAAACACAAGAACTGCTCACAGTTACCTTTTCCGCACAGTCCATTTTGAGTTTTCGAAAAAGGCTTGACCATAACACCGTAATTGAGCAAGGCCTTGCTGATACATTCATGCACCTGCTGGTAAACATCTAACCTTGGCCCGATCGCCCCCAAGGTTTGCGGAATGGTTAAGCTATAGGTCAGTTCATGATGGTGGAGTAGAGTACCCCCGCCAGTAGCTCTTCTCACAGACGAAACAGAGTTGCTAACCTGATGAGAATGGCGTTCTTGGTAACTCTGAAAATAACCGAAGGAAAGTGTCGGCTCTCTCCACCCGTAAAATCGCAATGCTATCTGCTGGTTTTGATCAACACTCTCTTGGAGCATCTGATCAAGTGACATGTTCTCCACACCAGAAAAAACTCGATAGGGGACAAGACGCCCAATCGGCAAGCTCATATTTTCTCGCGTGGTAATAAGGACGGCAATCGTTACAGACCTAAAACGCGATGTGCGACGCGTCTAGGAAACGAGACCGAGCAAGGGGAGGGGAGGGCAAGTTAATTCACATGCCGATCTCCCGCCTGCTAAATCATTAAGCAGATTCAGAGCATTGCCGCTGATAATCATCAAAGCTAAGCAGGTTCTCGATTCCCGAGTCGCTCGTCAAACGAATCTTTGCAATCCAACCGAAATCATATGGGTCGGAATTAAGTTGCTCCAGTTCATCAGGAAGTTCAGCGTGTACTTCAACCACTTCCCCAGTGACTGGACTGTAAAGCGGACTAACAGCCTTGACCGACTCGACCTCACCTAACTCATCACCCGCATTCACCTCACGTCCGACTTCCGGCAGATCCATGTAGACAAGGTCATTAAGCTGCTCAATCGCGAAGGCAGAGACTCCTATCGTCGCGTACCTAACACCTTCTACTTCCTGGATGTCAGCCCATTCATGTGTCGACGCATAGACAAGCTTGGATTGGTCACGAGACATCACTTTACTCCGCTAGATTGATTAGTTCGCCGATAAAATGGGAGCTGCACGATTTCGGTCGGCACTCGAGTGCCCCTGATTTCAATTTGCAGATCTCCGTCCTGCTTATCTTCTCTGCGAACGTACCCCATTGCAATCGGGTGATTGAAAGTTGGAGACTGGGAGCCACTTGTGATATGACCAACCCGTTCGCCAGCGGCATTGTAAATGAGGTATCCCTCACGTGCTGGTCGCTTTGTCTGGGGCAGCAAGCCGACTCGTACCATCTCAGGCGGATTGGATGACCGATGAGTCAACACCTGCTCCCCAATAAACTCACGGCCATCAAGGGTGCATGCAAATCCCAGCCCAGCAGTCAGAGGGTCGATCTCTTCTGTCAATTCATGTCCGTAAAGAGGCATTCCCGCCTCCAATCGCAGGGTATCACGTGCTCCGAGCCCCGCAGCTTTAAATCCAGCCTCGCGGCCGACGAGCATCAAGTTTTCCCAAATCCGTGTCGCATCTTCAGCACGACAGACCAACTCAAACCCATCTTCTCCGGTGTACCCCGTTCTACTGACCAGAACGGGCTTTGAAAATTGATCGGTGATTGCTGCCTGATAATACCGCAAACGTGAAGGATCGAACCGAAAGAGACGCTTGGAAACCTCGATGGCCAAAGGACCTTGAACTGCAATCATCGCCGTAATTTCCGTGCGATCAGAGAGCGTCACTCGAGGAAATTCAGGCAAGAGCTGCTCCACCCAACTTCGAATTTTCATCCG
Organism: Rubripirellula sp.; assembly: GCA_049889895.1. Lineage (GTDB taxonomy): Bacteria > Planctomycetota > Planctomycetia > Pirellulales > Pirellulaceae > Rubripirellula. The sequence goes on from JBMHCO010000101.1 coordinate 134,615, forward strand.
ATTAGACGCATTAACAACCATAAGGTGGTAGCGTTGCTGAGATGGTGTCTCTAAGTGAGAAACTAAGACATCATCGAGAACACCGCCCTCTTGATTACAGATGAGGCTGTATCGCACCGCTCCCAACGGCATGTCAGAGACTTTCCTGGTAAGCAATTTATCCAGAAGTTCCTCACTCCCTTCACCATCAAAACGAAGACGCCCCATGTGGGAAACGTCGAATAACGCTGCCCGTTGCCTACAAGCTTGATGCTCGGCAACGATCGATGTGTACGAGATGGGCATTTCATATCCAGCAAACGAGACCATCCTCGCACCAGCTGCACGGTGGATTGCATCAAGTGGGGTCTTCGCGAGTGGAGCACTCATGCCGCTGTCAGTTCATTTGAGTTAATAAAATCGCCAATTCAATTAACGCCGCATTTGAAGATGCAACGCAATAACACTATAAAAAAGTTGTATTTTAAAGCCCTCTGATTGTGAATAGGCTTTCGATTCAATCGCCAGTGCCGTAGATGCTAACGCGGACAACTCGACCCGAAAAAGAAGCTAACGGACAACATTGTGAACCCGTATTTTCTTTTTGGCTCAATTTAATTTAACCAGCTTGACGTCATCGACCCATGCGTTGCGATTAACAGACAAACGCAAACGACTCTTAGTAGGATGAGCGATCCCCTCCGACTGAAAAGCTATAATTAACTCTCCATCGATCGTCACCTTCATCTGATCGCCTTCGATGCGCACCTCCATCTCATGCCACTGCTTTCCGTCCAACTGTATCGGTCGCTTTTGAGTGGTGCGAGCATTAACCGCTCGATCTTCCTTTGTTTCCTTCCCTGACTGTCTTCGCGAACGACGCTCTAGATTCATGCGTCCCGTTTTAAGATCCGAGACCTCCAGTTGATTTAAACGAACTCTAGCGACGAACAAATGACCTGCATGGACGCTTTTCTCGTTTATATCGGCAATGTTGATGCCCAAGTCATCCCCTACGTTCAACTGAAAACGAAGAGAGATTACTGCATCCGTAAAAGAAGCGTCGTGAGTCACCGAAACGCCATGATCTGCCACTTCTGCGCGACTGATTTTCAATGCACCGTCGACAAGGTCAACCTGCTTCACTCCCTTTGCTCGCTTCTTGCTGTTGGTCTCCCATCCGTTACCCACTTGCTCCATCAGATCATTCGATTCTTCTCTTTCAAAATGATCATCAATCAAGATGGCAGACCCCGCACTTTGCCCCACCGAATCTTTCTGCACGCACAATACTCCAACGCACACGAAACCCAGCAACGCAGCACGCGATAGAGTCTTTATATGTTTACGAATCATTGTTGCCCTCTAATTCAATGTAGATGCCGAAGTCATTTTTTGGTGTCACCTCGAGAAATGAAGATGAGCGACGAAGAGGTGAAAATACCAAGGAAGCGATCAATAGCGTATCCCACGGGAAAAGCCTCAGACGACCCAATCTACAAATCCTTCGTTATAAGCCGTCCCTCGTCGATCCTACTCTCGCCCGTCGAGTCATCGCCGTTTAGAATTGTCCGGCGGGAGCCGCCTAATCTGAGTCTATTTCATGGAAAAGGGGCGTTCCTCCTTGTCCCACTTACTACTTAGATTGTGCTACTTCAAATATGTCAAACCAAGTCCTGATCATTGTCGGTGATGCCACTGAGACACTCGATACAATGTATCCCTACTATCGTCTTCAGGAAGCTGGCTTCACTCCAGTTGTTGCTGCACCAGAAAAGCGGCAATACCAAATGGTGATGCATGAAATCAAACCGGGATGGACGATCACCAAAGAATGGGAGGGATACACGATACAAGCTGATATCGCGTTTTCCGAAATCAACCCAGAGGAATATGCTGGGATCTTATTTAGCGGTGGGCGAGCACCTGAATACATACGCTACGATGAACACCTAGTTCGAGTAACCAAGCATTTCTTTGAGACGAACAAGCCAGTCGCCAGTGTTTGCCATGGCGTAGAAATACCCGCCTACGCGGACTGCGTAAAGGGACGTCGAATGGCAACGGTGCCCAAGTGCCAATTCGATCTAGAAGTATGCGGTGGCATCTTCGTCAACGAACCTTGCGTCATTGACGGCAATTTAGTCAGCGGCAGAACATTCCACGACAATGGACATTATGTGGGTCCGTGGATTGAACTGCTGGAAAATGCTCGGAACTCAAAAAGCAATTCTTAGTTTCCAAGTAAGGTTCGTCTGAAAAGAAACGAACGTTTACTTGAAGAACTGCTTCACCAATTCTTACGATGCGTGATTCTCGACGACGCCAACGCTTTTAACCCCGGCTTCGAGAATCTTTCGCGTGTAGACGCTGATTTCCGTCTCATTTGATCGTGATAAATCGCGAACAATTACCGCGCTATCAGCATTCAAGAAATGCGTTTTGTCCGTTAGATCGCCACATGTTCCGCCATCAAAAATGATCAAGTCGAAGTGATCTGAAAGCAGCGTAATAAACTGCTCGTGAACTCCGTCACAGACGTCTTCGCGAGACCCATGATTGATTAACGGGAAAAGTGTTAGATCATCCGCAATGGAGCGGATCGCAATTTCAGACATGGGTACGCCGGTGGAATGAGCGTCCCAACCGTGCAACACCTCGAGATTGAGTGAATCGACAAGCGATGGCTCAGTTAGATTCGCATCAACCAGAGCGACCCTAATACCAGACGCAGCACCAGCGATCGCCAAACCGATGGCGACACTCGTTTTGCCCTCACCTCGTTCGAGACTCGTAACCATGATGCTTCCAAGCCCTGTTCGCACAGCCTCGGAAAGCCTCTCAGACAAGCTACTCAGCAAGCCAGTCTGCTTAAATAAAACATTCACCGTCTCGGGGATTTCAAAAGCGTCAACTTCCCATGCAGCTGCGAATGAACCGTCCGAGGAATCGGAAAACGTTTGATCGGCCTCAATGAGATCATTTCCCTTGATCCCGGCATCAGGAGAAATCGGAGTGCGACATATCTCGCCTGTAGGTTCCGCATACGATGTAAACGTATGTTGCAAAGAAGCAAGAATCTCGGCGTTACCTGGACCCCTGTGCTCATCGCTCGCATTATCACCTTTTTCAAACCCAGCCGATGATTCGCCCGAGTTCAATGATTCGTGTAATCGCTCGACACTGTCGACTGGATCAATTCTTAAAATCGATCCGTTACCTTCCTCGTACCAAAGCGATGCGGTACCGGAAATTGTATCGTCCAATTCCAAACCACCACGAACCATTGGGTCAGAAGACGAATGAGAATCGTTCTGCAGCTCAGTTTTAGCGAAATCTTCGCCCACCTTTTCTGTTGTGAGCTCAGACTCTGAACATAGCGAAACCCATGGCAGGCCTTGGCCTCCGCTCCGCCGACGTGAATATGCCCGTATAAACCCTGAAGTCTCAGCACTCATCAACGAGAACCTATTTTTGGATAGAGGAAGACGGATTCGTCGATTCAGTTGCAATTCGGTCAACAGGTGGTAAGAATTTCAACCAATTAGAGATCTGCCCCGGTGTTCCAGTTCGCTTGGGCACACGAACTGACTCGCTTGAATTGGAATCATCCAATTCACCCGTCGGCTGCGTGCTGGCTAGCTGATCCAAGTTGGTCGAAACGGAATGTACCCTTTGCGTTTCCTCGGGAAGAACAGAATTTGAACTGTCCTGTAAAAGTTCATCTTCCATTGCTTCGACCGATGCCTGCATGGCTGACATGGCTTGATCTGTGTCGAGAGCGAGCTTCTCTGAGCTCTGTTCGCTAAATGGCTGCTTCAATGATGAGCTCATTGGCAACAAAGATTGGGAATCTGCTGATGGACTCCCAGTCAGGGCGAAGTGTTCCTGCTCTTCCGCCAGTGGTTCTTCCAGTTGACCAAGATCTATCTCAAGCATCTCGGGCAACTCAACATTAACCGATTCATCATCAAAACTGAGTAGGTCATCAGGGTTCGGATTGACACGAACGCCCTCTTTCCCTGTGAACAGCGCTGCGGCCACGACAGCTAACAATAAACCGATCACAAGACCGTGTGACCCTATCCGCTCGCCCCATGATCTCTTAGAAAAGCCTGACTGCCGAGCGAGTGCGGGCGGAACCACTTGCTCTGGAATCGAAGCAGTCGTCCCCATCCCATCAGTCAATGGTCCAATCGACGACACATGCTCATCGAGATCCGCTTGAATTTCAGCATCGGACTCGTCATCGCATTGGGAGACGCTTTGCCTCTCAGATTGACGTGATAACCCAGCAACGGAATAAGTCGACTTCTCTGTCGACTTGGATTCCGACAGACGCTGCTCTGCAAGATCCACATGCAATTCAGACGTCGAGCCGCCCTCAGCGACCCCTCCCTCGAGGGATCGCAATGTAAAAAGCACCGGTGGCGCTAGATTCCCCACGGAAGCCTCTCCCGTGGAACGCAAGCGGCTCTCGCCTTCATCTTTTGACCGATCTGAATCGATGGTCATTCGAACTTCCTGTTCATAAAGTGGATTCACCAACTTGGCGAACGGCAAAGAGACTGATCCTGCACAGCCTGTAGTTGTGGGTTATCGGCAATAAATTGTGCATGCCTTCACGAATGTGTGAATTAGCTGAAGTTTAACGCTGCATCAATAGCGACTAAACTTTCGATACGCTAACCGTGGGTTTGAATGCAGTTAAGCCGATTGCTAGCAAGGGAATTTGCCGCACCGATCTCGGGCAAATCAACCGTCCGTAAACCTTACCGCTTGGTCGCTACGAGAATCATGTCGTTGCAATGAGCATGTGGAGCTTGGGACGAACTGGACAAGCAAGCGAAAATTTGTCGATACAAAGCGTTAGCGTCATCTCCGCTACGCTTCAACCTTCCAACATGTGGCATTCGGTCGCCCCAGTTCTAACCAGGGTATGCCGTCTCCGTCCATGTTTGGGCCGAAGCATCGTGAATTAGCGTATCCACCGGAGACCCTTCTCTTCGAAGCGTCCCAATTGTCACGGATTGTCTGCCAAACGGTTTGGTGTAGTTCGGGCTCGCGGGTTGTGAGGTAGGGCCAAGAAAGAGATGATTGCCTCCACGCTGTATCTAATTCCATACGATTTGTCTCGCGACTCGCAACAATGCCTAAAAACACTCCTTCTGCTTCCCACTTACGAGAGATCATCCGCGAGAGAATCCTTCTTCTTGACGGTGCGATGGGAACAATGATCCAGCGGCTACAACTCGATGAGGCAGCCGTTCGCGGAGATCGCTTCGCCGATCATGACCCTAGCAAGGACCTAAAAAACTTCTCCGACTTACTCTGCCTGACGCACCCGGAGAAAATCACAGCAATACACGATGCCTATTTTGAAGCGGGCAGCGATATTGTGGAAACCAACACCTTCGGCGCATCGCCCGTCGGCATGGCAGAATTTAACCTTCCGCTTGAGTTGGTTGATGAAATCAATCACGCGGCTGTCGCTTGCGCGCGAGCAGCGGCAGACAAGTGGTCTGAGCTAACACCGAATAAACCACGGTTCATTGCTGGCTCGATTGGCCCTACCACCAAACAAACTGCAATCAGCACGAACGTCGAAGATCCCGCCCACCGTGACATCACTTTTCAGGAAATGCGAGACAGCTATCGAGCACAGGTCGAATCCCTAGCCGCAGCAGGAATTGACATACTACTTCCGGAAACAGCGATTGACACCTTGAACCTGAAGGCTTGTCTCTTTGCGATTCAAGATTACTTCAATGCGGGTGGAAGGGTTATCCCGGTCATGGTCAGTGGGACCTTTGACAAAATGGGTAGAACCTTCGTTAGCGGGCAGAGCGTTGAAGCTTTTGTTACATCGTTATCTCATTTTCCACTGTTATCTATCGGGATGAATTGTGCCTTGGGGCCGGATGTGATGCGACCGCACATTGAGGCGATGTCCCAATCCACCGGCATCGGAGTTAGCTGTCATCCGAATGCTGGCTTACCCAACGAGATGGGGCAATTTGATCTCGGCCCAAAACAGATGGCAGAGATTGTGGGCGAATATGCCGACAATGGCTGGATAAATATCTTGGGTGGTTGCTGCGGAACAACACCCGATCACATCCGAGCCATGTCGGAGCGTGTCGAGGGAAAAAAACCAAAACAAGAGAATCACGGTCCCGTTTGGACTCGCCTTGCGGGTCAACTCCCGATGGAGATGCGTCCAGAAATACCATTCACGATGGTAGGAGAACGCACGAATGTCACGGGCAGCCGAAAATTCGCTTCTCTGATTCGGAATGAGAATTATGAAGAAGCTGTTGAAGTCGCACGTGAACAAGTACAAAACGGCGCAACGATTATCGACATCAACTTTGATGATGCATTACTAGATGGCGTTGAAGCGATGACACGATTTCTCCGACTAATATCGGGGGATGACGTAGCTGCTTCCGTGCCAGTCATGATTGACAGCAGTAAGTGGGAGGTCATTGAAGCAGGGCTTTGCAATTCTCAAGGCAAAACGGTAGTCAACTCTATCTCCCTTAAGGACGGTGAAGAAGAATTCATTCGCCGCGCTCGCCTAATTCGGCAATATGGAGCCGCGGCGGTGGTGATGGCATTCGACGAAACAGGTCAGGCAACAGACGAAGACAGCAAGGTCGCCATCTGCAAACGCGCGTACAACATTCTTGTCGAAAAGGTGCAGTTCCCGCCCGAAGACATTATTTTTGACCCCAACATTCTCACCGTCGCTACCGGCATCGAAGAGCACGATAACTACGCAGTCGACTTCATCAACGCTGTGCGAAGAATCAAGGAGGAATGCCCCAACGCCAAAACCAGTGGTGGTGTTAGCAACATCAGTTTCAGCTTTCGAGGTAACGACCGTGTCCGAGAAGCCATGCACAGCGCGTTTCTCTATCACGCAGTCAAGGCAGGACTCGATATGGGAATTGTTAACGCTGGCCAACTAGAGGTGTACGAGGAAATTCCGGCTGAACTGCTAGAACGCGTTGAAGATGTACTCTTGAATCGCCGGCCAGATGCAACCGATCGACTGTTAGAACTCTCCGAGACGGTAAAGGGAAGCGGAAAGAAGAAAGCAGGGGAAGATCTGGCTTGGCGAGAATCCCCCATTGGCGAACGCATGAAGCATGCGTTGATCAAGGGCATCGATAAGTACATTGTCGAAGACACAGAAGAAGCCAGACAATCGGTCACTCGTTGCTTGGAGGTGATCGAAGGACCGCTGATGGATGGCATGCAGGTAGTCGGCGACTTGTTTGGTGAAGGTAAGATGTTCTTACCACAGGTGGTCAAATCCGCACGCGTCATGAAAAAAGCCGTCGCCTATCTAGAACCATTCATGGAAGAGGAGAAGCGAGCCGCAGGACTAGAAGGAGCTTCCGCCAGAGGGAAGTTTCTGCTTGCCACAGTGAAAGGTGACGTCCATGACATTGGTAAGAACATTGTGGGTGTCGTACTCCAATGTAACAACTACGAAGTGATTGACTTAGGAGTGATGGTTAGTAGCGAAACCATCCTTGAGGAAGCGGAAAAACACCAAGTCGATATGATTGGCCTCAGCGGCTTGATCACACCAAGCTTGGATGAAATGGTCCACGTTGCACGTGAGATGAGACGACGCAAAATGTCGATGCCATTATTGATTGGTGGTGCCACAACCAGTGCCAAGCACACTGCCGTGAAAATAGCTCCCGTGTACGATGGCCCCATCATTCACGTTCTCGATGCGAGCCGAAGCGTCGGAGTGGTGGAGAAATTAATCAGCACTGAGCACCGCAATGAATATATTTCCCACAATGCTGCAGAGCAGGAGAAACTCGTTGCAAGCTACCATGGCCGTCAGCAAAAGCTTGTTGACTATGCGACAGCCTGCGACAAGGCATTTAGTACCGACTGGGACACAGTCAACATCCCGCAACCAGCCTTCACTGGCACCAAAGTATTAACTGACTTTTCATTGAATGACATTCGACCCTACATCGATTGGTCGCCCTTTTTCATGACATGGGAATTGAAAGGTAAGTACCCCAAAATCTTCCAGGACAAGGTTGTTGGATCACAGGCGAAAGAATTGTTCGATGACGCGAATCAACTAATCGACGAGATCATCGAGAAGAAACTCATCAAAGCAAACGCCGTTTATGCATTCTGGCCTGCTGCGAGCCACGATGGAGACATCGTGCTTTATCACGATGACAACCGCAGTGAAGAATTAGCTAAATTCCACTTTCTCAGACAACAATGGGAACGGAAAGGGCAGCAGGACTTCCGATCATTGGCTGACTACATCGCCCCAGTAGACTCTGGGCGAAAAGATTACCTAGGGGGCTTCGTTGTGACCGCCGGAATTGGTGCTGATGCCTTGGCTCAACAATTCAAATCTGAGCATGACGACTACAGAGCCATCATGGTTCAGGCTGTTGCCGATCGATTTGCGGAAGCATTCGCAGAACTCCTGCACGAACTCGCAAGAAAAGACTGGGGCTTTGGCACGGACGAAAGCTTGACGAAAGAAGAATTAATTGCAGAGGGCTATCGAGGAATCCGTCCAGCTGCTGGTTACCCTGCGTGTCCGGATCACACAGAGAAATCTACACTCTTTAATCTCTTGGACGCCAAAGCAAACACTGGCGTTGAACTCACTAGCAGTTTCGCCATGACACCTGGAGCCAGCGTTAGCGGCCTCTACTTCGCTCACCCTGAAGCAAGATACTTTGCGGTCGATCGAATTACCAAGGATCAAGTTGATTCATATTCGGCACGCAAAGGTCAAGCGATATCTGAAACAGAACGCTGGTTGAGCCCTAACCTAGCGTATGAGCCAGATATGTCCTGATGTTCATCAGCTCAGGAAATAGATCTCCGTCCACGCTACTTCACTGACGACCATCACAACCGGCAGGGATACTCCATTAGCGGCAGTGTTTCAGCCAGCATTTTTGGCGATACGCTTGTCATTTAGTGATCGCCAA
>JBMHCO010000102.1:0-47815 GCA_049889895.1 Rubripirellula sp.
GATTGGGATACGAAATCAGATAACGACTTGCAGTAATCTTTAAGTGAGTCTCTTCCAAAACCTCTCGATGCAGTGCCTGCTCGATCGTTTCGCCCGGATCAACAAACCCGCCGGGCAAACCCCACTTGCCCTTCCCAGGATCCTGAGCCCGCCGCACCATCAACAACTCATCGTTACGATTCACCACAAGACCACCAACCGCAGCAACGGGCCCAAAAAAGTGAGCGTAGCCGCACGCGGTACAACGAAACGGCATCTCCCCGATTCGCTCCGCTGCAACACCACATTCAGGACAATACCGATAGGTTTGTTCGATTGGCCTCGGCATCTTCATTCGCCCCTCGGTACGCTACCCTGCAGTTCCAGTTGCATCACTAAACGCTCCACTGACACCATCACCTCAATGGCAACAATCAATGCGTGGCGATGATCACCACGTGCTAATGACGACATCGTCAAACTCATTCAAGTCGTCAAAGGAGCCGACTCCAATTCTACCTTTGCGAAACGTGGAATCATTGATCTGCATATGCGGATTTTCCATGTCATCGAAGTAGACACGAATCTGCCCACGATCACCATCGCGAATCACCCGAACCTCATGCCACTGATCATCCCACGGAGTATTGGATTGATTGTCGGTCAGAGCCAAACGCGGAGCCTCATTCACAATCATGATCTGACCGCTATGAGGATCTGGCTTGGCACCGAGATGCACATAGTAGAAATGTTGGTCATCTTGATAAGAGAAAAAGACGCAGCAGTCACGATGATTGCCCGTGTCCTTCGTACTTCTCACCTTGAAACGAATCTCAACGTTATCGAGCTCAAGACCTTTGATCAATGCAACATGCCCCGGACTCCGTACGGGTGGCTTGTACTCGCTCGAACGCTCGGTGATTTCCAATGTCTGGTTACCGTCGCGTTTGGCAATTCTCCAAGTCTTGGGATCAAGAATATCCCATCGATTCCCACCCTGCTCGAAGTCTTCCTCGAAGACCACTCGCATCGGCGTGTCCTCTGCCCTCAAACCTCGCTCGGGCACAAGCAAGACCGCAAACGCCGCAGCGATTAACACGAAACCGTTTTTTAAATCACCCACTCGCATCACCTCAACTCCCTCTTCACATGAACAGGACCGCGATTCGGCCATCAAGACCACCACGAAAGCTCAGTCGGAAACATAACAGATCACCCAACTGCAACGTAAGCGGCGAGAACCTTTTCCGGTCGATCTGATCAACCCATCACACCCTAGTTGATCCTCGCTTCTAGCCTGCAACCTCACACTCTGCACCACTTTGCGTGAGTGATCCTGCAGCAAATCAAACGGAACAGCCAACGTTGACTCTGCTGTCAATCAAATCCGGCAGAGGATTTGTTCGCACCCACCTCCGCCGGTAGCTACAATGCCCGCGTTGGTATCAACTTCAATTCAAACTCATGATTCATTTTTCACTATGTACCGAAGAAACTTCATCAAGACCGCAGCCACCCTTGCAGCTGCTAGCCATCTCACAAGCAACGTTCATGCTCACGCAGCATCCGAAGAAAAACTACCTTTCAAGATCTCGTTAGCAGAATGGTCGCTGCACCGAACCCTTCGAGATCCCTCAAAGAACTTAACCAACCTTGATTTCGCTCGAGTGGCGAAACGCGAATTTGGAATCGACGGAATTGAGTACGTGAATCAGTTTTTCAAAGACAAGGCGAAAGACGAAAACTATCTCAACGAGATGAAAAAGCGTGCCGATGGTGAAGGCGTCAAAAGCCTGCTGATCATGGTTGATGGCGAAGGGAGTCTTGGTGACCCGGATGAAGCAAAACGCAACCAAGCTGCAGAAAACCATTTCAAATGGGTGGATGCCGCCAAGCACTTGGGTTGTCACTCGATTCGAGTTAACGCCGCAAGCCGTGGAAGCTTTGAAGAGCAACAATCGCTTGCTGCTGATGGATTGAGCAAAGTGAGTCAATACGCCCAGAAGTCGGGCCTCAACGTGATCGTTGAAAATCATGGTGGGCTAAGCAGCAATGGTGCTTGGCTTGCTGGTGTGATTAAAAAAGTTGGATTGGACAACTGCGGGACGTTACCCGACTTTGGAAACTTCTTCATCCGACGCGGTCCGAACCCCGAAGAATACGACCGCTACCAGGGTGTGGATGAATTAATGCCATTTGCAAAAGCGGTCAGTGCTAAAACCCATGACTTCGATGCAGATGGAAATGAGGTTCACACAGACTACGTCAAGATGATGAAAATCGTCGTCGAAAAGCATGGCTACGACGGGTACGTCGGCATTGAATACGAGGGCGGAAAAATTGGTGAAATGCAAGGTATCCAAAAGAGCAAGGATCTCTTGGTGAAAGTGGGCCGAGAATTGCAGAAGGCCTGAGCGTTTCAAACATGAGTTGACGGCGGTGACTCACAAATTGAGTCGCCGCCATGAAACCGGATTACGTTGTCACACCGAGCTAACTTTTAGCTGCGTAAACTTCGGCGTATTCAATGGCCCACGCGTCAATCAAACGCTCAAACTCGCTCACATCGACTTCAGATATCGGGACAAAGAAGTTGCGATTGAATACCTCACCGTTCATCACGGTACCTTTTCCCTTGAGGTCAAGAACGTGATGCTCGCTGTGAGGTCGAATGACCATCTCCAATCGACTGTATTGATTGGTTCGTCGCCCCTGCTCGATCCGCAGGTCATCGCGATAACAGGCCGCACCCCAACCGACTTCGCCGTACATCGATTCCTGCCGAAAACCAGGAAAATGGTCGGCAACACGTTGGATGGATTTTTCGATGCGTTCCGAAAGCGACAACCGGTGCGTTGTATGAAGCCGACGCTTTTCTTCTTCGGTCAGCTCCTGTTTTCGCTGCTGGGAAGCTTTGTGATCCGCACGCTGGCGACCCCGAGAAATGGCTGACTCCAAGCGGGATTCAAAGTCATCGCTCATTCTCAGGACTCTTCCTTGTTACTTTCCGATTGCTCGGGGGCAGCGACATCGCTCGGCGTCGACGCATCCTCTGCCACTGGCTTTGCTTCACCTTGAACCTCTGATGTTTTTGGTGCATCCGATGGAGTGTCCGCTTTTGGCTTAGAGTCCTCTTTGACCGGCTCAGCAGACTTGGGTGAATTGTTGTTACCAAAGAATTGCATCAAGTCACCGAAGGATCGCAGCGGCTCCTCTCCCTTCTGCATGGCATCAGAGATCGGTTTTGCCTCAGCTTTGCTGACGACACCGTAGGACTCAGGCTTACGATCACGTCCGCGATTTCCACCGCCCGATCGACCGCCGCGTCCACGCCCCGCACCATCGCGGCGTTGTCCGTTCCCTCGACCACCTGAGCGACCACCTCCTCGAGCGTCTCCACGACCTTGTCCGGAACCGCCATCGCGACCGGATCCACCGCGGGAGGTCTGTCCGCCAGAACCTTGCGCACGAACCCCCTGGGCGTCAGAACCCCGTGCGCCAGAACCCCGTGCGCCAGAACCTTGTGTACCAGAACCTTGTGCACCGCGGCCGCCACTCTGACCACCTCGATTACCTTGGCCGCCTCGCCCACCGCGCCGCTGATTCCCGCCAGCCGATCCACGGCTTCCTCGGGACTCTTGCCTCGCAGCCTCAAGTTCCGCTTCTCGCTCGGGAGACACTGCCGAGAGTGCGACTCGACGCCGCTTCTCATCGATACCCGTCACCCACGCAGTAATCACGTCGCCTACCTGAACCGCCTCATGCAGGTCTTCGACGTAACTATCCGAAATACGACTGACGTGAACCAACCCACTGCAATCGGGTGCCAGTTCAACGAAGACTCCAAACGGCATCACGCCAACAACCACACCGATCACTTTATCACCCGGCTTGAGTCCCTTGGTGGACGGGATTCCGCTGAGCACTGCTGGAGAATTTCCAGAAGAATCACTGTCCCCGAATGGATCGCAAAGCCACTGAACGAGTTGGTGAGAGCGACGGCTACCGACCTGCCATTCCTTCACACACTTGTCGACTTTTGCTGCCTCAGGACGAGGTCGGCGAACCGGCTGTGGAATAGAATCTTTATCGATCTCTTGCGAAGCAGGCGACTCCGAATCAGCCTCAGCATCCGCTGCGATTGAATCTGAATCAGCCTCAGATGCCTCCGTTTCCGGTGCCGCATCACCTTCCACCACTTCTTGGGATGCCGCATCGGTCTCGCCTGCAGCGTTCTGGGCTTCTGGTGTGCCCTCAGCTGAAACAGGCTCGCCTGAATCTGACTCAGCTGAAGAATCCTCAGTGGTTTCAGCGGCTAGATTTGACGCATCACCTTCGCTTACCGCCGCGATATCGGACTCAGCTGGATCATCCACTGAAAAGTCAGCGGTTTCTTCCGCAGCACTTGAGAAATCCTTGACCTCGGCGACTGCCGGTTGGCTCGGAGCCTCCGAGATGTTGTTTTTGGTGGTCGGATCTTCTTCCGTTGAAAAATCTGGAGCCACGTAGCCGGGGGGCGTTGACGGCGGCATTTCAATTTCAAGGGCAGCGGCGAGTTTCTCCGCAAGCCCGTAATCGTCAGGATGGATCAATGTCCCGTCGAGTGTTTTGTCACTGCCAAAGACTCTCAAGAACGGCAACGCTTGCCGACTACTCGAAGCACTCGCCCACTGCTCAAGCTGACTCAGGCCTTCACGTGATTCAAATAGCTTTTCCCGTCTTGCCTGATCGATTGCCTCGGCAACACTCGCAGTGACTCCGGGGATCCGAGTGAGCCAAGAAACCGGTGCGGCATTGACATCCACACCACCGCGAGAAGCTCCACTAACGATCACATTGTCGAGTGTTGATGAGAGTTGATCATCTGACAGCTCACGCTGGAACGAACTCAACCGAAGTTTAAGTGGATCGACTTTCGCAAACGCCTGGGCCGGCTGCAAAACCGAAAAAGCAAGCCAAGCGGCAGCGCGAAAACGTCGAGGCGTGGTACGCATCTCTTCATCAGCGATTGAACTTCCGGCATAGACATCGGCACCGTTTCGGTCTGCCAAGGTCCAGTGAATCGATCCATCCGGTGACTGGTCAATCAAATCACCCAAGGCCATCATGGTCGCTCGCCTTGCCGGACCATTGCTAACCACGATCAGGTCGACATGATAACTGTGGATCAACTCGCCCAACTTCGTAACCGCTTGGGTTCTTAGGGCGGTGGAAAGCTGACACGGCAGATCCTCGTTGTGGAGAATTCGGCCATCGGCGCAAACAATCGATGTCGCGGCTGTTCGTGGTCCAACAGCATCGATAGCCAACACGACTCGACCATCGAGAGAACCACGATTGACCTGACGCTCGAGGTGGTTTGCGGTAATCGCAACCAACTTTGAGGATGCTTTCTCGTGCAGATCATCCCACCAAGCAGTCTCTCCCGCCTCTCGAATGATTCCCTCGAACTGAAGAACAATCTCTTTCAATTTAGATTCAAAGTGCTGGTTCATGCTTCCAGCAACTCGCTGTAATTCGGCAACCAGTCGCGTCGCATCGTACTCGAACGAACAGACCACGACTTGGCTACGCAGAGCTCGGCCGAGCATCACAATCTGGAACGAGCTGAGTTTATCACCGGCAAAACGTTTACCAGAAAGCGGCTTGAGCACACTGACCAACCAACGACGTCGGCGTTGGCGAGGCGAAACCTTCTTTTGCTTCTTCTCAGCACTCGCCTTGGCGCCCGAAGACACGTTGGACCCAGATGCCTCATTAGACCCTGAAGGGTCCTCGGACTCAGTAGGCTCTGCATCAGCAACCGCTGGAGAAACGGATACAGCCGAAGACGAATCGGTTGATTCCGATTCCGAAGCCTCCTCTGATGGTGCCGAATCAGCAACGTTCGCTCCACTACCGTCTTCAGTGTTCGACTCATCGGGTCCGGACTGATTTTCAGCAACCGATTCTTGTGCAACAACTTCTGTTGTCGCATCAGGTGAAGCGTCGGAAGAAGTAGGCTCCACGGCCTCTGTTGAGTCACTTGCAGCAGAGTCAATCGCAGCAGACACTTCGGCGGCATCTTTGCTGGCGGCGGAAGTATCCACAGCTTCGGCTGCTTGCCCTGCTTCGACTTCCTTTGTGTCGTCGCTTTGGACCAACTTGGTGGAGGCACTGGCGTCTACTGCATTCTCATCAGACTCAATCTTGGATTCAGTCTTCGCGGAAGCCTTCTTTTTCTTCTTCTTGCTGCCCGATGGTTCGTCGTCGCCAGCAAGGTGCGGGTCATGAACTTTTGAAATGTGGATTTTGGCGTTTCGCGAAAGCCATCGCACGGCCGCTGAAATGACTCGCGGATCACCTGCAATCCTCTCAGCCAATGCGGCGTCCAATCCTTGGACTGCTTCTTCCGGACCCTCGAGCCCCTCGATGATCGAAGCAATCTCCTGCGCACCAGCGGGATCCCCTTGCTCCGGATTCATGACTCGAACAGCGAGTTTGGCAGACGAGGAAACCGAATCACCGGTCTCTCGCTTGAGGCGACGACCGAGACGATTGAGCATCCGCAGCGAGCGAGAACTGCGAAGGGCTGACCCGATCGCCGGATCGCGAAGCGTGGTCTTCTCCCATGACTCCACCAAACTCTCTCGAAGCGATTGCGTCTCCTGATCAGCTTGCAGCGAGCTCAGCAATTCCCACAGGCTCGCTTCGCTGACTCCGCCCAGTTCATCTCGGCGGTACCTCGCGAGAAAAGGAGGCGTGTAGCCTTGCTCCAATAAAGGCATGGCCAATCGTAAACTCGACACATCACAACGCCCTCTTTGGGCTATTGCATCAAAATCAACGCTCATGACGATTCGTTCTCTAAGTAGATCGTCCCAGAACTTCAGGGTACGCGGTGCTTGGGGAATTGCGGCACTTCGGTGATCGCAGCACGAGACTTGTCAGTTGCCGAAGAGCTGGGTTGTATGAAAGCCACCCGCTCCACCGCCCGAAAGTCCGATGCATTGGAATCAGGCGAGAATAGCGCGGCTTTGGACAAATGTCAAGCGAACGAGGCAACCGACAGGCTGGGCCAGTTTAGCGAGCGGTCTCCACAAATCGCGTCTCGCGAAGCACCGTCACTTTGATCTCGCCAGGATATGTCAGCTCACTTTCGAATGCTTTGGCAATATCATGGCAAATCGTTGCAGCTTGCTCGTCAGTGGTTTTCTCACTATTAACGATCACTCTTAGTTCGCGGCCCGCACTAATAGCAAACGCCTGCCGGACGCCATCAAACCGCTCAGCGATCGACTCAAGTTCTTCCATCCGCTTGACATAACGCTCCAACGACTCGCGGCGAGCACCTGGACGACTCGCACTGCAAGCATCACCAATTGCCACAACCATCGTGTAAGGATGTTCGGTCACAATCTCATCGTGATGCCCCAAGGCTGCATGCACCACCTCAGGTGACTCCTTGTGGCGTCTGAGAAGATCAGCACCAATTTTCGGATGCCCCCCCTCTAGCTCATGATCAGCCGCTTTGCCGATGTCATGAAGCAGACCACAACGTCTCGCCAGGTCACCATCCATTCCCAACATCTCTGCCACGAGACCTGAGACAAAGGCAACCTCAACACTGTGTCGCAGAACGTTTTGGCTGTAAGAAGTTCGGAAATGCAATCTCCCGAGCATTCGAAGAACCTTATCATGCAGCCCTGAGACGTTGACCTCATCTGCCGCCTCGCGACCCTTCTGCAGGATCACTTCTTCGATTTTCTTTTCCGTTTCAGCAACTACTTCTTCGATCTTTGCGGGATGAATGCGTCCATCGGCGATCAGAGTGGTCAAGGCTAACCGGGCGACCTCTCGACGCACCGGGTCGAATCCGCTGACGATCACAACGCCGGGGGTGTCGTCAATGATAACGTCCACTCCCGTTGCCTTTTCAAACGCTCGAATGTTCCGGCCCTCACGACCGATGATTCGACCTTTAACATCATCCGTTGGAACATCAACGGTACTGGTCGTCGTCTCGGCGGTATGAGTTGAAGCAAATCGCTGAATCGCTGTGAGAAGCATTTCACGACCTTGCTCTTTAACGACTTCAGAGAGCCTTCGTTTGTGATGCAACAGAACTGCACCTCGCTGGCTTTCCAACTCACTCTCCAACGCCTGCATTAGCTGCTGTGACGCTTCATCCTTGGACATACCACTGGCACGCTCCAAGATCTCCACCTGCTGCTGCAACGTTTTCTCAAGCCGCGAACGCAGATCGGCAAGCTTCTGATTCTGAGTGGCGAGGCGATTCTGACTCGTCTCAAGCCCACGCTGCTGCTTCAACAAAGAATCTTCTTGATGCTGCAACTGCTCTTCACGACGATCCAGCTTCTGCTCTCGCTGAGTCTGCGATTTTCTCGCAGAGGCTATTTCCTCCTCAGCACCAGCTTTCAGCGCCAACGCCGATTCTTTAGCCTCAAGAACTAACTGATTGCGTTCATTTTCGGCCTGCAACTTTGCAGTTTCCAAAAGCCGATCTGATTCGCCTTTTAAACGTTCCTGCTGTTTTTTCTCACTCAGCTTAAAGAAAGCAAACGCCAGCCCGATCCCCACAAGGACGGAGACAAGACAGGCGAGAAGTAATGTTTGATCCATGAATAGGCCCTCGAAGGCGAGGACTCGAAAACCACCTCGAGAAGCATTCAGTTGCACGCAACTGAATATCCTCGATCAACCATGGTGACATCGCCGCAAAAAACCGAAACGGTGCGAACATCTTGGAGAATGTCGACACGGCCACGGATGATGCGGCAACAGAAATCTCTCTACCGAAGCTTTGTTTTTGATCCATCCTCGGGGAGTTCAGGCTTTTAGCCAAATGCACCTCGTAAGATAAACGCACCGGTTCTGAAAAACACACTGCGTCCACTGAATGCACTCGTTCTGACGCATGACCTCTCAAGCTAAAAAACTTGCTTGTGGTCAAAGCAGCATGTTTGCTCCGATGGCCGACCCGTTGGCCAGCCCAAGTACCCAGCCGACACGATCTGACGAAACCCGTACGATTCGATGAATCTTGGAGATTGCTGATCGCGAAGCCAGAAACGAAAGATGCGGTCTTCTGAATCAAAGAAGACCTAGCTGCCGATGGTAACCCGATAATGAATGAGCTATCCATCACGTCTAAGTTGGCACATTCTCCCGGAGAAATGAAATGACTTCCTCGCCCCTGGGTCATCGCTAACGATTGGGCCGGCAAGCATTCAAGTCGGTGATGAGATTTCAGTCGATGAACCATTCGCTCCTCCCGCAACTCATCCTGACCAGAGACTGAAACCAGTCTTTGGAGAGGGCGAATGATCGAAGAGAGAAGATTCCAAACCATGGTCATTATTTGGCGACTCAGACGCTCAAAATCAGCTTACCGGCAACTACGACGTCGCCAACTGATTTGATTCCTAGGCCGCCAGTGGTTCTGTTGTCCGAAGGTAATTGTCAATTTGTAAAGTCTCAGGCAGGCAGCCAAATCGGCTTCCCGCCGGCAAAAGAGTAGCAGTTTCGACGGACGATTCAAACGAGCAGAGCGGGACTCCAAGAGCCCACAATTGACAAGACAAGCGAAAAACACTGCATTACGCACGAAATCAATCGTAAAATCGAGCCTCAGATTTTTTTTAAAACCTTGGGTTTACAGAATCCGGCGGCATGCATCTCCCCACTCGGCGACCTGCATCGATCCGGCACTGGTAATGAGGACGCGTTGCTGTGCCTACCAACCCAGATGACAATCCCACCGTGAACAACGCGGAAAATCTCCTGTGCCCAACTCGGAACATACTGTGCCTGCCTCCAACAATCTCGAGTCCACGCCCAATAACGTCGGAGTCCAGTTCCAAATGAATCCCCAATCGGGCAGCGAGACACCGCGGTGGAATCAAATCCTTAATCAAATTGAAGAATGCTGGCCCACGCCTCGATGGCGCGACGTGGGCGTGGTTGTCGGTTGCAGCGGCGGTGCTGACAGTGTGACTCTGGTGCGAGCACTATCTCAACTGCGACGATCAGATCCCCCGCCACGCGGTTTTTTGGTCGTTGCGCACTTCAACCATCGCCTGCGAGGCGAAGAGTCCGACGGGGATGCTGCATTTGCAGAAAACCTCGCAGCTGAACTCAACCTTACATTTGAACTTCAAGAAGCCGGAAATCGCAGCGACGAAACGCGTCACCCTCAACCAAAAGAAGACCAAGACGCAAAAGCACTCGAAAACTCAGCAGCACCCGAAGACGATCTGGATTCGGACGAGGCAAGCCTGCGTTCGGAGCGGATGAAGTTTTTAATTCGCATCGCAAAACAGTATGGGGCAAGGTACATCACCCTTGCTCACTCGGCCGATGACAATGTTGAAACCATGCTTCACCACCTCCTGCGCGGTACCGGCCCCGCCGGTCTTGCAGGAATTGGGCATCCACTGGCGATTGATCAAGACCTCGTTCTTACCCGCCCGCTGATTCACTCGCAAAGAGACGTCATCCGCGAATCGCTGAAAGAACAAGGACATCCATGGCGTGAAGATCAATCCAACCAAGATTGCCGATACCGGCGAAACTGGATTCGAAACGAATTGATTCCGATGATGGAATCGGAGTTCCCCAATGCTCGGCCAGCCATGCAGCGTGCCATCGAACTCCAAAGGAGTTGGCGCAACCAAATCGACTCAGAAGCATCCGCGTGGCTCACCGAAAACCTAGCCGGCGGCGCGATGATCCAAGTTCGAAAGGATGCCTCCGCACCAACCCCGATCCTCATTGCCGCAATGCAACAACTTTGGGCAAACAACCATTGGCCTAGGCAAGCCATGAATCAGGGACACTGGCGTCGTCTGGCAGAAATGATTCAGGGAAAACTCGAGAAACCTTGCACGCTGCCCGCTGGAATTCTTGCGGCTGTAAACGGTGAACACATCCAGATTCAGCCGGCGAACCCCGATTTCAGACACCACTGAACCTCGCTGACTTTCGCGAGCCAGGTCAAGCTGCAGCGGGTTGGTTCGCAATTTGCTTCCTTATCAAATGAAAACAACCGTACACTGTCCATTTGGCAGCGACTACCTTTGGTAGGGTCGAAACGATAAAAAGGCAAATTGGAATCAAAGCAGCTAAAACCTTGACCCATACCTCTGCGGTCACCTGCAGTGATCCATAAAAACTAGTTACATTCAGCCCGCCGCAATGGGTGGCGTGTTCGTAGTTGCCTTCGGGTCGCGTCCCAGCAACAGAAACTACATTTCCCTCCGATGAAATTGATCGTTCCGTGTCAAAAGATCTTTATCAAGTCCTAGGATTAGGCCGCGACGCATCCAAGGATGAAATTAAGAAAGCACATCGAAAGCTCGCGCTAAAATATCATCCGGACAAAAATCCCGACGATGAGGTCGCGAGAGACAATTTCAAACGGGTCCAAGAAGCGTACGACGTCCTAAGCGACGATGAAAAGCGAGCCGCATACGATCGCTACGGTGCTGACTTCGAAAAAATTCGCGGAGGTGGATTCAACCCGCATGCCGGTGGCTTTGATGGATTGGACATCGAACAAATCTTCGGCCGAGGCGGTAGCCAAACACAATTCGACGGATTCTCTGATTTCTTTGAACAACTTGTTGGCGGAGGGCGCCGAGGCGGTGGGTTTCCCGGGGGAGGATTTCCAGGAGGACGCCAGGCTCCAGCTAGTCGACGCGGAGAAAACATCCGCTACGAGATCGAAATACCACTTGAGACGGCCGTCAAAGGCGGAACAACAGAGTTCTATCTCGAGCAGGAAAAGATTGCCGTCAACATCCCCGCCGGCGTGGACGAGGGCTCAAAGATCCGTCTTCGAGATCGTGGCCAACCTGGGCGTTTCGGCGGTCCGGCGGGTGACCTGATTTTGATTATCAAAGTCTCTTCGCATCCGTACTTCAAAAGAAACAATCGCAACCTCGAACTAACCCTTCCGGTTCGTTTTGGTGAAGCTGCACTGGGTGCCAAAATTGATGTTCCGACGCCCAATGGATCGGTCACCCTTAGCATTCCTGCCGGCAGTAGCAGCGGCAAGCGATTGCGACTCAAAGGGCAAGGTGTTCAACAGCGGGACGGCACCGCAGGCGACCTGATTGTCACCCTTCAAATTCAACTTCCCGATCAGATGGATGACGCCTCTCGAGAGTTAGCGAAGCAATTTGACGAACGGAATCCTTTTTCACCAAGGCATGACCTTTCGTTTTGATCAATTGCTCGCTCTGCAATGACGAGCACCCTGCTTTGGCAAGTCCTCTGCTTTGGCAAGTCCTCCAACTAGGCCTCGGTTGACTATCGGCATGAACCCTCAAAAAAACTGCCATACACCATCAGCATCCGAGGAGATCGCCTCGGCGTCGACCGAGCAAATGACATTGTGCTTTCGCAAATCGCAACGTGTTGTTAGCGGCCTTCAGTTCGGCCGAATCTTGCGTAAAGGCATTTGCAAGGCGGACGATCGATTAGTGCTGTGCGCCGTGGCCAGATCCAATGACGCAAAAAACCTGCTTCCAACGCGAGTCGCTACATCGACAACACGGATTGGTATCACGATCCCCAAAAAAACGGGAAACGCGGTGGTGAGAAATCGATGGAAACGCCTTCTTCGCGAAGCGTTCCGCAAACAACAGCACCAAATGCCTCCTAATCTCGACCTCATTGTCCGTCCCAAGAAGGGCGCCGTTGCCGACGCCGAGGGGATCAATGAATCCCTTCTGAGATTAGTCCATCGCGTTGCCAAACATGTCGACCGATTGCCCTAAGCGGCGATTCGAGCGGACTGCTGCTGGTAAAAACTCGCAATTGAATCCACCACGCGGCACTGTTCAGCTTCGGTCAAGCCAGGGAAAATTGGAAGATTAAGGATCTCGGCAGCAGCTCTCTCCGTTTCGGGAAGCTCCGAACCATCCACCCCAAGAAACTCGAAACACTCTTGCTGATGCATCGGCACTGGGTAATAAATCTCGCTACCGACACCTTGGTCAGCAAGATGAGCACGCAATGCATCACGCTGGCCGCCAGCAACTCGGATCGAGAATTGATTCCAAACGTGAAACGCGTGCGGATCCACATGAGGCAGTGTGAGCTCGTCAGGACCGACCAACTGCTGATCGCTCAACAGTTCCTTGTAGCGATTCGCAATCGCTGTTCGCTTTTCAACCGCATCGCCAAGGTGCCTGAGTTTCACCCGAAGCACTGCCGCTTGAAACGTATCCAGACGACTGTTGATTCCGACAACCTGATGATAGTAGCGAGGACGCATGCCGTGACCGGCGAACAGACGAAGGCGATCCGCCATTTCCGCGTCGCAGCTAGTCATCATTCCACCGTCGCCCATCCCGCCAAGATTCTTGGTCGGATAGAAGCTAAAGCAGCCAACCAAACCCCAACTGCCAGCAGGACGAGAATGATAAGCTGCACCAATCGCCTGGGCAGCATCCTCGATCACGGGCACGTCGTGTTGACCGGCAATCTGACAGATGCGATCAATCTCAGCACATTGGCCAAACAGGTGAACGGGAATGATCGCGCGAGTCCGCTCAGTGATCAAGCTCTCCATATGTTGCGTGTCGATATTGAACGTGTCGGGACGAATGTCCGCAAAGATGGGCGTCGCGCCCAATCGAGTAACACAACTGACCGAAGCAAAAAATGTAAAACTCGGAACGATCACCTCATCGCCAGGACCGATTCCCAACGCCATCAAAGCTAGCAACAGAGCATCGCTACCGGACGCACAACCAATCCCATGGTCGGCTTGACTGTGGGCAGCAACTTCTTTTTCGAGTTCAACCACGTCCGGTCCAAACAGGAACCGTCCACTATCGACCACTTCGGTGAGTGCTTCAATGAATTCATCGCGGTGGGGACGATTATCGCGATTGATGTCAAGAAGCGGGACGTTTTTGGGAGCCTGAACCATCGTGCAACCTTCCTTGGCTGGTCTGTGGTTTGTTATTTCAGTGGTTTATTAGTGCTGCGGGAAATTCGCGGGGACGAGTCCCGTACAAAGTGCCTGCCTCATCAGTTCCGTCTGATATTGAAGCGCCTTCGTAGATAATTCGATGTGGAATTATTAATCGCGAACCGCTTAATTGGTCAAGATCAGTCCGCCATTAAGACCCCGTCCCTCGGTAACCATCCCACCGGGTCAAAACCGATGGTGTGGCCTTAAAACAACCGAAAAAATCTGACCGATTGTGTTTGAATCGATTGCTCGACTAACGCAAAAACACTCTTTTCTGGACATAAAGGCATCGTGACCGCCGACAGATCTGGCAGCATTACTCTACACTAGTGCCGATCTGATTAAATTTCGCTGGCAATTCTGCCGGCATTTGAGGCCCCCATGACCACACTGATGTTTCTGATCGGAGCAGTTGTTCTGATCATCTTGAACGGATTTTTTGTCGCAGCTGAATTCGCGTTGGTCAAAGTCCGAGTCGCTCGAATTGACCAACTTGTCAAAGAGCGTCGCCCGTTTGCTCAAACTGCTCGCTGGCTGGCCAATCGACTCGACGAATCTCTTTCCGCATGTCAACTCGGCATCACCATGGCTTCGCTGGGTCTTGGCTGGGTTGGTGAACCGGCCTTCGCGGCACTACTGGAAAGCCCGCTGGAATGGCTTGGGATCGATGATCCTCAGATCGTCCACGTCATCGGCTTTGCTGCGGCATTCTCCGTGATCACAGGATTGCATCTGGTTGTGGGCGAACAGTTCCCAAAAATCTTTGCGATCCGGCGACCGGAAAGCATGCTGCTGTGGTGTGCTGCACCACTCAAATTCTTCTACGTCATTCTCTATCCATTTTTGGCTGTTCTCAACGAAACGACTTCCTTCTTGCTACAGCGGGTAGGAATTCACGGAACCGCCGAACATGAGGGTCCGGTCAGCGAAGATGAAATCAGGGTCATCCTGAGGGATGCTCATGTCCGAGGGAACCTGAGCAGGAATGAACACTCACTGATCAACAATGTCTTCGAGTTTGACGACCTCATCGTTCGTCGCGTGATGGTTCCACGCAACGAAGTAGCGTTCTTTGACGTCGACCAGCCACTGTCCGAAATCCTTGAACAGGTGCGACTCAGCAAGCACACTCGGTACCCCGTCTGCGATGGATCGCTTGATGAAGTTCTCGGAGTGGTTCACATCAAAGACCTATTAGGGATTCCGATTGATTCGGAAAAATTCAACCTACGTGATCTCATGCGTCCGCCCAAGAAGGTGCCGGAAACCATGCCGATCAGTCGCGTACTACGCCATTTCCAAGCGACTCACCAATTACTCGCAATGGTGATTGATGAATACGGAGTCGCAACCGGTGTCGTCACTCTCGAAAATGTTCTCGAGGAGATCGTAGGTCCGGTAGAAGACGAGTTCGACACAAAACAACCGGACGTCGTGCCAACGGGCCCTGACGAGTTTTTGGTCAATGGTTCAGTGCGTTTGGATGAAGCGAGAAAAGAACTGTCTATCCCGCTCGATGAATCTGATGAAGCTGACACCATCAGCGGCTTATTGATGGATGTCTTGCAGAAAATCCCCTCGCAGGGTGACGTGATCGAACTCGAAGGTGGCTCAGCAGAGGTCATTGAAGTCAAAAATGACTGTGCAACCAAAATCAAATTCACGATCCCGAAAAACTAGGCCCCTCCCGAGAAGACTTCAGCGGACATCGACAACTTGACGCAACATGAGGTCTTGCCGCAGTCAATCTTGACGGAACTTACGGATAGCCCAAGCCGTTGCATCTTCTTTCGTATGCAAGTTTCCGTCCAACTGTGCGTCACGAATCTCTTGCAAAACTCGCGCGTACATTGGCCCGGGTTCAAAGCCCAAACTTCGTAGGTCATCACCGCCGATCAGCGGCTGAGGGTTCAATCTCTCATCCGGCCACTGTAATACCCGCTCAGCCTTTTCGAGACTCCCGAGAAACCGCTTTTTCAACTCCGATTCGGGTTCGGATGCGGCAAGACAGTTAGCAAGATTTATGATGAATTCAATATCGCGATCAATCATCACCGGTTGAGTCTTTGACCACGGTGAATCAGCAAAACCCAAAACAGTCGCGTGAGACTCCAATGAAGATCGCAATGACCGCACTTCTTCATTTGCTAATCGCCAGCTTTTAGCGAGCAATCGGAGTGACTGCATGGACTTTTCAGCCGTCGCCAAGATCACAGCTAATGGAAAGCGAAAATCGTCCTCGCGGCAAAAAGCCAAACGTGCAGCGAGCGTATCAAAATCCAGTGTCGGCAGATCAGGCAAGACAGTTTCAGCAAGATTGGTTCTGATCAGCGAACGCAGCCCATCCAATAAATGTGGAGCTAATAAGACGCGTCGCATCTCCGCACCAATCCGTTCTCCACTGACAACCGTGATCGCCTCAGCATGCTGGCCGATCGCCGCCTCTGTGTCGGGATCGATCTGAAAGCCAAGCGTTGCCGAGAAGCGAATCGCCCGCAGCATTCTTAAACGATCTTCGTTGAACCGATCATCTGCCCGACCAATGGTTCGCAGCAGCCCGTTGGAAAGATCGATTTGCCCACCGACGAAATCAATGACACGACGTTCAATCGGATCGTAAAACAAACCGTTGATGGTGAAATCACGCCTCAATGCATCCTCCTCTGGATCACCAAAGCGGACGGAATCTGGTCGCCTTCCATCGCTATAGCTACCATCACTCCGAAAGGTCGCAACCTCGGTAGCCTGACCTTGATTCCTGCCGCGTCTCTCGGGGAGGACGCCAATCACACCAAACGAAACTCCGAAGGCTAACGTCTTTGATTTTCCAAAGATTTGCCTCACCGTGTCAGGTGCAGCATTGGTTGCAACGTCATAATCCTTGGGGTCTTTTCCCAACAGAGCGTCGCGCACACACCCACCAGCCAGGTAGGCGGTGAACCCAGCCTCTTGAAGCCTAGCCACGATGCGAACCGCTTCATTAGCAGCAGGTGGTAGTTCGATTTGATTTGAAATGGAACTCAATCTTGTCTCAATACTGACGTGGGCTGAACCAAGCGGTTGAACGGCGTGGTAGTCTACATCACACACAAAGAGCACGACCCCGAACCGGAATCGTCAATGACCGCTTCCCCGAACTCTCCGCTTGTGAACCAAGCAGACTACCACAAAGATCCCTCGCGTCGCCGTGGGGTTGTCGCCGTGATCTTTCGACAACAGCGTCTTTTGGTGATTCGGCGATCTCAAAGTGTGACTGCACCGGGTATGCTCTGCCTGCCAGGTGGTGGTATTGAACCGGGCGAAAGCGAACAGGAAGCGTTGTGTCGCGAAATGCGCGAGGAACTAAACCTCTCGGTCTCCCCTGTTGGACTGTGCTGGAGAAGTACGACGAGTTGGGGAACGAACCTTGCATGGTGGCATGCGACCATCGATGAACATGAACAACCCACTGCCAACCCTGATGAGGTTGAAGAGATCTTTTGGATGACTCAAACAGAGATCAACCGAAGTGAAACAATGCTACCCAGCTTGCCACAATTCATCACTGCCTTGGCTGCAGGTGAAGTTCAAATCGATGCTTCGCTGCTCAAAGAATTCGCAGAGTGAATCATCAATCCAGCGGTCTGCATTTACAGGATCGCAAGAAACCAGACCGAATATACGACGCTTAGAACCGTCGTTCGCGAGCGTTCGCTGCCGGGCACATCGTGTACCCGGCCCGTAAGCAACCACGAAGACCTAGCAGGAAATCCTGCAAGCCTTTCGGCGGTGTCAGCCCGTGGCCGCAAGCTGACATCGAAGGTTCTCACGCGAAGCGAACTAGCGGAAAAAAATGCGTTGGCGAGGTTTGTCAACAAAATCGCCGAGGGACGCAAACCCTTTGCAAGCAATCACTTGCATCACCGATCCAGACTGCACTAAGTCCGGAGCACTCACAAGAGAGCCTCCGACGCGTTCAGCGATTCGGTAGCTTTAGAGTACGTCCTCGCCACTCTCGGTCAACTGCAGATTTTAGATTTCAGCGGCCCTCTGATCCTCCCAAAGCGATAAAGTCTTGGAGCATCGAGATTTAAAAAAATATCTCCCGAACCGATCAACCGCTTCGCCGATTGATCGAAAACGCGAACAATTGGGACAAACCACCCATGTTAGCTATAACTCAAACCCCTCAAGTGGTGAACGCGTTATTGAAATGACGGGTGATCCCGCAGACCACAAGCTAACCCCCTAATTTAACACCTTCTTTTTTCCCCAGTTGGATCGGGTTAGCCTTAAGCAAGTCGAGGCTGAACCATCTGTCCGGACCACGAACCGATCTGCCCGCGCACAAACCGACTCCGCACGCACAAACCGACCGCACACGCACAAACCCAACAGAGCGACCCACCATGCAGAAGAGCGAAGACACCCAGAAGGTTTACCTTGCAGTCGACTTGGGCGCATCCAGCGGTCGCGTTATCGCAGGGGTTTTCAGTGGTGGAAAGCTCGAACTGGAAGTCATCCACCGCTTTGAAAATTCCCCAGTACGCGTCCACGATTCGCTGCAATGGGACGTACTCGGTCTCTGGAAAGAAATCCAAGAGGGCCTGCGACTGGCTGCTTTGGAGCATCCGCAAGTGGAATCGGTTGGCGTCGACACATGGGGCGTGGATTACGTTCTCGTGGATCAGTCAGAACAGATCACAGGCGTGGCTCGCTGCTACCGCGATAGCCGGAACCAGGGCATGACCGAGCGAGCGTTTGAGATCGTTCCCCGCGAAGAGATTTTTGAAGCGACTGGTCTTCAATTCATGGATATCAACACGCTTTACCAACTGCTCGCTTCCCGCATGGCATCTGACCCTGCGTTGGAGATTGCCGATGGATTCATGATGATCGGCGATTTCTTTCATTGGCTGTTGACGGGGAAACGCAGTATCGAAGCGACCAACGCGTCTACCACACAACTACTTGACCCACGCACAAAGTCTTGGCGTTACGATCTGATCGAGCGTTTCCAGCTTCCAAGTCGACTCTTTACCGAGCTGGTGGAACCTGGAACCAACCTTGGCCCACTGCAGAATTCGGTAGCAGCGACCACGGGCCTCCAGGACGTGCCGGTGATTGTCCCCGCAACGCACGACACGGCTTCAGCAGTTCTAGCGGTTCCGGCAAAGGACTTCGCGCCAGATCATCCCAACTGGTGTTACATCAGCAGCGGTACTTGGTCACTGATGGGCTGCGAAGTGCGAGACGCACGAATCAACCAAAGATGCTCGGAACTGAATTTCACCAACGAGCGTGGTGTCTCAGGCAGCACTCGTCTTCTAAAGAACATTGGCGGGCTCTGGATCTTTCAGCAGATCCGCAAATCGATGCAGCGTCGCCAGCGTGCGCACGATTGGGCCGAAATGGTACAGATCGCAGAGCAGTCAAAACCCTTCGAGCTGCTGATTAACCCCGATGACCCATCACTTGTCGCGCCCCCTGACATGATTGAGGCGATTGAGGCGTTGGCGATACGTACCAATCAGACTGTCCCAACAGAATCGGGCACTCTCTATCGAGCGGCACTCGAAGGGCTAGCTTTGCGTTATCGAGCTTGCCATCAGATGCTTGAATCTTTGGTCGAAAATCGAATCGATACCATACACATCGTCGGCGGGGGATCACTCAACGAATTGCTTTGCCAAATGACTGCCGATGCCTGTAATCGCACCGTCGTGGCCGGCCCGGTAGAAGCCACTGCCATCGGTAACCTGATGATGCAAATGATGGGCACCGGTCAACTTGCAGACGTCACGCACGCACGCCAATTGATCCGCGAAAGCTTTGAAACCAAAACCTACGATCCTCAAACACCCGAAATCTGGGAAGCGGCGGCCGAGAAGTTTGCCAAGATCTAACGGCCTACGCAGCCGGACGAAACTGCGATACATTTGCTATCAAACAAGCCGTCTCCCTTCGATTCACTCGAGAACGCGATGTCCACCGATCTTGCTCAACGCAAAACCGAAATCCGAACTGCCGCCCACGCGGCCAGAAAAGCCCAAGAAGACAAAGACACGGTCAGTCAAGCGATCACTGATCGCGTCATGCAACTGCCCGAATATGCCGCAGCAAACTGCATCATGTGGTACGTCGACGTTCGCGATGAAGCTCGTACGCGGCACGCCCTACCCGCCGCCCTCGAGAGCGGAAAGAGAATTGTCATTCCCTACTGCGTTGACGGTGAACTTGAACTGTTCCATCTCGAGTCAATGGATGAACTCGAGACCGGGATGTACAAAATTCTTGAACCCCGAGAAGACCTCCGTGAGGTCGAATCGAAACGAATCGATGTTTCAGAGTTGGATTTAATCCTTGTTCCGGGAGTCGCCTTTGATGCTCGGGGCGGACGCACCGGTCACGGCAAAGGCTACTACGACAAGTTACTTGAAAATGCCAAAGCCGACACACCACTCGTTTCGCTCGCGTTCGAGTGTCAAATGTTTGATGAAATTCCGATGCAAGACCACGACATTTTCATGGATAAAGTGGTAACCGAATCCACGGTTTATGACGGTATCGGTCGCAAAGGCTAAGACGAGATAAAAATCGACATGACGCAGCTAACTGAACTGGTTGACGACACTTACGCCGAAGGCTTCCGTAGTATCTACGGTGAAATCCTCATCACTGCTCGTGACCAAAAGTGGCTTCGTCACTGTGTGGCAGCGGTTACTGGACACGCTTCGAGCACCATCATGTGTGATTGCGAAGCGGGCGTCTCGCATTGGATCAGCGAAGAAGAAGCGGCATCGGGTGCGACACCTGATGCACGTCCCGGCGCGGTGGTACAGTTTCATGTTCCGCGTTTTGTGAAAAACCGCGAGAAGCATCTCGAGAAGGTCATGCTGGCGAGGATCAGCCAAAACGTCCTGACCTGTCCCACGACCCGATGCTTCAACCATCTAGAAACAGATCCTTATTTTAAGCTCGGTCGCAAGGTCGCTCTCTTTGGAGATCGGCATCAATTTCGAGATGAGAGGTTTGGAGAAAAGGGATGGGTCATCCCAACCCTTGGCGGTGAGTTTTTCCTATCACGCAGATTTGGTTTCCGAGACGGAGTGATGGGTGGCAACCTATGGTTCTTTGGCCCTGATGAGTCGATTGCGCTCGAAGCAGCCGAGAGAGCGAGTGAAGCCGCTGAAGCCACCGGTGGCGTGGTCACCACGTTTCCCGGTGGGATCGCCTCAAGTGGATCCAAAGCAGGAAGCAGTTACGATTTCTTGATCGCCGCGACTTATGCTGAATTCTGTCCGACGCTACGAGAACAACTCGGTGAACGCTCAAAAGTCCCGGAAGGTGTCGGCAGCATCATGGAAATCATCATGAATGGCCGCGACCTCGAAGCCTTACAAGCAGGCACTCGCAACGCAATCCTCGCTGCTGCACAAACCGACGGCTTGTTAAAGATCAGTGCTGGAAATTACGGAGGACGTCTCGGTAAGACTTTCGTCCACTTGCATGAAGTCATTGCTTAATCCAGACCACAAACGGCTAGATCACATCACACAATCACAGCAGAAACGGAATCGGTAAAGGACAGTCAATCCTCACCGTTCGTTGACGACCAATAGATTTCGGATCTGCACTTCTGTAAGGACCAACATACGCCATGCTCCTCCCATCGATGCAGAATCCCCTTCGTTCAATATTCGCCTGCTTGATTCTGATTAGTGTTACGGCCAACGCATTTGGGCAATCCAAGTTTGTCGCGAATTACGATGAAAGCAAGATTCCGGAATATCAATTGCCCAAAGTCCTGATCGACCAACAGGGCCATCCAATTCAAACCGCTAAGCAGTGGAGTCAACAGCGTTCGGATTTGCTAAATATTTTTGCTGAGCAAGTTTACGGAAAGGCTCCTGAAGCATGTGAGATTTCAAGCAAACTGATCAGCACATCGAACGATGCGGCCAAAGGGAAAGCAGTCCGCCGAGAAGTGGATGTCACATTCGGTGGTAAAGCGGGATCCGTCACGATGCGACTATTGATCTACACCCCAAAGAACTCAATCCGTTCACCCGCGTTTCTCGGCTTGAACTTCCAAGGCAATCACAGCGTTGATCCCGATCCTTCGATCAGCCTGAATCAAAACTGGATGCGCAATCGACAAGGCATCACCGAAAACAACCAAGCAGACGAATCTTCGCGTGGAGTTGCTGCGAGCAGGTGGCCGATAGAGATGATCATTGATCACGGATTTGCTTTGGTCACGATCTACTACGGCGATATCGACCCCGACTTCGACGATGAATTTAAAAATGGAATTCACGATGCTTTCAAAGAGGAAGCAAAAGAAATTCCAGCAGGCGAAAAGTGGGGAAGCATCGCTGGCTGGGCTTACGGACTCAGCCGCGCATTGGACTACCTTGAAAAAGATTCAATGATTGATGGCTCCCGTGTGGCAGTGTTCGGTCATTCCCGTCTTGGCAAGACATCGCTGTGGGCAGGGGCAAGTGACGAGCGATTCAAGATGGTCGTTAGCAACAACTCCGGCTGCGGTGGAGCGGCACTGAGTCGCCGAGCCATCGGTGAAACGGTTGGCAGAATCAACACGTCGTTTCCTCACTGGTTCAATGATAACTACCTCGAGTACAACGAAAACGAAAACGCTTGCCCAGTCGATCAACACCAACTGCTTGCACTGATCGCGCCACGCGCACTTTACGTTGCAAGTGCAACCGAAGATCAATGGGCTGACCCGAAAGGCGAATTCATGTCATCGGTCGAAGCAGATGCCGTTTATCGTTTACTCGGAACCGATGGATTTGGTGGCACCAAAGCACCCGAAGCGATGCCGGAAGCAAATCAAGCAATCAATGTTGGCACGATTGGCTATCACTTGCGCGACGGTAAGCACGATGTGACATCGTACGACTGGGAGCAGTACTTGACCTTTGCGAAACGCAATCTTTAACTCGGAATGAATCAGCAGGAATCGTTTCCGGTACTCGAGTGCATTGAATCACTTATCGATGCACTGAGTCAAAATCGACCGGTTGTTCTCAAGGCGCCCCCCGGTGCCGGAAAGACCACAATGGTTCCCCCGGCCATCCTCGATAGTGGATTGATTTCCGATCAACAAATCTTGGTAGTGCAACCAAGGCGTTTGGCCGCAACAGCGACTGCTTCACGTATTGCCTCAATGCGGAACGTCCGACTCGGCGATGAGATTGGCTATCACGTTCGCTTCGATAAAAAAGCATCCAATCGCACCAAACTGCTGACACTAACAACGGGTCTGCTGCAACGAAAACTACTTACTGATCCGCTACTTGAATCGGTTGGCTGCGTGGTGCTCGATGAATTCCACGAGCGGTCAATCGAGATGGATCTCGTTCTCGGGATGATCGAACAGATCCGCAGAACTTTTCGTCCCGAATTGAAACTCGTGGTGATGTCAGCGACACTCGATGCTGGACCAATCTCTGAATTCCTACAAGATGCAGTTAGTCTTCACAGTGAGGGGCGATCCTACCCAGTTGAAATCCGCTATGACACGCAGAAACAACAAGCATCTATCGAGCAGCAGGTCGTCCAATCACTCCAACTGCTTCTGCATGAGACCAAGGGCGATGTCCTGATCTTCTTACCGGGTGTAGGCGAAATCCGACGCCTGCAAAGACATCTACAGGAGCATCAACTCGGTGAAGTGTCTTGGCAGGGAATCGAGTTCACGGAGCTTTATGGTTCCATGCCAACGCAGAGGCAATCTCTTGCACTCGAACCTTCGGCCAACCGCAAGGTCATTCTCTCGACGAACATCGCGGAAACCTCAGTGACCATCCCGGGTGTTGAATCGGTGATCGATACAGGTGTCGCTCGCATCCTTGATCACGACACCTCAACAGGTCTACCTCGCTTAACGATTCAACCCATCTCGCAAGCATCGACCGATCAACGCGCCGGTCGGGCTGGCCGCACGGGGCCCGGAAAGTGCCACCGACTTTGGCCAATCGCACTTCAGCGTTCAAGGCGTGCAAACGACCAACCGGAAATCCTCAGGGGTGATCTCGCCGGCGTGATGCTAACCTTGGCTGGATGGGGTGAAAAAGACTTCGATGCGTTTCCATGGCTCACCAAGCCACCGATGAAAGCCGTTGATCAGGCCAGAGAATTACTGAAACGCCTTGGTGCGGTCGATCAAACCGGAAACATCACGGAACTTGGCAAAGAGATGGTGCAACTACCTCTCTCTCCAAGACTAGCTCGCTTAATGATCGAAGCCAGAGATCGCGACGTGGTCGAACAAGCCTCCATTGCGGCGGCTCTACTAAGCGAGAAAGATCCATTCGACGGTGAAAAACTTCCACCCAGCTTCATCGACGCCTACTGCACGGACAGCATGAGCGGCAGCAAGTCCTCCGTTGGCGAAAGCCGCGTTAATCAAGTGCCGAGGCGAGCGATGATCATGTGTGACCTATGGCCTCGAATTGAAGCGATTCAGGCCTTTCGCGACGGCGATCAAAACAACAAAGCTCGCTCTTTTTCCGGCAAGCAAATACTACGAGTCGCAGGCCAATTACAGCGTGAAGTCGAAAACGCTTCTCCCGCTGCAGGCTCAACGGCACACCTCGATGTGCCCAACCATAATCCACCTCGCGAACAGGAGCATCCATCGATCAGACTTCGCCGATCACTGCTTGCAGCATTTCCTGACCGATTGGCCAAACGCAGGGAAGAGCCCCAAGACCAGCGAACCTTGCGTCGTCGAATAGGCACTGCCATCTACTCAAAAACAGATCGCAAGCAACGCGGTGTCCTTGCGGCGGGTAAGGGCGTTCAACTCAACGCCAACACTCACGTGATCGATAGTGAACTGTTCCTCTGCCTAGAAATGCAGGCCGGTGCGTCGGAAGCGTCAGTCAAACTTGCCTGCGGAATCGATCCAGATTGGTTCACCGCGGATGACTTTCAAGAACGCGACATATACCTGTTTGACAAAGAAAAGGCAGCCGTTCTTGCGCGTCGCCAGCGACGACTGCACGACCTCCCGATTCATGAAATCCCGATCACTTGTGAAGCGAGTCCCGAGGTTGCAAAGATTCTCTTTGATGCGGCGAAGGAAAATCCTTCACTAGCGTCTCCGCCGGACAACTCACCACTCTGGTATCTTGCAAACCGAATTTCACTGGTTCATCAACACTTTCCAAACCTCGGATTATCCGAGGTGACACCGGAGACGTATTCGGAGATCCTCGCTGAACTTTGCAACCATCACACAACACTCTCGGCACTCCAAAACGCACCATGGCATCAGCAACTGCGAACCAGGTACGACTATGCAAGCTTGATGGAAGTGGATCGATTGGCACCCGCCGAAATCCAAATTCCCAGTGGACGCAAAGTTGAAATCCACTACGACCGAGGAAAACCGCCTCGTATCTTTGTCCGCATCCAAGAGATCTTTGGTTGGACAAAGACCCCACGAATCCTTGAAAATCGAGTGCCGTTTCTATTACACCTGCTCGGCCCCAACGGCCGTGAACAACAAATCACCGACGACCTCGAAAACTTTTGGGCCAGCACGTACCAACAAATCAGAAAGGAACTCAAAAGACGCTACTCGAAACATGCATGGCCGGAGGATCCGTTGACCGCAACCGCTACTCGCAACGGTCTTCAACGAAAGACTTGAAGGCTGAAACTCAGCTGTGTTAATGCATCCATTTTTCAACCCCTATCGCTCGGTACAATACCTTGACCCACCAGCCACTGATCGAAGTCAATCAGATCACGCGAACGGACCCAGCCAATCAACGCGACCTGCTAAAGTCCGCGTCACTGGCGCTGCGTGACGGAGATCGCATCGGCCTCCGTGGCCCAAGTGGCAGTGGTAAATCAACGCTCCTCCGCGCAATTGCCTGCTTGGACCCCGTCCAATCTGGAACAATCCAATTCCAAGGCCAGCCGCTTCTCTCAGACAAGATCCCCAAGTACCGAAGGACCGTTGCCTACCTGCCGCAAAGAAGCGTGGCGTTTGCAGGAAGCGTCAAAGATAACCTGCAGGTCGCATTCGACCTCGAGGTCTGCAAGACCCAAAGCGAAGCGAAACGGAATGAAGCCCAAATAATGGAAGCACAGATCGTTGCACACTTAGCCAGCTTTGGTCGCACTGCAGACTTTCTTGATCAACCAGCAGCATCGCTTAGCGGTGGAGAGCTGCAAATTGTTGCGTTCATCCGATGCCTGCTGACTCAACCGATGATCATTCTGTTTGACGAACCAACCGCTTCTCTGGATTCAGTCACCCAAACTCAATTTGAACAGGAGGTTGAAAGTTGGTTTTCCGCCCGTCACAGCCCTTCGGAAAATTTTGAAAAATCACCAGATCCTCGTGCCTTCATCTGGTCGAGTCACGACACCTCGCAACTGACAAGGCTCACCGATCAAGTGATCACGATGCATGAAGGTACTCTGGAAGTTGTTAGGACGCTGGAAGATGAGAGCAAACTGGAACATGAAGATCCGCCGAGCCAGGAGTTGAACCAGTGAACAGTCTCGCCCTCAGTATTTGGCAATTTGCCTCTTTGAAATCGCTCGGTGGTGACACCGCACCTGGCTGGCATTCACTTGGATCGGCCAGTGAAACCATGATCGCACAATTCGCCGGATCGCCTCGTGGTGAGATCCCCTTGAGCTGGGTGGAAGTTGGTATCGCATCATTGCTGCTGCTCATCAACATGCTCGTGTCCATCTCAATGCAATTGGGCATCGCAAAGCAGCTGATCACCAGCTCCTTGCGCATGGTGATCCAACTCGCTTTAATCGGCTTGGTTCTCAAGCAGATCTTTGCCATCGCCATGCTCGCCCCAGTCTTGATTCTCGCGGGAGTCATGACCGTGATCGCAGGTTTTGCAGCGGTGCGTCGCATCGGCACTCGGTACCAGTCCATTCACGCCACCGCCATTTTCTCGATCTGGATTAGCAGTTGGATGGTCACGGGAATCACCCTGCTAACGATCGTCAAGCCAGAGCCCTGGTATCAGCCTTCGGTGCTCATTCCGCTGTTAGGAATGGTTCTCGGTAATTCACTGACGGGTATTTCACTTGGCTTGGAAAGATTTCTCAGCGAACTGAGGCAAAACCGAGAACAGATTGAGACCCTCCTTTGCCTCGGAGCAACAAGGTGGGAAAGCTGTCGCCCCTCCATGATCCAAGCAACCCGAGCAGCCATGATCCCGATCCTTAACACGATGTCCGTCGCGGGAATCGTCAGCATTCCAGGAATGATGACCGGCCAACTTCTTGCCGGAGCTGCACCGATGCGGGCAGTGAACTATCAAATCATGATCATGTTTGTCATCGCTGCCGCGATTGCACTCGGAACCGTTACCGCTTTAACCCTGACCTACCACAAAGTGACCTCCGTAGACCATCAGATCAAATGGTCTGAATTGAGAATGGTGGATCAGGGGAATTAAAACTGAAAGTAGACAAACGGTCGAAAACCAACCGGAGCATACAGCAATAACACCCATACCATGATTGCCGTGAGAATCGGGCTGTACCATGCATCAAAAGGCAATCTCATCATCGGCCTGAAACGCGTCAACCAAAGTAAATGCTCGGCCACAAGGCAGGCGATCGCAGCAATCGCCAGTGGCGGGAACCAATCAATTCCATCAGCCCCAGTGAGCATACGGAGCAAATAAGCGACCGCCGTGTCCAGACTTTCGCTCCGAAAAAGCACCCAACCCGCCAACACCACAGACAATGTAAACATCGCGTTAACCGCGATACGAAAATGCTGCCCAAGGCGAGTTAACGATTTAACTCCTGAAGTCAAATCGACTGCCTCTGTATCCACAATCTTTTTGGTTGCAGGACGAAAGAATCGTTCCACAACCAATCCCAAACCATGCAGTAAGCCCCACAGAACAAACGTCCACGCCGCACCATGCCATAGACCACCGAGAAGCATCGTGATGATCAGGTTCCGAGACGTTTTCAGTGTCCCACCTCGACTACCACCGAGAGAGATATACAAGTAATCCCTCAGCCAACGAGATAGCGTCATGTGCCATCGCCGCCAGAAATCAGAAAGCGAGGTCGAGAGGTAAGGGTGGCGAAAATTGATCGGGAACCGATAACCAAGCATCTTTGCTGCACCGATTGCCAAATCACTGTATCCGGAAAAGTCATAGTAGATCTGCCCCGCATAGGCGCACGCAGCCACAAAAAGAGTTGCACCGCTGTAAAGATCGGATCCCGCAAACACCACATCGACCATCTCTGCCAATCGATCAGCAAGGATCACTTTCTTAATGGCTCCACGGAGCATTTGCTGGGCGCCACCATAGAAACGTCGACTCGACCACTGCGGCATCCGTTGCAACTGCGGCAGGAACTCGCTGGCGCGAACGATTGGACCAGCAACCAATTGCGGAAAGAACGATACGTACATCGCAAAATCAATCCAACGCTCCACTGGCTTGATCACACCGCGATAAACGTCAATCGTATAACTCAGGGTTTGAAACGTGTAAAACGAAATCCCAACCGGCAAGATGATCGAGAGCGATGAAGTAC
Source organism: Rubripirellula sp. (assembly GCA_049889895.1). GTDB lineage: Bacteria > Planctomycetota > Planctomycetia > Pirellulales > Pirellulaceae > Rubripirellula. The sequence goes on from JBMHCO010000102.1 coordinate 28,526, forward strand.
CCAATCCCATCGCCTCGAGAAGCGGCGTTGCGGAATCAATGAAAAAATTGCAGTACTTAAAAAAGCCTAGTAAACCTAAGTTTGCGAAGAGGCTAAGGCAAAGTAGTAAACGCTTAGCACGATGATTCGGCGCACGCTCGATTCGACTCGCGACGGTGTAATCAATCACGGTCGACAAAAAAATCAAACCGCAAAATCGATAATCCCAGTAAGCGTAAAAGTAATAGCTTGCCAGCAACAAAAACGAGTGGCGGATGCGTGGCGTTCGAGAACTCCATACGAACAATAAAACCATCACAAAAAAAAGCAGGAACTCCAACTGAGTAAACAGCATGATTGCTAATCCCCCAACGCTGAGTTCGAGGAGGGCGAACCTGCTTGCAGTGAAGAGGGTCTGATAAGATTAGCTTCAATCGCCTTGGCAAGAATCCCTGCAATCAACCGATTACCGTGAGCATTGAGATGCCCGCTTCCGATTCGACCATTTTGAAAACCGTGTGGCCATCTTCCGACAGAAGCTTCTTCGCGAAAGCGTTCGCGAGCAGATAGCACCATCACGCCATGCTCGACTGCGGCTCGTTTCATCGCAACAAAACTAGGATCTTCGATGGTCTGAGTTTGCACTCTCCCATCCACGATTTGCGGTGACACCGGCGCGTCGAAAACCCAGATCGGCTTTGCGGTCACCTGCTTGAGCGAATGAAACGCAGCATCCCAATCCTGCTGAGGCACAGATTCATTCTGCGGCAAAGGCGATACTGCATGCACGGGAGCTGAATCGATATTTGATACATTGGATGCAAGGACGGGTTCCGTATTCACCGGCCCGACACCGAATCTGAGTCGGCGACGACTCACCCCATCATCTTCGGTAAGCAGGTTCCTTGCTGCCTGAATGATGAATGCTGGAAACCTCGCAGCGATCGCAGCGTTCGCGGCGGCGACATCTGATTCGGTAGGTGGAGAAAGTGGAGCCTGCACGGCAGCCAACACGTCTTCTAAATCTGCCAGCACGACGAGATGTAAGTCTATCTGCAGAGCTTCTTCCACAGCGGGGATCTGCGTCACCCAGTCCGCTGCATCCTGACCGCTACGTGCAAGCGGGAAAACCTCGACGGCTCCACCGCACAGATACTCGGTCATTGCGAACAATTTATCTTTGTCATCAAGACAAACACCTTCGACCTGCGAATCGCCCCACATGGCAATTCTCAATACATCCGCTTGAGAGTTTCGAGGGAAAGGCGAGCGATCGGTTAAACGCGTTCTGGGAACCAACGATCTCGATTTTCCCAGCGATCGCGTTTTACCTGGAAGCCCCATCGGGCCGATGGCGGTGTTGGCATAACCTTCACTACGCCACCGATATTCGCTCCCGGGAGATAGAACCCATGTCTGCCGCACCGGATCAACCACAAGTGGCAGGTAACTCCGAGTGAACCAAGGCGACGTGATCGCCACAAGCAGGGTGCCAACAAACAGGCCCAGAAGCCAGCGAACCGCCAAGACGGGTTGAATCAGTAGCAGCAAGGCACCGTTTCCATTGGTGCCCTGTGCTCCATTGGTGCCCTGTGTTCCCTCGGTGACCTGTCCGTTATTTCGAACCAAGACATTGGGTGCTTGACGATGGTGACTCAGTTTATCTCTGCCTCGATTAGCGTGATTCGGCTTAACCTTGCCAATTCTACCCACACATCGAGTTTCAATACACATCGATCGTTCATGCACATCGACTGTTGATGCACATTCGATGCGAGCACAAGTCTGTCACCTAACCAGATTTTCCATCGCCACGCCCTTCTCAAGCCCGCCGATCGAGCGTGATCGGTGCCGACAAGAAGAGCGTGATTCAAAGAAGGCGAGACCCAATTACTCTTCGGTGACTCTTACGGTCTTCATGATGTCACCCTGCGCGATGCTGTCGACCACATCTTGTCCCTCGAGCACCTTACCGAACACGCTGTGCCGACCATCCAGATGCGGACAGGCAACGTGTGTGATGAAGAACTGCGATCCATTGGTGTTCGGGCCCGCATTGGCCATCGAAAGAATGCCGGGACCGTCATGGCGCAAGGACGGATCAAACTCATCTTCGAATTGATAACCAGGCCCGCCAGTACCAGTGCCTTGAGGACAACCGCCTTGGATCATGAAGTCACTGATGACTCGATGGAAGGTCAGGCCGTCATAAAACCCTTTACCGCAGAGTGTTTCAAAGTTCTCAACAGTCTTGGGGGTCTGCTCTGCGAACAACTCGATGCGAATTGTTCCCTTGTCGGTATCAAACGTGGCGACTTTCATTTTCTCTTCGGGTGTAAAAAGGAAACAGCATAATTCAAAGGTAGCGTCAAAATCTCTCAGCAGTGAAAGACCCTTCGCGTGACTCGCAACCGGATCAATTGAAGTGACCGATCCGTTGGTGCAGTTACCTTCTGAGTTGATGTTGACTGGTGAGAACATAAGCAATCTGGCGATTTTTTCTAGGGATGAGAAATCGAAATCCACTTTGGCAAACGCTCCCACGGCAAAAGAATCCTCAGCATGTTCGCCGGTGCCGAGCACGCGACGTTGCGATAAACGCTACGATGTCGGCTCTACAGAACGGATCCATCTCATCACTTCTCTTCAATCGAACACTGACTGATGCTAGAGACCCAATTGCCAATTCGACTTCTTTTCGCGGGACTGCTTGTTTCCATCGGAACGATCCAAGGGAAGCCTTTTCAGATTTCCTGCATGGCTCAAGAGAACGCTCGTGTTGCCGGCAAGACCGCCGCAGAACACACCGCACTGCTCGATTCTCCTCAACGAGAAGTTCGATTGCGTGCAGCAAGATCATTGGCTCGTTTTGGCAGTGAAGCGGCACCTGAGCTTCGCAAAACACTCTCTCATGCGGATCCAGCAATGAGATACATCGCCGCCGAGGCACTCGGTGACATAGGGGGTGATTCGCTGCAGCGGTCGATCGATCAACTCAGTGACATTCAACAAAACGACCACATGCATTCTGTTCGCCTCGCGGCTTCCTATGCTCTGTGCCGCGCAGGAAAACTCGATCGCCCGTTGCAATTCATGATCAAAACACTGGACTACCCCGAACGTGGCATGGCTTGCGCTTCGGCTTTTTTGATCGGCCAAATTGGCCCGCCTGCAATCGAAGCCACAGCAGCACTCGAGAAAACACTTGATGCCAATCGGCCGGGAACCAAAGGCGGCGACTACCACCTCGGAGGCGAAGCGATCAACGCTCTGCGAAAACTAAAAGCTTCACCACCACGCTAGACGCTATCACGCCCAAATCACCTCGTAAACAGATCACCTCGCACTCGCACCGCACTCGCACCTCATTACTCGAACACCACCATGAATCAGTCACCAAACCACCGCGGCCTCACTCCCCGAACTTTCTCACTGTTCGCAATGACCGCGATCATGATTGCCGCACACGGTGTCACTGCGTCTTGCGCTAACGCAGATCAACAACGCCCCAACATCCTTTGGATCAGCTGTGAAGATATTTCACCGAACCTCGGCTGCTACGGCGACAAACACGCAATCACTCCCAATTTGGATCGACTTGCGAAACAGGGCGCGAGATTTGACCGTGCGTTCACTCCCGCAGGGGTCTGTGCCGTGGTGCGCAGCTCAGTGATCACTGGGATGTACGCCCCCGCCATTGGCTCACAGCACATGCGTAGCCTGATCATCCCTCCGGCACCGGTCAAAGCGTTTGCCGAATACTTGCGAGCAGCTGGCTACTTCACCACCAACCGAAGCAAGACGGACTACCAGTTCGCACCGACCGAGAGCATTTGGGACAGACAGGGCAATGGCCACAAAGACTGGAGGGAACGCCCTGACTCGGAGCAACCTTTTTTCAGTGTGGTCAATCTGACGGTTTGTCATGAAAGCCAGATTCGTCACGGCGATGCGAAACACGCGGAAGTGATCCAAAAAATTGGCAGCGAAAACCAGCATGACCCAGTGGTGGTCGGTGACACTCTTCCCGACTACCTTCCCAATACCGCATCGGCTCGAAAAGATTGGGCTTGGTACCACGACAACATCACGCTAATGGATCAAATGGCCGGCGAAATCTTGAACCGGCTTGAAAAGGATGGCTTGGCTGAAAACACCCTCGTGGTCTTCTGGAGCGATCACGGAATGGGGATGCCGCGAGGCAAGCGATGGATCTACGACAGCGGAACCCTCGTCCCAATGATCATGCGATGGCCGGGCAAGATCGCTGAGGGCAGTATCAGGGAAGACCTAGTGAACACAGTAGATCTAGCACCCACCATGCTATCGGCCGCAGGGCTGAAGGTGCCTGACTACATGCAGGGGAGGATTCTGATTGGTGACCAGAGACAACCGGAACCCACACATCTCTTCTTCCACCGAGACCGAATGGATGAGGCGATTGAACTACAACGCGGCGTACGAGATCGACGCTGGAAGTACATCCGCAATTACCAACCGGACATCCCCTACTCACAGCACATCGATTACATGGACCAGATGCCGACGATGCAGGACTGGAGACGACTTTCGGCTGCACAGCGATTGGTCGGCGGACAGAACAACTGGTTTAAGTCACCAAAACCAATCGAAGAGCTATACGACACAGAAAATGATCCTTGGGAGCTGAAAAATCTTGCGGAAGATCCTCAGCACGCTGAGCGACTAATCACCATGCGTCAGGCAGCCGAGGACCTGCAAGAAACGCTGGGTGACACGGGGATGATTCCCGAAGCTGTCTTGATGGAGGAGATGAAACCGGGGGGAACAACACCGGTAACAGGACGCCCATCAATTGACATCGTTGGAGACAATCTCACCCTTACCTGCCCGACGGATGGATCATCGATCGTTTATCAAATCAAACGGGGGGATCAATGGGGACGTTGGAACCTCTTTACCAGACCAATCAAACGCCCCAAAACGGCTGATCAGATCCGAGTTAAAGCGTGCCGGTTAGGCTATCAAGACAGCGAGGTGATCACCGAAAACCTGCGTTAGAGACGGTGGATCTGCGACAAAGTCCGTCGCTTCGCCACTTTCGCAAAATGAAATTTAGGGTATGGTTATCGAGTATTGGGCGAGACGCTCGCGAGGGAACGTGATGTTGTCGCCCCCGTATGATTGCGAAAGCGATTGCAGAAGTTCGTAACTGCCATCGGCAGTGCGAATGCAATGCTCAATTCTGCAGTCTGCGGGTCCGGGCGGAGGTAGGTAGATATCCGTTAGGAATGCATCGTTAATCTTCGATCGGTTTCGTGTTGTTTGAAATCGATCGGCACACAGTTCCACATCACTGGTTCACAAAGGGGAATCACAGCAATGACTAAGTGCAAGTTGGAGTATCTTTGGCTCGATGGCTATCAGCCTACCCAAAGCCTACGAAGCAAAACCCGAATCGTCGAAGACTTCAGCGGCAACGTCGAAGACGCTCCAATGTGGGGCTTTGATGGTTCTTCTACCGAGCAAGCCCCAGGCGGCTCTTCGGACTGCCTTTTGAAGCCCGTTTTCGTTTGTGCTGACCCAGACCGGATCGGCACCGGCTACCTCGTGATGTGCGAAGTGCTCAATCACGACGGCACCGCGCACGTCAGCAACGGACGAGCAACCATCGACGACAACGACGATGATTTTTGGTTTGGTTTCGAGCAAGAGTACACCATTTGGGATCCTGAAACCAACAAGCCGATCGGCTTCCCTGCTGAAGGCTACCCTGGTCCCCAAGGACCTTACTACTGCAGCGTCGGTGCTGGCAAAGCAGTTGGTCGTGAAATCGTCGAAGAGCACCTCGAGCAATGCCTCGAAGCTGGCTTGAACGTCGAAGGCATCAACGCCGAAGTGATGATGGGTCAGTGGGAATTCCAGATTTTCGCCAAGGGTGCAGCAGAAGCAGGCGACCAAATTTGGGTTGCTCGTTACCTGCTCGAGCGAACCGCTGAAAAATATGGTTTGTCGATCAACTGGCACTGCAAGCCAGTCAAAGGCGATTGGAATGGTAGCGGAATGCACGCAAACTTCTCCAACACCCTTCTGCGTACTGCGAACAGCAAAGAAGTATTTGAAGCTGTCTGCCAAGCGTTTGAACCACGTATCAAGCAGCACATCGACGTTTACGGTGCTGACAACGATCAACGCCTCACAGGTCTTCACGAGACTCAGTCGATCGACAAGTTTAGCTACGGCGTCTCAGACCGCGGTGCATCGATCCGAATCCCGATCTTCACCGTTGAGCACAACTGGAGTGGGTACCTCGAGGATCGACGCCCTGCTTCAAACGCAGACCCCTACAAGGTTGCTAGTGTGATCATCGCGACGGTCAAGACTGCGAAGGTTGGCTAATCACCACTCGCTGGCACTGAATCACGAGCAGGCCCTCCCGCATGGGGTGGCCTGCTTTTTTTGTGCAGCAACCGCTACGAACCTCGCAGCGACTGCAAAAAGTCCGCAGAAACACAGACAACAGGCAGGATTCACCTTGCTCGATCGTGACGTGTCGCTACACTCTGCCGTTCCCAAAGTGCTGAAATGCAGCGATTTCGCTGTCAGCCTGTGGGCGACCGCCAGCGTAGCTCAGTTGGCAGAGCTGCTGATTTGTAATCAGCCGGTCGTGGGTTCGAGTCCCTCCGCTGGCTCTTCGGAGCATCACGCCAAGAAAATAGAGTTGATTTGGGCGACTGAAACCTCTATCAACTCCAAAATCTCGGTGAATTGACCCGATCAGACAAGTTGACCGATTGACGAGGTAGAAAAAAAAACAAAGATCTGAAGTCAGAGCGTTGAGTCGTATGGCTCGACAAAACAACACTTGGGGGTTTGTCCGAGTGGTTAAAGGAGACGGACTGTAAATCCGTTGGCTATGCCTACACAGGTTCGAATCCTGTAGCCCCCATTAAATCTTTCAGCGAAGGTGTGAGTCCCTGATTTGACCGATTGCGTCACTTCGGCGACCAACACACTGCTCGAAAATCAAAGATGATGACTGAGCACATGCTGGAACGTTTTAGCGATACACGAAAACGCTCAAATTTCACGATCGATAGCGAGGTCATCCAAAGTGGTTTTTCCACAATGGGTCATTCGCACCGCGGGTGTAGCTCAACGGTAGAGCCCCAGCCTTCCAAGCTGGTTGTGAGGGTTCGATTCCCTTCACCCGCTTTTTGTCGATTCGCTGCTGTAGCTCAGTGGTAGAGCACTTCCTTGGTAAGGAAGAGGTCATGGGTTCAAGTCCCATCAGCAGCTCTGCTTTGGATTTTGAAGCGGGAGAGCGTTGCTAGAGCCTGCCAACCATGGCACTTCTAATTCGCCCCAAGCCGAGAGAGACAAAGCTGGAGCGAGCCGGCAGCAAACGCGGAAAATCCCAATCTGGGGGTCATCTGCGAGCCTGCGTTTCTTTAGCGGTCCCTTTTCCGAAAAATGCATCCCAATTGGGGGTAGTTTTTGCGAATTGGTGATTGCAAGATTGGCGAGTTTTCGCGACAACTAGGCATCGAAGAATCCACGCGCCCCTCACAGGATCGCGTCAGACTTCGTTGACCGAACAATTTTTGAGTAATTGACTCACATTCCACAGGGGAGTGTGAGGTGTAAATTTTCGTTTCGATAGTGTTGAACGAGCTCGGCTCGTGCGGCCAGAGAATCGGCGATTCAACCGTGGGTGTGAACACGGTCGCTGACGATTTGGGCCAGAATGGAGCGTATCTCCGGCTGGTAGTGGCACAGTCAGGTGCAGGTGAATGAGAAATGGCTAAGGAAACTTTTAATCGTACAAAGCCCCACGTGAACGTTGGTACCATCGGTCACATTGACCACGGTAAAACAACCACGACCGGTGCAATCCTTGCAGTTCAGGCCGCCAAAGGCTTGGCTCAAGCAAAAGGCTACTCGGATATCGCCAAGGGTGGTACCGTTCGTGACTCGACCAAAACCGTGACCATTGCGGTTGCACACGTCGAGTACGAGTCGGACAACCGCCACTACGCACACATTGACTGCCCGGGTCACGCCGACTTCATCAAGAACATGATCACCGGTGCTGCTCAGATGGACGGTGCGATCCTCGTGGTCTCCGCCGCTGACGGTCCAATGCCTCAGACCAAAGAGCACGTTCTCTTGGCTCGTCAGGTTGGTGTTCCTTACATCGTTGTGTTCCTCAACAAGTGCGACCTCGTCGACGACGAAGAGTTGCTCGAGTTGGTTGAGCTTGAAGCTCGTGAATTGCTCAGCAAGTACGACTTCCCTGGGGATGACGTGCCTGTGATCCGCGGTTCGTCGCTGCCTGCGTACAACAACCCTGCTGACCCAGATGCCAGCCAGTGCATCACTGACCTCATGAACGCTCTTGATGAGTACATTCCTGAGCCAGTTCGTGAAGACGACAAGCCATTCTTGATGGCAATCGAGGACGTCTTCTCGATCGAAGGTCGTGGTACCGTTGCGACTGGTCGTGTCGAGCGTGGTGTGGTTAAAGTTGGTGAAGAAGTCGAAATCGTCGGCCTTTCCTCGGACTCCACCAAGACCACCTGCACCGGTGTTGAAATGTTCCGCAAGGAAATGGAAGAAGGTCGTGCTGGCGATAACGTCGGTTGCCTTCTCCGTGGTGTGAAGCGTGAAGACATCCAACGTGGTCAAGTCTTGGCAAAGCCAGGCAGCATCACCCCACACACCAAGTTCGAAGCAGAGGTTTACTGCCTCAGCAAAGACGAAGGTGGCCGTCACACTCCATTCTTCAGCGGTTACCGCCCACAGTTCTACTTCCGCACCACTGACGTGACCGGAACGGCGAACTTGGTTGGCGCTGAAATGTGCATGCCTGGCGACAACGTTAAAGTTGAAGTCGAAATGCACAAGCCAATCGCGATGGACGATGGTGTTCGTTTCGCGATTCGCGAAGGTGGCCGCACCGTAGGTAGTGGTGTTGTTACCAAGATTATCGAGTAATCAAGATGACTCGGTGAAAAACCAAATCAATGGCCAGCGGAGGTTTCGCCCTTCGTTGGTCATTGGTGATTAAGGGTTGATTCGTTACCATCGTACGATGGAAACGCCTGACCCTTGACAGGGGTGTAGCTCAATTGGCAGAGCACTGGTTTCCAAAACCAGCGGTTGCGGGTTCAAGTCCCTCCGCCCCTGCTGATGCAAGAAGTGAGATGAAGCGGTCTCAGCCAGAACCAAAATCGTCTCAATTCAAATCGTATGAATGCCTGATTCAAGGATGAATACAGGGTGCATTGAATAACTCTTGTTGGAGTGCAACGGGTGTCCCGAGAGATCGCAGGAACGAACAACTCCCCACTTAGCCGCGAGCTAGTGAGTGCCGGAGTCTACAAGCCGAATCAAGGCCGCATCGTGAGGCAGCTAACCTGCTTGGCGATCTGGATCATTGTTGGTCTTGCATGCTGGGCACTGTACTCTTTCATACGTGGTGGCAACACGGGCTCAAGCACCGCTTCGATCACCGCTGGTGTGCTCCTTGCACTAGGTATTTGGACAGGCTTCCGGCTCGTCAACTGGCCGCGATTTGCTGACTTTCTAATCGCTGTTGAAGCGGAAATGAACAAAGTCACTTGGCCAAGTAAGGACGAACTGGTCCGTGCGGCGTTCGTTGTGATCTTCACCATCTTTTTTCTTGCCATTTCACTGTTCCTGTTTGATATCATTTGGCAGCAGGTTTTCAGTGCAATCGGGGTCACAATGTAGCGACGCTGCATCGATCCTTTTGAACCTTTCCTAACAACGCCTGACTCTGTTGGGCCTCAAGCCAGTGAATCAAGCCGACCCAAACGACGCCGAACTAACACAAGATTCCGATCCCGCAGGGGACACGGACACTTCCGACATGGAATCTCAAGAGGTTGTCGAGGCTCAGGCTTCGGACGCTGATGAGGTGAGCTCCGCGCCGGAATTACCACCAGCGGCTCCGCCGGACCCCAACACAACTCCCGCCGCCGTGGTTGATGACGAAGCCAAGATGGATTGGTACATCCTCAAGGTTGCGTTCAACCGTGAAGATTCGATTGCTGATGCGTTGAGAAAACGCGTTCGCATGGAAGGCATGGGCGAGTTTTTCGGCGAAATCGTGGTTCCCACCGAAGATGTCGCGACCTTCACTCGTGATGGTAAACGCCGTGTGAGCAAAAGAAAACTGCTCCCTGGTTACATCATGGTGAACATGCTGATTAATGATGACACTTGGTTCCTCGTTCGGGAAACGGGCGGAATTAGCGACTTCACCGGCTCAGCTGGCAAGCCAATGCCGATGGAACCAGCTGACATTGAACGCTTCATTAATCAGCCCATCGACGATGATGAAGATGAACCACAAATCAAAATTGGCATCCCGTTCAAGGTCGGTGACCGAGTTCGGGTCAAGGAAGGCAACTTCGAGAATCAGGAAGGCGATGTTGATGCCGTCGATGAAGCGAACGGTCGCGTGACGGTCATCATCAATATTTTCGGACGTAGTGTTCCGATGGAACTTGATCACTGGCAAGTCGAACCACTTTAGTCGACTTGCAGCTTTCAGAATCCTTCTTATGATGCGACTCTCTGAGAGCAAAAAGGATCGGTTCAACACCTTTTGGGCAAAGACATCAGCGGCACCGCTTCTGAGACTTCCGGAAGGTAACCCACCACTTTCATCACAAAACAGCGTTTTTAAGTTTTTACTATGGCTAAGCAAGTTTCCGGTATCGCAAAGTTTCAAATCCCCGGTGGTCAAGCGACACCTGCACCGCCGGTTGGTACCTCGCTTGGTAAGTACGGCGTGAACCTCGGTCAATTTGTCACCGCATTCAACGACCGCACCAAGGAATACAACGGCACACCGATCCCTGTCATCGTTACCGTCTACAACGACCGTAGCTTCGATTTCATCACCAAAAGCCCTCCTGCCGCATCAATGCTCAAAGAGGCTGCCGGTATCGCTAAAGGTAGTGGTGTTCCCAACAAAACCAAAGTTGGAACCGTCACTCTTGACCAGTGTAAAGAGATCGCCGAAAAGAAAATGGCTGACCTCAATGCACGCAACATTGATCACGCAGTACGCATGATCGAGGGCACCGCCCGCAGCATGGGACTTAACGTCGAAGGTTAATCCCGCTCCGGTCCAACGGATTCACCGAGATCTGCTTCAGATGATTTCGGTGGGTGCCTGTGAGTGTGATTCACGTCGAGATTCAAGCGACGTTGATAAGTTAGCTGAACCCCGTCACGGGTTGAGGCTCGAACACTTAGCAGACTGAACCGCAGAGACTCGCTTTGATCACACTGAAACTCCTCATCCGTTATCCGGTAGCTGGAGTCAAAGCGAGTCGACTCGTCTCAAGAAAAAAAGCGGCAGACTCCGCCGCTCTCTCCTCTCCGCCACTTGTCTTGGATCTTCGCACCACAAACCTGATGTTTGATGGTGGTAGGCACCTCTACACGATGGCTCATTATGCTGCGGAGAATCGCGTCAAGACGCTTCTTCGCTGCCGTCATTTCCTGCTCAGCGGAATTGTGCACAAGACGTTTGGTCGCGAGATGCTCAACTTGCCGCATTCTGGTTACCTTCGGTCAGGCGAAAAGATCCCGGAAAATGCACTCGTCCTGGGTGATTATCAGATTACCCGAAGCGAGAAAGAGTGTTTTGACGCGAGAGGTAGCCGGTACATGCGAATGCAAATTGGTCGAGAAGTTCCAACGCAACCTCCGATCATGCCCTACCCCATGCATCCGTGGACACTCGAGTACCTCGACGAGGATCAGCGGCACCTGCTCCGCAATCTACAAAAACGCCAGAACTTGATCCTGTTTGCTGGCTGCCAAAAGCCGAAGTACGGCACGAAATGGATGCGTGAACAGTTCAAGATTCTCAGCAGGCTAGAAGTTTTGGATGTGGTACGAAATCACTTCCCAAAGCAGGTAACTGAGACGCGAAGTCAAGATAAAGTGAATTGGGACACCTGCGATCAAGACCGAGCAGTGGAAGATTGTCACGTACCTCCCAAAATCATTCAGCTACTCGATAGCAAGAATTTTCCCATCGATTCGAAGGGGTGGCTTGCGAAACTCGCGGGTTCCCATTTCTTCCTCTGTGGCCCCGGTGGTCGACAACCCATTTGCCACCATTTGACCGAGGCGATGGCGGTTGGCACGATCCCAATTCTCGAGTACGGCGACCGCGTCTATCCAGAGTTGACCGACGGCATCAATGCGATTCGCTTCTCGGGCAAAGATGGACTTGTCGAATCAATCAGGCGAGTCCTTTCCATGGAACAAACAGAGCTGAACCAGATGCGACAGTCGGTGATCGCGTTTTACGATCAACACCTCTGCGGCCGCCACTTCTTTGCTCAATTACTCAGTGGAAAAATCGCTGGTGATCGAATCGCGATGCCTTTTCATGAAAAAAATTTCACATGAATCGCATCCGAGCCTTGGATGATGAAAGGATGCTAAATCGGTGAAAAAAACCGAAAAAGCGTCCCGACAGGTCGGTACCTCGAGCGATAAACCTAAAGACCAAGCAAACCTCGGCAAAGGTCTGTAGAGACATCCGCGGAATTGCTTGCAAACACAGTCAAACAATGGATTAAACTGTGTCTCCTCTTATTTGATAGCAATCCCAAGAAAGACGTTGCGCAGCTTCAAGGGAAGGCACCCGTTCATCAGAGATTCAGTCGTTGGACTGCTGACTGAAAAACAACACCGAGAGAACGTTCGAATATGTCGTCGAAATCTGGAAAACCTGCACCTTCGCAACCTACCATGTCAAACACCGCTGAAGCGGTCGCAGCGAGGCTTCGCGAGAGTCTGCTTCAAGACAAGGGGGAACTTGAGGTCGACAAGATTTTCAAAGCGTTGGTTAAGCTCGAAGGTTCCGACCTTCACATGAAAGTGGGGCAGCCGCCGATGGTGCGTGTGGCGGGAACCCTCAAGCCACTGAACCGACCGCCGATCGAAGCGGAAGAAATGGTGGATCTGCTGCTACCGATGATGGACGAACGCAATCTGAACATCTTCGAGGAAGAAGGCGGTGCTGACTTCTCGCACACGATTCACGTTGACGGGGTTCGCTGGCGATTCCGCGTCAATATGCTAAAGGCACTCGGCAACATCGGATTGGTCGCTCGACGGATCAATAACTTCATCCCGGATTTCCGAGGCCTCTACCTGCCTGAGTCGATCGAGCAATTATGCCACTACGATCAAGGCATGATCCTACTTGCTGGTGTGACCGGGTCGGGAAAAAGTACGACGATCGGCTCGATGCTTAACTACATCAACAGTATCTACCGCAAACACATCCTAACTCTCGAAGACCCGATCGAATTCATTTTCACCGAAGACAAGTCCCTGATTAACCAGCGCGAAGTAGGACAGGACGTCAAGGACTTTGAGATCGGGATGAAGCATGCAGTGCGTGAAGACCCCGACATCATTCTGGTCGGTGAGTTACGTGACGAAGAAACCTTCATGACGGCGATTCACGCAGCAGAGACCGGCCACTTGGTTTTCGGAACGATTCACGCATCGAGTGCATCGACCACCATCGGCCGTATTTTGGACTTGTTCCCAGAAGAAATGCACAATGCAATTCGCTCGGCGATTGCGTTCAACATGAAAGGCATCGTCGCACAGAAACTTCTCAAGAGCATTCGGCCAAACGTACCGCGTGTTCCAACGTGCGAAGTGATGACCTTTAGTCCCATGATTCGCAAACTGGTACTCGAAGGCCAAGACCAGAAACTTCCTGATGCGATTCGCATCGGTGCGGAAGACGGCATGCAAGACTTCACCATGAGTCTCAAGGGTCTGATTGATGACGAACTGATTGATCGCCCGACAGCCTTTGCGGTGGCACCGAACAAAGATGCTCTCAAGATGGCACTCAAAGGCATTGATGTAAAAGCCCCTGGTATCCTTTAACGCGGTTGGAATCTTTAAAATTCGCATTCCGGTCAGAAATGCGGAATCATTGAGCCAAGAGCCATCCAACGCTAGGATGCTCCTATTGATTTCCGAGTCCGCCACCATTCACAACCTTACAGAAGAGACTGCCATCTGATGGCTGAGCAACAAGAAATCCAACTTTGGCAAACCGTTCAACCAGTTGAATTCGTTCCTCGCATCAAAGACCAATCAGAGTCTCAGTCGCTTCTGATTCAAACCCGCCAAGCGGTCGGTTATTCGGTCGCTGGTGGTCAACTCGCGCATGCGATTCAGTCACGCGCAACACACATGTTGCTCGATTACACCAAAGCGTCATGTGCGATTCGCTACCAGGTTGACGGTGCATGGGAGCAACTGCCTCCCATGGAACGTGAACTAGGGGATGCGATGCTGGTTGCAATGAAGCAGCTTTGCCTCATGAACGCCACGGATCGACGTTCAACGCAAGCGGGAAAACTTGGTTTAAAAGTTGCGAAAAGCAAATTCACTCTTAGCCTCCAATCACGCGGCACTCCAACCGGCGAACAAGTGATGGCTAAGATTGAGCCGGACAAGGTGCCGTTTGAACGCATGTCTGATTTGGGCATGCGAGACAAAATGTACGCGCAATTCAAAGAGTCACTCGATGCACACGGCAACAGCATCCTGATCACCGCCCCCAAAGCCGAAGGGCTCACCACGACGTGGAACATCGCACTCGAGGCGGCTGACAAACTCGTTCGAGACTTTCAGTCGTTCGAACATCAAGAGCATCCAGAACCAGAAATCATCAACGTCAATCCGAACTACTTCGGTGGCGACACCGAGAAGGATCTGGCGAGTGTGGTGAAAAGCGCAATCCTCAAAGAGCCAGACGTCCTGATCTTTCCGGAAATGCCGGATGCCGAGTCGATGCGGCTAGCGGTAGAGCAGATCAAGAAGACCGAAAAACAAATCTACTCTCGCATGGTAGCACCGACCGCCATGCAGGGACTCGTTGCCTTTCTCGCGAAGTACAAAGAGAGTGCGGCGGAAATTGCCTCGACGCTCGGAGCAGTAATCGGCCAGCGCTTGGTACGGCGACTATGCGACCAGTGCAAGGTAGGCTTTGAACCGGCCCCCCAATTACTGAACCAATTAGGGATTCCCGCCGGCCGAGTCGCCATGCTCTACAAGCCTTTCGTCCCACCTCCGATTGAGCAGCAGGTGGACGAAAATGGTCGCCCCGCCCCAATTGAACCTTGTGGAGCGTGTGCGGGACGCGGTTACCACGGACGCATCGCTATTTTTGAATTGTTGGTTCCGGGTGAGAAGTTAAAAGCGGCGCTGCTTAAAACCCAAGACCTCAACCAGCTCAATCAAATCGCAAAAAGTGAAGGCCATCGCGGGATGCAGGCCGAAGCGGTCCTCACCGTCGCTCGTGGCCTGACTAGCCTTGATGAGCTCAAAAAGGTCTTCGCAAAACGCTAGCAAAACAGGTTCACCCCTGTTGAACCTCGGTTGCTCGATTCGTCTTTCGCTGAATCGGGCTAGATCGGTAGGATCTACGGCAGAATTAGGTGCAAGAGGCACCCAGCTACCGATCCATTCCGAATCAACACAGGCGTCACGGATGATGCGACTGCTAACGATCTCCGCGTTGGTCACGCTTCTCAGCTTCTCACCAGCAGGAAAACTCACCCCTGCTTTGGGTCAACAAACGATTGGCCAACCCGTGGGCTCTCGCCCGGCTCAGAATGGACAAACACAACCGCCAGTGACACGTGTTGCAAAGCAGGATGCTGCGGGAGCAGTCGTTGCACAACCGTTCCCCGCACTGAATGCTGCAGCACAATCGCAACTTCAGACCTTGCTATTGAACTGGGAACAGCAGAGCAAGAGCATGAAAACGCTGGAGTGCGCGTTCACAAGGTGGCATTACGACATGTTCGCCGCCCCACAGGGTCAGTTCGCCTCCCGCGCGGACGGAGTGATCAAGTATGCCGCTCCTGACAAAGGTCTGTTCAGAGTGGATCGTCTCGTGTTCTTCAGCGGCTACGACGCCAACCAACAACCGGTCCTGCAACCACAACCTGGCCAATTTGGTGAACACTGGGTTTGCAATGGCGAACAGCTCATCGAGTTTGACCGCGGTCGCAAGGAGTGTCGCATTCAGACGCTGCCACCCGATATGCGTGGCCAAAAGATTTTCAATAGCCCTCTTCCGTTTGTCTTCAATTTGGACGCCCAGCAGATTCAGCAGCGATATTGGGTTCGTCAAGTTCAGGCTCCAGCAGAAGGAATGCTCCTGATTGAAGCATGGCCCAAACGGCAAGAAGATCGTGCGCAGTACAAGCTTGTACAGATCGCACTCGATGCGGAAACATTTTTGCCGCGGGCGTTGCTGATGTACGCTCCTAATTTTCATGCCAAGAATGCTCCGAAGTGGGACCACTACGAATTCCAAGATTCCAAACGCAATGCCATTGGTGCTGGATTTCAACGTTTCTTGGGCAACTTCATTCCCGAGAAGCCACCAGCGGACTGGAAAATCCTGCAAAACAACTTCCAACCCGGCCCCGCACCCGGAGCCCAGCAGGCATCAAACCCTAACGCGGGACTCGGCAACCGCTAAACAGGCCAATTGCCAAACATTGAAATGCTGAACAGGGCAAGCGGTAGCCGAGGAAGCCGGTCGGAAATACGGCAACAGAAGTACGGCAATAAATGGGACTACCCGCTTGAAGAGATACCGAGTGGCGATGCTACAATGGATGCTCGGTGCTAGCGGAACTTGCGGTGTCCTCGACTTCGCTTCGCCAATGCCGAACCTTCCTTCTTCCCATCCTCACCATGATCATTTAGTTGCAAGATGCCAACGTACGACTACGAATGCGACGCATGCGGACATCAACTTGAAGTCTTTCAGGGAATCAACGACGAAGTCTTAACCAAGTGCCCTGAGTGCAAAAAGAAAAAGCTCAAACGACTCTTCGGATCGGGCGCTGCAATCGTTTTTAAAGGCAGCGGTTTCTACCAAACCGATTATCGCAGTGATGGTTATAAGAAGGCCGCAGCAGCCGACTCGAAATCTCAATCGAGTGATAAATCCAAATCCAGCTCAAAGAAAAAATCTTCTGGTGGCAAAGACTCGAAGTAGTTCACGCCGCTAAGTAGTTCACAGTGTTTGAGTCTCGATACTGAAGATGCGCGAGAGCTCAACACCCAAGTGACTCGATAAACTGTTGAAGTAGCAGATAGGTGAAGCCTTAAAGTCATGCCCCATGTGATCTCACCGCATCGACTTGATCCAAGCCGCAGTGCATTGTTGCTTGTGGATCTGCAAGAGAAACTCTGCCCAGCGATTAGAAACATCGAACAGGTGATTGAGCGATCACGAGTGCTCACCGAGGCGAGTGATTTGCTGAACGTCCCACGTGCTGCAACGGTTCAGTACCCGCAGGGACTTGGTGCACTGGTCGAGCCAATTCGTGAGAAATACGCTGAGGCAGATGAAAAACTCGACTTCTCTGCCGCAGTTTGCCGCGAATCGATTGATCGATGGAGCAGTGAGGGCCGAGATCAAATCTTAATTGTCGGCATCGAGACTCACATCTGTATCCTTCAAACCGCCCTAGATCTTGCTGCCGAAGGCAAACAACCTCACGTCATTGTGGATGCCGTTTCTGCCAGAAACCTTCTCGACCACCAAACGGGTCTCGAACGCATGGCTGCATGCGGGATTGGGCTAGTGAGTTTAGAGAGCGTCCTATTTGAGTGGCTCAGTAGCTCACGTCACGAAAGCTTTCGAGCCATCAGCGGGATGGTCAAGAATCTGAGTCGCTGATAGTCGACGTTGATGACGCCCTGTGGAGGCTGCAAACCTTGGCGACCGAAGGCAACACCGGAGAGAATCGTCAGGTACAACACAAACGCCGTGATAAATCGATAAATCCCTGTGACCTGCGGGCACAAAAAAGGGGACATTGACCTGCGGACACGAAAAAAGGTTCCCGACCGGATCGATGAGGAACCTTTGAAGTGGGCGGTATTGGACTTGAACCAACGACCCCTACGATGTCAACGTAGTGCTCTAGCCAACTGAGCTAACCGCCCGAGTGCACTTCAAGGACACGTCCCCGATTGCAACTGCAGAAAACTTAAATCGGACGAACCGGTTAGTCAATCCACTTGATTTCGATTCTTCACGCAGTTTGCTCGACGACGGCAAAACCTCGTAGCTGCGTTTTTCTGGCGTGAGAGCCCCCGTTTTAAGCAGCGAAACCACACTAGGGGGACGTAGAATCCATCAAATCTGCCGTTTTCAGGGGATGCGCTGTTGACGGTCGGCTTGGCGGCGTCGGATAATTTTAAGAGTTCGGAAATCACAACGAACCCCGCTTGGATTCCGATATCGGAAGATCCGAAAAAATACTGAACGCCAGCACCGCGACTGTTTGAATGCAGGACATGTGGTGCGGCAGATTTCTTTCACTTTTGTGCCGGAACGCCCTCCGGCCGGAGACGACAGCTTTTAGTGGCATTGGCACGACAACGACCCAACCAACGAGAAGAAAACAAAGATTCTGTCCGTATCAACACCGCGATTCGAATTTCACCGATTCGAGTCGTCAGCGAGGACGGCGAACAACTAGGAATCATTCCAACTGAGCAGGCTCTGGAGAGAGCCAGAGATGCAGGCTTGGACTTGGTTGAGGTTGCTCCCAACGAGCGTCCACCTGTTTGCCGAATCATGGATTACGGCAAATACAAATACGACAAGAACAAAAAGAAAAACTCGGGCCAAGCTCACACAAAAACCAAAGAGATTCGTCTCCGCCCCAAAACCGGTGAAGAAGATATTCGTACGAAACTTCGTCAGGCGGAAAAATTTCTCAAACACAAAGACCGAGTGCAGGTCAGTGTGCTCTTCCGAGGCCGAGAAATGGCTCACGTCGAAGAAGGCCAAAAGATCATGGCCATGGTCGTCGAAACGCTCAGCGAGTTCGGGAAGATTGAAACCGCGCCTCAGCAGCACGGCCGAAAGATGCTCTGCATGATCGCCCCGAAATAGAGCGGCAGGGCTGGCAGGGTCGACTTGACGATCTAACCAATTTGAAAATTCAACGAGGCTTGGTAAACCACCAAGCCTTTTTTTTCGGGACACCAATTACCAGTCTCATCAACAACCGGTTGACTCCAGTCCGGTCATCTCCAGCCAGATCGTCACCAGTCTCGCCCATCAAGCTAACCAATAAGAGTCACGTCGATGCATTTGGACACCATCTGTGGTCTTCTCTCACAAATTGCACCGCTGAAATTAGCAGAATCGTGGGACAACGTCGGTCTGCTTGTTGGTGACCGCAAGTCAGAAATCAGCAA
>JBMHCO010000103.1:0-2939 GCA_049889895.1 Rubripirellula sp.
TGCGAAGATGCTCTCACTGATCAAGAACAAGCGAGCAGCATGATTCTGGCGTGTCAGTCAATCGCCAAATCCGATTTAATCGTAGAAGCATGACCAAGCTCTATGTGCTTGCTGCATAACAAAGAGCAAGTTGAACCAATCAAAATCCTTCCAGCCTTTGAAGATCATTTTTATGATTCGTATCTCTATTACCTCGCTGCTCTTTATTGCTTCAGTTGTGGTGATCGGTTCACCAGTTGGATTGTCTGCCGAAGGAAAAACCATTCGGATACTTACCATTGGCAATAGCTTCACCGAAAACGGAACAGAGTTCTTAAACGCAATTGTCAAGAGAACGGGTCACCAACTCATCCACAAGCGATTGCACATCGGTGGGTCACCACTCAGCCTTCACTACGAGCGAGCACTCCAGCCCGTGGACCCTGTTAAGGGATTCGGTACGCCTTACTCCAATGGAGAAACCCTCACCGAAGCTCTTTCATCGGAGGATTGGGACTTTGTCACGATTCAACAACTTAGCATCAAAAGCCACGATATTAGTACCTATCGTCCTTACGCCCAAGGAATTGCGGATTTGGTACATCGATTTGCACCTCAAGCTGAACTAGTCGTGCACCAAACATGGGCTTATCGGTCTGACGACCCTCGTTTTTCGAAACCGAACACCCAATCAGGAGAACCCTCAACACCGCAGCAAATGTTCGAAGGTCTGAAGAAAGCTTATGAAACGATCTCCGATGAGCTACACACGAAGATCATTCCTTCGGGGCAAGGATTCTGGTTAGCTGATCAACACCCCAAGTACGGGTACAAGCCAGACAACCAATTTGACGCGGTAACCGCTGCATTCCCTACTCTTCCCGATCAACAACATTCTTTGCATGTTGGTTATCAGTGGAAAAATTTCGACGATCAAAACGTACTCAAGATGGATGGGCATCATGCCAATCGCGCGGGAAAATACCTTGCGGCCTGCATTTGGTATGCCTGCCTGTTCGATGAGTCACCACGCATGATCGACTTTACCCCGGAAGGTCTTGATGCAAACCATGCTGCTTTCCTGCGTGAAACAGCTGAGGAAGCCATCAAGAAATCAGATAACGCCTTGCACGGCAAGACCACAACTCAATTACGCGAGGACGCTAATCCTCAGCGATACACGTTAAAAACAAGAGCGAGTGTGATTGACCCTGATACTGGTGAATATCCAGCAATAGGATTCACGCGCGGAACCGCAGACAAGCCAAGTGATATTCAGTATGCCAGCGTGGATACCTCGGTTAAATCACGAGGACAGCTTGTGCTTTGGCTGATGGGTCATAATGAAGAATTATTCAAACGTCTCAACTCCTATGGCTTACACACAATTGATGTCCATTACGCACGAGGCTGGTTTGGTAAGCTATGCCAGCCTGAACCTCAATCAAATGTTGCCAGAGGACTTGTCAGGCTGGAAGCGGCAACAGGGGAAGACCACAGTGATGAGCTTGATCTTCAACTTCGTGACGGAGCAGCTGAGCGAGCAAGGAAATTTTTGATTTGGCTTGATCAAGAGCACCCAACAGGAAATTGGCATCAGTTCTTAACGCCAACTAAAGACCGAGTGCGCTGGGACAAGGTCATTGTTAGCGGTGCTTCACATGGAAGTACCACCGCAACACGCTTTGCGAAACATCAAAAGGTCAGCCGTGTGGTGATGCTTTGTGGCCCGCGCGACCAAGATCAAGATTGGCAAAACCTCTATTCCGCTACGCCTGAAAATTGTTTCTTTGGATTCACACACGTTCTTGACGGAGGATGGACTGCAGATCACTACTGTCGTTCTTGGCAGCTATTACGCCTCAATAAATTCGGGACGATCATCGATGTCGACCGTCATTCGCCTCCATATTCCAATAGTCGACGCCTGATATCTGGGGCAGACGTCGGTGGTGATGCCAAACGAGCTCACTCTTCTGTAACGCCAGGCCGTGCTTCACCAAGCGACGAAAACGGCGAACTACTCTACGAGCCGGTTTGGGAGTATCTCTACACCCACCCAACTAATTTGGTGGGAAGTCAGGTCACGCCCGAAAAGGACTGCGATCTCAATCAGGCTCAATAACTCGTGCAATCACCTTGATCAATCGTTCACTCGGAGTGGATCGGAAACTGTTGCAACAGTTCAATCGCGTGTTGATTAACCACTTCCGGATGAAGGTGAGACACATTGGTCAATTCCTGTGAATCACTGGAGTGATCATAAAGCTCTTTCGCCAAAATTTCTTTGGAACCGATTGCACGCCACTCCGTATATCGCCACTGGGCCGTTCGAATTGAGTAACCCACCGCCTTCCACTGATCTCGGGCTCCATAAAACGGATGTTGATGCTGCGTGAAAGCTGCCGGCTTAATTTCGATTGTCGGATCCTTCAACAGCGGACTTAAATCCGCCCCCTCTAATACTTGATTCTCTTCAGCCTGAAATCCACATAAATGGATCAGCGTGGGATAAAGATCCACTAATTCGCACAAGCTTGAACTGATCTTTCCGTGGCTACCTACGGCACGAGGGTCACTAAGAATGAACGGCACGCGAGCATCCAATTCAAAGTTCGTTGTTTTGCCCCACAACCCTCGTTCACCAACATGAAATCCATGATCTGATAAAAAGACAACAATGGTATTATCGCGATGCCCTCCTAGCTCGATTGCATCCAAGATTTTCCCGACCTGCGCGTCCAGAAAACTAATTGATGCGTAATAACCCAACTTCAGGTCGCGGACATCCTCCTCTGACAACGACTGCTTCTCCCGCAGATTGCCATAACTCCACAGCTCCCTCGAATCATGCAGTGCGATCGATGGAACGAATGCATACTGATCGATTGCTGGCGGTATCTGAATTTGCGAGCGGTCGTACTGCTGCCAATATTTTTGGGGAGCAACGAACGGTAAGT
>JBMHCO010000104.1:0-13393 GCA_049889895.1 Rubripirellula sp.
CCGGGGGTTAACCTGCCGAAAGCATCTTTCAAGTCGGGCTGCTGATCCAATATCGCATTCAACTCATCGGGATATTCCATCTCCTTCGATGGTTTTGATTTTACAGCTCGCCCCTGACGCTCCAACTCGATCGCCTCCCCAAGATATCGAGTTAAATTTTGACGACGCTCTTCAAACGACTCCATATCTTCGATAACGAAATAACGTCCAGATCGCGAATTCTCGCCCGGTTTCTCGAGTAGTCCCGCCGAGTCACTCAACTCCGCACCGCGAAAAAAAGAAACGATCACCCCGCGTTTCAAAGCAGCAAGTGTCACCACATTCCGGCCACGGTCGGTGTAACACGGAACACTCCATTTGATCTGCTCTTTTAAACCAGACTCCAAGATCAACATCTGCACCGATTCGAGTAACTTCCTATACGGCACCACACGGCATGCCGCGGTGCCGCCCAAAGAACACCTACCGCAACCAACTTCTAGGAAGTGCTCAAAATTTTCTGGTTTGACGGGTATCGATAAAACGAATCTCGCGCAAGATAAAAGTGGTTGAAGATGGCCGATTGAAATGAACCAGCGTTAGTTAGGATGATGGAGTGTTCGGAGAGGCCATCTCGGGAACATCAATCGGAGCATCTTTTAACTTGATCAGGCGCACACGCAAGGGAGATTCACGCCTGCGTGTAATCAACGCAAGACTGATTTGAAAAAGCAAAAATAGAACGCTACCAATGATCGCGAAAGCAATACCTTCATCATCAATCAACTCCCACCAGAACAAGCCGATCAGCCAGATGGCGAAGTGGCAGAACAAAATCAACTGCCAAGCAAAGTGCTTTTTGCTCTGCCTTGGCAACCGCATCGAAAAACAAATAGCCGGCACCAAGGTAAAAAGACTAACAACGGCCATTGCACCAAAGAACATCACCATCAAGATCAATGCGAAATCCTTTCCAAAGATTCCGAAATCCTGAGAATCAATCTCGATGTAAAAGTAATGGTACGTCTTCAAAAACAATGTCAGGAAGACTGCAGTCCAAGCAGTGAGCACAAACAAATCTGCTATGGACGACTTACCACCCAACGTGATGTGAGTTGGCTGAAGTTGTGTGAGTGTGGATTCATCATTAGGGTCAACATGATCTTGATTACCATGACAAAAGTAGGTCATGCGATATCCAAAGGTTTGCAAACCTTTCATCGCGCAAGCGAGAACCGACCAATAAATCAGGTAGACACCCGTTGCTGACGCCCAAAGTGAAATACTGTCATGAGTGAAGTCGTGTAGCCCTCTTCTCCACAGAACCAAAGCGATTATGAGCAAGAGAAGAGTCTGAAAAAGCGAAAAAGAAGCCGTGAAGCGGAAAGACCATCGACCGTCCCCGAACACACCCCAGATCGCGGCAAAAATAACATAAAGGCTGTAGATCATAACGCAGATCAAAAGAGCGACTGACGTTAGATAGTCGTCGAGGTCATGAACGCGGGGTAATTGATCGAGAACAGGTTTCCACCAGACCAAACGTTCAATCGCGATCACCGAGAAGCCCATCGCCAACTGAACGCGGAGAGCGTACCAAGATGCTTGGGATAATCCGGATAAACTCATCCAACATGATTTCCAAAAGAGAAATGACAATGCTCGCCTCAGTCCGATGGCTTTAGAGAGTCTAGCATTTTGGCATCATGACCGTTCCAAACCTCGTACTGGTTGAAAAAAAGGCTAGCCGTTTGAAACGGTAATTTGATTGACCGATTGGCGTGGGCGATATACTAACGAGGCGGGGTTTCTGTCTCCGCATCAAAAATCCGAACGTTTTAAATGCAGGTCGGTGCCATTTTCGGAACCCAACGGCATTTTTTGGGTTAGAACACGCATGAAAACTATCAAAACAATCACGGCTTTCTCTCTATCTCTGGCTCTTTCACTGCCTGTTATCGCTCAGCGACCGGGCGGGGATGAGCGTGGTGGCTTCGGTGGACGCGGCGGCTCATCGGAAGGTGGTGGGTTTCGCGGAGGTCCTCCCGGCGGCGGTTTCGGCGGTCGCGGTGGATTTGGCGGAGGCCCCCCCGGCGGCGGATTCCGCGGTGGGCCCCCCAGTGGCGGTCGAGGCGGCAGTTCAGGTCGAGGAGGATTTGATCCATCGTCGTTTCTCAGTCGACTAGACACCAATGGTAATGGCGTGCTCGATCCAGACGAGCAACAGGGCCCCGCTCAATTCATGATCCAGCGGATGCAATCGAGTGACCCAAGTATCAAACCGGGACAGCCGATTCCACTCAAGAAAATCACCGATGGGTTCCAAAAGATGAGGGAGCAGCAGGGTGGTGGTAATAGCGATCCAAATCGCCCCTCCGATGATGATCTCCTCACACCCGAACTACTCGTCCCGGGCTTCGGTATCGAAAGCGACCCCATCCCACTGATGGGATTCGGTGCTGCTGCTGAAATGCTCAGCGTTGCGGTCACTGAGGCGGACGAACGCGAAGCCAATGACGTGATCCGTCGTTTTGACCGTAACCGAGATGGCGTTTTATCCGGAGAT
Organism: Rubripirellula sp.; assembly: GCA_049889895.1. Lineage (GTDB taxonomy): Bacteria > Planctomycetota > Planctomycetia > Pirellulales > Pirellulaceae > Rubripirellula. The sequence goes on from JBMHCO010000104.1 coordinate 2,546, forward strand.
GAAATTTCTAGTCGCTTCTCCGGTAACCCTCTTGATTTTGATCGCAACAAAGATGGACGCCTGACCGCCAGCGAACTCGCAGTACGGTATGCTCGGCGCAGAGAGGGTCGCGAAGAATCAGATAGACGCGATGATCGAGGTCGTGACCGCAGAAGAACCGAACAAGTTGAAATTCCAGATGTTTTCAATGGAAGGAAATCTTACCGTGCCACTGCCGGCCGAGGTGTACCCGAAGGTTTGCCTGGTTTCTTCACTGACAAAGATGCAAATGGCGACGGCCAGGTCACCATGGCCGAATTTTCCAGCGATTGGTCAAACGAAGTGGTTCAACAGTTTTTCAGTTCTGACCTGAACCGCGATGGCGTGATCACCTCTGACGAAGCACTTCGTGCAGTGGAGAACCCTGGAATCGGTAACGCGATGGCGTCAGTCAGCTCGGGTGGCAAACCGGCTTCAACCAGCTCCGCGGCGCCGGCAGCACCTGGCGGACCCATCGACGACAAATACATCAAAGTCGGGCAGCGTATCATTGAACGATACGACAAAAACGGCGACAACGCTCTGACCGCCTCTGAGTGGGAAAAGATGCTGATGAGTCCCGCCGATGCCGACGGCAATCGCGACGGGAGAATCACCGTTGAAGAGTATGGTGCGTGGATGATGTCACGAGAGAAAAAGTAGCCTACCGCTGATAAATCGGTAGGTAGTGGTACCTGACGCTCATACTGAGAAGAGAGAGTGCGGTGGCGTAGGTCGCCCCCACATTGCGTTCTTCTCCGCCGCGTGCCAGCCATGCTCCGTCCGTTCTCTGCATCGGCAGTAAAATCTCGGGAACCAAGCGATCTGCTCGCTCCGCATACTTCCCGCCTGCCTGATGCATCCCCTGTGCGTAATAGTAGACACCGTAGAAAAAGAATCGTTCACTCTCCTTCGGTGGATGTTCGTACAACCACTCCGATGCTCCTTTGACAAGCGGCGAATCATACTGACCGCAAACTTGCATCGCCAATAGTCCGGCTGCTGACATGGTGAAAGACGGATGGTAAGTGCCGGGCGTGTAACTGAATCCACTCACCGCGTCGCGGGGATTCCCGTCGCGGTCGATGGGCGATGCGTACGAGTACCGTAGATACTTCAGAGCATCATCGATTGCTTCACCTGGAACATCCAGACCATCGTTCTTGGCTGAACGAAGTGCCATCAACTGCCAAACACTTACCGAGAGATCGGAGTCACGACTGGTCGGGGTGTACCGCCAACCACCGCGCAACTTCTCTGCCTTTGCAACTTTCTGTGCCGCAAGAATCAACTTGATTGCATCATTCAAAGAGCGATGAATCTTCTCATTCTGCTCGGGAGTCGCCCCCATTCCAAGAACCTCGGTGAGCATCAATGTGATGATCCCGTGGCCGTACATTCTTGATCCATCACGTGATCCAAAGTATCCCTCCATGTCCTGATTGCGTTTATCGAGCACGAACTCAATCGCTCGATACATCGCACGTCCAGCAGGACTCACCGGCACCGGCTCAGTACCGACCGAAGCCATTGCCATGATCGATAGAGCAGTCATGGCGACTTCGTGACCACGATCGGTAATCGCGCCGTCTTCACGCTGGATGCTGACGAGGTAGTCGACGCCCTTTTCCATAGCGCGATCGATGTCATCGGAAACGTAAAGGGTAGCAAGGTCCTCTTGAGCTTGACCGACATTGACGGCTGCTGCCGAAGCATACCCCCCCAAGACTCCTGCAATGCAGATTCTTCGGCTGATCCGAGCATCTTGTGTTCTCAAAATCTCCGCGTGATCGCCGTCATCACATCGTTCAGAACGACACCCCTGAGAGACTATCGATTGCGCGTTCGATCTCAAATATTTTTGGTCGTGAAACATCACGATCGTTCCTTCCAACGAAACTACTGACCGGTCGCTTTCTTTTCAGCCGCCTGTTTGGCAATGGCACGGAAATAAGCTTCAACCTGCTGCCGATAGATGGGCGATACAGTCGCCGATCTACCCTCGTTCACCTCATCGGTCTTTCTCTCCCGGAGACTCCCCCAATCGGCTCCAAGACGCTCCATCTCTGAAGCATCAAGCCGACCACCATCGGGCATTTGTCCGCTACCAGGCTGATTAGCTGCGGTACTGGAATTACCGGGCTGCTGGTTCGGATCACCAGGTTGTCCTGCCTGATTTTGATTGGGGTTAAGTTGCTGCTGACGCTGCCGAGCAGCCTGTTGAGCTTGAGAGTTCAAGTCGTTGGCAACGGTTGGCGACGCCTGTGCAGCGGTAGGTGAACTTTGACCATTTTGATCACCCTCTTGTGAACCCTGTCCTTGAGACTGCGATTCGTTGCTGGCGGTTTGCTCGGAACTAGGCGGATTTTGCTGAGAATCACCAGCTTGCTGAGCCGCCTGCGAATTGGCTTGACTAGCAAGCTGCCGGTCGAGCTCATCCAGCGTTTGCGCGAGCTGCTGATCTTGTGTGAGTTGCCCGGCTGAAGATTCGCTACCGCTTTGCGTTGATTGAGACTGCCCCGGAGGACTCGATGGCTGTGAATCGGATTCGCTCTGAGCAAAAGCTTCGTTGGCCGCTTGCGTCATATTCTCCAGAAGCTCCCCTAGATCCTCTGCTGCCTGCCCAATCGCCTCAGCAGCCTCGCTTACGTCCTGATTCGCAAGAGGTGACATTTCAGGCTTTTGCTCAGCATTCTCAATTGACTCGAGCGCATCATTGGCGGCTGACGAGGCTTGCTGCGAAACCGCCTCGGCGGCAGCATTGAGCTGCTCAGCCAATTCTTGTTGCCCGAGACGCTCCTCATGCCTCGCAGCACGCTCAAGCTGTTCGACCGCCTCATCAACTCGCTGACCCAATTGTTCTTGCTGATTGGCAACCTGCTCAAGGGTTTGCTGCGGCGCGTTCAACTGATCCGCAAAATTCATCTGCTGTGAGAGCTGATTGAGGGACTGTTGAATGGAATCAAATTCCTCTCTCGCTTTCTGAGTCATCTCAGTGGCCAGCTCCGCCGCAGGATTCATCTGTTCAAATGAATTCAAAGGCTGGGACTTGATTTGATTCTCACGCTCTTGAGTTTCGCTGGCACGCTGCGAAGCCAAGTCCTTGGTTTCCCTCGCTGCCTGCTCAGCACGCTCGGCACGTTGCATGCGATCCTGAGCAGCATCAATCTGCGGTTGAAGCTGCGTCGCTTGTTCAGGACTGAGTTGCAATTGCTGCTGCGCCTGCTTCATCTGGTTTTCTGCGTCGCGTTGCTGGCGTTGGGCGTCTTGAATCCTTCGATTGGCCTGCTGCTCTGCTGCTGCCCATTGTTTCTTCTGTTCGGTGGTTGCACGTAATTGTTGTGTTCGAGAATCTCGAGCGAATCTCTCCACCTGCGCTTTTGTTCGCTGCCGGCTAGATTTATCCTGATGAATATTCTCTGCCTGAGCCTGACTCGTTTCCTGATTGAGTCTTTGCACGGCCTGCGAAGCCTCCGCAATCGCCTCGCTCATTGCCTGAGCGCTGGCTTGCATTTCCTCCAAGGGAGCTTGATCACCACCGAGTTGCTGCGACTGCTTTATGGCTTCACGCAAAGCATCACGAGTTTGATCAAGTTCTGGCCGCGCGTCAGGCGTATTAGCCCAACCGATCGCCTGCTCGGTTGCGCGAAGTAAGGACTCATCGACCGCTCGTGCACGCTGCGTGATCGCGGCAAGCTCAGCGGCGGCGCGGGTTTTCTTTTCTTGAAAACTAGTATCCGATCGCTCAAGATTTTGCATCACGCTACGTTCCTGTTCTGCAACTTTTTCAAGCGTTCGCTGCGCAGCCTCCGTCGCTCGCTGAGCGATGTCAGAGAGTTCTTGCTGCATTGGCTGGTTTTCTTGCAGCTGCTGCTCAAGCTCTCGAAGCCGCTGCTCAGCGCTCATCTGTGCCTCATTGGCTAGCTGTTCAGCGTCTTCGTATCGCTGCTCCAAATCATTGGGCTGCATCGCATCGAACGCCTCTTGTCGCAGGCTTTCGCGTGACTCCGTTAAGTCCTCGCCTTGCTGCGCCAACTCGAAATGCTCGGCGGTTTGCTGAAGTGAATCAGCCAACTCACCTAGTGCATCCGCGGTCTGATCCAAGAGTTCAGATCGTTGCTGCTCAGTCTCTGCTTCGGTAGCTTTTTGAATTAACTCCTCTGCCTTCTTTGCGGCGTTCTGTATCTCGTAGGATGCGATATCAGCATCCCTCGCGAGTTCACGCTCATCCTGATCAGTCAACGAAGAGGTATTGGCGAGATCCATCAAGGATTCGAGAGTCTGTTTTGTGGTCTCAGCCACTTCGCGTTGCTCAGCTGCAAGCTGCTCTGCCGTGCGAGCTTCTGAATCCTCACGTGTTTCAGTTCGCTCCTTGGCCTGTTCTGCTTCTTCGGCAGCTTGCCTTGCCTGATCAACTAATGAAAGGACATACCGCTGCAAGGTTCGCCTCGCATCAACCACAAGCGGTTCCAATTCTGCGACGGCGGATTCCAAGTCCAACTGCATCTCCTGCAGCGGAATCTCTCCCGTCAACATTGGATCACCACTCCAACGGCGACTCATAATTAAATCTCTTGCTCGGTTGTAATCGTTGTTGTAACGAGTCTCCTCGATACGCTGAACAAGCTCGCCGGGAACTCCTGCTTCACGCAACCGGCGGCAAGGCAATTCCAGTTCCGTTGAGAATCTCTCGAGCCAAGTCGGATGCAGAACTTTGTTCTCAGCGGTATCCGCTAGTCGTCGTTCAGCGAGCATCAACTGCGTTAACTCTTGGTACGCATCTCGAACCGCATGAGAAGACTCGAGCACTTGATAGGCGTTGGCAATTTCTTGATAGACTTCGATGGCCGGCTGATCTTGGTAAGGAACATAGCCGTCCTTGGTCACGTTCTGAAGCACACGCTGCATTAACTTAACGTCTGCAGCGTAACCGAGATCGACATTGGGTCGGCCACGATGTAACGCCTCCCTTTGCTCCAGCCACTCGATTAAATGATCACGACGCAACCCGAAGTCAAGATCAGCAAAAGCCTGGTCCCGCCTATCCTTGGTCGACTCCTGCGAATCCGTTTGCTCACTGGCCCGAACTCCTTTGAGCTCTGATTCGCGACCAAGTTGTTCCATCCGAAGCACCTGCTCTCGGCTTGAACCAATTTGCGTTTGGATATCCCGTAACAGCGAGGACAATTTCCCGCCAACTCGACCGTCAATCATTCTTCCGTCAATCTGCGATTGCAACTCGTCATCTAACTGTTTGACAAGCGATCTCATCGAATCTTCATTCGGTGGACTCTCAATTGTGGACTCCAAACGTGCAGCCCAACCAACGCTCCACGTCTCCCAAGCCTCAAGATGACGCCAAGTATTCTCCGGCATCAAGCTCGCATGTTTCGTTAACAATTCGTTGATTTCTTCGAGCCTCCCCATAGCGACCAACAGGTATCGAGAAAATCTCTCAACCGGCAAGGTCGAAAACTCTTTCTCAACCAACATCGGCTTCAAACTTGCCTGTAGAGACTTGGCATCACCGACCATCGAAACCGTTAACATTTCCGCAAAGAGGTTTTCCGCATACTGTTCAATACGCAATGCCTCGTTGGCATACTTATTGGCTAGTCCTAAACGCTCTTTCAAAAGCCCTTCACGAGTTGACTCCCAGACGGCCGGAACGTTCTCGCTCAAGTTCAAACACTCAGCAATCCAGCGTTTCTGCTGATGGAGCAGGTCTGCCGTTGCGATCCCCACCAATTCCCAGCCTCCTGACTCCGGACGACTCGTTGAAGATCCAAGACTGGTTTCGATTCGATTCAGTAGCGTCTCGCCCGCAACAGCAATCTCCTGAGAACGAGTGAACTGATCATTGAGTTGCTCGCTGAGGTTCCCTTGATTGGCTTTCCCAAAGATCTCCATTAACTCATGAAAATCGGTCGCCCAATCCCTCACCTCCTTCACTAGCGTTGCAACTTGGTAGAGGTGTTCATGGCGATCGCTATCGAAACCCTCATCCGCAATCAAGACTTCGAGAAGAGCCGATTCACCACGTTGTCCATTCCGGTCAATCGCAACGAATCGAACACGAACGAAATCGCCATTGAGAAGCTTCTCGGATTCAACTTCGGGGTTTTGACGATGAAGGAGATCCCACTCCCAGTTCAGATCAAGCTCACGATCCGAAGCATCTAAATTCATCGGACGAAATCTTGCAGGCTGCCCGTTGATCTCGAATTCTTGCACCACCCGATCGATTGGCAAATCATCCGATGCGTAGCCATGAAAGGAAATCACATCCAATGGGGACACGATCATCATGCGATCCATCTCCGCCGCCCACCGAACAACCGGCGGAACATCTCTCAATGGATCAATGGAATAGATCGGACTGTAGGGATTGTTCAATCCGGAACGCAGACTCACCGCATCAATCTGATAGGTGCTCGGAATCCTCATTGGGATATCAACATAGAATTCGGTCTCAGAACCCTCGACGGCGATCAACGGTTGCGAGCCACCATCATCATCGAAATGAATCATTGCATCACTGACAGGTTCATCGAATCGCACCGCAAGGTTGACATTGGTTCCGATCACGGCTTCTACGTCTCCGTGTTCCGCATCCTCGGTTCTCGGTGGCAACAACGAGTAGTCCGGGAACTCATATCGTTTGCTGAAATTCACTACTCGAGGTCGGGGCAGCGGTGTCAAGGTCTCCCATAAAGTCACACCATCACCACCTACAACACGGTAATGAACTGCCGCTGACCCGACGGCTAGATTGGCAGCGAATCGATTTTGCGACTCAAGCGTTCCACCAAGAGCCGCTGTATCACTCACCGCTCTCGGCGTCATTTCCAGTTCACCGGATGCTCCTTCTTCATTCCACCACTGCACCACCACTTCATCGGTCGGTTTACCGCTTACTTCGACGACCACAGCAATGGCGTCTCCTTCAGCGACGTAACCCGACGCCGGTGACGGCTTCAAGACGACCAGTTGCGTCAACGAGGCTCGCTGAATCGCTGCACCTGGAATCATTGCCCTCGCAATGCGTCGTCCGAACTGAAGTCCGGGCAACATACTTAGAAGACCAAATATCAAAGTCAGAACCACAACGGAAATTAGCGACCGCGAGATTAATCCCAGCGGCAACAGGTGCGGAACATCTAACGTCGATGCCTTGGAAGCCACCGTCTCCTGCAATCGATTTCGAAAACTGATCGCTCCGTTGACGTGCAATGGGTTTGCAAGCTCAACTGCCGAAAGCAGATCTTCACGCAATCGCGAATCACTCGCCTCAACTTGCTTTGCAATCTCCTCAGGTGACCTTCGCCCCATCGGTTGCAGGCCAAGTGCGTAAAAGACGATCACCATGAAACCGTAAGCAAGCAGGCTCATCGTCCAACGGAGTGAATCTGGCAACAGCCACAGGTAATCGGCAAAAGAAATCACCGCCACAGACACCAAAAGCGCAACGATCGCCGAGGCGATGCCTCGCAAAAGCAAAAGGAATCGACGCCTACGATCGAATCGCCCTAGAACCTCTGCAGTTTTAGGATTCAGCTGAAGACCGTCGGTCAAAGGTCGTGACACGGATGACATGAGCTACACCAATCCAGCGCGTTTACGCATCCACCATTCTGCTCCCAGGATTAGCAGAATGGCGAGAAACCAGTAATAAGATTGCCAAAGTAGAATATCGGATTCGACCACCGTTCCACTTGAAAGGGGACGCAGCACCTCGAGTAGCTGTTGCGCATCAGACTCGTGGAAATACCGCCCTTCCCCTGCGTCTGCGATGCTTTGCAGGGTATTTGCATCCAAGCCCACCGAGGACATTTCAGCAACCTCTCGTTGCCCCACCCAAATTGGCGTGGATGCCCGTAAAGCCTGGCCATCAAAACCGCTCGCTTGAATTCGCACCTGATAAGCACCAGCAGCGAGCGGCAACGTTTTACCTCGGTACGTCCCGCGATCAGCATCATCAACCGACAAAGGCACGGAACCCACAATTTGATCATTCTGGATCAACAGCGCGTCCACCGTCGCGTCACCAATCGCCGCTCCCCCAGCGCCCTGGAGACGAGCGCGAATTGTCGCTGACTGCCCGACCTCATATTCAATCTCGTCGGTCCCCAGAGATGCGTACTGATCGCTCACCGCGTATGGAGGCTGCATTGCCGCCGCAAGCAATTGATTCCAAAATCGAGAATGGAATCGGTCAGCTACCTTGTAACGCCATCGCCAGGTCTGATCGGTCGAGAGATAAAAAATTCGGCCCGAACCAAAAAGTCTCGTGACTAGCCAAGGAGATGACTCACCTTTCTTACCAATCGCATCGGCAAGCACCTCGGCATCAGGCTGTGGAATGACCGCTGGGGCGACAATCGGAGGCGGCAACTTTTCCCAAAAATCATCTTGCTCGTCCGGCTTACCCCAAAGTCCAAGAACTGCCTGATCGGCTCCCAGCGTGGTAGGCTGCAAACGTTCAACCTCAAACGCAATATCGTTGGTTTCGTAACGCACCGGAACCAGCTCCGGAAGCAATGATTCGGAGAGCTCGCGGACTCGCCCGTAACGTCCATCGATGACAATCAATCCGCCGCCACGACGCACAAAATCCCGCAACCGATCCGCATCTGATTGTTCAAGTTGATCCGGTGGAACCTCTCCCATAATGATTGCATCATATTGAGACATTCCCATGTTGTTATCGGGAAACTGACCTGGCTGATCACCTCGCGGCAACTCATAGTGATCCGTTCCCGGACCGAACAAAATGGAATCCACTACCCACGCGGGGTCACGGCTGAAAAGATTTCGGAGGTAACGAATTTCCCAACGACTAGATCCATCGAGAATCAATAACTTTCGTGCGCGAGTCGATGCGGCAACGCGAAACGGCATCGAATCATTACCAGAGTAAACATCGCCCTGCACACTTTCGATCACAGCCCTCAAATCCAAAACCTGAGAATTGATCTGAACGCCCCGAGGAACCGTCAACTGCAATGACTCCAGAACCTGCTGGACTTCAAGTGTGAAGGGAATGGATTGCTGCCGCTCAGAAACGATGACACGCTTACTCCAAAGCGTCTGCTGACCAGACTCTATTCGCAAGTTCAATTCTCTTCCCATTGAACTGACCTGATCACTAGCTACTGTTTCCGAGGGACTGTTTTCGTTAGCCGAAACTTCTTCATCGGGGTTATCAAGGTTTCCGAGAGTTCCCGATTCAGACAAAGTTTCTGAGAAGCCACTCGTTTTGACGATGATCTCCCCACTGAGCTTTCCATCGGCGGCAACACTATCGGGACGAATGACGTCGACGACCCCGACATCCAACGGCTCTGCCGACTGCCCCATTCCAACCGTGTGAATCACTGCTCCCTGACCCGATAGCGATGTCGCCGCTTCGATCGGACTATCACCGATGGTTTGGCGCCCATCACTCACGATCACAACCGCCGAAGATGTTATTGTCGTCTCACGATCCGCTTGCCCCTCGCTTGTTGCCTGAACGCTAGGAACCTCAAACGCGCTCGTTAGATTTGTTTGCGATCCATCAGCGTCTGTCTCCCAAACGGTTGGCAATTCGGTTTCACCAGTACTGGACCAAAGTAAAGCCGGCTTACCCTCCGAAAAAGAAACCACATCGATTTCATGTGTCGACTTCAAAGATTGCAGCCAGCCAGGGTTTTGATCTTCGCCAGCAAGTAAATTGAACGCTCGCGACAATCTCGCTTGCCCGGAAAGATCATCCTTCAGCGACATGCTCTGCGATGCATCCAAAGCAAAAGTCACACGTCCCAGTGTCCCAACCGTGACACGTCGGTGAAGGACGGGCCCCGATAAAATCAAAATGGTCAATGCGATTGCAAGGGCCCGAAGGCTCGGTATCAAGTATCGGTAAGGTGCATCGAGCCCCTTGGTCTCACGCAGATAGAACCACATGACCGCTAATGCGGCAAATACAATCAACGCCAGGGCAACCATCGGTGACAGGTCACCGGCGAATCGAAGACTTCCCATTACACCGCCTCCATGCTGGAACGCTTGGATGGGAAAGTTGCAACCGCACGCTGCTGCACGAAAAGTTCACCAACGAGGAGCACTAAAAGTGCTGCGAGTAACCAACGCCATATTTCGCGTCCAAATCTTCGCTGCTGGTCGTCATTCGTTAAGGCCCTCATATCCTCGTAGAGAGTTGCCTCCAATAACGCCGCAGCGGCAGCCAGCCGATCGGGATCCGAATCTCGCAACAGAGATTCAGACGCGGGCACTGACACCAAGCGAAGAGTTTGAGTCTGTGCTGGTAAGGAATCAACAAGCGGCGTGTCCGCTGAAAAAACATATGCCCCCTTCGACAATGCGATCGGAAGGACCAGTCGAGGAAAGAGGTCTGCTGTAGGCTTAACCATATCCTGGCTGCCATCCGGATACTGCAGTCGGTACTCAACCGCTTCGCTTTCATCAATCACGTTTGGCCTAACATCAACGCCCGAATCGGAGTTTGCAGAATTTGCTCGAACCGAACCTTGCCCGCTTCGGGAATCCCCATAGCTTAGATCTGCAAGGCTTGGCTTCAATGATTTGGTCGCCACAACAAGCCCATCACCGATGGAAACATTCACGTTCTGCTGATTTCCAGCAAGATCCAGAACGAGTTGCTGCATCATCGGGAGAAACACCAGTCTCAGCGGCAAGGATGACCATGCCGTGTCGCAGGGAATCGAAAACTGAACAACTTTACCCGCACCGCGCCGAGCCATAACCGCCAGCGGGTCGCCGTTCCCGAGGCTCCAAAGCGTGATGGGCACGCCACCTGAAGCGTCG
>JBMHCO010000105.1:0-28194 GCA_049889895.1 Rubripirellula sp.
AAAAAGAGATCGATTCTTCTGGAGCCTGGGCAGTATCAATTTGAGTACGGAGTGAGGTACTCCGTGGATAATAACTCCTACGCGCTCGCCGGCTTGTTGCAAGAGGGAACCAGCACGGTTCAGGTGGTCAATGCGAATCGAAAGAAACAACTTGTGTCGACCCCGCTCGAATTCCGTGTTGGTCTACAAGAGAATCTTCAAGGATTTCTAACCCTACCGCTTGGCTGGTCAGCACAGTCGCTAACCGCCGGAAATTCACAGCAGGCTTCTGATGTTTTTGGGATTGGAGATCTCGGGATTGGATTGACTCGAGTGCTGTGGGCACCAGAGAAATCCAAGACTCGATTTTTAGGCTTTCTCCAAGCTAGCGCACCAACGGGTGATGGAGAGATTTCGTTATCTCAGCAGGAGCGTGATGCATCTTTGGGCGCCGGGTATTGGACTCTAACAACCGGTGGGAATGTGACCGAGTCAATTGATCCCTTGGTTTTGTTTGGGAGTTTGGGTTACACGCATACCTTTGGCACACGCCTTTCATCGGGGAACTATGTCGATGTTGGCAACACTTTCTTTTATCAGGTTGGCGTCGGATACGGTATCAACCCCTATGTAACCCTAAGCGGATCTTTTTCCGGCGCTTCCTCCGGGCAGGTGCGTTTAGATGATGTGGTCGCGGTTGGAACGCGAACGGAACCATTTTCGCTTCGGTTTTCGGCATCCGTTAACAAGCCGGATGAACAAGGTCGATCAAGATTGGGGACGAAGTATGAACCGTTTCTACGTTTTGGTTTGACTGGTTTAGCGAATGATGTCGAGTTCGGTGTGCGGTGGACTTACTAAGGTGATGCCGATGCAACGAAGTCTTATCGATTCACCGCGACCCAGCAATTCACTCTGTGGTTGGCTCAGCAATTCGCCCCACACGGTCTGGTCGGTGCTGCGTGTTGGAAGATCCAGACTCGGTCGTTTTGTCTTTGCGATAGCATGCATTTTGTTGCAAATGGGCTTTGCAAATCAATCCGTTCAGGCTCAAAGGATCACCGCCGCTGAGTTCAACGAATTGCGATTCGGAACTCGCGCTCCGTATCGCGATGAACTTGTGAAGTCGCAAGCATACATGAAAAACGCAAGGCAATTGCGTAATGAAAATGTTGTGATGCAGCAGCGTGATTTCTCTTGTGGTGCAGCTGCACTCGCGACGGTGTTGAACTATTACTGGGACGAAAATGTTTCCGAAACCGCTTTGTTATTGATCATTGCAAAGATTCTCACTCGTGCGGAATTGGAGGATCGAGTCCTCAACGGTCTTACGCTTACGGATCTTAAAAACGTCGCACAGGTTGGTGGCTACACGGCTGTCTTGGGTAAGTTGACGACCGAGAAGTTAGCTGACAGTAAGCTTCCGCTGGTTGTCGCGATTACGGTCAACGATTACGACCATTTTGTGGTCTTTCGCGGGATGGACGACGAGTACGTTTATCTGGCGGATCCGATTTACGGCAAGAAGAAAGTGTTGATCGAAGTGTTCGAGGAACAATGGCAGCAGAATGCGATTCTCGCAGTCATTAAGCCCGGTGAGCCACCCAAGGAGGATAGTCCTCTTTCGGTGAAACAGGTTGAGAAGGAAGGCCACCTTCAGCGGAAGCAATTCATACAGTTTCAATTAACTGGAAGAGTGAACCCCTGACATGAATAAAGATTTCACAGGAATGGAGTACGTGGAATGCGCCGCGAGTGATAACGTTTGCGGGGCGTCTGACTTTGGATGCATGCGATCGGTATCAAAGATGCAAGGGACGGCGGATTTGTTGTTTGCACATCTGAATCAGTTGGTGCTTCATCGGTTGCTGGTCTTGGCCGTTTTCTTTCAGGTGTGTTGGCATTCGTCGTCTCTCGATGCACAAATGGTACGTGGTTCTGGATTGTCTACTGACTCTGAGGTTACCACGGGGCAGACTGTAGGATCTCGCGAGACAGTGGATGCCTACGTGCTCGTTGGTGGGTTGATAGAGAGTGACCCGGCGATGGCTGAGTCCTCAGGGGTTTATATCGACCGAGACCGTGTGGATGCAGTCAATGATCCGTTGGCGTTGATTCAAGACGGTCGGGGTGAAGCACAACAAGCAGACACGTTGGCGGACATCATTGATAGCGCCGGTGACGCCCTGGATACGGTTCGGATCAGGAACGCGTCGCAGTACGATTTGGGGCAGGAGAAATCAGGTGGATCTACACCGAGCGTTAAACGTAAGGCAGTCAGTTCGGATCGGTCAACTTTTGAAGACGGAACCACAAAGGCGGTTCAGTATCTTCCAGATACAGGAGTTACAAAGCTCGTTTCACAAACGCCTTTGATCGACGAGCCGCTTGGGTCAGGTCTCGCGACACCATTGGTAGCAGGAGGTAGCGTCCCGCCGCCACCGGTGCTTCTTGATCGTTTGCCTCCACCCGCAAGGAAGCAAGAGTCTTACGAGATTCTTCCGAATGCAACGACGGAACCCGTTGGGGGCGATACTTTTATCCAGCCGGGAGAATTACCCGCGGATGAGTCAGCGGTTGTTTGGATTGATGAGGCATCCGGAGCGGTTAAGCAGACGCCGCGACGTCGTCATTTTTTGCGTCGCATGAATCAGAGGCTCGAGCCATTGCGGCCTCTCAATCTGTGTGATCAGGGTTTGTACTTCGCGACCGAATTCACGTTTTTGTCCTCGAATCAGGTTGCGAAATCACAGGTGGACGTTGCTGATTTGCTTAGCGACGTAGATCACTCCGTTGAGTCAACTGGGGCGTTTGGCTACGGGCAGCGCGGTATCCTGGGTCTCCAGGGCGAAGTCTTCGGGTTTGAGGTGATCTATTGGGACTACGGTAGTCGTGGCTACGAGAGTGGATCATGGAAGCCTCCATATCTCTTCGAGCAGTACACAAGAGGTCAATCAGTTGATCTAAGTACATTAGACTTGGAGATCACTCAGAAGTTTTACATTGCCGGTGTTGATTGGGGGACAGCGATTGGTCTCCGTAAGATGGACTACGTCGGTCACTCGTCCGCCTTCAGTCTGGCGACTTACCACGATCAGCAGGTCGAGGTTTCCTCGAGTGCTCTCGCTAAAAATCGGCTTGAGGGTATCGGGCCAACTTTTGCGATTCGAGGACGTAAGTCCATTTCACGTTTTTGTGATCAGGGGACTTACGGCACCGGACTCTTTTGGGATACACGCCTTTCGTGGCTTTGGTCCGATTCGTCCTCGAGTGCGATCACTGAAGCCTCGGCTGTGAGTACCACGTACGATAATCCGACGGTTTCTCGATCACTGGATTACGCTTACACCATCAGCGACGATCCCGAACTGCAAATGCATGCTGGGTTGCAACTGGGAGTCGAATGTTGGAGGTCAGTGGGGTGCCGTTCTAGATTGATCGCTCGAGCTGCGTTCGAGTACCAGTACTTTGAACAGTCTGATGATTACTCAATGGCAAATTCGTATGCCTACCTAACTGATTCTGTCAACTTTGGTGCCGCAGCATCTGCCCTAGCCGAGAACTCTGGTAAAGATCTGAATATGTTTGGATTCAGCCTTCTGGTTGGGGTCAATTATTAATCTTGCGTTTCCAAATCAGCGTTTTGGATTCATTGCGGGTTAGAACCGGTGGGTTCGGCTATGGATTGGCGTAACAGCGTAGTTCGCGTTCACCTCGGATCAGTATCTTTCCATCCATGGGTACCGGGGATCCGATCACGGACTGCTGCATGTCATTCTCAGATTCAAGCGTCATTCCTTTTTCGTTGATTGCTGAAACGAACACGATTCCGTCTTCTCGAGCCGCGTAAAGCATCCCGTTTGCGATGAGTGGTGTCGCGTAAAAATTACTTCTCGATTTGGGGAACGCATCACTCCAGTTCGTTTTCCCGTCAGCGGGTGTCAGGCATTCAACTTCACCGCGATCTCTGACAAGATAGATTAGTCCTTGGTAGCTAATAGGACTCGGGACAAATGAACTAACGTCATCACGCGTCCACTGATGATTTGTCGCGGAGCCATCACCTGATCCGCTGATTGATACTCCAAACATTGCGGGAATGCCACGGTCATTGCGTCCGTAACAGATGATTGCTGTTTTGTCGACAATGACTGGTGTCGCAATCGCGGGCCATAGCTTGTTGTTGTTTGGGTTGAAGCCCCCGCAGCTCCAAACGAGCTCTCCATTCCTTGCGTTATGGATGGTAATGTGCTGGCCGCCCCAAGTCAGAATCGACTCGTTGGAGTTGAAGTCAATCACCAAAGGTGTCGTGTATCCGTGATCGCACTCGGTGGGCGTTTCGTAGTTTCTTGCCGTTTTCCAGTCGAGTGATCCGTCGCGTTTGTTGAATGCGGCAATCCATGATTCGCCTTGATGCATGCGAGTCATGATCACACTCGTTTCGGTGACGACCGGCGAAGTGCCATGATCCCAAAAGAGCGTGTCACTTCCATAACGCTCGACCAGATTCGTCTGCCAACGGATGGATCCATCAAATTCGACTGCAGCTAAGGTGCCGCTTTTGTAGTAGACGTAGATGCCGGATGAATCCACGCACGCCGAAGGGTTGCTACCGGAGCCATTGCGGTGTTTACCTGGGTTTTCGTTCCCGAATGTTACAGACCATTTTTTTGTGCCATCTTTCGCAATTGCGGTGAGGCCGTCACGTCCGTTTTCAGGTGCCGTGACAAAAATATGGTTCGCGAAGATCACGGGTGTCGAGCATCCCTTGCCCGGTAGTGGAAAAGTCCAGTCTAGCGTGGAATCATCTAGTACTGCGGGGAAAGAGCCTTCATTGATTGATCCGCTACCATCAAGCCCTCGCCAGTTCGGCCAATCTGCCATCGTTGTGGCGATGGAAGACGCAAGGAAGAACAGTGTCAAAAAAATTCGTAGCTGGTTCATATGGAGACGGTCAAGTCTGTGGGATGGTTTCATGATGGTTCGCTTTAGTTTTTGTAGGTGTTGCTGCGGTTGTTTCCCTGCTTGCGAACATCTTCAATGATTTTACGTTTCTGCTCTTCTAAGTGTTTAGGCCAGCTGAAGACCGGTGCTTGATCAGGCTTGTATCCCTCAAGATGATCGCTTAGTCGAGTGATGGGTTTGGTGTAGTTGAGTTCTGTATCTCCGAAAACCTCTTCGCAGATTCGAGCGAGGCCTGGGTCATATTCTTTCAATTCAGCTCTTGTATCAACGTGGTTGTGATCGTGATCTGGTGGCCGATTGTTATCGAACCAAGATTGAACTCCTTCCGCAAAGTACTCGGCGTGGTTCGTTGAAGCGTATTTGCCCTGCCAGAGTTTTTTCTCCATCGCTAGTCGATAAGTCTCTTTGAGGCGATCGTCAAACGTCTCGTCGATCTCGACCATGCCGCGGTAGTGGATGTTGTGAGCAAATTCATGAATCACAATTGATTCGGTGGAATAGGGGTCACCTTTATATCCAAGGACATTTTCCTCAGCACACGAGCAGACAGGATCATGGCGTGAACCTCCCAGTCCCCTGGCTCTCGCGTCCCAGAATTCTTTTGGCGAAAGGTGTTGGTGTTCAGGGATGTCGGTGGTGTACTCGTCGTGTGCCATGACGATCATACGTGATCCGCTTTTGATCATCGCTTTTCGCACATCCGGGCGTTTCGCGAGCATCAGATCAATTAGGTAGGCAACTTCTTTGAGTGCGTAATCGTTCACCTTCTCTGAGCTGATGATGGGATATCCGCTTGCGCTGACGTATTTCTTGTAGAATCCATCGTTGCTGAGCGATTCAGGCGGCGTTGTAACGGAATACTTCCCAGTCGACGAACTCGTGCCATTTTCGGATGTTTCATCTGCTGATGCTGCGGTGCTCAACGCCGAATAGCTCAGCGACAAAATGATTATTGCCAGCGTTGTGGTGACCAAGCGATCAATGATCCGGTAAACCGATTGAATGGGCGGATTGTATGTGTGCATGTTGTTTTTGGTAAGGGATTCGGGGCGCTCGCCCAAGGAGTGGTCTGCGATGAATTGGAAATCTACTGCAGGGCTAAGTGTTGGGGGCTAAGTGTTGGGGGCTAAGTGTTGATTGGGTCTTGTCGTATTTTCTTGGAACTTATCGTAACGCATCATGTCTTTCGATGACAGAATTCACTTGCGTCTGGTAGTGGCGGCGTTTAAAACGTGCCGCTTGTTCGATAAGACTGCAAGGCCACGACATACTCGAGCACAACCAAATCCTTCTATTGACTGGTAAACACGGAGAATTCGATGAAGAGACGATCATTCATGAAGAGTGTTGGCGCGTCAGGCTTGATTGCTGGCCTTCCAGTGAGTTCGGCAATAGCCGATGAAAAGAAGTTGGAATTGAAACAGGGTGACGTGATTCTGTTCCAGGGTGACTCGATCACGGATGCAGGGCGTCAAAAGAAAGATCCAGTGGCGAATGATGGATTGGGACGCGGGTATCCGAATGTGATTGCAAAATCGCTGCTTGAGGACTACTCGAATCTCGGGTTGCAAATTCACAACCGTGGTATCTCGGGAAATAAGGTTCCTGATCTTGATCGACGCTGGCAGGCTGACTGCATCGACATTAAACCACGAGTGCTAAGTATTCTGATCGGTGTCAACGATATCTGGCATGCACTAAACGGGCGTTACGATGGTACTCCAGAGACTTACCGCGATGGCTTTGCCGCACTTCTCAAGCGAACTAAGGAAGCGTTGCCAGAGACTCTCATTGTGGTTTGTGAGCCATTCGTCTTAATGAGTGGTACGGTAAAAGAGAACGAATCCAAATGGTTCCCAGAGTTCGACCAACGTCGAAAGTTTGCCAAGCAGGTTGCAACCGACGCAGGCACAGTTTGGGTTCCTTTTCAGACGATGTTCGACGAAGCCGTTGCTCAGGGCACCGAACCGAGTGCATTAGCGGGCGACGGCGTGCATCCCTCGGCTGCAGGCCACGAGCTGATGGCCAAAACCTGGCGGCAGGTTGTAGGTGTTTAAAAGGTGTGCTCAGTGCAGCCGGACAGAATATCCGGTTGTCCCGTAGTGTATTCCGCCGGATGCGCTAGGTTGACGAGATTCAACTGTTGAAACCGCCGGCAATCGCTGTTCAAATATTCTTCGAGAACGAACGATAGGCGACCTGCGGTTGGTGGCCATCCACATAGTCATTTTTCGGTACTACGATGTTTTTGAGTCGATTTCAAAGTTCTATGATTCGGAATGCGGTTGTGCTTCCGGCTCTCCTTTTCGCTGCCATCCACATTGAACAGGTGGAAGCTGAACCGTTTGAGTTCCAAAAAGACGACGTTGTCGCAATCTTTGGGAATGGGTTGGCTGACCGTATGCAGCATGACCCTTGGGTCGAGACAGTGTTACAGGCGAACTTGAAGGGCAAGAACGTCCGGTTCCGTAACATGAGCTTTGCGGGCGATATGGTCAATAAGCGGCCCCGCAACCAAGGCTTTACCAATGATGAGGAGTACCTGCAGCATGTTGCGCCAGACGTGATCTTCATCATGTATGGCTACAACGAGTCGTTTGGTGGTAGCGAAGGCGCGGTAGCTTACGAAGCCGAATTGGTCAAGATGGTTGAGCGTTATCGCGAGCTGAGAGCGTCCAAGGGTGTTCAAGCTAGGTTCGTCTTGTTCAGTCCTATCGCTTACGAAAGTACGGGGAGCCCGAACCTGCCGGAGGGGACAGAACTTAATGCCAATCTTGCTGCCTATACTCAGGCAACACGCACTGCAGCAGAGAAGACAAACTCAACTTTTGTTGATCTGTACTCGCCGACTTTTCAGCTTTTTGCAAGCAGCAGCCAGCAATACACCCTCAATGGAATTCATCTTTCGGCCGAAGGTTATCGTGAACTCGCTGGGATGATTAGCCGGTCTCTTTTGGGGCAGGATGCTCCTGCGAGCACCAGTGTTACTTCGCTCTACGAAGCGGTAAAGGACAAGAACTGGCACTGGCATAACCGCTACCGGGCAACCGATGGTAATGACATTTGGGGTGGACGATCTACTTTGACCTTTGTGGATGGCCAGAGTAACGCGGAGGTGCTTAAGCACGAGTTAACCATGCTCGATGTCATGACGGCAAACCGAGATCCTGTCATTTGGGCGGCGGCAGAAGGCAAAACGGTCGAGCCGAGCGATTCCAATGTACCTCCACCTATTGAAGTGATTTCAAATGTCGGTGGTGGAAGTAAAAGTTCCAGCAAGGAAAAGGAAGGCAGCGTTCAGTACTTAAGCCCAGAGGAAAGTGTGAAGCAGATCACGGTTCCTGATGGCTATGAGATCAATGTGTTCGCTTCCGAAGAGATGTTCCCGGACCTTGCGAATCCTGTGCAGATGCAAGTCGATAGCAAAGGTCGGCTTTGGGCGGCTTGTTGGAATACCTACCCAAAGTGGGAACCACTCAAAGAGATGAATGATTCGCTCATGATCCTTGAAGATACGGATCGTGATGGAGTTGCGGACCGGCGTAAAATCTTTGCTCACGTCCACAATCCACTCGGTTTCGAATTCTGGGGCGGCGGAGTTTTAGTGACTTCTGGGCCAGATCTTCTGTTCCTTAGGGACACTGATGGTGATGATGTCGCAGATGAACGGATTGTCATGCTGCAGGGCCTTGGAACCTCTGACACGCATCATGCGGCAAATAATTTGATTTATGGGCCGGATGGGGGCATCTACTGGCAAAGCGGTATTTTCTTGGTGCATAACCACGAAACGCCCTGGAAGCCGAATCTTAATATCGGCGCGTCGGGGATGTACCGATTTGACCCGCGAACCTTTGTGATCACTCCCCATGCCGGCAATTCGCCTAATCCTCATGGGACAAGTTTTGACTACTGGGGTTATTGTTATGCAAATGATGGAACCGGTGGGCGTTCGTATCAGGTTCGTCCTGAAGGAAACGGTTTCAAAATGCATGAACTGTTAACAAAGGAATTTCGTCCCGTTGCAGCAAATGAAGTTCTTTCGTCGGATCATTTCCCGGCTGAACTTCAGCAGGATTTCTTGATCTGTAATACCATCGGTTTCCTCGGGGTGAAGCAGTACAGTTTGGATCGCGAAGGCGATGAAGAAGACGACAGTGAAGCGGATCAGGAAGAATCCAAGAACGTCTCGATTACCCAAGATGGCGGACTGATCACGGTAAATCATCCCGCATTGCAGAGTAATGAGATCACAGGTTTTAAGCTGAGTGTCAAAGGCAGTCAGCAGATGAACATCTCCGAGGTCGAGGTAGTTAGCGGTGGAAAGAATATCGCCAAAACGGCTTCACTGAAGCAGTCAAGCGAATACAACAATGGCCAATTCCCCGTTCAGTTACTTGTAGATGGGAACAAAGATAACTTTGCTCACACCAACACTCAGCAAAATCCTTGGATGCGGGGGGATTTCAATAGCCCGGTGAAAGTGTCTCAGTTCCGCGTTTGGAATCGTCGTGGATTCGAGAATCGTTTCAATAACGGAAAAATTGAGTTCTTTAATGGTGAGAAGTTAATCGCTTCGGTGGATATTCAGATTGCTGGAGGTGGTAGCGGTGCCGATCGAAAGCGTCGCTTCGGCGAAGTTTGGGGAACTCCAGGTATCGAATTGATCAACAGCCAGGATAGAAACTTCCGCCCAACCGATGCGGTGATCGGTGAAGATGGAGCGCTTTATGTGTCCGATTGGCAAAACGTGATCATCGGACACATGCAGCATAATATTCGGGACCCCAATCGTGACCACAAGCATGGCCGAATTGTTCGTCTCACCGTGAAGGATCGCCCGCTCCAGAAACCAGTGGCCATCGACGGTCAACCAATCGAATCGCTTCTTGAAAATCTCAAGCACCCCGTCAATGGCATTCGACACCGAACCCGAGTTGAATTGAGTGGGCGTGATTCAGCTCAAGTTATTGCCGCTACGAAAAAGTGGGCCGCTGGCTTTGATCCTAATGATGAGCTTGAGTCCCATCATCTTTTGGAAGCTTTGTGGTTACATCAGCAGCATAATGTGAAAGACGAAGAGTTGTTGAATAAATTATTAGGCTCCACAGTGAAGCATGCTGCGATGGCGGCAAGCACCGTGAAGCACTTTTGGTTCAACGTTGATGCGACCGGTGCAAGTGGTTTCGCCGCACCTGCTGAAATAGAGCTTGTGAAGTACGATCCTCCTAAGCGGCTTAGCTCAGAGGATCAGAAGGTCTACGAGCTTGGCTCGACGATCTACCAACGTGAGTCGCACTGCGCAACGTGCCACCTTTCCAATGGAAAGGGGAACGGCCTCGTCTATCCGTCTTTGGTCGGTAGCGCCTGGGTCAATGGTAGCGAAGAACGGCTTGTTAAAATGGCGCTTCATGGCCTGTGGGGCAAACTTGAGGTCAATGGTAAGACGTACGATCCAGCTCGTGGCGTGCCACCGATGACCGCATTCAAAAATCTTTTGAATGATGAGGAAGTCGCTGCAGTCCTTACCTTTGTTCGAAACACCTGGGGTAACAGCGCTTCGGTGATTTCGCCTGAGACAGTCAAGTTGGTTCGTGCGAAGACTGCCGATCGGACTACCTTCTGGACACCGGATCAACTCCTCGAGGAGCATCCGCTCGAAGCGGAGTTGATGCTAAAGGATATCGGGATCGATCCCGAGGGTTTCTCCAATGAAGCTCTTGAGAACGAACTGCTCGCAGCTAACTCTGCTGATTTGGCGAAAATTGCGATGCAGCGAGGAGATTTTGAGCGAGGCAAGAAGGTTTTCTATGAGTCTGCTGCGGCCTGTTTTGCCTGTCATAATCCTCCTGCTGGAGCTGCCGCCGCGTTGGGGCCAAATCTTGCTGAGCTGAAAACCGTGCTCACTCCAGAAGAGTTGGTCGATTCAGTGCTGCGTCCGTCGAAACGCATCGACAAGGATTTTGCGCAGGTTTCTGTGGTGACCGTTGATGGGAAAATCCTCACCGGGATTCGGGTCTCTGAGAATGATCAGGAACTGGTCTTAAGGAATCTCGCGCAGACCGAACCGATGAAGATTCCCGCAGATGATATTGAAGAGGTGCTTCAGTCGCGGACTTCCATCATGCCAGCGGGTCTTACCAAGCAGTTGAAGACTCGTCAGGAATTTGATGATCTCATGAAGTATGTGATCGAGGTTCGTCGACGTTAGTCGATAATCATTAGATATTACATAAACAGCAGTTGGAGACGCTTGCCGTTTCCAGCTGTTTTTTTTTACTTAAGTGGTTTGTTGATTGGAGTGGCGATTTGATGGTTCGTCGAGTGATTCGATGTGTTCTGCTTCTGCTGTGTGTTGGCCAATTGGCAGTGGCTTCGGCAGCAAATGGCGACCCCCTTTCATGTGAGTGTGCGGATGATCGTTCAATCGATCAAACAGGCAAAATCAACGTGCTGATGATTGCCGTTGACGATCTCAACGATTGGATTGGATGTCTCAACGGCCATCCTCAAACGCATACGCCAAATCTAGATCGGCTCGCTCAACAGGGTGTCTTGTTTTCCAATGCGCACTGTCCGTCCACTGCGTGCAATCCATCCAGAGCAGCGATCTTTTCGGGTCAGTGGCCGTGGAAAACCGGAGTCTGGAATAACAAAAGCCCCAGGTTATTCACTCAGCATCCGGACATCACCGTTCTTCCTCGTTTGCTCAACGATAACGGTTACCAAACGTTTGGATGCGGGAAGCTGATGCACTCTTCGTCAGTCGCTAATCGCCTGATGCTGGAAGATTCTTACAATCCTGAACAGAGGTGGAGTCCTTTTAGTCGGGAAGCGGTTCGTTACTTAGATAGCGAGCAGGGTTCAAAAGGTTCTAGGAATCCGAAACACCTTGCGACCCTTTCCTCTGGAGACATCGTTCGATTGCCAGTCAATCGAATGCCATCGGATCGGAATCCAGCGAAACGTGATGGTGAATCGTTTGATTGGGGCGGGATGCCTGTCTCGGATGATGCGATGGGGGATACCCTTATAACAGATTGGGCGATTGGGAAAATTCAGGAGATGAACCACTCGGCACCGTTTTTCTTGGGGGTCGGTTACTACCGGCCTCACATTCCACTTTTCGCTCCACAGCAGTACTTTGAGCGGTTTGAGGAAGAGGAGGTGATCCTTCCCAAGGTCAAGAACAATGATCTTGAAGACTTGAGCGATGCTGGAAAACGCTGGGCGTTAGAGGCTGATACGGCTGGCTTGCATTCAACCGTTTTGGAATATGAACAGTGGTCGGCGGCAGTAAAGGCTTACTTGGCATGTACCACTTATGTAGATCGCCAAATCGGTAGGTTGATGGATTGTTTGTCACAGAGCGATGCCGCGACAAACACTGTTGTGGTGTTATTCTCCGATCACGGGTGGCATCTTGGGGAGAAGCAGCATTGGGGAAAATGGACCGGATGGGAGCGGTCAACTCGAGTGCCCTTGATCATCGTCCCTCCTTTGTCACAGAGTTCCCGCAACTACAAACGCGGTTTGGTTTGCGATGCTCCCGTCAACTTGATCGACCTTTATCCAACGATCTGTGATCTGTGTGAATTGGGTCACGACTTGGATTTGGATGGTCAGTCTTTGCGTCCGTTACTGCAAGATGTTGATAGTGCGTTAGCCAGGGAATTCTCATTGTCTGTGTTCGATCAAGGTAACTACAGCCTGAGGAATCAGCGGTTTCGCTTTATTCAATATGCCGATGGAAGCGAAGAACTTTACGATATGACTCACGATCCAGCTGAATGGAATAACTTGGCTTCATCTGTTGAGTATGAGCCTGTTATTGAAAGATTCAGAAAGGAGCTTTCCGAGTTAGTGCGTCAAGCTCAATAGGTTTTGCTTCTCGACGTGATCAGCCGCAGGTAGCGTTACGGAGTGGAGGTAACGGGAGATTGCCGTCCCCGCATCTCTACTTTTAAACGCTCTCAGTCTAGTTTGGGCTCAGGGATTTGGATTCGTCGAGTCTGAGCGTTTCGAGTTGTTCTGCAATGATCATTCTCTGATTAGCGATCACTTGCATGTCGAGCGGTAATTTCATCATTCCGAAGATGTATCGATAGATGTATCGCACTTCTTGGCTGAAGGGCGTGCGAACCATATCTAACGCTGTTTCCTGATTATGGTTAAGGGCTTCGGTGTCGATGCCCGCATCAACGAGAAGCGTGACAATGTCTGGCCTGCAGAAAAAAGCGGCCGCGTGGAGCGCCGTGTGATTCTGATTGTTGGTTGCAGTGAGGTCGGCACCCGCCCCAATCAATTCTCTGACGACATCCGTCTTGCCAAACGCAGCGGCTAAAATCACTGGTGTGCAGCCATCAAAATCACTGCGGACGTTCAAGTCACTACCGGCATTAATGTGTTGTGAGACGGCTGCGATATTGCCGGTTTGTGCCGCCTGAATCAGGCTAACCGTTGGTGGCGAGGTGGATGGCTCCAGTGGCAAGACTCTACCGATCGTTGCGCCGAGAAGGTTGCCTGTCACTGCGGCGGTGGCCAGTCCAGATCGTGACAGGCTTTCCGCGGTGGTTTGAGGTGTGGCTCGCGCTATTTGTTCCCCTAAGATTCGCGCAGTCATCGAGAGCATTACTGAAGAGCTGTCAATTTCATTGAGCTTCCGAGATTTGGCGATATGTCGGCTGATTGTTGCACGAATCCGCGGTCGATTAGCTTTGATTTGTTCGTAATCTAACTCGAAGCCAAAAATCAATTCTAGATGTTGGTAATAACGCTGTAGGTTCGGGTTCCAGTTCAAGGCCACAAGGTCGTCTGAGTTGAAGCCATCGTGGTTACGGACTAGCGGATCGCTTCCTGCTTCGATGAGTTCTTCAACCATGACCCAGCGGCCAAGAAATGAAGCCATGTGCAAAGCAGTATTGCCCGCACGATCGGTTAGATGAGGGGAGCATTCGTTCTCGAGCAAAGCAGATGCGACACGGTGATGCCCATAGAGCACAGCGAGGTGCAATGGCGTTAGACCATCGCTGTTTTTGGAGTTGAGGTTTGCGCCGGAGCGAATTTCTTTCTCAACTGATTCCAAGTCTCCTGCTAGGCAGGCTTTGAATAGCAATGCGTTTGACGTGCGGCTCTGGAAACTCACCTCCCCGAGGGAAGGCGTGGCTGAGATCGTTTGGCGAGACACTGGCCGTGGCACCACGCCTAAAGTAAGAACCGCAAGCACGCAGATGGCGATGGCAAGTTGCCAGATGGTGATAGCTGATGTTCGCTTCTTGGTAATCTCTGGAAAATGGTTGGTTGATTGCAAGCTATGCAAAGTGTTGGTATCCACGTGCAGTATTTGTTGCTGCAGCAGGCAGTCTAACGCAACCTCTTCAAGGTAGGCGTCTTGAGCATCGGCGCTTGATTTGAGTTCCGTTTCGAGTTGGTGCACTTCCTGCTCGCTGGCAACGCCTGATAGGTAGCGAGTGATTAGTTGATGCAGGTCATTCATATTGCGCTCCCCGCTACTAAACGCTGGCGAATACACGAAGTCAGTTTTTTGCGGATCCGTCCCATGGCTTTGTAAAGGGAGTTCACGGTTCTGTTTTTCTTTTCAGCAATCGTTTTTACTGAAAGTTGTTGAGTGTGGGGTGCTAGGAGAAGTTTTTGGTGCTCTGCAGAGAGTTGTGAGAAGCATTTTTGAAAAGCATTCAACCTCTCCGCCTCCACCACCGCGGTTTTTTCTTCGCTGCGAGAGCTTAGCGTTGAAATCATCGAATCGCTCAATAGCGGCCGTTCCAGTCTTAGCTTTTCAATTTGTTTCAAGCATTTGAATCGCAAGATGACTTTGGCCCATGGTGCAAAGCCCGATTCGTCCTGCAGTTGATCACGTTTCTGCCACATGACGACGCTCGATTCCTGCATTGCCTCGTCGACAAGATGCCAGTCTGGAACAATGCTTCTCGCGTAAGCCCGTAGGGACGGTTCGTGCTTCACGAAGAGTCTCAGGAAGCTCGCTTCGTTTAATTCAAATGTTGGTTCAGGCTGATTCATGATTCTTAATTATCCGGCAAATAACTCCCGCCTGCCGTGGATTTTAGACGGATTCAAGTTAGTTTTTTACAGGAATCAACGTTAGATTGCGTCGGTGATATTTGTTGAAGACCAAGTTAAGGCAGTGGTGACTCTTTAATGGAGTCGGTGGCAGCGTTCGAGAAATCAAGAGCGGGAGCGTTTGAGATGGGTCAATCAATATGGCAAAGGGGTACAGGGCAGCGGTGCATAGGCCTGTGGTGCACAGACCAGCGGGTTGATAAATCAGATTGCGACCAGCTTCTTTGGAAATCGATGTTCGTATTCCTTTCGATTGTTCTCGTGCTATCCGTTGCGCGGCCAGGCTCTGCTCAAGAGCCCCAAGAAGCAAGCGGTGCAGTCGGCTCTTTGTATCAAGGACAACAGGGAAACGCCGGTGGTCAATCGAAACCACTCGTTCTCGCACATTACATGCCATGGTATGAGGCAAAGCCACTGAGTCAAAACTGGGGCTGGCACTGGACAATGAATCACTTTGATCCCGAGCGGATTGAGAGAGGTAGAAGATCCATCGCGTCCAACTACTATCCTTTGATCGGTCCCTATGATTCTGGCGATCCGGATGTGCTCGAGTGTCATTTGTTAACAATGAAAATTGCGGGTATTGATGGAGTGATTGTTGATTGGTACGGCCTGACCGATTACCGCGACTACGCTCTCCTCCATCGCAATACGACGCGATTACTTCAGCAATGTGAAAAATTACAGATGCGTTTCGTCATCTGTTACGAAGATCAGACCCTTCCTGCTTTGGTAAACGCAGAAAGGCTAACAGAAAGTTCGATGGTTCAGCACGCAGCAGAAGAAATCAATTGGCTGAGTCGCTATTGGTTTAAGTCGGGTAGCTACGTTCGTATCCAAGATCGTCCAGTCTTGCTGTCGTTTGGGCATGATGGATTGACACCGCAACAGTGGTCGCAGTGTCTCAAGAGACTTGAAAAGCCAGTCGCTTACTACAGTCAGGATACGATGAGGCCGGGGGGCGTTGGAGGTTTTAATTGGCCTTCGCCACACCAAGGGCTCGCGCAGTATGGACGCTTCTTGGACATGGCAACGAATTGGCCAAGTTTCATTCCTGCAGCGTTTCCTCGATTTGATGACGTCTATCAGCGAGCCGGTGTTGGTGATGGTTTCCCGACAATCTCAGATCGCTCTGGTGAGGTTCTCAAAGAGACTCTCCGGCGGTGCAAGCATCCAAAGGCACCCATTATTCAGATCGCTACGTGGAATGACTGGGGCGAGGGGACTCAGGTTGAACCCAGTCTTGAACATGGTTTTCGAGATCTCGAATATATTCAGTTGTTTGTGCGAAAAGAGTTGTCGGTCAGGTCGGAGTTCTCGGCGAGTGATTTACGCTTGCCCTCGGAAATTTTAAAGCTGAAAAGGTCAGGGCGCCCAGTTCCTCCGGAGGCTTTGAGGAATTCTGTCTTATCCATCATGCGGGGCGATTCGGCAGTAGCTCGTGCCATGCTCGCAAAGTATCAATAGCCCGTTACTATCAATACCCCTCAATAATAGATCGGTGCGAACGTTTAAGTCGTGGAGTGGTGTTTGCGAACGGCTTAGTCGTTCATCTGAACCGAGGTTCGAGTTTCGGAATACCCTGTTCGATAGCCACCTGCATCATTCCTGAGACATCGTCAACAAGTGGGAATTGGACACCTGACTTAAATAGACTGTTGATGACCTCCGCTGAATTGCTGCAGCAGTAATTCACGGTGACTAAGTTTTGTTTTGCGACTTGAATGTGCTTAGGATCTGCCGAGTTCCCACCCAATAATTGAATGAACTCAGCGTTCATGTTTACGGTCTGTTCGACATACTTCAGATGATTCGCTTGCCGATCCATATTGCAGTGTTTGATCGTGGGCACCACGGACTGTGCGGCTTCAATTTCTTTTCGCCCGCAGGCGAGAAAACATTGATGGGTTCGCCGAGCAGCATGGATGACTTTAGCTGTTTCAACTGCAAGCTGAGTGGATCCTTTGAGGTGGACGTTCAACCAAATATTTTCAGGCATCATCGTGAGTGTCTGGCCGAGTGTGGGGACTTGAGTGCCTTTAAACTCTGATCCTTTGAATCCACCCGCGTCGAGTTGTTGAATCTCGGCAAGCGTGTATTCACTGACTGGTCCGCTACCGTTGGTTGTGCGGTCAACCGTTTTGTCGTGCATCAGAACGATCTCGTTGTCACGAGTCATTGCAACGTCGAATTCAATCATTTGTGCGCCGAGGCGAATTGCTTCCCGAAAAGCTGGCAGGGTGTTCTCAGGGTGGGTGAGGCTGGCGCCACGGTGAGCACAGATTCCTCGCGCGGGCATTTTGATCGTGGCCCGCAATGATTCTTCAGGTTTCGCTGTCGAGGAAATGCTGAGGGTGACGAGAGCGAAGGTTGCCAAGACAGCGGGAAGGCGGCAGCGACGAGCAAACGAGTGTTTCATCAAGTTGTCTTTTGTTGCTGTGTCGTGATGTGGTCTGAGCGATTCTGTTTTCGATTGATACCGATTGTCAAAGCATCAACGTGGTATGATCTTAACACATGCGATTAACCACAACTTGAATCCCATTTTCTAAGTGAATAGATGCGTACTTTACCTACGATGCACATGTCGCTAATCACACTCGTGACCGTGGTGATCACTTTGGTTGCGGCGCATCCGTCAAGGCTGATCGCTCAAAGTTTACCTCGAGAAGATGTGATTGACTTTCCCGCTGTTGCAGAAGGTTTTTGCGTTAGCAATGTGTTTCAGTCGGGAATGGTGCTACAGCGAGATAAACCGGTTCGTCTCTGGGGTTGGGGGACCCCTGGTGAGACCGTGGAGGCGGAATTCGCCGGTGTAGCGGGATCGACGCTGGTGAAGGAGGACAGTTCTTGGGAACTTGATTTACCGGCGATGCCATTGAGTCGGGAAGGAAGGACTCTGGAAATTCAGTCGGCCGGAGAGCAGATTTCGTTGCAGGACATTCTGATTGGTGATGTGTGGATTCTTGGTGGCCAGAGCAATATGGAGTTTGAGCTTGCTAAGGTGGAAAACGGTTCTCTTGAAATCATCTCGGCTAATTATCCGTTGATCCGCGTTCTAACGATTCCGTATGCCCAAGGTCCAGAGAAGCAACGGAGTTTCCCGCGGTTGCATCAATGGAGTGATTGGTCCAGTCGACATTTTCGCAAGGGTGATTGGAACGCTTGCACTCCGGAGATTGCGAGGGAGCTTTCCGCGATAGGATTTGTGTTTGCACGGCGAATTCATCAGGCTTCACAGGTGCCAATAGGGGTCATCGATGTGTCGCGAGGGGGGACGACGGTTGAAACATGGACTCCGCTTGATGTGCTGCAAGGCATCGACGGCGAGGCAACAAAACAGAAAGTATTGGAATTTGAACAAGCCGCTGCGGAATGGGACGCAGAGGCCGACCTTGCTGCACGCATCAATCAGCATGTAAGTCGATTAGAACGTTTGCTCCAAGACGGGAAGGAGGTAAGCGAGGCTGATAAGCAGCCACCCTCAGATCTTCGGCCTGGGCCAATCGGCAATCACAATTATCCGGGGCATTGCTATGCCGGAATGATTGCTCCGCTTGAAGGCCTATCCGTCAAGGGAGCAATTTTTCATCAAGGTTACAACAACGCGTTTGACGGGACGCTTGGTGTAAGGATGTATCGTGAGGTGTTTCCCGAGATGATCCGATCGTGGCGTCTCGCGTTTGGTGATCCTGAGATGCCCTTCGGTATCCTTTCTCTTTGCACTGATGGATACCCGCAAACCCTCGAAGATTACAGTGAAAAAATGTTCAACACTGGAATCGAGATCCGGGAGGCACAGTACCAGACCTTTGTAGATCTTTTGCAATCGGGTGATGAGAAGATTGGGTTCGCAAGCACGTTCGATTTGCGGCGACGTTGGTATCATCCGCAATTGAAACTGCCTGCGGGGGAGCGAATTGCGCGGTGGGCTCTGGCGACGGAGTACGGATTTGAAGGGCAGGTGGAATGGAAACCGCCGATGCTCGTTGAGATAAAACCATTGGATATCGCAATCGAATTAACCTTTGACCGTGAAGTGGCAGATCCAATGGACGGTGAAATTCGCGGTTTCGCGATAGCTGATGAAATGAGGCAGTTTCACCCGGCGGAGGCCCAGTATGCTGAGCGAGGTAAAAATGATCGTGGGCAGATACAGTACGATCGAAAACGGTTGGTTCTCAGCAGTCCGATGGTGAAGAAGCCAATTCACTATCGTTATGCGTGGGGACGCAATCCACTGGCAAATCTTCAGGCAACAGGCAACAAAGATTTACCGTTCGCAACACAACGTAGTGATGATTGGGTCATGGAAGAGGTTCCATTGGGTGTGCTAGGCGAGACCGTCAATTTACCGATATCACGCGCTGATCGTTCAAAAATTTTAGGAGCTTTGCGAGAGCAAGATAGGCAGCGACAATTGCATTCGGCAAAGCAGGTTCTGGAAAACCTAGGGGCGACTGCTGCAAGTCCATAGCTTGATCTTTCAAAGATCGAGCGTCTTACTAGGTAGTGTATGTGTTTACTGTCTCAATTCATAAGTAAAACAAGATGGCGACTTTACCAATCCTGCAGGATCAAGAACTCAGTTCTGACGCTGCCACACTGTTTAACGAGATTCGCACTGCTCGTGATACAGATTATGTAAATCATTTTTGGCGAGTTCTTGCGAATCAACCAGCACAGGCTCGCGCAACTTGGGAGCAATTGAAAGTGGTCATGGCTCCAGGAGCACTCGATCCGTTAACCAAGGAGATGATTTACATCGCTGTGTCTGCTGCTAACAACTGTGAATATTGCGTGCACAGTCATACCGCCTCCGCAAAAATGCGAGGCATGACACCTGAAATGTATGCTGAGCTAATCGAGGTCATTGCGATGGCTAGTCAGACGAATGCGATGGCCAATGCAATGCAAGTTCCGGTGGATGATTGTTTTTTGGCGGAACGAGGTGACGGGTAAAAGTTGTAGCGGATTGAGTTTTTCAACAGGAGCCGTTCATGAGTTCAGTTGAAACCATTTTTTGAACATCGCTTGAATCATTGGGGTCAGACGCGAGCGATTGTATCTATCCCCGATTTTTCTCAGTGCATCAGATTGAGTTGGGTACGGGAAAATGGTTTCGGCGATCTTCTTGAGGCCGATGCCTTGGGTCATTGCCAAGCAAATCGTGCTCACCATTTCCCCTGCGTGTGGGTGAACAATGGTTGCACCAAGGATTTGATCGGTTCCTTTTCTGAGGTGTATTCGGGCAAAGCCGTCCTGCTCACGCTCGATAAGTGCGCGATCCACCTCGGTGAACGGGATTGTCAGTGTTGAGTATCGATTGGGGTTATCCAAGGCTTCCGCAGCGTTGATGCCAACGTGAGCGATCTCGGGTGTCGTGTAGGTGCAGCGAGGGATAATGAGTGAACTATAACGACGTCGCCCCATGAACAAAGCATTCTGTATCACGATTCTCGCCATGAAGTCTGCGGCATGTGTGAATTGCTCGAGGCCTGTCACGTCCCCTGCCGCATAGATCCTGCGATTCGTCGTTTGCAGGTAATCATTCACGGCGATTCCGCCCTTGGCGTCGCATCGAATGTTCGCTGCTTCTAAATCAAGTTGGTTAACGTTTGCAGTTCTGCCAACACAGACAAGGATTTCATCGGTGGCAAGGTTTGTTTCGCCGGTGGAATTGGCAATCGTGACGAGTTTTTCGTCATCGGACATCCGCAAAGAGATCACGTTGGTGCCGAGGAGTACCTTTGTGCCTTCTGATCGGAGTTGTTTGGTGAGGAGTTCTGAGGCGTCGGGGTCTTCACGCCCAAGAAGCCGTGATGACTTTTCAAGTTGGGTTACTTCAGTGCCAAGCCCAGTGAAGGCCTGCGCCATCTCACAGCCAATTGCTCCACCACCGATGATGACCAAGCGGTCAGGACGTTGTTTGAGATCAAAGATGGTTTCGTTGGTGTGTACCGGAACCTGTTCACTGCCGGGAACAGACAAGGGGGTTGCCTTCGCACCCGTTGCGATCAAAGCACGTTTGAAGTTGAGGGTGTGTTCATTGACCCGAATGGTATTTGGTCCCGAAAAACGTCCATGCCCCAGGAATACATCGACTCCTAACTCTCTGAAGCGTTCAACCGAATCGTGCTGACTAAGGTGCGCCCGGATGTCTTTCAAACGTCGGAACGCAACCTTGAAGTCGCTCTCGTTGGGCCGAAGATTAGCGGATGTTGCTTCGTTCGAGAACGCACGCGTTTTTTTGGCTGCGTGGAGAAGTGATTTTGATGGCACGCATCCACAGTTCAGGCAATCGCCACCCATTTTATTGGTTTCGATAAGAGCAACGTTCGCACCAAGTCCAGCGGCACCGGCCGCAGCAACTAAACCTGCGGGGCCTGCGCCGATGACAACAAGGTGGTATCTCTTTTTGGGCGTTGGTGATTTCGTGGTGGAGGGTTTGACATTTTGCAGCCAAATTGCATCCGATTCATCTTGGCTCATGAAGTCACCCTTTGGGTCGCCTAGACTGGGCGATCGTTGTTGATTAGGAATTATTGTGAATCAATCGAGACTGCACTGATGCTCATTCTACTAAGATCCATTCAAGCAGCGACAGGACACGTTTTACGAATGCCAATGAGTTTTAAACGACATCCGGATCATTTGACTTGCGGAAAGTTCTGATCGCAAATTTTGCCAGCCACGGAAAGAGACCAAGGACGACCAACGCCGCAAGCAATTGTGGAGTGAGGATGGATGATGTCTCGGACTGATTGATGCTGCTCAAGTCAGGCAGACTCGATCCCGCGTAAATGTAGGCAGCAGTTCCGGGCAGCATGCCAATCTGGCTTACCCACCAGTAGGTGCGCACTTTAATTGGGGTCAGTCCCATCAGGAGATTGATGAGAAAGAAAGGAATCGCTGGGATAAGACGAAGGCTGAAAAGATAAAAAGCTCCGTCTCGCTCAAGGTGTTGGTTGATGGTCGAGATTTTCTCGCCGTATCGATCGATGATTTTCTGTCTGAATAGATAGCGGCTTGATAAAAAAGCGAGCGTTGCCCCAGATGTGGATGCAAAGCTGACGAGGATCAGTCCCCGAGAAAAACCGAGGTACCATCCGATGAAGACACTGAGCACTGCGGCGCCGGGGAGAGAGAGTCCCGTGGCGATGACATAAATCGCAAAGACGATCGCATGTGTCAGGTAGGGAGAGTATTCGAGGTAGTCACGCAGTTCAGTTTCTCGCTCAGTCCAAGTAGCGATCTGAAGTTTGGGACTGAGGTAGAACGAAGCGGAGATAAGGAGGAAAAGAATGCAAAAAGCAGTCATCCTTTTGGTGGAAGATTTTTGCAAATTGCTGCTCGCGGTGAGGGGAACGTCTTTATGACGAAGGAGAGACTGGAGGTGGGTGCTTGGGCCAGAAGCCTCAATTCTTTGTAGTCTCGCCGGTCTCTGCTTTTCGTAGGCTCTTGCTTCCATCATTCACGAGATCGGCATGCAAGAATTCTTCGGTTTCAGGCAGAGCAACGTGTATGTCACTTTCGATGTGCATTTCGACGCTGAGATCATTAGCGCTGAGATCAAAAACATGGCCACCAAATTGTCGGTCTTCGTCAAGGAAGTGAAAATGATAGCCGGGCACGCTGATCGCAGCCGAATACGGGGGCGACCAGAAGCCGACGAGTGTTCCACTACAATTAGTACCTTGGAATACGCTCTGATGTTCCACGGCCGAAACAAGATTTTCTCCATGCTTCGCTTTACAGGCTGCACGCATCGATAGGTGATTGAATTGACCCCTGATTTTGAAACCTACAAAAAGGTTTCCGCTCGGGCGAAGTTGATTAAGGGATTCTTCAAGCTGCTGAAAAGAATCAACAGGCTGAATCGTTGCGCGCAAGTCTGACGTAAAACGGGTGATGGTTGCAAACGGAACTCTAGCAGCGTCGGGTACTTCAATTGCCTTGCCTTCCTGAATGATCTGGAAACAACGGCCTTCGAGCATGATCATCTCTCCGTCTAATTGCTCATAGGTGCCAAGTCCGAAATCACCGTGTTGCTTGAGGTCCTGAACGGTAAGACAACCACCAAAGACTCCCTCCACCAACGCTCTGCTTGTGGATACTTGAAAAAGCGAATGGTGTGCGATGTCTAATTCGTTGGCGAGTGATCGTTCAACGAGATGTGAAATGGATTCGCCAGTTCTCTCCGTTTCCTTCAAAATATTCTTCCAAAGAGAGCCAGAGATGGTGCATTGTAGGTTTTTCCGAGATTCAGGCATGACGGACTCTTCAATTTGATTCATGCATGGACTGCGAGGTTGCGGTGGCCCCACAACTTATGGTCACCGCGTGGGGCAACCAGGGATTAGGATAGCACGCGAGTGTCGAAGGAGCAGTAGTGATCGGAATAGATTGATGGTCTCAATCGTCGCGGGTCTCGGCTTGAAATCGCCGCGGTACTGTTCCCCTCGGGGGTTGCGTTGTAGATTCTTTGGGGAGTCGCAACAACAATTGCTTGGAGTTAAGACGTGGTTAGCCATGGACGATACAACTGATTACGAATTTTCCGTGTTCGATGAATGGTCTCTATACGATGAAATCATCGAACGCAACTATATGAAGCACGCCGAGATCTCGGCTGCGGTTAGCCGCGATCTGAGTTCAATGAATCTGAACCCAGTGAATAAAGGCTCGGCGAATAAAATCAACGAGATTTGGGATCTCGGATGCGGTTGTGGTGCAATGGCTGCAAAGATTCTTGGCGGATGTAGCGTTTCCAAGTACACCGGTGTCGATTTATCGCAGGCTGGGTTGGCAAGGATTGAGGCGAATCTTTCGGCTTCTGTCAGTTCGGTATGCACCGAGTCATCTGAGATCGTTGATTTCTTAGATCAGCAAGTCAGCGTTTGCCCCTCAGTCATTCTGGCCAGTTTTTCTCTCCATCATTTCCCGATGGAAGAGATACAGCGAGTGCTTGAGCTCATCGTGAAGCATATGGATTCACAGAGCCGCTTTGTTTGGATCGACACGGTTCGACAAACCCATGAAACACGTGAAGAATTCAATCGTCGATTTCTGCTCGATATTTCGACGCAGTGGACTTCACTGTTGCCAGAGCAGATGCTGGAAGTGGAAGAGCATATCACACAATATGATTTTCCACTCGATCAGATCGAGAGGGAACGGCTTCTCTCCGGGGCGGGGCTGAAGGGTCTGACTGTCAGTTACCAAGATCCGTTCTATACCGCGGAAATTTTTACACGAGTTTCCGCTGGTGAGTAATACGCAATCCCCCACCAGCCTTTGAGACTGGTTCATATACTAGAGCGAGTCTCGTCATGCATGCGGATTGACCTTTTGCATCGATCAGATTCCACCGGGGTCGGTTGACTCGCTATCTGCAGTTGCGGTCGTGTATGCACTAGTGCCGACGACGGCGGCAGTGCCGAGAAGGGATGCACCAATCAGGTTACCCGTGGTTCCGCCAGAGGTACCCTCGGGCAGGATCATCATGCCTTCTTGGTTGGAATCAAGACCCAATACGTCATAGTCCTGCGAAAGCTCTAGCGAAAAGCTTGAATCTGATTCGAGGTCGGCAACAAATCTTTTTCCATCTGTCGTCATTAGTTTCGTTGTTTGTGTTGGGTCAGCGATCATCAGACTGCTCGCTGAAATCCCGCTACGGCCGACAACAATGATGGAGTGTAGCCCAGATGTTGCATTCTCAACTGAGAAGCGTCCCTCGCCGTCCGTGACCGTTTGACGAATTCTCTGCTGCTGGTCAACGAGGAAAATGAGGTGGTTCTCAACGGGAGTGAAATCGTAGTTTTCTTCGAGTTGGTCAGCGGTTCTCAGTTGAGATGTGAGCTGGCCTTCAATGCCACCGTCACGCAGGAGCACTTCAGGGACATCAACACCCTTGACTAAATGCTGCGTGAGATTCTCCGTTGTTTCGCCGTTTTCATTTAATTCTTCGGATGCGTTGGATAGCTCTGGAATGACGCTCACGTAAGGAGTTGCCATCTTGAAGAATAGGTCAGCGGAGATACTTGCGGGTGTCATGATTGCTTGGCTGGGAAGCGTGCCAAAGCGATCATCATCAGATGCAACAAAGTGTAATGACTCCCAACCAACATAGCCCTCAGCCCAAACCGACAGCGTGTAGTCTCCCGGTGATATCCCCGGAATACGCACAACTCCGTGTTCGTCAGTGTAGCCGATCGCCTTTTGGGTACTTCTTCCCTTGATTTCGACCATCGCATTACTCAGTGCGACTGAGTCGCCATTCTTGGTCGGTACAACCACTTGGCATTCAAACAGCCCTGTCTCCGCCGCCTGGACCCATTGGGATACGGTCGGTCTTATGACTGTGTCTTCTGCAAATGAGTCTTGAGTTGGCAGGATACAAAAGCCAACTGCGAGTAGGCTGAAGGCGGTGATAGCTGCACGCATGGTTCTTCCAATAGGAAATCACGGGACGGATATTTCCTATCGATGCTATTTATGCGTTTTGAAAGAGTCGAAGGTTTTGTGCTCACCAGAAACGCAAAATGCGAAGAGTGAGCCGGTAAGAAGGATTTATTGTGTGGATGCAGTTGTGACGGTTATTCAGGTTGGCTTATTCCGATTCTGAGGTCATCAGTGATGCCATGAAGACAAGAACAAAGAGTCCAAGTCCGGCAAGGAGTCCGGCCCCAACACTTGTTTGCAAAAGTGGCTGAAGAACGGGGCTGATTTGTGTGCCTGGGGTTGGTTGGTTGATCACCGAAACCATTCGTCCCGAAAATGGCGAGTGTTGCGGAAGTTTTGAAAGGCGTGAAACGGTTTGCTGAAGAAGTTGATGCTGTGTGACCACGGCATCGGTGAGGCGTTGATACTCGCGAGATTTCATTTCTTCTTGGCTGATTTTCTCGGCAAGTTCTTGGAGTGAATTGTTTTGCTCGTCATAGCGATCGCTAACGTCTTGTTTTTCTCGCTTCAATGCGTTCAAGGCTGAGATGACTTTCTCGCCATCTGTATCCGGTTCTGATTCCGACTCATTTACCGAGTCATCAGATGTCGGCGTCGAGTTGCTAGATGGATCACCGTTGATTGTGGGATTACTCGAATCTTGCTCGACGAGGTCATCGCTTTTGGTCTCGCTGGTTTCGCTCGGTGACGAGGAAGACTCAGGAATCTCTGGTCCGAGCGCATCAATTTGCAATTGGTAGACTTCAACTTCCGATTTTTTGAACACAACCTTTGGATGTTTTTCGCCGTAGCGTTGACGAAGGTTTTCGAGTTCAGCAAGAAGCGGTTCCATCTTGATGCGAATCTCTCGCTCAGCTTGCATGCGTTTTGCTGAGGCTATCTGTCGCTCTGCTTCGAGTTTGGATGCATCTTTTGATGGAGTAGTTGGCGGTTTGATCTTTACCGGTGCGCGGGTGACGGGCACATTCAAGCTCACGAGGATCGCCTCCGTGGATCCACCTTCCTGGATGAGTGATTCAACATGGTTAAGCTTTTCTTCAAGACCCGTTCGTAACGACTCTAGTTCGGCGACTTGTTGTTGAAGGTTTGTAAACTGAACCGTTAATCCTGAAATGG
This sequence comes from Rubripirellula sp., assembly GCA_049889895.1. GTDB lineage: Bacteria > Planctomycetota > Planctomycetia > Pirellulales > Pirellulaceae > Rubripirellula. Next base: position 26,623 of record JBMHCO010000105.1, read on the forward strand.
TCATGCCATCTAGTTTGACCGAAGTCACTTCAGGCGAGATCAATGCTCGCTGCTGTTCCAGTTTGTCGATGCGATCTTCAATTTCGACTCTAACTTCAGTCAGTAGTTCGACGGCTTGCTGCCACTGATCTGCGTGCCCTCCCTCGGAAAGGATAGATGCTGCGGCTTCGCAGATCGCATTTAAGGCGACTTGAGCGCTACTGGGAGTCAGGCCGCGGAATCGGAGGTCGTACGCAGTGCCGACGTCACTGGTGGGTCCCTTCAATACATCTAAATTACCACTAACTTGAATGTTCTGAGCGATTTCCTCTGCGTCCTTACCGCTGATTCCAAATAGCCGACCCAGATTGCCGTCGACAACAGCTTTAGCAAGCACTTCCTGACTTGAAATCATTGAAGAGAGGTCCGTTGCCGAGTTCGGGTTGGCGGTCGTGCCCGACGATGGATTCTCTTTCAGTGTCGTGACGTTAAGGGTGCCGGTGGATTGGAAGACTGCAGTCTGCTTGACGTAAACGATGTACCCAGTGGCGAAACCAATTAGCCCTCCCATCGTGGTCCACGCGATGAGTGCGATGAGGGTAGCGAGTAGATTGCTTGTCTTTTTCATGTTTTAGGCTTGACGCTATTGATACTTACGGATTCGCGATCACGGGTTCGATGTTCGCATTACGATATTCCTCTTCGATCTCGCGAATCGCCTTTTCTGTCGATTCACCGGGGAAACTCTTTGCCAACAAAGCCAAATGGTTCACGATTTGCGATGTTCGCGGTCGCAGTTCGGCGGCTTGAATCAAAAGTTCCCCAGAAACATCGCTGCGACCTTCATCTAAGAAATCGGTTTCGATCAAAAGGACACGTGTTGCATCGTCCAGTGGACTGAGTGCTAGTGCTGACGCAGCGTGCTGTCTCGCCAATCGCCATTGTTGGATATCCTGGTTTTGTAACATCACCGTTTCCGGTGACACGTGATTCATATGAACAGCTCGTCGCACATTAATAGGTAGCGTCCAGTCACTCGCTTGCTTCTCGTTGGCCGCTTTACTTTGGATGAGCGATTCGCATCCAATGCGATGTTGTCGATCAAGGAGGAGGGTTGCCATCACGCGGTGCCCCATCGCATCAATCGGATTGCTCGTCAGCATGTTGCGAACTTTTTGGATCTCCGAATCGAGATCCATGGTGCGATCTTGTATAGGAAGATTTCGATCCGCATGCCTTTGGATCATGAGCTTTTGCCATGCTCCACCCGCTTCAAGATCAGACGTTGCGCAAACCAGAGCGGCAATCAGAAAGATGGCAAGGCAGCAATTGGAGAGCGTCGTGAAATCTTGTTCTGGTGTTAGCTGATTCAGTTCCGCCTTTGGGGAAAGGTTCTCGTCGGCTGTTGGATGCAGTATTGCAAGTGGTTTCGCATTTTGAGCGAGGTGGGAAATGCCGCCACATAGAATTGCGATTGTGAGGATAAGCGGTACGTGGGTGATGCCAAAATCGAAGGATTGCGTTACCACGAGTGAGGCGAGCGAAAAGATTGCCGCTACCGTGGTGGCTCGAGCAATTCTAGCCTGCCTTAGT
>JBMHCO010000106.1:0-26295 GCA_049889895.1 Rubripirellula sp.
ACCTCGGGTGTGCCTCGCACGATACACGTTCTCGCGCGTGGCGAGATCGGTAAGCCGCTTGAGGTTGCTAGCCCGAGTTTACTGAAACTCGCCGAACCTTTACCGACTGAGGTGCCGGATGCTGCCTCGGAAGCGGAGCGACGTGCAGCCCTTGCCCGCTGGCTGACGCATGATGATCATCCATTGGTTTGGCGTTCCATCGTGAATCGCATTTGGTTGTATCATTTCGGGCAAGCGATCGTGAAAACACCAAATGACTTTGGGAAGATGGGTGCATCGCCATCTCATCCGGAACTCTTGGATTGGCTCGCCGCGGAGTTTCGAGATGGTGGTCGTTGGGTAAAGCGAGGCTCCATCAAAGACCTTCATCGCTTAATGGTTACCAGCGACACGTACCAGCAAGTCTCCGATCATGATGAGACAAAAGCGAGGACGGATTCGAGTAACGAAACGCTTTGGCGAATGAATCGAAGAAGATTGGAAGCAGAGGAGATTCGAGATGCCATCATGTTCGTCAGCGGCGCCCTCGATCCGACAATGGGAGGCCCAGGTTATCGCTTGTTTGAGTTAGAGCGACCTGAGCATTCGCCACATTACGAATATCACAAGTTCGATCATTCCGATCCGGCAACCCATCGCCGTAGCATTTATCGCTTCATTGTTCGTTCACAGCCTGATCCTTGGATGACGACCATGGACTGTGCCGATTCATCGCAGAGCACACCGAAGCGGGATGAGACATTAACCGCTCTTCAGTCGTTGTCTCTATTGAATAATCAATTCAATCTCGTCATGGCGGAGAAGTTTCAGAAGTCCCTCCAAGGTAGGGCGGAGATGCTTACCGAACAGGTTGCTATTGCTTTCGAGGATGCGGTGCAGCGACAGGCATCACAGGAGGATTTGCAAGCGATGGTGGCTTACGCACAGCAGCATGGTATGGCAAACCTTTGTCGGTTTCTGTTCAACCTCAGTGAATTCATCTACATCGACTGATGGAACAAAACATGAATCAATCAATTAATCGACGACAAGCGATCACCGGCGCGGCGAGTGGATTTGGTGCCGTTGCTCTCGCTGCAATGTTGCAAAACGAATCTCGGGCGGATGGCGTTATTGAAGTACTTCATCACCCACCCAAAGCGAAACGCGTCGTGCAATTGTTCATGGCTGGTGCCGCGAGTCATTTAGATTTGTGGGATTACAAACCGGACCTGGAGAAGCATCATGGAGAGCCTTCTGACTTCGGTGAGCCCGTGGAAGCTTTTCAGAATGGGTTGGGGCCATGGATGAAGTCACCTTTCCGCTTCGCTCCCGCCGGCCAAAGTGGCAAGATGATTAGCGAGGTAGTGGAACCGCTTGCCCCGCATGTGGATGACATCGCGTTCATTCACAATATGGTTGGGAAGACTGGGGTTCATTCGCAGGCAACCTATCTTCAATCAACGGGTTTTGATCGGCCTGGTTTTCCTGGGATGGGGTCATGGATTAGCTATGCGTTGGGATCCATCCGAGAAGAATTGCCAACCTTTGTGGTGCTTCCTGACCACCGTGGATTTGCGAGTAATGGTCCCAAGAATTGGGGAGCGGGTTTTCTGCCTGCAAGCGCTCAAGGCACTGCTATTTTTCCGCAAAGGGAAAAACCAATCGAGGATCTTTACCCGAGTGCAGAGTTTGCGACACCGGTCGCTGATCGAGATGGATTGAAGTTGCTCAATCGAATGAACCGGAAGTTTCAGGAATCGCGTCAGGGTGACTCGAGATTAGAGTCACGTTTGCGTGCCTATGAATTGGCTGCGCGGATGCAGTTGTCAGCTCCTGAAGCTCTTGATTTAAGCAGTGAACCGTCGCACATCATGAAGATGTATGGTCTGGATCGAGACGGGGCAGTCTATCCGGAAACGATCAACGCTCCCGAAGAGGCTGAGTACTTTGGTCGGAAATGCTTGATTGCCCGCCGCTTGCTCGAACGGGGTGTCCGGTTTGTCCAGATTTGGTCAGGTAATGATAATAGCTTTCCCCGAAGAAACTGGGACAGCCATGAAAATATTGAGCGAGATCATGGACCGCTGGCTCGCGGAATGGCGGTTGGGACAGCGGCTTTATTGGCGGACTTGAAGCAAACAGGTTTACTCGAAGACACCATTGTGTTGTGGACAACCGAGTTTGGTCGCATGCCAAGCACCCAAGGCTCACTTGGCCGTGATCACAATCCCTATGTCTTCACTAATTGGTTAGCCGGAGGAGGGATCAAGGGCGGTATCAGTTACGGCCCATCGGATCAGTGGGGCTATAAGCCTGCGGATCGATCCAGTCCAACCCAAGTCTACGATGTGCATGCAACGATCTTGCATTTGTTGGGTATTGATCACGAACGTCTCACCGTTCGCCATGATGGAATTGATCGACGGTTGACCGATGTGCACGGTCACGTTCTGCAGGATTTAATCGCCTAAGAACGTTTCAGTTGATCATTCATTGCTTTGGTTGCTTCGGCCACTGCGTCTTGCCACTGATGGTCAGAAAACCGGTCACGGTATTCGTCGCGTGCGTGAGCGAAAATCAGATTCCGCGAATTGTTGACGATCGCGCCGAGGCCGTTTTCATCGAGGCCAATGAGCACGTCTTCAGCTGCGCCACCTTGTGCACCAAACCCAGGGATCAGGATCCAACTGGTCGGCATTGCTTGCCTTAGTTCCGCGAGCTGCTCGGGATAGGTTGCACCTACTACTGCACCGACGGGGCCAAAACCACATTCACCCAGTCTCGATTCATTGAGCTCCTGGACGAGTGAGGCTACCGATTGATAGAGGGTTTGGCCGTTGGTTTGACGATCCTGAAACAATCCTCCTCCTGGGTTGGAGGTTTTGACGAGAACGAAAATACCTGCCTCACGTTGGTCGCACATTTCAGCGAAAGGTTCGAGACTGTCCCGGCCAAGATAAGGGCTGACAGTGAGCGAATCGCTGCCCCATGGGCTGTCAGTTCCCAGATAAGCGTCAGCGTAAGCGGTAGCGGTACTCCCGATGTCGTTTCTCTTCCCGTCCGTGATCACCAAAAGTCCCGACTGCTCGGCGTAGCGGATGACATGACCAAGCGCTACCATGCCAGCCGGTCCCAAAGCTTCAAAGAACGCAGCTTGAGGTTTAACGCAGGGGACAAGGTCTTTGACAACGTCAATGATTTCACAGCAAAACGTTTGGTACGCCTTAGCCCATTGGCTGGGGCTATCGTCGCTGACATTTTGGAGAACTGCAGGAAGCTGAGCTTTCCTCGGGTCGAGACCCACGCAGGTGATGGATCCAGTTCTGGTGACGGCGTTGGCGAGTCGGTCTGCAAAATGCATGGCTAAATTCGTCTTAGGGTATAAGGGAGCCTTTGAAGCAAAACATGGCTGATTTGCAGCGGAATTAAGCGTCGGCGTGGCACGTAGGCCCTAGAGTGATGAGTCTCGGCTTTGAGAGCACTCGGGTCAAGGACGTGTGATGAATCAGAGACCGAATCCGACTTTGAGTGATTGCTCTCCGCGACCGCTCCATCCAATGATTGATAAGCGGATTGGTAAAAATCCCTACTTTTTACTGCGAATCGCCGCTCTCACTAATGAATCCAATAAGTTTGGCAGTCGGCTAGCGAAATCGTGTTCCTTGATGTACTTTGATGACGTTCAGGGAGCCGTGGTTTTTAAACTTTAGGGTTTCTTGTGGCGGGCTGTAGCGCAGCCTGGTTAGCGCGTTTGACTGGGGGTCAAAAGGTCGGAGGTTCGAATCCTCTCAGCCCGACTTAAAAAGAGCTCATTCTGTTTTGGCAGAGTGGGCTTTTTTTGTGCGCTAACCGAGCACCATTTATTAGTCAGTCAGACGTGGGTAATCGTGTGGAATTCGTTAATGATCAACCCCACATTGCTATCAACACGACCGTTTCTATCTTGCTCCGGTTCGCGCTGACAGGTATACGAGATGATTGCGTGAAAGATTGGGTTTCACGGGGTGATACGGTTTTCGCTCACGGATTGAAGACGCGAGAAGAAGAAGTTGCAGGGATGAAAAGAACAACTAGCTTGATCGGCAAGTGCCAACGCGTGTTCAAACTCACAGTTTTGATCCTTGCGTCACTGGTTTCTCTGAATGGGTTGATGGCTCAAGGTTTAGGTCTCCCGGCACCCGAAGCAAGTGAGAATCCTAGTACGAATGTTAATGCGAATCCTAGTGCGGCTGCCGTCAGTCCGACCCCTTCCGCCGCAGAACTCACTCCTCGCAGCATGCAATCGGGCGGCTTCACGCCACGACCAACTCGGGCGGTACTCTCGTCGGTTGGGCAGCCTGGCGATAGCCAGCTCTCCAAGTCCGCCGGCCAAGAACATCGTGTTTACAACCTTCGCCCCTACACCGATGTTCTCCGCCAGCATGATCGACCAGAGCGAGCGATTGTTGACTGGATCTTACGAGAGACAGGATCCGAGGTGTGGTTTTCAGAGCCTTTTGGTTTCATGAACGTGAACCGCGATCAGTTATCGGTTTACCACACCAGCGAAATGCAGCGGTTGGTAGGCGGTGTGGTGGAGCGGTTTGTTGATGGTGAAAAGGATCCACAGTTATTGAGCTTAAAAGTGATTCGAGTGAGTAGTCCGTCTTGGCGAAATGCAGCCTATCCACTGATGCAGCATGTGAATGTAGAGTCACCTGGTGTGCAGGCTTGGTTGCTGAGCAAAGAGAATGCGGCCCTTGTGATGAACCAGTTAAAGCAGCGACCTGATGCCGAGCAGACACAGGAGATGAATCTGGCGATTCATAATGGACAGACAGAGCGCGTGGTGAACGTTCGCGGCAGAAATTACGTTCGAAGTTATCGGCCATCTCAATCCGGTTGGCCTCCGTATGAACCAGAAACCGGTGAACTCCATGAGGGTTATCGATTAGCAATCAGCCCGCTGTTATCGACTGATAGTCGTGTGATTGATTGCGTGATTGAGGCTGACATTGATCAAGTGGACAAGCTCAATCCAGTTGATCTCTTGTTGCCAGTACAGGGTGGGCAAGCTTATCGCGGACGCATCGAAGTACCACAACTGGTCAGTTGGCGACTCAAGGAACGCTTTCGTTGGCCTTCGGACATGGTGCTCTTACTTTCGTGCGGTGTCGTGGCTCATCCGGAAGGTCAAGGGATGTCCATTCCTTTATTGAATCTCGATGCGTTAACGGGCAATACTTCCGGCCGCGCCGATGCACTGTTATTTGTGCAATTCCGGGGGCGAGCTTCTGAGTCGTTGGCATCCACCCAACGTCCTTCAGGGGCGGCAGGTACAACTGGGGTTGGGGCGGATTCCACCTACCAGCAAACGCCTCGGATTGGACAAAACTCTGGTATTACACGCGGTCGTTATTGAGCAAAATCTCCCGTTTTCCTCCCCCCCTCATGCCAGAAGCTGAGTCGGACTAATATATGGAGATCGCGGGAGACTTCTGCAGGTGCCTCATGTCGTTGGTGCGCAGGGTAAGACGTTTACAGATTTTTCACGAGTGATTGTTCGCCAAATGGATAACTCTTCAACACGCCGCGTCGTCATCACAGGAGTGGGAGTGGTTTCTCCTTTGGGTCTCGAGCCAGGGGCCATGCTTGATCGCTTGCGTGCCGGCGAAAGTGGGATCAAGCCATTCACTCGAATCCCCCACGGCGTTTTGGCCATCGATCATGGGGCTGAAGCCCATGATTTCAGCGGACACATTGATGATTATGGCCCGCTTGAAAAAACATTGAAGCGGACGATTCGCAAGGGCACGAAAGTGATGTGTCGCGAAATTGAAATGGGTGTCGCCGTAGCGCAGCGAGCTTTAGCAGATTCCGGATTGACCGAAGAGGTTCGGGATCGAGATCGCACTGGAGTGATCTTTGGTTGCGATTACATCATGTCTCTTCCAGAAGAATTCACAGCCGGTATCGCCAAATGCTTGGACGATGAAGGTCAGTTCCAGATCAGCGAGTGGGGCCAAACAGGGAAACCAGAAGTCAATCCTCTCTGGTTGCTTAAGTACCTACCGAATATGCCCGCTAGTCACGTTGCAATTTACAATGACCTTCGCGGACCGAATAACTCCATCACTATGCGAGAGGCTGCTGCTGGTGCGGCGACTGCGGAGGCATTTAGTACGATTCAACGCGGCCACGCCGACTCGTTAATCGTCGGTGCAACAGGTTCAAGGATACACCCGCTCAGAACACTGCATGCTGCGATGCAAGAACAGCTTGCGTCAACGCGTGATGATCACACAACGATGTCCCGACCCTTTGATCAATCTCGCGACGGTAGCGTCTTGGGAGAAGGTGCTGGCGCGATGCTACTTGAATCGTATGAACACGCGACCAAGCGCGGTGCGAAGATTCTCGGAGAGGTGATGGGTTACGGAAGTAGTGCCGTTGGTGGCGCTGCAGGTGAAAATTACTTGCAACGCGCGATTGCCAACGCACTGAGGTCCGCACTGGGAGATGCTGATCCAGCATCGATTGGGCACATTCATGCTCACGGCTTAGGAACCGTTGAAGGGGATCAGCAGGAAGCCTCAGCAATTGCGGACGTCTTTGGTTCGGTAAGTCAGCAACCACCGGTGACCACTGCCAAAGGGCACTTTGGGAATCTTGGTGCGGGTAGTGGAATGGTGGAGATGGTTGCCAGTGTGCTGGCTCTTGGCGGTGAGTTGTTCCCGATTCGCAACCTCAGTTCTCTGGATGAGCATTGTCCCATCAACGCGTGTGGCGCTTCGGGTGTTGCTGCCGGTGACTCATTTATCTCCGTTAACGTGACGCCGCAGGGGCAAGCGTCGGCGATTCGAATTCAGCGAGTGCCGTAACGTTTTTGATCACTGTTTATTAGCTTGCCCGTCGCTCTTTTGGTGACGTTCACTCAGACGTTGGGAAAGCGTTTCGGCGATCACCACGAAGATTGCGGCAGCCACGGCGAGTGCGATGAGTATGGTGGTCGAGGTTCCTTCCCAAGTCGAAGGTGAGAAGGTTTCCATTACCCGAAATTTTGGTTTTAGTGAAGCCGTTGCTGCCGTTGCTTGCTGCAGCGGCCAGAGCTTGAATGCACTGCCGAGCATTAGTCCGGTAAGTCCAGCGAGTGTGGCGGAAGGTCGGTGTTCGAGTAGGTAACGCAAAAGCCTCGAGAAGGCGAGTAGTCCGAATCCGCAGCCTAAGGCAACAACGGTGAGTTGGAGAAACCCTTCGGAGCTGAAGTTGAGTTTGGCCGCGTCTTTAATGATACCAGTGATCGGGTGGTAAACACCAAAAACCAGTAAGACAAAGGCTCCGCTGATGCCTGGTAAGATCATGGCACAGATTGCGATCGATGAAGCCATGAAAAGGTACGGGAGGGATGGATCGCCGCTGCTAGTCGGAAGTGATGAGATCACCACTGCAAACCCAGCGGCAGCCAATAGTGTCAAGACGCGGTTAAGATTCCACTGATCAATGGATTTCACGACAACCCAGAGACTAGCTGCGAGTAGTCCCAAGAAAACAGCAAATGTTTCTGGAAGGTAGACGTCTAAGAGGAAGTGCATCGCATTGGCGAGCAGGATGATTCCGCAGCCGATACCAAGCCCCAACGCACCAAGGAATCTCGCATCCAAATGTTGAGCAGCGTCAACCCACTGCCCTTTTTTTAGCAGTGATAGCAGCGTGCTGTCGACACGGCTGATCGCACGGATCAATCTCGTGTAGTGACCCATGATCAACGCAACGGTTCCACCGCTCACACCCGGCACCGTATCGGCGGCTCCCATGCAGAAGCCACGCACAACATTGATCAGATCGCTTCGGATCGAAGCAGGGTGATCTGCTGAGTGATTCTCAGGAGTTGTGTTCATGCTGTGTTTGACTTAATTGCGTGTTGAATTTCAGTGAGGCTAAGAGGCTCATGAGCCTTGCATAACTGTTTTAATCGTTTCAGTCAGCGACGGGTGTGGTGTCTGTTGAAGCGTTCACAGCGTTGCTGGTCGGATTCAAGCACATCACCATCCATACTCGAACAAGCATAGGTCGTAAATCGAGTCGCCTTGGTGCGTCCGAGCGATTTATGAGGATTCGAGGCCGATGTTGTTATCAATCATGTCTCGTTCGTCTTTCTCATCCACGTACTGTGTTTTCACACAGAAGACTTGTCAGTGATTGATGTTCGATTTGCTCATACTTGCCGTTGTTCAGGGAATTGCAGAGTTCTTACCGATCAGTTCATCGGGGCACTTGGTGATTATCGGGAGCATGCTCGGTGAGCTGAGCGAGTCACCCACGCTTGAGATCATTCTGCACGCCGGAACGTTGGGTTCGATTCTATTGGTCTTCTGGCGGAAGATTTTGCGTCTGCTGACTGAAGATCGTCGCGTGATTGGTCTATTGGTAGTGGGGACGATTCCAGCCGCAACGGTTGGTGTTGGCATCAAGTTGATGATACCGAGTTTGTTACGAAGTCCGATACTTGCCGGTGCCATGCTGCTTGTGACCGGAGTCATGCTGATTTGTCTCGGGCGACTGCGAGAACGTGAAGGGACTTACCAAGGCGTCAGTTGGTGGGGCGCATTTTGGGTAGGATGCTTCCAAGCGTTCGCGATCCTTCCCGGAGTGAGTCGGAGTGGGTCAACCATTCTCGGTGGCCGCTTGATGGGGCTAAAGGCCGAAGATTCCGTCACCTTCTCCTTCTTGTTGGCCATCCCAGCCATTCTCGGCGCAACCGTCTTAACGCTTCGTGACTGGTGGGAAGCCTATCAGTCAGGTCTCTCAAGTAGTCATACTGCGTTTGAACTGCTCGTAGGAGCCACCGTCTCATTTTTGGTCGGAATCATCGCATTGAAATGGCTCATTGGGTGGAGTCGCGAAGATCGACTGCACTGGTTCGCGGCATGGTGTATTCCGGCTGGAATTGCAACGCTTTTGCTATGTAGCTGAGGGAAGATTGGCTGAATAAGGTGGACGCCTGTCTAGTAGGTGTTATCATGATCACTACAGGTGACGATGAGGTGTGCTGACACGGCGCCCTCAACGTAAGGTTCAAATCTCGGATCGATAGGAGCGCTGGATATGTCTGAGGCACTGACTGAAAGGCAGCAAAAGGTGTACGACATGATCCGGTCGCTGATTCTGGAACGCGGTTATGGACCCACCGTACGTGAGATCGGCGAGGAGTTTGGGATTCGGAGTCCCAACGGAGTCATGTGTCATTTGCGTGCTTTGGAGCGTAAAGGGTTGATTCGTCGAAGCCCGAATAAGTCTAGGGCCATCGAGTTGACCGAAGCGATTGATCGTTCGGCCCACGCCCTGCCCATGGCGGGGCTGGTTTCGGCTGGGCCTACCACTCTTGCCTTTGAGCAGGCTGAAAGTGTCGATTTTGGCGAAATGTTATTTCGCGAGGATCGGTTCAGTCTCCGAGTATCAGGCGACTCGATGATCGAGGCTCAGATTGCAGACGGCGATTACGTCGTCATTCGGCGACAGTCAACCGCACAGCCAGGGCAGATGGTCGTTGCGCAGACCCCCGATGGTGAGGCGACTTTAAAATATTGGTATCCGGAAAAGAACTGCATCCGATTGCAGCCGGCAAACTCGACGATGGATCCAATTTATGTGACCGAAGCACAGGTTCTTGGCGTGGCTGTAGGGGTGGTCCGAGCTGCGATTCGGTAGCCTTCTTAGGCTCAGTATCAAATGTTGCGGCTAAGGTTTAATAGCGAGATGGCCCGATACCATCAGTGGGCCTGCTTGGCTCGTGGTGCGATCGTGAGAGAAGCTTGCGTCTTCTGGAGTGATCGTTCCAGGTGTGAGGTTTCGATTAGGGTTGCGGCGGTTGATTTCTGCTGTGATTTGCCGGCTCGTCTGCTATTCTAGTGCGAGCAGATAATATTGAGATTCTCGAGTTGCTCTTATGGAGCGTGGGTGGCTAGCAAAAAGCGAAGCCCACTCAGGTATTGAATTCGTTCTCTTCAGGAACAAGGTTATGAGTCGAGTTGCACAAGACTACACCGACTTGCTGCTCAAGCAGGGCGTGATCAGCCTCGATCAACTCAATGAGGCCGAAAGCGTCGCGAAAACTAGCAATCTGGATGTTGGCGATGTGCTGATTGACATGGAATATGCCTCTCCCGAGGCGGTAACCGAAGCAATGGCTACGTTTCATAAGATTCCATTTGTCGATCTTCGTTCAGCGAGCGTTTCCGATGACGTCATCGAGTTGGTGCCAGAATCGGTGGCTCGAGAAAACAACGTGTTGCCGTTCAGTGACGAAGATGGTGCCCTGCGGGTGCTTGTCTCTGACCCGTTTGATCTAGAGACCGTTGAGAAGCTGCGATTCATTCTCAACCGCAAAATCGAGACCGCCCTGGCGCCAAAGGTGTCGATCTTGGCGGCGATCAATAAGTATTATGGTCAGGTCGAGGGTGAATCTGCTGACTCCATGTTGCAGGAGTTCACAGATACCGCGATTGATTTCACCGAGACGGAATCAGGTGGAGAGGCGGACGAGGAAGAGGTCGACGACAGTAGTGCTCCAGTGATTCGCTTGGTGAATCTAATGATTCAAGAGGCGGTTCAGCTCCGAGCAAGCGACATTCACGTCGAGCCGTTTGAGGATCGAGTTAGGATCCGGTATCGGATCGATGGCGTCTGTGTTGAGCGAGAAAATGCTCCGCGAAGAATGCTTTCAGCGATCATCGCCCGTATCAAGATTCTTTCAAAGATTGATATTTCGGAGAAACGCCGCCCTACTGACGGTCGAATCAAGATCACCGTTGGTGACAAGCAATTGGACCTTCGTGTCAGCATCATCCCGACTAACCATGGTCAGTCTTGCGTGATGCGACTTCTCGATAAGGACAATATTAAGGTCGGGGTTAGGCAGTTGGGTTTGTCGGGCCGTGACTACCGCACATTCAATAATCTCATTCGTCGCCCCAACGGGATCATCTTGGTCACTGGTCCTACCGGTTCCGGTAAAACCACCACCCTGTATGCCGCTCTCAACGCCCTGAACCGACCCGACCGGAAGATCATTACGGCCGAGGATCCGGTTGAGTACTACTTGCCTGGGATCAACCAGGTCGAAGTTCGTCATAAGATTGGACTCGATTTCGCTCTGATCATTCGGGCAATGTTGAGGCAGGCTCCAAATATCATTCTCGTCGGTGAGATGCGTGATCACGAGACCGCATCGATGGGTATTCAGGCCTCTCTTACTGGACACCTTGTATTTAGTACACTGCACACGAACGATGCGCCCAGTTCTATTTCCAGGATGGTGGACATAGGTGTACCATCCTATATGGTGGCGAGTAGTGTGATTGCCGTGCTGGCGCAGCGATTGGTGCGAACGATTTGCCCAAGATGTAAGGTTCGCTACAAGCCGTCGGAGAGCGTGATTCGGGATTCTCAATTGCCGCCCGAAATGCTCAAGCAGGCTGAATTCTGCCGTGGCAAAGGTTGCCCGTATTGTGGTCGTAGTGGTTACCGGGGGCGAATCGGTATCTACGAACTCATGATTATTAACAACAAGATGCGTGAGTTGATGTTCCGGGGAGCTGATACAAAAGAACTCAGGATTGAAGCCATAAAGAACGGCATGTCAACGCTTTATGCCGATGGGATGCTCAAGGTGATTCGCGGGATTACGACCTTCGAAGAGGTTCATCGAGTCGCAAAGCAGACCGAGCAAGAGGACATTGCGTTGAACCACTTGGTAAAAGATCTGGACTCTCTGTAATACACAGCAGGTGTTCACTCGGGAGGCTTGCAGGAGAGGGGGCGCTGCAGAACGGTGTTTCTAGCAGGTCCTGGTTCTCAACACAGCCGCAGGGTGGCTTGCCTAGGTATCGGAGTCACTGGGTGGACTTGGGGCTCTTTCGGGGGGATAGTGAGGTTTTTTTGCCCTTTGAGCCAATTCTAGGCGGGTTTCAGCCCGTAAGTTTTTGGTTCACCGCGGTGTTTGGGTAATAATGACAGGGCAACGGCTCTCGATCAAAGAATCATTTAGGGAATGTGGACTCGACTAAAGCTCTACTCATTTTTTGATCCGACGGCTCTTTTCAGCAGGCTACCGCATCGGCAAGTGTTAGGAACACATTTCACTGTTGCTCCTCATCCCTCTGTGTGAGCACGGTCTCGATCTACATCTCGTCGCATTCACTTTAATTTCGTCATCGCTCAAGCCAGATTAGGAGCGGGATTTTGGCAACTGTTTTAATTGACAAGCTACTGCAGGCCGCTATCAAGCAGGGTGCCAGCGACATTCACATTGTTGTTGGGCAACCACCTGTTTTTCGGCTCCACGGGAGAATGCGGAAGCTGGAGACAAAGACTTTGGAGGCCGAGGATACAGTTGGCTTGATGAAGAGTATCACTCCCGAGCGCTGTCAGAGAGAGCTTCAGGAGTCCGGTAGTACTGACTTTGGTTTTGCGTTTGGCGATGCGGCACGGTTCCGCGTGTCGGTGTTTAAGCAGCGTGGCTTCATCTCGATGGTGCTGCGTCAAATTCCAAACGACAAGCTGACCCCGGAGCAGCTTGGGTTGCCTGAGTCGGTGGTTAAGATGGTTCACCGTCCGCGTGGTTTATTCTTGGTGACTGGGCCGACGGGTTCTGGAAAGAGTACGACTCTTGCGAGTTTGATCAACTTGCTCAATGAGACCATCGATCACCATATCATCACCATTGAGGATCCGATCGAGTTTTATCACGACCACATCGAGAGCACGATCAATCAACGTGAGGTCGGTGTCGACGTGCCGAGTTTCTCAGAAGCCATCAGGCGTGCTCTTCGGCAAGACCCTGATGTGATCCTCGTGGGCGAACTTCGTGACTTGGAGACCATTGAGGCGGCAATCAGTGCGGCGGAAACAGGCCACGTTGTTTTCGGCACGCTGCACACCAACAGTGCCCAAGGTACCGTTAACCGAATCATTGATGCGTTTCCCGGTAACTTGCAGGATCAGATTCGAACGCAGTTGGCGAGTACTTTGATTGGCGTTGTGGCTCAGACCTTGCTGCCGAGAATTGGCGGTGGGCGTTGTGCGGCGTACGAGGTTTTGAACGTCACTCCCGGTGTGGCAAACCTGATTCGCGAGAACAAAACGTTCCGGATCAACAGTGCGATGCAAACCGGCGCAAAGTTCGGGATGCAATTGATGGACGATGCGTTGTTCCATCACTGGAAAGGGGAGCGTGTGACGGTTGAGGACGTGCTGGCGAAGGCGCACCGACCAGACGATCTCGCTAAGCGAATTGTTCAGTCACGTCGTGGATTGGGTGATGAAGCAGTTCCGATTCAGGATGAAGATTGATGTTGATCATCAGCAGGCTGGTCGTTCAGTGAGTGATCAACTGCCGAGTTGGTGAATGATGAGTTGCGACGCGACAAGGCTTCGGCCCAACTCACAGAACAGATAAGACAGAATCGTTTGAGAATTTAGTTTACAGGTAACGCAAGATGGCACCTCGTCGCATCGGACAGATCCTCGTCGACCTTGGTTTTTTAACCGACGAGCAGCTAGAGGTTGTGCTCGAAGAACAAGAGCAACAACCCGGAGCACTCTTTGGCCGCATCGCGGAAGATATGCAGCTGATCACCGATGAGCAGTTGATACAGGCGTTGGCTGAGCAGATGGGGATGCAGACCATCTCGCTTGAAGAGTTCAAGTTCGAAGAAGAGGTTCTTGAAAAGATCAGTGAAACGATGGCGCAGCTCTATCGAGTCGTGCCATTGAAGTTTGAAAACAATCTTCTCACCGTTGCGACTTGCGATCCACAGAACCTCACCATTCAAGATGAGTTGAGAACCTTTCTAGGGTTTGATATCGCGATGGTCGTCGCGACCGAGCGAGATGTCTTGCAGAGCATCACGCGACACTATGACAGTGAAGCCGAGAGCGTTGAGAAGTTGGTTGCGCAATTAGCGGATGACGAGGAACTCAAGGCAGCGATTTCCGCTCTGGAAAACGAGAAGTTCAACATTACCGATGCCGAAGCTCTGGCCGATTCTGCGCCGGTTCGAAAACTGCTGAACATGGTCTTGCTGTTAGCGATTAAAGACCATGCGAGTGATATCCACTTCGAGCCATTTGAGGATGAGTTCCGAATCCGGATCAAAGCGGAAGGTGTGCTTTATGAAATGGTACCGCCACCGCGTCACTTGGCGTTCGCGATCACCACACGAATCAAGGTGATGTCGAATCTTGATATCGCCGAACGCCGGATGCCGCAGGACGGTCGTATTGAATTGATGGTTGGTGGACACCCGGTCGACCTTCGCGTCAGTGTGCTGCCGACCATTTTTGGTGAGAGTGTGGTCATGCGAGTGCTTGACCGAAGTGTTGTGAATCTGAGTCTCGCGAATGTCGGGATGGATGACAACATGCTGAAAAGTTTTCGGACGGCGATTGATCGTCCCAATGGGATTGTTTTGGTGACGGGGCCAACCGGTAGTGGTAAGACCACCACGCTTTACTCGTCGCTAACCGAGTTGAACGACATCAAAGACAAGTTGATCACAACTGAAGATCCCGTTGAGTATGACATTGATGGGATCATCCAGATTCCGATTGATAGTGACGTTGGTGTGACTTTTGCGAGTTGCTTGAGGGCGATCCTTCGTCAGGATCCCGACACGATTCTTGTCGGTGAGGTTCGAGATCTCGAGACGGCTGAGATCGCAATTCAGGCCGCGCTGACAGGTCACCTTGTGTTCAGCACCCTGCACACCAACGACGCTCCGGCGACGGTCACCCGTTTGAAAGACATGGGGATTCAGCCGTTCATGATTTGTGCGACCGTCGAAGCGATTCTCGCTCAGCGTCTGGTTCGGCGAGTGTGCACCAAGTGCCGCGAGGAGGCAACGGTTTCATCATCGATGCTCTATGACCTTGGGATGAAAGAGGAAGACGTTCAGGGCAAGACCTTTTACAAAGGCACCGGATGTGATAACTGCAATAACACGGGTTACAAGGGGCGAATCGCGTTGTTTGAGTTGATGGTGATCAACGATACGCTTCGCGAAATGATCATGAGTAATGCTTCGACCGATGAACTTCGCGATGAAGCACAGAAGTTTGGAATGGTGCCGCTTCGCGAGTTTGGTATCG
Organism: Rubripirellula sp.; assembly: GCA_049889895.1. Taxonomy (GTDB): domain Bacteria; phylum Planctomycetota; class Planctomycetia; order Pirellulales; family Pirellulaceae; genus Rubripirellula. Next base: position 15,109 of record JBMHCO010000106.1, read on the forward strand.
CGGTAGCTGCAGATGGAATCACGACACTTGACGAAGTGATTCGTGAGACCGTAGCTGAGTGATTTTGAGTGAGTTTGCTTGTCGTTTAACTAACCAATGATTCGGGATTTGAATACCAACGCGTAGCGTTTTCTACTGTTTGGTATTCGCCCATTTACAACACGTTTTGCAACGTTTGAATTGCCATGCCTATCTATCAATTCGAAGCGATGGACGCGACCGGACAAGAGATCCGGGACGAGATCGATGCAGCCAACGAAGAAGAAGCGCAAACCACGATCCGGCAGATGGGATACTTCGTTACGAAGATCTCTCAAAAGAAACAGGCAGCGGATGCTGCGGGTGCAAAGTCGGGAAAGAAACGCGGTTTCGCTCTCGGTGGTGCCAAGACGAAGCATATCTGCGCTTTCACTCGACAATTATCCATTTTGCAAGATGCGGGTCTGCCGATTCTGCGGAGTCTGAAGATCCTTGAGAACAATCAAAAGCCAGGCAAGCTAAAGTTTGCACTGATGGATGTGTGTGATGAGATTGAAGGTGGTGCCACGCTGAGTGAAGCGATGGCCAAGAGCCCAAAAGTGTTCAGTCGTCTTTATGTGAACATGATCAAGGCGGGTGAGGCCGGTGGTGCACTGGAAACAATCCTTCAGCGTCTTGCCGACTTTTTGGAGCGTGCTGAGTCACTCAAGAGAAAAGTCAAAGGTGCGTTGATCTATCCCGTGATCGTCGTTCTGGTTGCGATCATGATTCTCAGCTTCATCATGTTGTTCATCGTGCCAACCTTCGAGACGATGTTCGAGGAGTTTGGTCTGAAGTTGCCGGCACCCACCATGTTGCTGATCGCGATGAGTAACTACATCTCGGGGTACTGGTTCTTGCTGATTGCGATGCCCATTGTGCTGCTGATTACCGTCAAGTTGATGCGTAAGTTCAGGCATGGCCGGATGGGCTTTGACATGTTCATTATCAAGGTGCCGATCTTCGGTGGACTCATCGAGAAGAACATCATGGCGAGGACATCGAGAACGCTCGGGACGCTTGTGGCCAGCGGTGTGCCGATTCTTGAAGCGATCAATATTACGCGCGAAACATCCGGCAACGCGATGTTCGAGCGAATGTTCACTCGGGTTAACGAGTCGATTCGTGAGGGTGAGATCATCAGTAAGCCGCTCAAGCAGTACAGCGAGTTGGGCTTTCACCCGATGGCGATTGTCTTCTGGGCTCTCTTTGGGGCGTTCCCCGGTTGCATTTTGATGTCGGTCGCATTGACCGCCAAAGGTACCAAGCTTGATGACGGCACGATGGTGCAGACACTCACCGGTATGGGGACGTACGGCATCGTTGGCGGCGCCGCGCTCGCCGCGCTGTGGGGTGTCACCAAAATAAAAACACGCGTGGTCGATGATCTTGTGGTCAACATGGTCGACGTCGGTGAAGAGACCGGTGAGCTCGACACCATGCTTTACAAAGTTGCTGATACCTATGACGAAGAAGTTCGAACGATGACCGACGGTCTGACGGCACTAATGGAGCCGTTGATGATTGTGTTCCTCGGTTTGGCGGTCGGGTTCATCGTCGTGAGTTTGTTTATGCCGCTGGTCGAGTTGATCTCTGGTTTGAGCTAGCGAGAAAATTTGAAGGGACGGTTGCTTCACTGCCACGGCAGCGAGGTGACCGTTGGAGTGTTGTTTGTCGGAGTGTTGTTTGTCGGGGAAGGTCGAGAAACCGGCCTCAGCGTCCTAATTTTTGTTACAGGAAGCTTTCAGTATGCGATCAGAAAAAAGTTCACATTACCTACGGGGCAAACTGGCTATGTCGGTGCGCCGCGGCTTCACGCTTGTTGAACTCCTCGTGGTGATCGCGATCATCGGCATCCTGATGGGGATTGCAGTGCCAGCCATTTTCGGCGTGATCGGTACGGCAAAATCAAATAAACAACGTTTGGAGATCGGTGGCATCGAGCAAGCGGTCGAGCGATACCAAGAGAAGTACGGTGACTACCCACCCGACTTTTCAGATTGGACCATTGTGGAAAGGCACTACCGAAAGATCTTTCCACGGATTGCTAACGCTGAATTGAACCTTCTTCAGCGATTGTTGGATGTTGACACCAGTAACGATCTGTCGATTGGAGCGACTGTAGCGGCTCATGACCCTACTCGCATGGACCGAGCCGAAGCGATCGTCTGGACGCTTGGCGGTTACAGCAGTAATCCGCTCAATCCGTTCACCGGGGATGGAGGCCCCTTGGTTTTGGTAACCGGTGGCGGGACTGATGCTCTCTATCAGATCAATCTTGATCGCGATAACGAGTTGTATGAGTTTGACACCACGAGGATGGATTTACAGATCGAGAACAAGGATGATTTGATCTCCGCGACCAATTACTACAAGTCCAGTGATACAGATGTCTTCCCACATTATGCTGCAGCTGATGACGGTGCGCCGTTCGTCTACTTTGATTCCCGAACCTATGGTTATGGTGGCTCGGTGTCAGGTAGCAGTTTCACACATGGTTTGAATGGCTACGCGAGTGGGACTTACGGTAATGTCCGTCCCTATATGTCAACCCAAAGGACGGGAGCGGGGGATGCTTGGACCTTCTTAAATCCTGACACTTTTCAAGTGATCGCACCTGGGATTGATAATTCTTTTGGCACACTTGCGTTTGCCACTGCGGCACCCAATCTGAATACAGCCGTTTACTTTCAGTATCCCACTGGTCGCGCGGTTCAGTTGACACGAAGTGTTAGCAGCGGCTCAGAGGCAAGAGTTTGGGGCCTGCGTGATGACGTTAGTCGTTATCAGGAGCCAGTTGCATTCAACCTCCCGGACAACTTCCAGCAAGACAATCTGACGAATTTTGCCGACGGCAAGTTGATCGATGAGCTTGCTGAATAGGCTCAGGTGGAATGAATAACTAGAGGACTTGTTGAAGAGGAACACCCAACGGTTTTTCCCAATGGTTTTGCCCAACGGTTTTGGTAGATCGCCCATGAGAAACTTCTCTCATCGAAACGCATTCACGCTGATCGAGATATTGGTCGTTTTGATCATTCTTTCGATCCTCGCGGCGATGGTGACGACTGCTGTTTCGGGCGTACGAACGACCGCTCGTGAAGCTCGCACCAAACGAATCATTTCAGTCGTCGACAGCGTGATCGCCGAGCACTATGAGCAACTGCGTTACCGTCCGCTGCCGGTCGAGATACCGGCTCTTTACAACTATGCTCCGAATGGTGCAATTGTTGGATATGAAGTGCTTGCAGACGAGACCGCACGCGTTCGTTTGATGATGCTCCGCGATTTACAGCGAATGGAGTTACCGGATCGATACACCGATATCACGTCCCAGCCATCGCTGATCTATGCTGCGGCTACGCAGGTTGCAGAACAGAACGACCAGATTATCCAGAAGCGTGACGATAAATCCCTTCGGCAGTTGTTTCAGGTCGCGTGGTACGATACCTCAGTCTCCGCAGATAACCTTCCCCCGAAGATGTCGGCCTATCGAGGTCGCCTCAGTGGGCAGCAAACTGTCGAGCATCAAGGCGCGGAGTGTCTGTACTTAATTTTGTCGACTTCTTTTGTGGGTGGACAGCCAGCAATTGGTGCGATTCCTGATGCCAACATTGGGGATACAGATGATGATGGTATGCCGGAGATTCTTGATGGTTGGGGGCAGCCCCTTCAGTATGTTCGTTGGCCCGTTGGTTTTACTCCGTCAATCACCGGCAGTGCTCCGAGTGTGGACTTTGAATTGACTGTGGACGTTGAGCGGCCAGATGATTTCGATTTGTTTCGTGCCGACTATGCATACGTTGCTGCCGAGGGTCCCGCGTGGGCGACGGACTTAAAAAATGGGAATGCAAAGCATCGACCTTGGCTGATGAAGCCATTGGTCTTCTCTGCAGGAGAGGATGAGGAGAGCGGGCTTGCATTGAATCCGGGTGATCAGCCAGGTGTAGCGAATTCAAGTTTCAGCTACACGGCATCGGAGTGGAGATGGCCAATTGATGTCGCACACTTCGGTGTCGAGGCGGCAGGTCGAGGCACTAACGCCTTTCCTTACATTGATCCTTATCTCAGGCGATTCATTGAGCAGAACCCAACCGCAGGATTGCCGGGTGAACTGCTCGGTTCGAGCGTCGTGGAATGGAAGCAATCGCTAGCTCAAGCGACGGACAATATCACTAACTACCAATTGCAGGTGACGCCATGATATTTCCTGTAACTGGTTTTGATGTTTCATCATTAGGGAACAAGATTTCGCGGGGAAGCTGTGCTTCTTGCAGGCGTGGTGCAAAACCCGCGTACACTCTCGTTGAAATCCTCGTTGTGCTATTTGTTCTGATGTTGGTCGCCGCCATTGCGTTACCCACAGTGAAGGATTTGCTTTCGAATCAGAAGGTGACCCGAGCAGCACAAAACATGACGGCTTTTATCGCCAAGGCACGTAGTCGAGCGATCGCTGAGGAAAAGCCATTCGGTGTTCTTATCGAGCGTGGTGTGGGTGTCGACGACACAGGCAATGTTGTCGGGCTTAGTCAGTCCATTCGGCTTCGGCAAATTGCCGGTGTTCCTCCTTACACTGGCGATGCATCGAACGCTTATGCCATACTCGAAGATGATCCGATGTTTCCAAACGTCGAGATTGCTGAGTTCACAGTCAAAGACAACCAGCTACTGAGTCTTAGCAGAAACATTTATTCCGATACTTCGCTAACACCACAGCAACAAGATGAAGCGGCGCCCATTCGAAATGGTGACTATTTAGAGTTGCCTGGCGGTCGGATGGTTCCGATCACCTTCATGCCTTACACCGTTCCTGCCGGCTATGTTTTGCCTAATGGGGCTTTGGCACCGAGTGGGGGTAACACTGCACGTGCCACGTTGGAAGCCTCTGATGCTGAAGATACGGTTCGTGTTTGGTTTTCGTTAACTCGTCTTTATCCAGATGGTGCGAGATCATTGGCAGGCTCGCGTGTGAAGTACCGAATCCATCGTCGTCCTGTTGTGTCATCGGTGACGCCATTCTCGATGCCGCGAGGTGTCGCACTCGATTTGAATTTTTCCGGCGTTGGAGTAGCGGGTAACCAGTTCGCTTCATTGTCTGACGACAAAGACATCGAGATTATCTTCGGAGCCGATGGAAGTGTCCTGCGTGTGACCAATGGATGGTTTTGGGTTTCTGGCACTGGGGTTGCTGATTGGGATGAGACTCAGGTTCCACCGCTGGGGGCTATCTATTTGTGTCTTGGGGATTCAGACGGCTTGGTGCCTAACAACCTGTTCTCGCAAGACAAGAAAGCTTTCTCAAATCTATTGAATCTTGAGTCGGTTTGGGTGTCAGTCAATCCGTATACGGGACGCTGTAACGCTTCACCCGTTGCTCCGGTCGATCTTGGTCTCGTACTTGCCAACGCCGGACTCACTGCGAATAGTGTTTTGCAAACACCCAACCCCGATCCTTCGACGAGTGAAGCGACCGCACTTGCCGACGCGATCGCTCGCTCCCGTTACTTTGCCACGCTCTCTGACTCGGTTGACCCAGAATGATCCGTCATGACTTCAAGCAGCGACTTCGCCGCGCGGTCACCCTTGTCGAGGTGATCTTTGCGATCGGTGTGATTTTGATTGGCCTTCTGGGTTTGCTTTCGATCTTGCCACTAGCCGGTAAGCGGTCTCAGGATTCAGTTAGTCTCAGTACCGGACCACAGATTGCGAATCGCGTTCTCGCGGAACTGAAGTCAAATCGTTTCTTGTCGAGGGATGCGTTGCAGGCACTCAATACAGCAGTCGACGTCAACACCACGACGGTGCCGTTCTGCATCGATCCTATTTTTGTTTCCAGTCCTTTAACGGATCGCCCTGCCATCGACACGAACGTCGGCTACTATGCCGGCAACTTCCCATTCTTTGACGCACGACATAATCCGCTAGCCGATCCTCTCACGGTGCGTCCCGCTCAGACTGATCCGATTCAACCTCGAATGTACCGAGTCGGATTGAAGGACTCTCTGGGGATTGTTCCTGGCACCGTCGCTCGAGTGTTTTCTGAAAATCGTGATGACCTAATCAACACGCAACCGGACGATCGTTCTTTACCGGTTCGCTTGACCGATGGAGAGATTCAGCCAATTAGTACGGGGCTCGAATATGGTAAACGCATTCCTAGTGGCGAGTTCAGTTGGATTGTGACTGTGAACCCGCTTCCCGGTGGTGTGTATGCATCGGTTGCTGTGGTCGTGATGAGAAACCGAACATTAGAAGTAGAGTTTCCCCCTGCCAAAAACAATGTTGGTGAGCGAATCGCTAGCGTCACCTACGCCCAAGGTTTTCGAGGTGGAGCTGGCGGTCTTGTTCACTTGGAATCCAACACGGCGGTTGAGTCGAAATTGGTTCCAGGTGATTGGCTGATGTTGTCCAAAAATGGAACAACCGGTCCCACACACCACTGGTACCGAGTCGTTGGATTAGACGGAGAGCCGGAGATCAACGGTTCTGTTTGGGGGCATCGTGTTCTGCTTGATGGGCCGGACTGGAGCTTTGGTTACAACGTCGATGGGACCGCGGACTCAAATCTCCTTGACAATACCTACGCAACATTGGTTTCCGGGGTGGTCTGTGTCACGGAGACGGTTTTGAAACTGTCTGAAATCTAAGTGACGCTTCCTCTTCTTGGTTTTTGTGTTATCGCACTGGGTAACGAATTGGGCAACGAATCATGACGCTTCAAGTCAGTAGAAGATCGTCGAGTCGACAGGGGGTAATCCTTCTGGTGGTTCTCGGATCGTTGACGTTTTTCAGCATTCTTGTTGCTGCCTATCTGGTATTCAGCAATGAGTCGAGGGATGCGTCGTTTGCTCGCAGTCAGCAAGAAATTCGCACGCCGGATGTTGATTGGATGATGAACGAGGCGCTAATGACGCTCGTTCGTGGTACCGAAGACACCTCCAATCCGTTTTACGGAGAGGATCTTCTGAGTGACTTTTACGGTCTACGTGATGGCTTTGACACGCGATGTGTGGTGTTGCCGAATCCCTATCCATATCCACCTACGGCGGTTGAGGGATTCATTCGACTTGGATTGATTGGTGAACCTGACGTGGCGGGTGGCCCACCTAAAAGGCCCGATCAGTTGCCCGCTGTGGATGACGTTTATGCCGGCAAACTCATCACGCTCAAGAGTGGCCCACTTGAGAATCGTACCTATCGAATCTTGAGATCAGAGTATGTGACGACACCCGTTCCGCATGATGTTGTTTTATTTGAGCTTGATGGAACCGAGCCGGTTGTCACAACGTCGCCACGTGATTGGTTTGCTTCAACCACTCAAGGCTACCTGGTAAGAGTCAACGGAACACCTCGCAGCTCTGAAGGTCGAGGGTTTAATGGAACGACCTTTGAGGCGGTTCCCAGCGATCCCTATCCGGGGTTGCCTGAGTTGCCCGCCGTGCTGCAACCGAATCATCGGAATCTTGGTGCTTCGGTTTATAACAAAAACTCTCTACTGATTCCTGGTGATGTCGACGAGGACTATGATGCTGCAGATTACAACAACTGGTTCATGAGTCACCGTCGAAATGATGGGTCGGTTATCCCATCGTTTCATCGACCCTCGGTCATTAACTACATTCTCAATCAGCAGGCGTCCGGTTCACCTCTTAACCTGATGTCGAGTATTCGTCGTGCCACGTTCCGGCCACTTCCCTTTGCAGCGGGAAGCTTAGCAACCAATCAAACGAGTCCAATAGACTCACGCTTTACCGGCGGGAGTTCCAACTACGCTTTGCGAACATCGATTCAGCCGTTAACCGGGGCTCAGGCCAACGCCAGATTGAATCAAATTGCTGACGCTCTCATCAACGGACAATGGGATGTTGATAATGATTCGGATGGGCAAGCGGACAGCATTTGGGTGAACCTCGGTTTGCCAACGTTTGTGACTCAGGAAGGCAAGCTGATCCAGCCTTTGATCGCTCCGATGATCGAAGACCTTGGTGGGCGTCTTAACCTGAACGCACACGGCAATACAGAAATCAAGGGTCTGGTAGCAACTGCGGGCGTTCCGCTCAATACGCAAGTCGCTTGGGCCGGCCAGCCAACGACCGCCAAGCCGCTTTACCGAGGATTGGGCTGGGGGCCAGCTGAGATCAACCTGCCCCAAACTGCCGGAGCGGATAACGCTGACGGGGCACTGCTAGCTGACCTGATTGATCGGCGATATGCCACCGACAGAAGGCTCAATGGTCGAACGTTTGATCCAGGGGTAGCGGGGCGAGATGGATTGGATGTTCTGGCTTCTGGTTTCAGGCCTCCTTTTCATTCCGGTATTTCAGGTTTCGGTGGAACGACTGATCCCTTTGGTCGCGCTGCGACAGGTCTTGGTCGAAGTGGCCACGTGCTATCTGCACCACAAAACGTTACAAGTCCGCCTCGCGAGGATGTCAATCATCCTTATGAGGTTGATCCGACGGGTGAGCTATCTGGTGATGCCTTGTTCACGCTTAACGACCTTGAGGCCATCCTGCGGGCAAATGATTTTGATTCAGAATTGCTACCAGTTGATCTACGTCAGAGATTGATTTCCTTGGTTCGGGACCATTCGGATTATCGACACGCATTCACCACCCAGAGCATCTCTGACGATTCGCCAACGACTTCTGTTTTGAATATCGGCTTCTTGGCACAGGTGGTGCTCCGCAATGCTGCTTTAGCCAGCGACGGAAATGACAACGATTCAGATGGCACCATTGATAATCCGGGCGAAGCGGATTTGCGTCGCTATCACACCATCGTCCAGCCGTGGTACGAGAAGTTGTTTCCCCCTGAGTTGCGTTTGGGGCGAAAGCTTGATGTGAACCGGGCGATCGGGAATCAAGTCGATGACAACAATAACTTTGTGATTGATGAGCCGAGTGAAGTTGCAGCGGAAACCGAGGCATTTCGGGTCGCGAATAATGCAACCGGTAGTGTGCCGAATGGCTTCTCAGGCCAAGTTCCTTCGTACACTTGGGACGAGCCTGCTGCGGTTGGTAATCAAATTCCGGTAACAGGTCGTCAGTTACTCGCTCGGCACCTCTATGTTTTGGCCATGCTGGTTCGACATGATCTTGATGCCCCCTACGATGCCGCTCAATTAGCGACGGTTGACAACACTTATACTCAGGCCGAACAAGAGCAGTACACCGCTCGTCGATTGGCTCAGTGGGCAGTCAACGTTGTCGACTATCGTGATCCTGATTCGATCATGACGCGGTTTGCTTTCGACCCTCAGCCCTTCGATGCGAACGGTTGGACGGTGAACGATGATTTGACTTCACCGCAAGATTCGAGATTTGTGGTTTGGGGGGTCGAAGAGCCACAGTTAATGTTCTCGGAAGGGCTTGCTCTTCATGACGTGAGGGTTCGCGATACGGACCGTGATTCGAGTGGCGAGTTCAAGAAAGAGAACAACAATCCAGCCGACGACACCACCGATCAGGTGAGAATTCCGCAGGGTTCATTGTTCCTTGAACTGTACTGCCCTCATCCGACAGTCAATAACGACGATGCAACGAAACCCGGTTTTCCGATGGAGTTGTATCAGCAGTCGCCAACGGGACCGCAGTTGAATCTTGCCGCATCCGCCCCGCGTCTCAATGCCACCGCACCTTATGGAGCACCGGTTTGGAGAATTGCGATCTCGGAAAGACATGATGCTCAGGCAGCACCTGAGAAACGAGATTTGGCACCCGCGGCACAGCGAGGAACCTTGCCGGATACGGCATCATTTGAAGTGAACCAGCCTAATGAGTTGGGGCCAAGCGGAGAGCCAGATAATCTGGAGCTTGAGCGATTCATTCTGTTCACCAATGCTCAGGATATCGATACCGATCCCGATAACGCCTACACCCAGATCATTAACCTGGTGACGGAAAATCAGATCGCGGACATGTCAGCGGAGCGAGTTTTCATTGCGCCGAGTTTTTCTTCGGATGCTTCGATTAACTCGGATCGTCTTCTCGAGCCCGGTCAGTTCTTGGTTCTTGCTCCTCGTTTGACCACGTACTTAGGGTCCAGTTTTGATTTTGGAAATCCAAACAGTAATGCCGGTGGCAATGGAAACGGGAATGCGTTTGGTTTGCAGAATCGTCTGACACCCGCGGGGCCTTCGGATCAGATGATTCGAATCGAAACGCTCAATGGTTTTCAGCAGTTGGGCCATTACGGAATCGAGAACAGCGACAACGATAATGTTGGTGATCGCGCAACACCTTTGCTGTCGGTCGCTGGTCAGGGGACCGCATATGGTGCCAGAGCACTACCTTTGGTGATTGCTGCCCCACGACGTACCGGGTGGGAAGCGACCGTTTACGAAACGGGTGCTGTGGGGCTTAATATCTCTGAACCGTTGCCCCGAGGCACTTCCTTTTATACTCAGCCATCACTTAGGTACTTCGGTAACCAGCCGTTCCCTGATGGTGGTACCTACAACCTCACTGATGCGTACCTCGACTACTCCGATACGAATGACACCGCTTTGAATTCGCCTGCCGATGGTGGATTCGACTTCATTCCAACGATTGCTGATGAGCCCGTTCTGGGAACGATTGACAATTATCGATCGGCATTTTTGCAGCGTCTTGCAGATCCGACTCTGCCGTACAATTCCGTGACCAATCCGTACCGAACCGTTGACTGGTTTCAATTAGATTTGACGGTCTTCAGTGGGGAGGAGCGGGAGGATTACGTCATTGAGAATCAGGAGGGTAATTACGCTCGAAGAAGTCGCCAAAGAAACGGTGAGGTTCGCTATCCGAATGATCTCACGACATCCGTTCAGGCAAATGCTCTCTATTCCTATGAGTCCGAAAGCGATTCGGGAGATATTAAGCTCGATTCAAACGGTTTTTCAGCGGGTACTTCAGGGCACTACTTTAAGTTTGAAGCGGCCTATCCAGGTGATGACGGCAAGTTACATAGCTCTTTAAGTTTTCTCAACTGTGTGCATCCTGTTGCCAATCCCGGTGACAATCAACTCGGTGATGGTTTTCAGGGATACGGTTTGCCACTTGGGACTTCGGTAACGGGAATGGACGCAAACCTGCCGCGTAACCCTTATGCGGTACATCCTTGGTTGAACCGGCCATTTGCAACACCCTACGAATTGATGATGGTTCCGGCAGCATCTGCTGGAAGATT
>JBMHCO010000107.1:0-34339 GCA_049889895.1 Rubripirellula sp.
TGGTTCAGATCTTAAAAGCAGGGGCTCTGCCAGCAGCTCTGACGAAGCAGCCGATCGCCGAGAATACGATCGACGCAACCTTGGGTGCAGACACCATCCAAAAAGGTGTCACGGCAATCATTAGCTCGCTCGTTTTGGTCCTGGTATTCATCTTCGTTTATTATGGATTCTCGGGCTTCGTAGCCTGCGTCGCACTGCTACTTAACCTTGCAATGATTCTCGCCACCATGGTGCTGATCAATCAGCCATTGACCTTGCCAGGTCTCGCTGGATTGGTACTCACCGTCGGTATGTCTGTTGACGCGAACGTGCTGATCTTTGAACGAATTCGTGAGGAACTCAAGAAAGGCGCAGCGGACCGAATGGCAATTCGCAATGGTTTCGCGAAGGCCACCATCACGATCGTCGATGCAAACTTAACGACACTCATCACCGCAATCGTTCTCTATGCGATCGGTACGGATCAAATCCGTGGCTTCGCCGTCACTTTGATTCTCGGTATTCTCTTCTCGATGTTTACCGCGATCTACGTCTCGCGAACCATCTTTGATGTGTCCGAGCGTTTCCGATGCCTCTCACTAAAAATGACCGACGGAGTGAATGGTATTCGTGCGGCACTCACGCGAGATGGCAACGTCGACTTCATGGGACTTGGCAAGCTGACGCTTACCGTCTCTGCGATCCTTATTCTGATCGGCATCGCATCACTCAGCGTCCGAGGACGAGGCATCTTGGATATTGACTTTGCGGGAGGATCATCGGTTCAATTCCGGCTCGATCGCGCAATGACGACGGATGAAATCCGCAGTATCGTCAAAGCGGAAATGACCAAACCGATCGGTGAAATCCTAGTGGACGAAGGAAAACTCACTGAAGACCAACTCTCGGAGGCAATGAATTCCGCCAAGGTTAAAGGTTCCGACCTCGCCAAAGCGTTGATTGACAATAACTTTGTAAGTCAAGAAGAAGTCGATCAGGCCCGGACGGGCGCCGAGGAACTACCCTACACCGTTAACAACGTCGCAATGGAGGGTGCCGAGGATAACACGATCTACAAGGTGGACTCGTCATTCCGACGCGTTGACGATCTCAAAGCCGCCGTGGTTCGAGCATTTGAAAGTTCCGACGCCGTTAGCTTGGTTACTTATGACCTCGCTTTCGGAACAGCTGGTAGTGAGACGACCCGCGTTGATTCCCCAAGCGTGGACGGAACGACCTCGGAAGATTCAGCAGAGAACACTGCGGAACCTGCAGCCGAAACACAATCTTCAATCGATAACTCTGACAACGGCGTGCTGTTAGTGTCAGCAATTTCGCAAGACGAAACGGAAGCGAACCAAGACGCAGTAGAGTCTCAAGACCAAGCCGCTGAAGAGGAAGTCGCCGAAGAGGAAGTCCAAGACGACGACGCGGCTGAATCCGACTCAGAACCCACTGCAGCAGCACTGACCAAGATTGAGGTTCAGGTGGGAGTCGCAGGTCAAGCTACCGGCGATTCACAGCAAGGTGCAGCCATCAGCGAAGGGACTCTCAAGGACACACTTGTGCTCGCAGCAGGTGATGCGGGTCAAAGCCTGACGGACCGTGTGATTAACGCGACCCCAATTCCGCTCACCGAAGACGAAGACGCCCAGTACAGTGAATGGAGCTCAGGTTCGCAACTTCGTTTCACGAAGTGGAGCATTGAGCTTCCACTCGATGACAACCAAACCCAAGCTGTCATTACTGCGATGCGCAATCGCATGAACCAAGATCCGGTGTGGGTCAGCAGCAGTTCGGTCGGATCCCGTGTTGCGGGTGATATGATCGGCCGTGCATTCGGAGCACTCTTCGCAAGTATCCTCAGCATCATCGGCTACATTTGGTTCCGATTCCAAAGAGTGATTTACGGTTTTGCCGCAGTTGCCGCTTTGATTCACGATGTCTTGATCACCCTTGGAGCGATCGCGGTTAGCTACTGGTTAGCCGATGCGCTCGGATTCTTGCTAATCGATCCATTTAAGATCAGTTTGACGGTGGTCGCGGCAATCTTGACCATCATCGGTTACTCCCTCAACGATACGATCGTCGTGTTTGACCGAATCCGAGAAACCAAAGGGAAGGCGGCTAAACTAACCGCCGAAATGATCAATTCGAGCATCAACCAAACGCTTAGCCGAACTTTGCTAACATCGATCACGACTTTGATCGTTGTGGTCCTACTCTACTGCTTTGGCGGAGAGGGGATTCACGCCTTCGCATTTGCGTTGGTGGTTGGAGTGATCGTCGGTACTTACAGCTCGATATTCATTGCGAGCCCAATTCTCCTGTGGCTTGTCAATCGAGGTGAGCAAGCGACCACTTAAAATTAGCTCTGCAAAAAGAGAGCACAGGGCAGATTCGCTGCTCACAAACATCCTTCCAAAAGCTCTATACTGCCGGTGACTCAAAACAACATTTGAGTTTACCGGCTTTTTTTTCATCTGCTGCTTTTTCTATTCGGACACCACCGATGCAATCGCGACCAAGAAGATCCGTTTACCAGAACCCAACCTGCCGACCGCAATGCGTTGCTCTATACGGTGCTCTGAAAAGGCACAGCGACACCACTCACCATCTGGCATCGCTCTGTTTGCGGTTACATTTCATTGTGATTCTTTGCTTGGCTTCATTAGCCGGCTCAACCGTTGCGCAAGATGCGCAAGAAAAGCAAAACGTATCAGCCCAGCAAAAACAATTAAAAGCAGACATGGAGTATCTCGCCAGCGATGAACTTCGTGGTCGCGGCGTTGGAGATGAGGGTGTGAATGTCGCTGCGGACTACCTCGTCAAGCGAATGAAAGAGATCGGCTTGAACACGGAGGCATGGGATGGATCACCCAAGCAACCTTTTGAAGTTCTGCTCGGTGCCCAGGCAACAAACAATGAAAACAATTTCATTGAAGTCAAGAATCAATCCGGCGGCGAAACAGCCAATCGCTGGGATCTGAACAATGGCTTCGGCCCACTCGCGATCGGTGCATCGATTGCAAAACAGACGGGACCTCTGGTTTTTGCAGGTTACGGTATCACCGCAAAAGACCTTGAATATGATGACTACGAAGGAATCCAGACTGAGGGAGCCGTGGTCATCGTGCTTCGCAAAGAACCTCAACGCAATGACAGCGACAGTCGCTTCAATGGAACCCAGAACACTCCTCACGCATTATTCAACACCAAAATCAAAAATGCCGTGGACCACGGCGCCGCAGCATTGGTGATCGTCAACGACCCAGACAGCGTCCAAGCATCCACCAAACAGATTGAAGAGGAAATACAACGGGAAAAAGATCGTCTCGCCGAGATCAACCGACAACTTGAATCACTACCAATCCTCAGTGGTGGTCGCAGAAAGCAACTCCGAGCCAGCATCGCTGGGATTAACGCTGCGATCGCCTCGCTCAATAAGGAAAAAGCCGAAGCTGAACGGGGAGTCCTTGGCATGTCCGAGGCTGGAAGACGTCGGCCTGAACAAGAAACCATCCCAATTGTGTCCGTGGGTCGCGACGTTGTCGATCAGTGGATCCGTGACTCGTCCGATACCTCGCTCGTTGAACTGGAAGCAAAAATTGACGAGACGGGCCAACCCTCGAGCCTCAACCTCGCCGACACGCAGGCATCGCTATCGGTCGGCATCGAACCACTGAACACCGAAACCCACAATGTTTTGGGCTATCTCGAAGGTCGCGGGGAACTCGCTGACCAAACTCTGATCATTGGCGCCCATTACGATCACGTTGGAATGGGCGGCAACGGCTCTCTGGCTCCCGGAACCATCGCGGTTCACAACGGTGCCGATGACAACGCTAGTGGCACCGTTGCAATGCTTTCTATTGCTGAACAACTAACACCTCGCCTCGCTAGCAAAGAAAACCGCCGCCGCGTGGTCTTCATCGGATTCTCGGCTGAGGAGCGGGGATTGCTTGGTAGCAAGCATTATGTAAAGCAACCCAGATTCCCGCTCAAAAGCACGGTGAGCATGATCAACCTCGATATGGTTGGCAGACTCAATGACAACGAACTAACCGTTTACGGAACGGGGTCTGGGAAAGACTTTGATGGGTTGATTGAAAAGTTCAATGCGGAGCAGGAAGAGCCTTTTCAGTTATTCAAAATGAGCAGCGGCTACGGACCGAGCGACCACCAATCATTCAATGAGGTTGGAATCCCCGTTTTGTTCTTCTTCACTGGTATTCACAACGATTACCACCGGCCTAGCGATGACTTTGACAAAATCAATTTTGATGGATTGAATCGCATCACGGACATTGTTTCAGATGTCGCAGTGGACCTTGCGACTCGGGAAAAGCGTCCCGAGTTTTCTGAGACCAATCGCCGAGTGGAGATTCGTCGCCAGATGACGGCTTTTCTTGGAATCAGCCTGCAAGATTCCGATGGAAAGGTCATCGTTGCAGCAATCAGCGAGGATGGGCCGGCAAAGAGCGCAGGAGTGCAGGTTGGAGACCAGATTCGAAAAATCGCAGCACGCGAAGTCTCACAGTCATCGGACGTGATTGATTGGGTGAGAACGCAATCCCCCGGAAAACCTGCCAAGCTATCCTTACTCCGTGACGGTGAATCCATGGAGATTTCCGTAGAACTAGGGAAACGCCCCGCCCAGTAAGCCGTCAAGGATGAGTAAGTCGAGTGAAAATGCCGGTGAATGAACCTCGCAACGGCCAAAAGCCCACTAAACTCAGGTCTTGACCTGCACGAGTTGAGGGTACGTCGGAAGCTTTGCTTAAAAAAACAGAGAAACTATCACCAAACTTCTGCTCGGGAATCGGACCACCAACCGCTGCCGGATAGTGTCCTCGCCACTCCATTGATGCGTTTAGCCCTAGAAAAGCGGCAAAAACGCACATGTCGAGACAGGATCCAAGCCACAACAGAGAGTTGTGGGTCACAAATTTTTAATCTTTACGTCTTCACGCAGTGGTGACACAATCCTCACCGATGAGATGTCTCGAAACGAGTCGAACATCTTGAGTGATTACGGGAGCGGTATGTCTACTGCTCTATTCACTCAGCCCCCAACAGCACATGCATCGGGATTCGACGCGCACCCATAACGCAAGGAGAGCGGAAGTGCGACTTTTTGGTAAGAAGGCCCTATTTCTGGCCATTGTATCACTGACCTTTTTGGCCCCAAGCTTCGCTAATGCTCAGGAAGCGGCTCACCGCATTGCGGTGGTCGACGTAGCACACATTTTCAAGAATCACCCGGGCATCAAGGCTCAGGTCGAGAAAGTGGAATCGGACCTAAAAGCATACGACGCTCAGCTGCAAGCGAAGCGAGAAGAACTCAAGCAGGCTGCCGAGCAGCTCAAGGCGTTCAAGGTCGGCTCAGCCGAGTACGCAGCTCAAGAGGAGCTCGTAGCATCGATGGAATCAAAACTACGTCTCGACATGGCTCGCACTCGAAAAGAGTTAGCCGATGCAGAGGCAAAGATTTACTTCCAGAACTACAAGCTGATCGCCGATGGTGTCAAATTCCTAGCGAACCACTACAAGATTAACCTTGTTCTTCGTTACAACAGCGAAGACATGGATCTTGCCAATGGTGAATCCGTCATTCGCGGTGTCATGAAGAACATCGTTTATCATGACGAATCGCTCGACATGACCAAGGGCGTGATGCAGTATCTCGACCAGTCGATGAAGACCGCCAACAGCGGCTCCATCAGCAATAAGTAATCACTTGGCGATCAAATTGATCGCGCGAGTAACGGTTCGAGTGAAGGTTACTGGGCTGACACTAAATTGGTAGACAATCGACGTCCATTGAGGGGCGTTGATTGCGACCAACCGGTCAGCTCCAGGTGAAGCGGAGTCCAACTTTACAGACTCCGCTTAGTCAGGTGGGTAAAACCCATCTTGATGCGATTTCATCATCGACATGCATGCTTGATTAAAGCGATCGACAGCGTAGCAAGCATGAACTAGGCATGGAGGCCAGCGTGAATCCATCACGCAATCAACACACGCTCGCAGTTTCATGCGAAGTTCATGGCCGAGGCTATTGGACTGGCAAAAACGTTCGTGTGGCCATTCACCCCGCTTCGCCCAACACCGGAATTCGTTTCGTTCGTACCGATTTGGAAGAACCCAACGAGTGCAAGGCTTCGGTCGAGTTCCGTGAAGAGGCGAGTTTGAGGACGAATCTGATCAATGGAAACGTCCATCTCCAGATGGTCGAGCATCTCATGTCCGCTCTATCAGCGTTGGAGATCGATAATTGCCTGATAGAAATTGATGGCGAGGAACTTCCAGCACTTGATGGAAGCAGCCTCGGTTACGCACAAGCGTTGTCTGAGTCTGGCTTGATCATTCAAGCGGCTGAGAAACGTCGACTGGTCATTCACGAGAACATACGGATTGAAAGAGGTTCGAGCTGGGTTCAACTCAGCCCCGCCCTGCACGGCGAAACCTACTTTGAATACCGGCTTAGTTTTGACAACCCAACCCCGATTGATTCACAAACATTTGGAATCAACCTGACTCCCGATCGCTTCCTACGAGAAGTGGCATCGGCTCGCACGTTTGTCACAGCGGAACAAGCAGCGCAGATTCGATCACAAGGGATCGCGGGACACGTGACCAATAAGGACCTTCTGGTGATCGGAGAAAACGGTCCAATTGAAAACAGTTATCGATTCTCTGACGAGTGTGCGAGACACAAGACGCTCGACCTGATCGGTGACCTGGCACTGTCCGGTGTGGAATTCATCGGCCGAGCGATTTCGTATCGCGGCGGTCATATCCTAAACGGACAGGTCGCAGAAAAACTGTGCGAGATGGCTTGCCAGCAGCAAGCGAGCAGTAGCGAACGAGATAGCGTCACCCACCAACACGTCCCCAACCTTCGAAAAGCCATGTAAAGGCGGGTCACGGAATCGTCCACTGACGATTCCGGTGGCAGCACGGAGACACCATGAGTAATTTGATTGCCCCGAGTGCCGTAGTTGATCCCCAAGCAAAGATTGGGCGCAACGTTCGCATCGGCCACTTTTCGGTAATTGGCCCAGATGTCACCATCGGTGACAACACCCGAGTGGACGAGCATGTGGTCATCAAAGGCATCACAAGCATCGGTGAAGATAATCACTTTTTCCCAGGTTGCGTGATTGGCGCGGCTCCCCAAGACACCAGCTACAGGGACACCCCTGCTCGCGTCGAAATTGGTGACGGCAATACCTTTCGAGAACATTGCACGGTCAATCGAGGAACGGAGAAAGAGCAATCACTCACCAAGATAGGTGATAACAACTTTTTCATGGTTGCCAGCCATGTCGCCCATGACTGCGTCCTAGGTGACCGAATTGTCATTGCGAACAATTGCATGCTCGGTGGACATGTACACATCGGGAATGACGTGACCATCTCTGGCGGTGTTGCGGTGCATCACTTCGCGTCCATTGGCCAACTGAGTTTTGTTGGCGGATTGAGTCGAGTTCTGCAGGACATCCCTCCGTTTATGCTCTGTGACGGCAATCCGGCGCGGCCTCGAGCTGCCAACACCGTTGGCTTGAGACGCCACGATTACTCACCGGACGACATAAAAGCATTGTCATCGGCGTACAAACTTTTGTATCGTGCGAAGATCGGGATCGAGAACGCAAGAGAAGAACTACTTGAAAGCGGACCGATCCGGCCTGTCCTCAGGCATCTATTTGATTTCATTGACCATACACAGGGCGGCCGCAATGGACGTGGCCGAGACCGACGAAGGAGTGCAGCGTGAGCCAACTAAGGATCGCGGTAATCGGAGCAGGACATCTCGGACGCATTCACGCAAAGCTGCTCGGTTCAGTTGACGGCGCGCAGTTGGTAGGTATCAGCGATCCATTCGAACAAGCACGGGCAACCGCTAGCGAACTGTATCAAGTTCCCGTTCACGCAGATTACCGAGATCTCATTCCGGAGATCGATGCGGCAATCATTGCAGCTCCAACAGATTCTCACGCGAAAATCACTCGTGACCTCCTCAAGGCTGGAAAACATGTATTTGTTGAAAAGCCACTCACAATTGATCGCAGTGACGCCACGCAGCTAGCCGCTTTGGCAGGAGCGAAACAGTTAACGCTTCAAGTGGGGCATGTGGAAAGGTTCAACCCTGCGTTCACGGCACTCGGCGATTTGGCGGTCGATGTGAAATATGTCGAAGCGGTAAGAGCATCGCGATTCCCTGGACGCTGTCTCGACGTGGGCGTTGTGATGGACCTAATGATTCACGATCTGGATCTCGTCCTCTCCTTCACCGATGCTCCGATTCGCTGGATATCGGCAAGTGGCCTTTCGGTTGTTTCCGGGCACGAAGATATCGCAGAGACTCGAATCGAGTTTGAATGTGGGATGGTCGCAAACCTTAAAGCATCTCGGGTTAGCCCAGAAGCAGCTCGGCAGATGCAGGTATTTGGCAGTAACGGATTTGCGGAGATCGACTTCGGACAGCCCTCTCTGTCACTCATAAAGCCATCGAGAGACTTAACCGACCGCACTTTTGACCTCGATGAGCAAGCGGATTCACCACTTGGTTACGCGGACGAATTATTCACCGACAAGCTATCGGCCGAAACGATTGAACTCTCTCCACGCAATGCAATCCTTGATGAATTGCACGATTTCGTGATTAGCATTCAATCCGGATCCGCCCCAACGGTCGATGGTGTAGCAGGTGCTCGCGCCGTGGACATTGCACAGCGAATTCTTGAATCGATCGAAGAGAGAAAGTGGTACAGTAACGCGAAAACTTCAGAAATCGGTCCGCACGCGTTCCCGAGGCAACGAGTGGAGAACGCACCACAGCGATCCTTCGGCATCCGCCGCGCTGCCTAGCACCAACACCAGTAAATTGGCTCTTAACCAAAGCCAATTCTGCTTTCCTCTCGAGTGTTCGGCACACCTTCCCGGCTCGACAACCAAGCCTAGGGCGATCGCCCCTCCGTGCGCCACTTTCTCGATAGAGCCTACCTGACCGGAAAAGTTACTTCTGCCCTCTGCGCAAGCCTCCGAATCCATCCGAGCGAATGTGGTGAAACTCGGTGAGCCTCCTGCTCGGGGGGCACGCAATCGGCTGAAAAAGTCGCTAAACTACCGCGTCGTCTATCGAGTATTCAGTGGCTCGTGCATGTTGATTCGTGAACGCAATCAGCAGCGAGCTCGGATCATGTAGACGCCTTGATCACTCCAATACTGATCATTCCAACCCTTATCATTCCTCGCGAAAGCGGATTCGCCAAAATGACCGAACCCTCTGGGCAAATTGATCACGTTCTCAACGAAAGTCGTTCATTCCCACCTCCCGCCGAGTTCACTGAAAAAGCAGTGATCTCAAGCATGGAACAGTACGAAGATGTCTACCGCCGTGCGGCCGAAGACCGTGACGGATTCTGGGGTGAGGAAGCGAGAGAACATCTCCACTGGTTTGAACCGTTTCAAGACGTCTGCCAATGGGAAGCTCCCCATGTCAAATGGTTTACTGGCGGAAAGACCAATGCGAGTTACAACTGCTTAGACCGCCATGTCGAAGCAGGAAGAGGCGATAAAGTCGCAATCATCTGGGAAGGTGAGCCCGGCGAAACGCGAACCCTGACCTACAAAGAACTCCTCACCGAAGTTTCCAAGTGTGCCGCTGGACTCCAGCAACTCGGTGTTGGCCTCGGCGACGTTGTCAGCATCTACATGCCGATGACCCCTGAGTTAGCCATCACGATGCTTGCCTGTGCGAGGATCGGTGCAGTGCATTCCGTGATCTTTGCTGGATTCAGCGCCGAATCGATTGCTGATCGAAACCAGGACGCTGGTGCAAAAGTGATGGTCACCGCAGATGGCCTCTACCGCCGAGGTAAAGTTCTGGCACTCAAAGAAACGGTTGACGAGGCATTGGCGAAATCGCCCACCGTTGAAAAGTGCCTCGTGCTCAAACGTGTTGGACAAGATGACGTTCCGATGCAAGAAGGTCGTGACGTTTGGTGGCACGACTGTGTGGAGACACAATCAGGTGATCTCCCCGCTGTGCCACTCGACAGTGAAGCATCCCTCTTCATCCTTTACACCTCCGGTAGCACAGGAAAGCCAAAAGGCATTCGTCACACCACCGCCGGCTACAACCTATGGGCTAAGCGAACCTTTGAATGGGTTTTTGATCACCGAGACGATGACATCTACTGGTGTACCGCTGACTGCGGATGGATCACCGGGCACAGCTACATCGTGTACGGCCCTCTAGCAGCGGGTGCGACCTGCCTGATGTACGAGGGAGCCCCTAATTTCCCCGCAGAAGATCGGTTCTGGGATCTGGTTGAAAAATACAAAGTAACCATCCTGTACACCGCCCCCACGGCGATTCGAGCCTTTATCAAGTGGGGTGATGAGCATGTTGATAAACATGACCTATCGAGCCTGCGTCTGCTCGGAAGTGTCGGTGAAGGCATCAACCCTGAAGCATGGATGTGGTACCACCGCAAAATCGGTCAGGAACGATGCCCGATTGTTGATACATGGTGGCAAACCGAGACAGGCGGGATCATGATGAGTCCGCTGCCGGGTATCACTGCAACCAAACCCGGATCATGCACCCGGCCGCTGCCGGGGATCGTTCCTAAAATCGTCGACGAATCGGGTAATGATGTCGACGCAAACCAAGGCGGAATGCTTTGTATTGCGAAGCCTTGGCCCGGAATGCTTCGTGGGATCTGGGGTGACGAGGAACGGTTCGTAGATCAGTATTGGTCGAAGGTTCCCGGTATGTACCTAACGGGTGACAATGCCCGACAGGACGAAGACGACTACTACTGGATCATGGGCCGAATCGATGATGTGATCAACGTCTCTGGTCACCGTCTGAGTACCATCGAAGTAGAGAGTGCATTGGTCAGTCACGAACAAGTGGCAGAAGCTGCTGTGGTTGGTCGACCTGATGATCTAAAGGGTCAGGCGATTGCCGCGTTCGTTACCGTCACCGGAGAAGCTTCCGAGGAACTCCGCAAAGAATTGCGAATGCACGTTCGAGCGCAGATCGGAGCTTTGGCTCAGCCGGACGATATCCGCTTCACCGCGTCCCTCCCGAAAACTCGTAGTGGAAAGATCATGCGGCGACTGTTGCGTGACATCGCCTCCGGAAAAGAAGTTGCGGGTGACACGTCGACCTTGGAAGATTACTCGGTCCTCGCGAAACTTCGAAACGACGACTGATCCCAAGAGCAAAACGGCACCCAATAGACGCTGCCGTCCCTACTGAAGTTGAATTTTAGCGAGCGGCAAGCCTACCGAGGCTTGCCGCTTTTTTTATCCGCTGTTCCACGTACCTTTGCGTTTCGGGATCCCTGTTGGGAGTTTGGAACAGGGTACCTAGAGGGTCGTGCTGCTTTTGAGCACAGGAACTAGCAACGCGAGAACCACTCCCAAAACCAAGACTGCCATCACGAGCAGCATCAAAGGTTCGAGGAGCCGAACGAATAGATCAAGTCGCCTGAAGGTGGTCTTTTCCAAAGAGTCAGCGATATCCGGCAAGACTTGATCGAGCGTATTACTTTCTTCACCGACACTGATCATTTCCACGACCGAAGGTGGGAAGTAGCCAGAACTCCGGAGAGGTGTAGCCAAGCTTTCACCACTCTTGATGTTCTCGGTCGCATTAGAGACCGAATCACGCAGCAAACGATTTCCGGCAGCAGTCCCGCTAATCTCAAGGCTTTTGAGAATCGGCACGCCGTTACCCAACAAGGTACCGAGCACACGACAGAATCGTGCAACAGCCAGATTCATCAGAATGCTTCCCAAAACGGGAATTTTCAATTTTGCTCGATCCGCCATCTCTTTGCCCGAATCGGACTGCAGTTTAACGCGAATCGCGACAAAGGCTGCAAAGACGGCAACCAAGAGAATCCAGCCGTAGGCCTGAAGGAAGTTACTAAAAGCCAACAACATCTCCGTGGCATACGGCATCTCCCCTGTCTTTCGAAGACGCTCAAAGAGCATATCAAATTTGGGGACGAAGAAGACGAGCAACGCCGAAAGCACCACTGAACCAACCGAGAAGAGGAAAATCGGATAGGCCAATGCGCTGACAGTACGTCCCTTGAGATCTTCTTGAAGTTCAGTGAAAGACCCTACCCGATCAAGAGCATCCTCAAGGAAGCCCCCCTCGGTTCCGGCACGGACCATGTTGCAAGCCATCTCGCTAAAGATTTTTGGGAACCGAGCCATCGAATCTCCGATGGGCTCACCATCTTCAACACGGACGCGTATCTGCCCCACAACATCTTTTAACGTCGCATCAGAGGATTGTTCTGACAGCACATTGAGCGATCGGATCATTGGAACGCCGGCCCTCAGCAGGGCAGCGAGCTGCGAGTAAAAGACGGCCATCGTTTGACCTTTGACTTTCTTTTGCCCGCCAAAAACGCTCTGCGACGCATTGGCCTGTTCTTTAACCGTGACCGGAAAAAGGGAACGTTCGGCCAAGATACCCGTGACCTCTCTCTCGCTCGCAGCTTCGAGCGTTCCGCTGACCAGTTTGCCCGACATTTCCCGAGCGGTGTATGCGAAGACAGGCATCCTAGATCGCTTCACCTTTCGTCACGCGTAGAAGCTCATCAACTGATGTGTCCCCCGCGACCACCTTATCCCAGGCGTCCATCCGCAGGGTACGCATCCCCGTTTTCACAGCAACCTTGCGGATCTCCCAACTGCTCGTGCGTTCGAGTGCCATTTGGCGAATTTCATCATTGGCCACCAGTAGTTCGTAAATCCCCATTCGCCCAGAGTATCCAACGTTGCGGCATTCTCGACAGCCAACACTTCGGTAGATGGGCTGCCCGTTGAATCGGTCCCAAGGGAAGTCAGGCGGCATCTCATTGCGGTCTGGAGTGAATGCTTCTTTACAGTGCACACATAGTCGACGGATCAGACGCTGCGCCATGACTGCTTCGACGGTACCAGCCACCAAGAACGGCTCCACTCCCATGTCACTCATACGAGTGAACGCACCAGCGGCATCGTTTGTATGCAACGTGCTGAAAACCAAGTGCCCTGTGAGAGAGGCTTGAATCGCATTCTCTGCCGTCTCCAAGTCACGAATTTCACCTACCAGAACAATGTCAGGGTCATGACGCAAAATACCACGAAGTGAATTGGCGAAGGTTAGACCAATTTTTGCATGAACCTGAATCTGGTTGATCCCATCAAGTTGATACTCGACAGGATCCTCAGTGGTGATGATCTTTGTTTCGGGACTTTGGATCTGCAACAGACTACTGTAAAGCGTTGTGGTTTTACCTGACCCAGTCGGACCAGTCACCAAGACAATACCGTGTGGATACTCGATGATCTCGCTGAACTTGGAGTAGATCTCTTTGGACATCCCGAGACTACCGAGATCAAACACCATCGCGGATTTATCGAGAACACGCATCACCATGCTCTCGCCGTGAATCATCGGGATCACACTGAGACGAATATCAACATCGCGGCCATGCACACGGAGCTTGATTCGTCCGTCCTGAGGCAAACGTTTCTCGGCGATATTCAGCCGAGCCATGATTTTAAGCCGGCTGGTGATTGCCGCCTGGAACCGGTTGATTTCGGGCGGTGTTGGCTGAGGGTGTAGAATTCCGTCAATTCGATAACGAATGATCAGCCCCTTGGACTGCGATTCGATATGAATATCACTCGCACGAGACTGAATCGCCTCAAGCAAAATCTCATTGACCAGACGAACCACCGAAGCTTCCTGAGCCATCTCGCTCAGCTCGCTACCGTCTGATTCAATTTTTTCGAGCAGCTCGACTTCTTCATCCGACTTGGCTGCCATCAAGCCTTCGACCGTCTCACTACCAACACCGAGATGTCGGTTCATGAGTCTGGCGATTTCAGCACGTTCAGCCACGACAGGCACGATGTTACGTGATGTGGCCGCACTCGCTTCGTCGAGCGGATACAAATCTAGCGGATCAGAAGTTGCAACAACGATCGAATCACCGTCAAACCCAATCGGAAACAGTGATTGACGATAAATTAGCTTCTGCGGGAAACCCTCGAGAGCATTGAGATCGACATCGGTTTCGCGAAGGTCAACATAATCAAGCCCAACCTCCTCGGCCAACGCCTGTAACGCTTCCCGTTCCTCGACGAAACCGAGCGAAATCGCAGCCTGAATCACACCGCTTGCATCGTGATCACGGCTTTGTATCAGTTGCTCATCGCTCAATAGACCACGGCGTTTGAGAATCTCGCCTGCGTGCATAATCATCTTTGTGTTGGTTCCAAACTTGCGAGCCGCTTATGACCTATCTACCACCACCGCCTGGGCGTCCGCCGCCGCCGGGTGCTCCACCAGGTCCACCGCCACCGAATCCTCCGAAGGATGGACGACCACCCATTCCGCGGAATCCGCCCGTCGAACCACCAGGACCACCGCCACCAAATCGTGAGCGGAAGAATTCGATTCGTCGCTGAATATCTTCAGGGCTGGAACCAGCACCAGGTGGTGTCGGAGCCGATGAACTGCTGTTGGACGATGAGTTGTTGTTGCTACTGTTATCGCTTGTCGACTTTGCCTGAGTCCCAAGAATCGATTCCAGTGCCGCCTTGAGAACGTCCGGGTTGACCTTACCTGAGGGAGCATAGGTCACGATGGTCTCCTCGGTGACCATGCTGCTTTGATCCAACGCCTCGACCAACTGCTGAATCTCAGCAAAATCCTGAGGGGTGGCAATCACGACCAACGAATTACTTTTTGCATCGACAGCAACACTGATCTTTGCACGCTCACTTTTCGCAGCTTGCCCACCGCCGCCGCGTTGACCACCGCCGCCACCGCGCAGTGCATTAAAAAAATCTTGGGGCGATGGTGCACAACCACGACCGCCGCCGCCACCACCGTTTCCACCACCTTGAGCGCCAGCTATGCGGTCAGCAAAAACCGACTTAACAACATCGGCAACATCCTTTGCATCTTGGTAGATCACGGGGATCAACATGGGCTTCGATACGGTCTCGATATCCTCGGGACTCTCCTGAATGTCCACCTTTTCGAGGATCATCTCGATCATCTGCATGTCGATTGGATTGGCATGAATGATCAAGGCGTTTAGGCGAGCATCGGGAACAATGTTGACCGAACCGGTCGAAGTCAGGATCGAACGAGAAGAAGGTGCTGAGCCGCCCCCTCCACCGCCACCCATTCCCAACAAGCCAAGCATACCGCCACCAAGCCCGCCGGTCATGGAATCAACCGCCGACGAAATCGTACTCTCTGCTCCACCGAGAACACTCGAAATCAACTCTGCAGCAATTTCAGCTTCGATGTATTTCAGCCAGATGATCGTCGGCAAATCCGATTGCATTGAAGAAGGGGTCGCGAAAGACTCCATCAACCCTTGGAACACATCAAGAGCTTCCGTGTCCTCCGAAGCAATCAACATGCCTGCAGGAGTGAACTGAACGACAATGTCGGCCCCCTGCACATTCAATGTGACCTGTGGATTTCCCTCGGCTGCTGAATCACTGACCTGCGATCCCTCGGCTGCGGAACCTTCTTGCGTTTCGTCAGCCAACTGAGTGACGAATCTATACTGGCCTAGGTTTTGATCAGAAGCCTCCTCCGATCCCCTCGGGGCGTTCTCGCTCGGTTGCATGTCAGAGCGAGGTACCATCCGATCTGGAATCCCACCAGATCCGCCCGAAGCGCCACCGCGAGCTGGTGTTAGCGTGCGAATCCGGTTGCTGCGTCCAGTTGCCTGCCACAAACCTTGAATCTGCTCAAACGCTTGCTGTGCAGCAGGGCCAGAATACGGCAACACGCGAACTTTATCGCCGAGAGGCCCAAGTGAGTCGCTTCCCTCGAGCTCCACGAGCAGATTCTCAACAAGCTCGATCTGCTCTGCAGTACCGCGAACCCAAAGTTTACCGGTCGCTGGGTCGCCATCCACGATTGGCCCATCACCACCTTCTTCAGTGATTCCAAAAAACTTATTGATGGTGAGAAGAGCCTGAGCTGGGTCAAGTCGCTTCAAATCGACAACCTTGAAGGTCGTTCCCGAACCTTCCATCTCACCGATGGTCCTGGTAATGACATCGTGCGTTTCTGGGCGTGCCCAAGCAACAATCGCATTCGTTTTTGGATCGATGGCGATTCTCGCATCGGGGCTGCCGGCGAGCAGCGTTTGCAAGACGTCAAAGACCGTCGCACTGTCCGAACTGCTGACAACATGCGTGCGGAACACCGGTGTAACCATCTGACTCTCTTCGTCCGACGTCGGAGTCGCGAGCGGTTGATCTGCTTTCTCAATGATCGATTGCAGCAGACCTGTCTTGCCGGGCAAACCCGACGCATAAATCCGTTCACCGAACAGCCCGACCGAAATTCGGATTTCATCACTTGAATTCTCGCCAGAGTCTAACCCCAGAAGTGGACGGGCAAGTTCAAGCAACTCTTCGGCGCTGCGATTCTTTAAGACGATCTCAATCACATCGGTGTCTGCCATTGCAGCTGTCTTGAGAAGATCACGGATCGCAATTAATTTCTCTGCCGTTTCGGTGACTTTGACCTGTCGTGCTGAATCAAGCACGACCAATCGGCCCCATGGTCCAATCATCAGAGCGAGTTCTGTCTTTGCTGCATCGGGCGTCATGCTACCAAGCGGAAACACGCAACTCACAATGTCACTGCGTCCACGCTCATCCAAAGACTCGGGAGTCACCAACTCTGCGATTTCACTGATCAGCTTGTCAGCGTTCTCCACTTCAAGGTCGATCACCTGCAGCATGCGGCCGCGACGCACTAGTGAGTAGCCTCTTTTCATCAAAGCGAGGTTTATCACGTCCAGCCCTTCGGCAATGCTGTAAGCACGCGAGGGATCAGAGAATGAAAAGGTTCCAATAGGTGCGTCATCTACCTGAAGCGCGAGGTCTGCTTGCACCGCAAACCACTCCAATACGTCCATCCACTGCGTTCCGGAAAAGTTGAATCGCAGCATCCCCTGCTCAAGTGAATCGGTGACCTCCGCTGGGAATGGCTGATCGGATGGGCTAACCGCTTGCACTTCCGAAGCAACCGAAGCGGTAGCGGGAACCGACTCAGCATTCGCCTCGACAGCAGGCCCATCAGAGCTCTCTTGCGTGACAGATCCCTGGACTACCTCAGGCACAGCAACCCCTTCCTGAGGGGGAGCATTATCACTATTCGCCTCTTGGGCAACGACGGAAACGATTTGAATTGCCGAGAGAACCCCTGCGGCAAGAAGCAAACGAGTCAATTTGAGATTCATACTGAGAGAACCGCGTCGAGATAAGAAAGACAGCTCAGGGATTCTATGATAGTTACAACTGGCTAAAGAGTTCGCTATTGAGGGAGATACTCTCATTCTTTGTCGCCAACTCCACCCATACACTGTATCTAACCCTCTTTTACTGTTGGAGTTCTGCGGAGATCGGTGACTTTTCCGGTGAACAAACCGCATTATCGGATTATTCACCTTCGAATCACATCGAAGGGCGATCGGAGCCAGGAAAGCCAAAGGGAACTCGGGGGACTCAGTGAGCTCAGTGGAATCAGAGAGCTCTGATTCGGCCCAAAGCGCTAGTTCCCTCGGAGACCAGCTGTTTGGGTCGGCAAAGACGAGTTTTCTGCTAGAATTCGAGCAACCGTCCAGACACCGGCAGATTTTCCTCAGCCACCGGCCAAAGGTACTTAAAATAGAAGTTCGCTCGGCCTTCTCGGGTGATGGACAGCACTGAAAAGCAACCACCACACTTCGAAGGTGGCAGCATCGATTCCGAAAGACACATGCTAAAGCGGCAAAACAAGTTGATACTGAACCGAGAACAACAAGATGCGATGCGTCGTGCCGGTCGTGTGAACGCACAGTTACTCGACTACCTTCGCCCCCACGTCAAAGCGGGAATTACGACAGGTCAGATTGACGACATGGTCCATCAGTGGACCCACGACCATGGACACATTCCTGCCACACTCGGATATCAGGGCTACCCTAAATGCTGCTGCACGAGCGTGAATGAAGTCATTTGCCACGGGATTCCTGACGGCTACGTCTTAAAGGAAGGGGACATTGTCAACGTGGACATCACCACCATCGTGGACGGTTGGCATGGAGATCAAAGCGAGACGTTCTTGATCGGTGAAGTCTCAGAGGAGCGAAGAAGCGTCACACAATGCGCTTTCGACTGCCTTTATCTCGCGCTCGACGCACTCACACCGGGCTGCACTGTCAGTAAAGTCGGAGAGTCAATCGTCCCTGAAGCTCACCGCCGAGGGTTCAGTGTCGTTCGTGAATATGTAGGCCATGGACTGGGTAAAAAATTCCATCTCGATCCATCGATTCCCCACTTCCCAACTCGACAAAGCCGAATCGACCGCTTGGAACCCGGAATGTGCTTCACCGTTGAACCAATGATCAACGCTGGCACTCGTTACACACAGAGTGATAAAAACGACGGCTGGACCGTTCGCACCCGAGATGGTGCCGCCTCCGCTCAGTTCGAGCATTCCATCTTGATGACAGAAAACGGCCCCGAAATCCTCACGCTCACCGAGCATGGTCCCAAACCGGGACATCAGTTTTGAGCCGATAGATCATCTCGACACCCAACGCGGTCCAACTATCGAATCGCTTCGTTGATTACGTCATTCCGAAGACGATTGCATGCGGATTGCGACCGATCCCATTCGAGTTGCAGCAACCGGTGCACGACTTACTAGCGGCATCACTGATCGGACAGTGTCTCTCAACAGCGTTCGGTATTTCTCCACTCGCTGCTCCGAGACGCCTTGAAGTTGGTGCCCGATCAACGCATGCAGATTCTCCGCAGAAACTGAAATACCAGACGGCACTGCGCCGTCAATTGGATGTTTCAGACGCACGATTGTTTCTTGATGATCACTCGCGGTAAAGAAAAACCCTCCCTGTTCGGAATCCCAAAACCATTGAATCTGCTCATCCGTCAATTCTGCGGCAAGCTCCAACAACCTTGGCTCATCCACGGCTTGATGCAGAGCCAAGATTCCAGCAACAAGAAATGCATAGTCATCTAAGTAGCCTTGCAATTTTGCCTGACCCCGAGCGTAAGAACGTAGCAAACGCCCCTCCGCGTCTCGAGACTCACGCATGATGAAATCCAAACATTCAACGGACGCACGCAAGTAATCCTTTCGCTTCA
This sequence comes from Rubripirellula sp., assembly GCA_049889895.1. GTDB lineage: Bacteria > Planctomycetota > Planctomycetia > Pirellulales > Pirellulaceae > Rubripirellula. The sequence continues at coordinate 19,201 of JBMHCO010000107.1, forward strand.
ACAATCGTCCAACATCAGCTAGTGCAGCAATGGTTAAACCATTCCAAGCCGTCAAAATCTTGGTATCCGTTAGCGGTTTGACTCGAGAGCTTCTCTTCTCCAACATCGAAATCGATACGCTCTGCAAAGAACCGAGCATCTCTGGGATGGTCTGACTTTTTGAATCAGCCACATCCCCCAAATTCATCGGGGGCGCCAACACGAAGTATTCGGACTCAAAATTCGGTGCACGATCCAAACCATAGAGCTTTGCGAAATCTGCGTACTGCTCCATCGGACGAAACGCATCAAGCTCCTCGCGAGTCCAGCGATAGTACTTCCCTTCTTCACCTTCGCTATCTGCATCGATGGAACTATAGAAACCACCCCCCTGACTTCGCATCTCTCTCAAGAGGAAGTCGCAAATCCCCTCAGCGATGATTCGGTATTCATCCTCTTGGAAGAGAATCGAGGCCTCGGCAAAAATGGATGCGAGCTGCGCGTTGTCATAAAGCATTTTTTCAAAGTGAGGGATCTGCCAACGCTGATCGACACTGTATCGATGGAAACCGCCTCCGAGATGATCGTACATTCCACCACGAATCATTCCATTGAGAGTTCCTCGCAACATCTCACTAGCTGTGAACAGTCCCTGTTCTGGTGAGGTCTCCTGTTCAGGTGAAGTGGCTCCCGTACTCTCTAACCCGCCAGACGATTTCGGATCGGCACCAGCTTGACCACCTTCATGCAAACTTACGTCGACCAAAACTTTCTCGAGAAGAAAACGTAAGTTAGACGGCTCCGGAAACTTTGGACCTTCCCCACCGCTGGTGAAACCGCCATTGGTCGAATCATATTGCTCTCGTAGTCCGCTAAGCGTCTCGTTGATCCACCGTTCGTCGTAAGCAATCAGTTCTGGGTCATCCGTCACCGGAAGTTGCTGCGATTGAATCGCTTCCGTTACGGTGTCCGCTTGAGCCTTTACCTGATCGGTCTGTTCCTTCCATGCACGGTCAATCTGTTTCGCAATCGTCAAAAAACCAGTAGCAGTCCCTCGATCACCATCTCTGGCGGGAAAGTAAGTTCCACCCCAAAACGGCTTTCCATTGGGCAAGATAAAAACCGACATTGGCCATCCACCTTGGCCAGTGATCAACTGGACCGCCGTCATGTAAATCTGATCAATATCTGGGCGTTCTTCTCGATCGACTTTCACGCAAACGAAACGCTCGTTTAGAACCTCTGCAATCTCGGAATCCTCAAAGGACTCTCGCTCCATCACATGACACCAATGGCAGGCTGCATAGCCCACGCTCAGAAAAACTAACTTATTCTCCCGTTTCGCTTTTTCAAAAGCTTCCGTGCCCCAGGGAAACCAGTCAACGGGATTCCTAGCATGCTGCAAGAGATACGGACTTGACTCTCCTGCAAGCCGGTTCAGGTGAGCTTCCTCATCTTGCTGTAGCTTCGCATCACCCTTGGTTTGCGGAGCCGATTCCGTAACAGACTCCTGCCCCAATCCGATGCCGAAAAGCATCCAAGCCAACAAAGGGAATAAGGTTACAATGCGTGGCGAATTGAACACGAACAGACGATCCCCGTTTAACTGATTTCAAGAATTCGAAAGAGTCTGGTCACAGACACTCTCAGAACCTTCAGTTTGCGGCAATTCGAACACCGGGTCAAATGGGCACAATCATCGCTACGGCAACAATCCTGATTCAATCGAATCGCTGATTAGCGAGCTTGAACATCGACTTGAATTCTACGAATCCGAAGTGTTTTCTTTTCGCTCGCGTGCGCGGCTGGTCCGTTGAATTCGATGCAGATCTTCCTCGACAGTCAACAAACCCCAGTTCAATGCCCGATCCTGCTCGTATTGCTTACCTAAAGTCAATGCAATCGAAGCTTTCGCCATTTCGTAACCAAGATAGAAGGCATGGCCAGCATCGACATTGCTAGAGATTTCTTTTTGCAGCAATTGCTCAAACAGATAGAACGGATCGCGATCACTCAACCAAACTCCAGAACTGACGATATGGATCTTTTCGTCTTGAGCATAGAGTCGATAGTTATGGTCTTTGATCGTTGCAGAAAGGTCTTTAAACAATTCAACCGGATGCTCCAGTAACTTTCCATCACGTAACATAACGAGATCTTCAGAAAGACGCTTGGGAGGTATCTGATTCGCAAGACTATGATGCACTAGTCGCCGAGCTACTTCGCATTCCCGCACAGATGAACGAGCCCAGTTGATCACTTCGGTCGTCAGCACACTTCCGATCCTCAATTCCTCACAGATCGCGAGCAAGATAAGGTTGACACCGGCAGAATCCACATCTGTCAACTCGGTCACGTTACCAATGCCCATCATCATGGGAAGTTCAGGATACTTGCCTCGAACTGCTGCGTATCGAGAAAGACTATTCATCAGCCCAGAACCGATCGGTTCGAGGATCGAATCTAGCCGCACAGCGACACCACGCCCCCTCAGGTAATCGATCGATTCATCAAAGGAGTCAAGATCATCAAGAGAGTCGGGGATAACAACGACCTCGCAACCCCATTGACTTGCAAGCTCTCGATTGGATGCATTGACCGACAGCACAAGACTTGCGCCGGCCTCCACCGCCGACTCAACTTCATGAGGATCGAAAGAGTCGATACTAACATTCACCCCAAGTGCATGAACGGCGTTTACGTAGCTCGCAATCTCCGCGCAAGGCTCTGACGGATCGCAACCGATATCAATTCGATCTGCTCCATCCGCAATGAGCTTTTCCGCAATCCTCACCACTTCTCGGATCGATTTTCGCGGAACATGGTTAATCTCAGCGATGATTTCAATCGAATGGTTACTCAAGTCTGGATCACGTCGTTGATCGCCAAAGAGTTGTGGGATTTCACGACAATCTTTTGGACCAACCACCACAGGGATTCCGACCGATTCATGAAGTGCATCGAGACCGACCTCGCAGTACCCCGGCACAACCAGATGTGTTGCGTGTGTAGGTACATCAAGATGCCGCAAAAGCCACTTCGGAGTGATTAGAGCGGCCACCGTAATCGGTAACACTTGTAGAGAATATGAAAAGCTGTGCTCGGAAGCGCAACTCTCGACCAGACTGCGTACAGATGCTGCGGCCAACTTACCGGTAACGAAATGATAATGATGATTCGCTTGTGGCTTGTGAGATAACATAGCGATCGAGTTCTATCTTTGCGGCGCGGGCTAACGTTCAACAAGGATCATCAATCCGTTCAAACGCCTTGACGTGTGACACTCGTTGTAGTCAACTACGAGTAACGAGAGATTCGTGTTCCAAGGTGTTACTCTTTTACACATTGGACGTGGCCGGGATCTCTCGTTTTTTTATGCGCTCTCTTCGCGTGTCTTGAATTGCACCAAGCTGTTTCGCAACCCTGCAAAGTCGTTGCAATCAACGCAGTCGTGGATGATTAACTAGGTCGTGCAGCGATCTATTACCTGCATAAGCGATGGACTACACGATCTATGCACTGCACAGCCTATGAACTGCACAATCAAGACACAGCAAACCGCACAGCGCAGTAAACAGCCACGCTTCAGAGTCCTAAAGCGTGGCTGACGGTGTTCTCTTTTTCGCCGACTAGTTTCGGTACAGGTCAGCGATCCCGAAGGTGAAGAAGGTTTGCAGACCGTAGTTGATCAATTCCTCTTCACACTTGTATTGGAGGATGACGTAGTCGCCCGGTTGAATCAGCGGCCGAGCCGATGGATTGTTGTACGCTTCCTTGAGATCGACTTCGATTGCGATCTGTCCATCGCACTCCGTTTTTCGCAAGATGTAAACAATCCCTGGCGGGACTCCCTGCAGTCCGCCCATGCCACCAAATCCACCGATACCTCCGCCAATGCCTCCACGATTTCCACCCATCTGTCCGGTTTGGTACAGTTGTCCGGACATCGCCATTGCGCCGAGGACGTCGAGGTCATAGTCGCGAGGTAGAGGGAATTCACCGCCACCGAGTAAGCCACCGGTGTAGAAAACCTCTCTTTCGCGAGACTCGATGTAAACAATGTCGCCATCTTCAAGAGTGACATCTTCTTCATCCAGAGCCGGTACGACACCTGGCTTTACACGCAATGGAATCTTCAAAATGGTGGGGTCGTCCGGCAGTTTCGGAAGACAAGCACAGGGATCCAGTTGCGTCGCTTCGCGGTACGCATAAAAAGTCCTCATGAACTCTTCACGCTTGCGTTTATCCGCTTTGCTTGCACGCAAAATCATGATTTCATTCTTTGCTCCAAGCCCCGGAAGACCGCCCGTTTGCACAAGTGCGTGAAGGACATCGTTCTTATAGGCTGGCAGATTAATCGTCGTCCCACTTGCGGCAAAGTCACGGGCATTACCCCCGTTGGCATCAGCCGCCTGTGCTGAATCTTCGCGAATCACCACCACGTTGTAAGTACGTTCACGGATGATTGTGACAATCGGTCGAGCTTTATCTGGACGAAGGATCTCCTCTTTGATGTAGGCATCACGAATTGCATCACGAACCTGATCAAGAGTCAGCCCCTCAACACTGATTGGCTCAAGCAATGGAAGTGAAAGAGTTCCGTCATCCTGCACTGCGATTGGATACCCGATCGATGGAGGAAGTGAACTCTCCGCGCCAGGGAAGTTGACCGGCGGTGGTTGAGGAGGTGAATTTGGTTGTGAATACGGAAGGATGCCATCCACATAGACCCCCAGAATATCGCCAGGGCCCAACTGATAATCGCGTGGAGGTTCAATGGAGAGCAGCGAGATATCAACGGGAACCAAATCATTCTTTGCCTCAGGAAAGAAATCCGCTGGCAATCGATTTGCGGGCACACCTTCAATTGGCTGCGTCAGTGCTGCACAACCACTCAAGGTTGAAGCAATAAGGCATCCCATCAAAAGGTTCACCACCCGACCGTGACACCTCGAAGACGAACTAGAATCCATCTTCGCCGTTTCGCTGGGACGCGTTGCGTAATGCATGTGATTCATCCCTGAACTCTTTTCCTGAAACCCAATATTGAACGTTAAATAACTTCTTGGTCGAATCTCGGCGAACTACTCGATCGCGAACGGCAGGTCGCTGTTTTCCGAATCAAACTGAAACTCGATGGCACCATCTTCTTCAATCACGGCCTCGCTCTCCGATGCTACGCCGCGAATATTTTTCAGCCAGTCGTCATAACTAGCCGGAGATTCCACACTGCCATTTCCCGTGTTGGGTCCGGTCATTGACACGGTTCCCCGAGCGACCGCCGGAGGCAGTTCAAAACCGGACGGAGCAGTGACTCCGCCTTCCTTCGCATTAGCGGAGGCCTGATTCATGAACGCATTAAAGGCGTTGGACCCCGGTGTGTTGGCAGATTTTCTAACTGGTTCAATCGAGGGCAGGTCGCTAGCCGCAACGCTTGGCAATGCGGGAAGATCAGACGATGACGGGATCATCACGGGATCCGCAGAAGTCTGCTCAAGAACCGTGGGTGCGGGAGCTGGAGGCACTTCATTGATTTCAGATGGCTCACCGCTCAACGAAGGCTCACCAACCCCCTGAAACTCCTGCGGCTCACGCAGATTCAACTGTACTCGACTCCAATTCCCAACACCGTCAATCTCTGCCGCTTTGGCTCCGAGCGGGTAACCTTCAAACCAAGCTTGAACGGCTGCTTGGCCAAAGGGTGATTGATACTTCCAACCCCAATACTCAGAAGGAGCGATCGGAGGCGTGCATCCGTTCCCACCATTGGCTACTGCCTGATAACCCGCAATGAAACCTTTCTTTAGCTCACCACGATATTGGTGGCTGCGATGCTCTTCACGTATCTCAATCCAAGCCTTTTCGGCGAGCGTTCGATCCCGGTAGTTGGACATCGAATCATCTACCCACGAGCGGACGTCCTTAGCCGCGACGGTCACGCTCGAACTAATCAGAGTGCAGCCGGTAGAACCGACAAGCGAAGCTCCGAGTAGTGCGACCAACGCTAAACGCCTCGTTGACGCTCTCTTGGAACGCGGATTTGAGGCGGAATGATTCTTATTTTTCGGATTCAAACGAATTGCCATTTCGGCCCCCTTATGCACAAACCAGCCTCAAACTGCTGCATTCGCGCAATGATCATGCGGCTGTAGAACACTACAGTTGGTGTTATCGCCCTTCAGATCATCCGGAATTGAACGAAAATTCCGGAAAGACGGTTTGTGAGGGAGATTCACCCTGTAGCGAACATCCGAGGGCGATAGCCAATGCCACTCGACAGAGTATCAGTCCGACTCGCCAACCAATGGGCAGCACTAATCACCGGTATGGACCAACCAGGACTTGGTTTCATTGAGTTTCATGACGCGATTGAAGTTCTGGTAAATCGCCTGCAGCATTCACGAAGATGTGCTCGTAGTCCACTCTACGGAAACCTGCACGGTCATACCGGTTTTACCCACTAGTCGGGATCACCTTCACCATCTGGGGGGAATCGCTCCGGTTTCATCAATGGACCCGTCCGCAGAAAGTCGAAATCTCCAGCAGCACCTAAGTTTCGTCATGTGGCGCACGAAACCGTGAAGTTTTGACGTTCGCCAAACGTCTCGTACTAACCAGAGATTCGCAGACCAATGCCAATCCTTGCATTCGAACCTGACTGCTATCCAGAGAACCTATTTGAAGCTTCTGATTTGACGGAAAGGACTTGGTGGCTGCTTTACACGAAAAGCCGTCAAGAAAAGCAATTGATGCGGCACCTCCGACAATTGGATCTAGAACACTACGGGCCCCAGATCGCCAATCGGAAACGCTCACCCGCTGGTCGCATTCGTACCAGCTACATGCCGCTCTTCACCAACTATGTCTTCCTTTGCGGCGAGGAAATGGCACGCTACAACGCGGTCTGCACCGGATGTGTGCTCAAAGCAACCGAGGTGGTCAACACGTCGGAATTCGTTGAAGACCTGCGTCAGGTACACGAACTCATCCAAATGGGCGTACCGCTTACACTCGAAAGCAGAATTGAGGCAGGTCAACGAGTTCGAATCAAGAACGGGCCTTTTGAAGGATACGAGGGCATCGTCATTCGACGTGAGAACGAAACCCGCCTTCTGGTTTCGGTGAAATTCATGGAGCAAGGTGTGAGCGCGAAAATCGACGACTGCCAACTCGAGGCGGTTGCCTAGACGCCATCACCTTGGGCAACACGAAAGCGGTGAAACGCGAGGCAGAATGCAGGTCGGGTTTGACTGACAGGATCAAACGAACATAATCGTCTCCCGAGCGTTCTTCTCCTCCTCCCCGACTTTTTCTCTTTGCCGACAAGGGACCTGCACCTTGCCCATCGCATTTATCACCGGCATCACCGGACAGGATGGATCCTACCTGACCGAGCTTCTCCTCGAAAAAGGATATGAAGTCCACGGCTTGGTAAGACGCTCGAGCACCATTGGTCGCAGCCGTCTCGAAGTACTCTTCAACGATAAAGCGATCTACGAGAAACGCCTCTTTCTGCACTATGGCGATCTTGATGACACGACGACGATACGTCGTATCCTTTCCTCGACCGCCCCAGATGAAGTCTATCACCTTGCGGGACAAAGCCATGTTGGATTGAGTTTTGAAATCCCTGAAACCACCTGTCAATTCACTGCGATGGGAACCTTGAAACTGCTGGAGATTCTTAGAGATCTTCCGAAGCAACCAAAACTCCTGCACATCAGCAGCTCGGAAATTTTTGGACGCCCCGCAACCTCGCCTCAAAATGAGTCAACCAGTCGCGACCCAGTCACGCCTTACGGGATCGCCAAGAACTTTGCGACTCAAATGGTCAAACTTTACCGCGAATCATTCGGACTCTTTGCGTGCAACGCGATCTGTTACAACCACGAATCTCCCAGACGTGGAGAAACCTTCGTGACACGCAAAATCACACTCGGTGCCGCGGCGATTGCACTGGGACTACAAGACAAATTGGTTCTTGGATCGCTCGATGCAAAACGCGACTGGGGATTCGCCCCTGAGTATGTTCAGGCGATGTGGCTGATGATGCAACACTCAAGTGCGGATGATTACGTCTTGGCAACCGGTGTCAGTCACAGCATCGAAGACTTCCTCGATGCCGCGTTTCGTGCCGTGGATCTCGATTGGAAGCAGCACATCGAGCAGGACGAACGCTACATGAGGCCTGCCGAAGTTAGTCAACTGGTTGGAGACGCGAGTAAAGCCGAGTCACAACTAGGTTGGAAGTCAACCTACACACTCGACAAAATCGTGAACTCGATGGTTCAGAGCGACCTCGAATCACTCAAATCTCGTAATCGATAATTGGCCAAGGCTAGCCCAGATTTCACGACAAGTCTCAAACTGACACAGTAGCGAATCATCGTAAACCGCGGAGCGGTTGAAGGTTGTTAACCCCAGCACTGTATTCAAGCGGCCGATCAAATTTCGCCGAGAAACCCGGTGTGGCGGAACCATCAGAAAGGGTGGTCAAATCAATCCGCTGGGGGGCTGAAGTTGGCATGACGAATAAGTTGGGATCGCCGCTTAGCAATTGGTTGACCGCGTAAGATCCAACTTCGATCTTCATCGATAGGGGTGGGCCGACCGCTGGCATCAGATGAATTTCCACCTCATGCGGAATCGAGCATTCGTAAGATGCGTAGTAAGCGTGTTTTGTGGCGTGACTTCTTGCGATTAGATTCCCCGACGGTGCATACAAGAATTGATCGGTAACAAAACCCGCCTTTGGATCGAGGATCAACACCTTCTGGTAGATACCATCTGGCATCGTTTGAGTACTACGAACTTCGAGTCGACCATCAGTCCGAGTAATCGGCCCCGCGATGACGTTTGTCGGATCGAGTTCTACTAAGCCCAAAGCGTCCATCATCCAAGTTGGATCAATTGGCAAAATAGCACGCGACAATTGCTTTTGATATTGCTCGTGCCTAGCGTAGTACAAAGTCTTAGAGACTCCCTCGGGAACCTCGAACCAAAAAGATTCAGGATTACTCCCCATGTCGATCCCGGCAAAGATGATCGGTAGACTCGCTCGGAGGCGGAAGTTTTTCTCGCGTTGAAGATTTAAGGTCGCTCCAAGCCGCGGTAAGTCGGGCATGCTTAAAACTTCCACCGAAGCGGAATTAGTGGAAAGCTGACTAATCGATTTGGTGCGATTCATCGTCAACACTAAATCTTGCAGAGTCGGAGTTGCCTGAAAAACAGGTGGTGGTGGAGGAAACAATGCAGCAGGTGGCTGTCGCGAACAAGTCGCCCCACCGCAGACGAAAAAGCAGAGAAGCCCAAGTAAGGGAAGGCACCAAGAGGTACCGAAGCTGATCGCTGAACGGCGAAAATCATCGGCTGCAAATTCACCACGTGCATCGAAGCGTTTCATTTGCTAACTCCCGCATGCGGCTGTGATTCTTGTTCCGCGGAACTGGATTCCTCGTCCAACTCTTCCTCAGCTTCACAGTACAGAAGCTCATTGAGTTCATCCTTGAGGGAATCCGCTTCTCCTCGAGTGATCGTCGGTATCGGTATCTCGATCACCTCTCCGGTCGTCGCAACTTCCACTCTCAGGTACTCCACGTTATCTCGCTGCTCTTGAGCCGGTTCGGCTGCCTTAAGAACGCGACGACGCATCAACATGAGAGCGAGCAGAAACCGACTTTTTTCTCGATTTGGAACCTGATCCATTTGTCTCAACAAATCCACCAACACGGCAGGTGGTGCCAAAACCAGTTTCTTTTCATCATCCGCGGGCATTCGACTCTTCCACCACCCAACCGCATTTTCAGGTGGCTCACTCCAGCCCTCCGCAGAATATTCCCTGCGTTTAAAATCGTCGCCGTCCTCCACAACCACCGAGTAATACCATTCACCGCCACGCAGAGGTCGCTTCAACGCGTAACACTGACGCGTGCAACGACCGACTTTGTATTCGCCTAGCATGGTTTCGCCTACAGATGGCGGGATGTGAAGCGGCAGAGACCGAATCTGCACGTCTCCCTGTCATATCAAATTGCGAGCCAACGCCGAAAGCGAGAAACTCGTTAGGCATTACCCCAGAGACCGCGATCATGGTGAAAACCGGGAAAGAAATCACCTCTGCCGAGACACAACTTGGCGATGCAACGCACTGATTTGCAAGCAATTCGATAATCACGCGAGCAAAAGGTATCAAAAAAGGAATTCGATCTTTTAACCGGACGACTCACTCGCTCGAGACTGACTCGGAAAAAATCGAGAAGAACCAACGGCCATCTCGGGACATCCGCCCGCTTAGCATCGCATTGGGCCCGGGCAGCATCGAACTGGCGTGGCTTGGGTCGCTGGAATTGACGATCTCCTTACTGTGGCTAGCTCCCTTTTCATCGACGCCAAAGAAGTCATTCACTCCCTCTTGTACCTCTCCGTCCAAGTGAAGTGCCGAAAAACGACTCTTAGTCGGCTCAGCCGCATCGGACTGAATTAGGATACGGTCAACTTCTTCCCATGCAAAAACATCACCATTTCGTTGGGACAACATGAACCGTTCCAACTCAACTCGCTCATAGCGATCGTTAAATCCAAGCACAAAAACCTCACCTCGACTTGGTGAACGTCCCGTGAACGCAAGCGATCTGCTGTCGGGAGCCCAAACGATCCGATCCCCCAATGAGCGATGTCGATGTTCATCACGCACGAAGATCGGGTGTACCTCCTCTGAATGACAGTCGTACAGGGAGACTCCGTGCTGATTAAAAAATGCGATCTGAGTTCCATCAGGCGACCAACTGGGGCACCTTCCCTGGGACAGCATTTTCCCAGAAAGGCCATTTGGATCCATCAACCAAATCCCGACTCCGCGATGCGAGCGTTCACAGACAAAAGTCAAGCCGTCAGGAGCCCAGGTTGGTAAACGCCCCTGACAAACTTCGCGATGATGCTGATCAGCGAGTGAAATACGCACCACTCGCGTCTCATTTTGGCGATTCCGCTCCACTCGATGCACCAATAAACTGTCACCATCAGGATGAAGACTAAAGCCGCCTAGCTCGATCACATTTGGGTCCTGAACGATGACGCCACTGGTTTGACTCTGAGGATCAAAAACAGCTAAGTCGACCGACTGGATGCTCTCAAAAACAAACTCGTCTCTTGAGATCACTCCATCGGAATCGGAATCTAGGCGATGGAAGTAATAACGCCGCTGGAGCTGAAAGAGATCAGTGCGGCCGAATTCAAATTCATTGAAGGTGAGCTTCTGATCGCCATCATGATCGAGCAGGGTGCTTTGCCACGGATAATTACGATTTCCCAACGGCGAGACGAGGTACTCTTGAAGCGTCAGTCTGGAATCTTGGTTATCGTCGAATGCATGGAACATCGCTCTCTGAATTGCATGTCGCGAGCCATCTACACCAACAATCATCTCAGACCAGTCAATAAAACTGTCGAGGTTTGTATCCGCTTGGCAAAACCATAGAACCGGATCAAAGAAACATCCGCTGAATGGATCAGATAATTCCTCGTAGGTGATTCGCTGATCTTGATTGAGATCGACGTTTCTAAAACCCTCAGGCAAATCGTTCGCGGCGACTCGCCAAGCCTCAATCTCATTCTGATCGACCTCGCCATTTTGATCTTGATCGATTTCCAAAAACCAATCGAAGCGAACGACTCGTCCTGTTGGATCACGAAGCTTACGACCATCTCGCAACCTGACACCCAACTGCTGTTCAAGAAAATGCCGTGCCTCAAGACGACTTACTTTTCCATCAAGGTTCAAATCAGCGAGGTCAATGACGCGTCCAGTTACAAACTGATTTCCCGCCGGAATGATTGACCCGAGAAAATTACCGACAAACGTGTGCGCGCTGATGAGTTCCTCTGGACGTTGATCCCAACGATCGTAGGACTCATCCATCGCAGCAACCGCGTCGGCAATCAACCGAGAGAAAGGGTCGGGAATCGCACCTCGATATGGCGCATCAACCCATCCGGGAATCGCCGCAAACTCTCGAAAACTCAGTTTCGCATTGACGTCAAAATCGAACAGTAAAAAATCCCGCCGCAATTCACTGCGATCTTTACCGGTGGGCACTAACCCCACACCCTCGCTCGCCACATCCTGACTGACAACAGAGAGAAACTCGGTGAGGTCCAAAGAGGAATCTTGATTGCGATCAAGAGTTTCAAAGCGTTGACGCACAATTAACGCGGCCTTCGTCCACCCTGCCTCACTAGCGGTTTCGACTTGCGTGCCACCTGACGATTTCGAATCAGTAGTGTTTAAGGTTTTGGCGTTGGGACCGCGAACATCTGACTGAGCCTGAGCTTCTTGGAAACACTCAAGAGCAAACAAAAGCAGGACTGCAAGAAGGCGAGAACGGCTAAAACCTTCGCAGCTCAGAGGTTTAAGGACAAAGCACACAGGGGCAATCCTTTGCGAGGCTAGAACCATCCCCTCCGGTTGGCGTGCGGATCTCCGACTGGTTACGAGTTTCATCCGTCGAGCAGGTGATCTTGGAAGAAACATTTTAAGCACAGACGTTCAAACCAGACTGCTTAGGATTCAAGCGATTGAAGGTAGGCTGTAACGCTACCTCGCAACAATGCGGTCAAGTATAGCCTTCCCCTGCTCGCCTCGGCACGTTGGAAAGACACCGAAAAAACGTCTGGAGGAGAGAAGAGGTCCCAGATCAACACGTCAGTGTCTGTAACTCAGCGGCTCAGAATGCGATCTTCAGGAATCCGCAAAAGCCTTAAAGAACACAGAAAACGCTTGTTTTCTCGGCACCTAGAGACTTGCGAGGAATTGTTCCCACGGAAGCCGTTGACCAACTGCGATGTGAGCGATAAATTTTGCCTAGCTTGGTCGGTCAGCGAGAAATAAATTGCGGCCGAAGATGACGGTGGCTGTAGCTCAATTGGTTAGAGCATCGGATTGTGGTTCCGAGGGTTGGGGGTTCAAGTCCCCTCAGCCACCCTTCTTCTTGCACTTGATGTCTTGTGAGTCATTCCGAGGTGTCGGATCTCTCGGTGCCATTGCCGCTTAGAACTGAGCCGCTTAGAACTGGGCTCAGCGGGTTCAATCCTTTCGCGACACCCTCACGCCAAACCTCACAGCTGCAAAGTGCCCAAAACCTTAGGCGATGAACAGATTAGCGAACTGAAAGCCCTCTGTGATCAGGGCAGACAGATTCACGCGGCAAAACGCTACATCGAGCTAACTGGCGGTTCTCTCAATGAAGCCAAGAACTGGGTCGAACAGTACCAAGCACAGGGGAATGATCACGGTCAGAAAACTCACCCCGAGGAAACCTTCCTTGAGTCCCGTACACTTCTGATGCAAGGAAATAAAATCCAAGCGATCAAAGCCTACCGAAAGGCTGCGGGCTGTTCGCTCAAAGAAGCTAAGCTTGCCATCGAGAACATGAGTCGTTCGCCTGATGAACAGGACCAAGGCTCCGATGAACGCAGAGAACCAATGGTGGTGGAACAAAAAGGGTGCTTGGGATCGATCTTATTAATATCCCTCTTCGCGATCCTTTTCTACTCGGCCAACACCTGAACTGCCAAGATTATCAAACTCTCAGCTTCAACGAGATTGAAGTCACACCAGCGACCGTCCTCGCCGCAGCGACCACAACAGCGCGTTCGTCGTGCGAAGGGATCGTTCCCGATAGCCTGACTTTCCCACCCCCGAGATCTTCAGCTTGGATGTGGTAGTAACCAAGTCGGTTCAGTGAGAGCAGAACGCGGTCGACAAGCGAGGTTGCAGCCGAGACGGGATGAGGATTGATGGACGGTTCGTTCACGTGAATCGCGCGTGGTTTGATGGATTGGCTGTTCAATAAAAAATGGAGCAACTCCCCGAGCACATACGCCCCCATTCAAAAGGGCCGGTTCCCCACTGTAGATGCACTTGCACTGAATTCAGCAGGGAAACGCACAAGAAATCCAACTGAGTTAACAACAAGACTCAATGCATGAAAAAACGCTACAACCGGACTCTCTTCATTCGCGAGGTGTTCAAGAAGTTCGTGATGCGTGCTGCGTTGAATTCGATCATCGCCAAGCTTGTTGAACGGATCTCTAATCTGAGCGCCATTGATTCTGAACCCTTGCAGATCGAATCAATCACGATCGAAAGTCCTTAGGAAGTTCGTTTTGCAGTATACTTCCCGTCCCACAGAATCACTCGACCAGACAAGAAACTGTCATCAAATGCGTAGGGAAACCGATCAAGACCGAAAAGTTTCTAAGATCGAATTTGATCTACTTCTGTGGCAAACAATGACCACATCTCTCAGCACGCAAAAATGAAACGAGTTTTCTCTATGTCAATCAAGTCGCTCTTATCGCTCGCGTTTCTCACTACGGGATTGATCCTCCTTTCACCACAAGTTAGTGCTGCAAAACCGGAGGGAACCCCTTACACGTTCAAGACCGTCGAGAATCGCGAATTAAAGCTATACGTTACCAAGCCCAAGCAATGGCAGGCGAGCGATCAGCGACCAGCAATCGTATTCTTTCACGGTGGCGGCTGGGTCGGTGGTGCACCGGGACAATTCACCGAGCACAGCAAGTACTTTGCAAGCAGAGGAGTGGTCTGTTTTCAGGTGCAATATCGACTGCTCGATCGTTCCAAGAGTGAACCACCAACCACCTGTATCGAAGACGCAAAATCCGCGATGCGTTGGATTAGATCTCGGGCCAAAGAATTTGGCATCGATGCAAATCGCATTGCATCAGGAGGCGGTTCCGCTGGTGGCCACCTTGCCGCATTTGTTGGCACCAGCGAAGGAGTCGATAGTGAAAAAGACAACCTGTCGATCTCACCGAAAAGCAACGCGATACTCCTGTTCAACCCCGTATACAACAATGGACCAGGAGGATGGGGTACGGCTCGAGTCAAGGATGATTACAAGAAGTTTTCACCCGCCCATAACCTTACCCCCGATGACCCTCCCTCGATTGTCTTCCTCGGTGATCAAGACAAACTCATTCCAGTCGCGACTGCTGAAGAGTTCCGTGACACGCTCCGGAAACACGGCGTGCAAAGTGAACTTCGAATCTTCAAAGATCAGGGACACGGCTTCTTCAATCACGGCCGGAACAACAATCAGTATTACCGCGAAACCGTAATCGCCTGTGATGAATTTCT
>JBMHCO010000108.1:0-10253 GCA_049889895.1 Rubripirellula sp.
ACCGAACGATCCACCATCAGAAGGGAACAAGGCGGACGCTGAATAATCAGACACCCTCCAGCCTTGAATCTTGTTCGCTTTGGCAAATCCCATGATTTGGCGACCAACACACCATGTATGACTCCCCTAAGCAGTACATAAAAGCGCACAGCGTGACTGAAGACCAGAAAAGAGAGCCCCACTACCAAACCTATCACTGCTGTGGCACCGATGCCTGCAATGGCACCAAGTTTCCGCAGGCTCCATCACAGTGGCTGCTTAATCATCTGCTGTCGCTATCGATTGTGCTACTGCCATTGCTAGTGGCACCTTCAGTTCTCTTTGCTGATGACAGCGATTCTAAGCCGTCCCTCGACCCTGCCATCGATAAGCAGTCTGCGATCTTGGCAGATCCGACCGACTTTTCTAATCCGCCGACCCTTCCGGATTTAAAGCCTCTCGATACAGATCGACTCGAAGCGGCAATCCAGAACGGGATCCAATTCCTTGTCGCAAAGCAGAATAGTAACGGCTCATGGGGCTCACCAACGAGGACCAAGAGCTTAAACATTTACGCACCCGTCCCGGGAGCCCATCACGCATTCAGAGCCGCAACCACTGCACTGGCCATCTCTGCACTCATTGAATCAGGATCATCCCAACAATCGGTCACCGATTCCATCGACAAGGGTGAACGATGGTTGTTCGAACATCTCGAGCAGCTCCGTCGGGCTTCTGGCGATGCCATCTACAACGTTTGGGGGCACGGTTATGCCATTCAAGCGTTAGTACGCATGCACGCAAGGATCCCAGATGACGAAGAAAGAAAGGAACGCATTGCTGAGCTGATTCGGGGGCAATTTGAAAAGCTGCAACGTTACGAATCCGTTGACGGAGGTTGGGGCTACTACGACTTTCGATATCAGGCGAATCAGCCCACTTCAAGTTCCATTAGCTTTGTTAACGGTGCGATCCTGGTTGCACTTAAAGAGGCCGAGTCGATCGGCATCGCGCCGCCCGACCGAATGACACAGCGTGCGATTGCCGCGCTTCAACGTCAGAAAAAACCAGACTTTAGCTACCTTTATGGTGAATACCTGCAGTACCGGCCCATGCGGGGTGTGAATCGTCCCGGTGGCAGTCTAGGTCGTTCCCAGTGTTGCAACTTTGCGTTACAGCAATGGGGAGATCAAAGTATCACACAGAATGTCATCACCAATTGGCTATACCGGCTCTACGTACGAAACGGCTGGCTCGACATTGGTCGAAAGCGTCCGGTACCGCATGAAGCTTGGATGCAAGTTGCAGGTTATTTTTACTATTTTGGGCATTACTATGCTTCTCTATGCATTGAGACGATCCCCTCGCAGGAGCGACTCCCCTACCAGACCATGCTCAGCGAACTCTTACTCGATCGACAAGAGAAGGACGGCTCGTGGTGGGATTACCCACTTTACGATTACCACCAACCCTACGGCACTTCATTCGCTCTAATGTCGTTATATCGGTGCCGTCCCAACGAGGCTGAAAATCAGGTAAAGCCAGATAACTGAATGACAGACCATTGATTGACCAGCAATAGCGAAGCACGCCGCTTTATTCCACGTGTTTCCAATCCCTTACCCCTAAGTTCCTTGCGAACCTCCCGACATACCTGCAATGATGAGTAGAGCGGCGGTGCCGTGACCGTGTTTCGCAACGGTGACCGTTAGAGGATTGCTGTGAGACGCAGAGAAACGCGTGGTGCGTGGGCGCGAGTTAAGAATCCTTAACGAACACTTTATCAAGAGCCTTTCATTTCAGAGGAAAGCAATGACCGACGAATCGATGGATCAAGCCGAATCAAACCATTCCGCAGCGGCAGATAAAAACGTTTCTGATAGTAACCACGGCACCACATCGAAGTCCGAGCAGTTACCGAAGCGGGTGCTTCTGGTTCCCTACCCGAAATTTGTGTTCATGTATCCCACTCTGATCATCTCGATCATCGCCGCACTGGTACTGCAAATTGCGGGACGGCAAAGCGTTTCGCCGGACGACACGCTGTCGGTCGTGATGACAGGACTATTCTTTGTGGTGCTCATGATCAACACTTTCATCTTGGTGTTTGATTTTCCTCGAGCAACATCACTAACTCTCATCGCTGTATGCGTCTCACTTGTTCTCGGTTCGTGGATTGCGATCCTGGCAAAGCCTAGCCTTCTTCCAGCCATCGGTAACCTGCTCACGACGGTTCGCCCGGTTGCCAATGCCTCATTCTTTATCTGCATTACGGCGGGAATGCTGCTTCTCTATGGGGCGATCTTAATCAAGGTTCGATTTGATTACTGGGAACTCTCCAACAATGAACTACTTCACCATCATGGATTTCTAAGTGATTTGAAACGTTACCCCGCACCAAATCTTCGAGTCGACAAAGAGATCAATGATGTCTTCGAATATATGCTGCTTGGCGCGGGGCGTTTGATCCTCCACCCATCCACAGAAAAGCGCGCAATCGTGCTAGACAACATTTTGCACGTCAGCCAAAAAGAAAAACAACTCACACGAATGCTCGGTTCCATCAAGGTGCAGATCAACTCCGGTTCATCGGATTGATCTCAACGCCCTCTCGCTTGGTGGCGAAGACGCTTAACTGGCACCGACGAATAACTGACTCTTAGGATCGCGAGACTGGAAGAAGAACAACCCAATTCTTTCGGGTCTTATACGTGAGGAATCACGTACGGTCCCTCTGGGATGACGGCGAGTGATGGAAATGATTGGCGGTTCAAACTCGCCTCCACAGCAGACTGCAGATCAGACACGCACTGAACGCCAGTAAGAACTTTTTCGCGATCAGATAACCCGTCGGTATAAAGGTAGACCGTCCCATGCTTCATGGGGGCCAACTGTTTTTGCGTTTGCCATTCATCGGTTGAAGCAAGCGGTTTGTCTAGCAACTGTGATAGAAATACTTCGGGACCCTCTTTCACCAATCTCTTTTGCGCATCGCGAAAGGGTGTTGAACCAAAGCCTTCGCTGCACGCCGAGGCGATAATCAGATCGCCACCTGGTTCGAGGATCCCCAAGGCTCCCACCATTCCCTTGATGGTTTGGTAATACGTTCGATCAAGTGGATAGCCGGCAGCACTGGTTAAAACGGTTGAAAAACGTCGTCCGATCTTAACTTCACATTCAGCTCGAACCTGCCGTACCATCGCGTGGTGACTCTCAACGACCTCTCCAAAGTTGACTCGCG
Organism: Rubripirellula sp.; assembly: GCA_049889895.1. Taxonomy (GTDB): domain Bacteria; phylum Planctomycetota; class Planctomycetia; order Pirellulales; family Pirellulaceae; genus Rubripirellula. The sequence goes on from JBMHCO010000108.1 coordinate 3,221, forward strand.
TCAATCGGCGATGCTCATCAATGACAGTATTGAGGGCAAAGACCTCTCCGAGCATCTTCACAATCTCAAGCTGCTCCTCATGGAGCGGATTTCCCGCAAAATTGCAATTCGTTGCGTTGGGATCGTCCATGAACCGAGCGCTGTGGAAAGTTCGAATCGTCTCGCTGTGTGCAACTCCCGGAGCGATCACCTTTCTTCCACCTGAATAGCCAGCCATAAAGTGAGGCTCGACCAGCCCTGTGACAATTTTCAGGTCGGATTCAACCAAATGGCGATTCAGTCGCACAGGCGTGTTGCGAGTCGGCGTCCGCCCAAGTGTGACATGGTTCTGGTCATCCGAAGCGTCATGATTATCGATCCTGATATTTTCAAGCACCCAATTGTCGCCGATCAACTCCTCTAACTCTTCTCCGACGTTCGGGCGATGAAGTCCGGTGGCCACCAAGATCCTGATTCGATGATAGGGCACCCCACGAGCGCACAACGCCTCAATCATCGGGCGTAAAAACAGATGGTTGGGAACGGGACGAGTGATGTCACAAACAACGATACATGCACTGTCGGCCTTGGCAACCGAACGTTGAAATCGATCTTCCTCACATGCTTGCTCAAGACACAGCCGAATAGTCGCTCTGGGGTCCGCAAGAGGATCCACCAAAGGCTTGCGGATCACTTCGCAGGAAATATTCTCTGGCACTGCCACAGACACAGTACCGCGACCATAGAGAACTTGCACAGAATTCAAAGAAACCTCCCAGACCGGAATTTCTGACACCATAGGCGATCTTTTTAGCACATTCACGCTGCAATGAGGTGAAAGTTGACCCTTCGTCATCCTATGGACCGCCTGCGGAGAATCGTCCAAAACGTCCAAGGACTGTTTTCTAGTCCGTAACTGTTGCCGTTCTATCTACGGTGCGTAATACTTTTGGACTGATTTATCAGCCCTACTTAAGCCTGTTTAGGTGAGAAAAGATGAAATACAGATCTTTGGCTTTGGCATTAACGCTAGCGGCAACCGCTTCAGCGGAGCCTGCCGTTAATACGCTAACCGAATCCGAGCAACGAAGTGGATGGGAACTGCTGTTTGATGGGAACTCCACAGAGCAGTGGAGAAATTACCGGAAAGACAATCTTTCCGACGGTTGGAAGGTCGTGAACGGTGCCCTCACACGAGTTGCGAACGGTGCTGGCGATATCGTTACCAAAAAACAGTACGACGCGTTTGAGCTATCGCTCGAATACCAAATCAGCAAAGCCGGTAACAGCGGCGTGATGTTCCATGTGCAAGAGAACAGCAACGCACCTTGGCATACCGGTCCAGAAATTCAGGTTCAAGACAACGTGGATGGGCATGATCCTCAGAAAGCAGGTTGGCTCTACCAGCTGTACCAACCCGGACGCGATCAGCAGGGCAACGTGATCGATGCGACCCGCCCCGCCGGCGAATGGAACCAGCTCTACATTCGCATCAACGGTGACGATTGCGAAGTCTGCATGAATGGCGTTCGGTACTACCACTTCAAGCTTGGCAACAATGACTGGAAGCAAAAAGTCTCTGCAAGTAAGTTCACCAAGTTCGAAAATTTTGGAAGCTCTGGTTCTGGGCATATTTGCTTGCAGGATCATGGCAACAAAGTCGCCTACCGCAATATCAAGGTACGCGAATTCAACGATGACGGATCCGTTCCGCAGCCAATTGATGGAAAACTGGATCTGACAGCAGACGTTGCGTTCCCCAACCTTGCGTGGGACAACTGGGAACCTGTCAATGACGCAGGCCAACTGCGTCCGCTCCGTCTGATGGAACTGACTCCTGCTCGGGATGGCAGCAACCGTCTCTTCGCAGCTTCTCAATATGGTGCGGTCTGGTGTTTTGAAAACCGAGACGATGTGAAGGAATCTCACTTGGTTTTGGATCTGCGGGAGCAGGTCAAGGACTGGAAAAGCCGTGGCGCAAATGAGCAGGGCCTGCTCGGACTCGCATTACATCCTGAATTTAAAAAGAACGGGCACCTTTTTGTCTACTATTCCCATCCGACCGAACCGAAGTCGATCGTGGCTCGCTACACCATCTCAAAGGATAATCCTAACCAGGTTGACCCTGAGTCGGCGAAGACCATCATGGAAATCGATCAACCCTTTCAAAATCACAATGGGGGTGTGATTGAGTTTGGTCCAGACGGGTACCTCTACATCGCATTGGGTGACGGTGGCTTCCGCAACGACCCAACCGCTAGCGGGCAAGATCTAAATAGCCTTCTCGGTTCCATTTTGCGGATCGACGTTGATTTCTCAAATGACCACCACGCCTACGGAATCCCCTCTGACAATCCGTTTGTCAATCAAAAAGGGGCGAGACCTGAAATCTATGCGTTCGGTCTACGTAACCCTTGGCGAATGGCATTCGACTCTCAGTCCGGCCGTCTGTGGGTTGGTGATGTGGGTCAGGAACTCTGGGAAGAAGTCAACGTCATCACCAAGGGTGGCAATTACGGATGGAGTACTCGTGAGGGCAGCCATCCATTCGGAAATCGCCCGGTTGTCGAGGGTCTCAGCTCACCAATCGAACCTGTCTTTGAGTATGACCATCGAATAGGAAAATCGATTACCGGTGGACGCGTTTATCAGAGTGATCGTGTCAGTTCCTTAACCGGCAAGTATCTCTATGCGGACTACGTGACGGGAAAAATCTGGGCTTTGTCCTATGATCCTGAAGCTGGGAAAGCTACCCGGAACGAACAAGTGATTCCCGACAGCATCCCAGTGGTTGCGTTTGGTGAAGACCACAACGGAGAAGTGTTTTATTTAACCGAGAGCTCCCGAGGTCAGTGCATCTACCGGTTCAACAACAAGTAGTTCTCTAATGCAAAGTCTGGGTTGATTGGAGTCAGTGGATCACACGTAAAGCTTCCCTTGGCTCCAAAGCAAACGCTATTTGAAAAGATTCAGACCCAAGCAAGTCAAGACGTCGGCGGCAGACCTCCATGTCGTCGACGTCTTTTTTTATTACCATCTTTTGCTGCCCATGAGGTCTCTTGATGACGTCGGGCCATGGGAACCCTGAGCGTCCTCGCCATTCGCTCAGCGACCCCACCGAACTTCCAGTGATGCCATCAGCAGGAATACCAACGTGTCTTATCATCGATTTATCATTCTTCTATTCCTCTTTGTTCCGTTCGCGGCGACGGCCGAAGAGACACCAAACCGTGGAAAGATCCAGCCGCTAAGCGGTGTCGTGGAGCCGATCACGGAACCACCATGTTCCTACTGTTCGACGCAACACCTCAAAGACCTTATCCAAGGCAAAGACCGCGTGATCGCCTGGTTGCGTGCAACACATAACGGCGGCGCATTCCCCATCCGTCATTTTCTATCGGGGCCCCGAGTTGTTAATGACACCTACGGACTCTTCTTCTACGACCCCGATGGCGGTTACGTCTCAGCGTTCGAGAAAGACTACGGCTACCAGTTTTATGGTTGGAGAAACGGAGTCATGGTTGTTCGACATACCGACGGCACCATTTGGTCCGCCTTGACCGGAATCGCCATCGAGGGCCCTCGCAAAGGCGAAACATTGAAGCGTATCCCCAGCCTCGTCACTAACTGGAATTATTGGCTGATGCTCCACCCAGAATCCACAACCTATGATTTATTCGAGGGCAAGACCTACAAAACCACGCCTCTGCCAGTAAACGCGAGTGCCGAATCGCTCGCGTCCAGATCGACAGTCGACCCACGCATGAATGCCGACTCACTTGTGATCGGCCTAGAAGCCAAGCAAACGAAAATCGCCGTGCCAATTCCCACCGACTTGGCTCGAGCGTGCTATCAAGTTGATTTAGATGATACGCCTGTTACCGTATTCTGGTATTCCGCAACCCAGACATCCGTCGCGTTCAAACGAAAAGTCGGTGACCGAGTACTTAACTTCTACGCCGACGAAATCTCGCCCGAGACCGCGCCCTTCAAGGACCGAGAAACTGGGACTCGCTGGTCGTTAGCGGGTCGAGGCATTGACGGACCTCTCCGGGGCATCGAACTCAATTGGGCTCCGAGTATTCAGTGTCAGTGGCACGCATGGTCTAGCGAATACCCCGAAACAGCAGTCTTTGATAACACACTATCGGCAAAATAAAGCAATGCACTTCCGATCACGCGTCTCAACGTTGGTTTTCCTCGCCTTGCTTGCTTTCTTACCGGTTCCCCCTGTTGCCTCCGCGCAACCAGCTAAGAACGCTCAAGGCAACCCTGAATCAGCGATCTCCGCGACGCAGGTCAGCGAACCGACAGCAAACCCGAGAGCCGTTTTAGTCGCACCCGGTAATCTTCAGCGCGAGCGTTTAGTCACGTTTCGCGAACAGGGCATTAACACCGTTGTCTTTCTGGTTGATCCTTTGCAAAACACGGATCTCCGGATCGCCGATCTCCGTATGAAAACGCAGTGGGCAAACGAGTCAAACCTTGCAGTTGGATATTGGATCGAGGTCGCGCGTTCTCCTGAACTCGCGGACCAACACCCCGAGTGGATGGCGAGCCTACAAACCCACGATGAATGGAGACGTTTTTTTCCAGAATCTCCCAAACCCAAGCCCAGTGAAGTAACAAAAACCTATCCTTGGGTCCCAATTCTCTCACGGGAAACTTTTGAAGCTCAGCAGAAACGCATTATCAAGCTCGTGCAACCTCTCCCACCGGCCCAATTCATCTTCCTCAACGACCTTCAAGGAGCACCTTCTGCCTGCGGATGCGGCAATGATCTTTGCCGCTGGACGAGTGACTACGGTGATCGTCGAAGCACGATTCCACTAGATGATAACGCAGCTGCGAATTTTGCGATTCGAATTCAAGCCGCCTTTCCGAAGTCGAAAATTGTCCCAATCTGGGCAACCGAGTGCGAAGAGCAGGACGGCCACTCCAATGGGCAATGCGCCGGAGTCGGTTGCTTCAAAGGTATCTGTTGGAAGGCTTACACCAAACAACTCATGCCACTCAGTCAGATTTGCGATCAGATCGGAGTCTTGGCACTGGAACGCACCTTTAAACGCAAGCTTCCCCCACAAGGTAATTACCGATCATGGATGGAATACGCGGCTGAAACCTTCCAAACGATGCCAGCACTACATAATGAAACGGCGATTCCAAACGAGCGACTCATCACCGTGATTGAAGGATATGAGACACGAGACGAAGACCTATTCGAAGTAACGAAGTCATGCCAAGAACTCGGCGTCGCCGGCACCGTCATCGCGTTAGACGAAATCGACCAGTCATGGTCGCCCAAAATCGTTCGTTGGAAAGATGAGCCGTAAACACGGGATCTCGCACGGTGAACGAACTTCGCCATAACGAGTTTGCACCGCTGACTGGAGCCCAAGGCCGCTTGGCCAGAGACTATCTAAGCACACGTTTGCAACGCCGACTCTCTCGCGGATGCACAAGTTAACGGATGCAGTACAGCATCGAACGACTTCTCAGGTACAGCGTGTTTCCGACCACAGCGGGGGAAGCCATGTAGCCATCACCAAGTTGACTCGTCGAAACCAAGCTAAACTCATCGCCGGGTGTGAAAACGGTGATCTCGCCGTCCATGCCGAAGCAGTAAATCTTACCGCCAGCGTACAAGGGCGAAGCTGCGTACTTGCCATCAATCCGCGTCTGCCAGAACACCTCACCAGATACTGAATCACGGCAAGTCACGATTCCATCATCACTGTTCATGTAGAGCTTGCCATCAATCACCAACGCCGAGGATTTCTTAGCGACGGCTCGCTCAGCACTCCACTCGACGTGACTCTCGGTTACGTCCCCAGAACCCTTGGGACTGACCGCTACCATGGCTCCCATCCCATTACTGATAAACACCAACCCATCTTGATAGATGGGTCGAGCTGACGCATTCATTCCTTGATGATAGACTGTCCAGACTGGATCACCACTGGACGCGTCATAAGCGACCGTCGCAATTGCACTGGGGTAGACCAGCAGCGTACGCTGCCCAACTTCAATAACGCTAGCAGTCCCATAGGCCTTCTTTAGGTCGCCATTATCGGTTCCGTACTCGATTTCACGATCCCGTCGCCATGCGGTTTTACCGGTAGCTTTATCGAACGCGACGACGTACTGCACATCGAAACCGTCATAAGCAACGTAAAGCTTACCGCCATGCAATATTGGGGAAGACGCGGGACCACGATGGTGGTCACAAATTAGGTCGCGACGCTCCCAGATCACCTCAAAGGACTGCGTATCGAGACACGCGGTTAGGTAACTACCAAAATGCACATAGACGCGTCCCTCTTCGATGACAGGGGTCGGCGATGCGTAACTGTTCATCGGATGGCAGAAAGCAGGCTCATCATTCTCGACGAGCACTCGATCCAGCAATATCTTTCCATCGGTACGACGAACGCATAGCACCGACATCTCGGTGCCGTCTTCCTTTGCAGTGGTGAGCCAAATTTGATCACCCCAAACGACCGGAGAAGACCAACCCTTGCCATGAATTGGAATCTTCCAAGCGACAGCACTCTCGTCAATTTCAGTTGGCAATACGGATCCGTCGGCATGTCCGTCACCCGTTGGACCACGAAATTCTGGCCAATTCTCCGTCGCGCCCAATTGTGGACAAAACAGAAAAACGCCAGTCACGATGGCAAGCCAAAGTTGATTGAATCGCATCTCGTTCTACCCTATCAAATCCGTTGATTGGACCACTCATTGCGGTCAGGAAGTGTCATCTCGTCAAACATCACATGCTCGCTCTGGAGCCAACGCTGATCAATTCTTTTCCTTCTTGGCAACGCCAAGCTCAGACAGTTTTGCTGCGATGTCCGAACCATGTGTGGTCGTTTTGACGGAACGGTCAATAAACAAGACCTTACCATCGACTCCGACGTAGTACGTCCAGCGATTGGTGAATCCTCGATCATTGAGCACACCCAATTTGCTTGAGAGCGTCTTATCCGGATCACTAAGAATTGGGTAGTCCAACTCGAGACTGCCTGCAAAATCAGTGTTCTTGCCTACTGGA
>JBMHCO010000109.1:0-29978 GCA_049889895.1 Rubripirellula sp.
CCGACGTAGTACGTCCAGCGATTGGTGAATCCTCGATCATTGAGCACACCCAATTTGCTTGAGAGCGTCTTATCCGGATCACTAAGAATTGGGTAGTCCAACTCGAGACTGCCTGCAAAATCAGTGTTCTTGCCTACTGGATCCACGCTCGCTGTGAAGTACGCGACGTCATACTCGCGTAACTGATCACCCGACTCACGCATGGACTTACATTCTTTCGTGCATCCACCCGTAAAGGCTTTGGGAAACCAAGCAATCACGTAGGCACGTTTTCCCTTGAGATCCTCTCCACGATAAGTCACGCCATCACTGCCAACCAATTCGAACGACGGCATCATATCGCCTACCTTAACCTCCGCCTTCGCGTCGGATTGAGGTGCCATAACACCAAGCAGTACGGCGGTGATCACAATAATTCTGTTCATACAATTTGGATCCTGTTGAAACTCCGATGCACCGCTAGCTCGCAACGGAGATCGGCGTGAAGTGAAGCGAGCGAGCCTTTCCAAAAACATCACTGGTCGCACCAGTGTACTGAATCAATTCTAAACTGAATCAATTCAAAACTAGCCCAATTGATCCAAGTGTGCCTTGCTCTGTTGAATACTCTTGATTGGGTGCGGAGAGTGATCTTGCTCAACATGGCAATGCTCAACTTCTGCGGCTAGTGCGGCTTCCAGAATCGGAACCATGGGAATCTTACCGTCGCCCAATTCCTCAAACGCACCCTGAGGTACCGAACCGAAATTCGGCGTCTTCTCAGATTTACCCAAATCCTTTAGGTGAAGCTGCGAGACGCGTCCCGAGAGACCTCTGATCAACTCAGCGGCATTGCGACCACCCACCTCAACCCAAAACACATCCACCTCAAACTTCATCTTGTCCGAGAATCGTTCGATCATGATGTCATAACCGCACTTCCCGCCCTCTTTGGGCTCGAATTCAAACGCATGGTTGTGGTAGGCAAGTTGAATGCCATGTTTTGCTGCTTTCTCGGCAGCATCATTGAACCGATCACAGAGCACTCGGTAATCGTCGAGCGTCTCGCGAACATCTCCCTGTAGGTAGGGAATCACGAGATGCGAGAGGCCGTGCTCTTTGGCTGCGTCCAGGATGCTGTCAAAGGATGGAACGTCCTTACGGCTAGGATCGACAACCGAGTCCCATGCGAAGTGGCTCGAATTGACCTCCATTCCACACTTCTTGGCTTCAGAGATCATTTCGTCGGCGTTAGGAAAACCGTATGGTTCAACCTGCTGATATCCCGCATCGGCAACGGCACGGATTGTCGATTTGACATCCTTGCCGATCTCATTACGAAGCGTATAGAGTTGAATACCGATTTTCGAGCGATATCGATCCACAGCAGCGTGATTCACTGTACTCTCCGATGCTTTCTCCAGTGCTTGAAGATACGCTCCCTTTGATGCAGCTAAAGTGGCAGCAAGTCCAACCCCAACCCTCAAACAGTCACGCCTTTGCATCCGACAACCTTTCGTATTTCGATGAAATTCATAAACTCTAGTTCGCGAGAGTATACCAGAAGAAGTCCATCTACCGTCAAGTTTCAGATCCTAAATGGAACCAAAGCAGATAGGGACAATGTCGGAACTTGGCCCCCTACGATAGCCTCTTACCAGCACTCACAATAAAATAGAAATGAGCCGATCAGCAGTCCAACGCGGGACTACGGTGTATCATCTGTCGACTTGAGTCTCGGTCGAATCCACTAGGCGCATCAGAGTGCTGCGAAAAAAAACTCTATCGTTCCCACACCACACGCTCAGCGGTAAAGAAGCGTCTGGGATCGCCAAGATACAACCGCCCCAGATTTACCAAGAACTCGCGAACTCACCGCACGAGGTTGTGAGTCGACTGGAGCAGCGAAATGTTGCAAGAATCCTCTACATTCACGGCACCTTTGCAGGAAATGACCTGACGGGAATCGCGAGGAACCTAAGCCGCATCTCTCCGTTACTGACACGGCGTTTGCAACTGGACCGAACACTCAAAGAATGGTCCAAACGTGGCGTTGATACCATTTCGGGATCTCAGGGTAATTTTCCTGAAGCTTATGTAACGCAGGTCAACCAGTTCCTTCAAGCGGGCCACCTCGATTCGCTAAGCGACCCAATCCAAGCGAGCCGTTTTGCGTGGTCTGGAGAAAATCACCATCTTGGCAGGTTGCATGGGGCACTGAGCCTTCACCAGACACTCACAGATCTGAACCGTGACCTAAAAGCAGATCAACGCGTTCTCATTTTCGCGCACAGCCATGGCGGTAATCTCTTAGCATTACTCACGCTTCTTAGCGACGCCGACTCACAAATCAAAAGAAAGCTCATCCGACACTTGTCCGCCTCGCCCACCGACGCACAAGGACAACCAACATCGAGCAACCTGGCCACCCTCGTCAACTCTTGCACAGAACTACCAGACATCGACATCGTCACTCTAGGAACTCCGCTACGCTACCGCTGGTCCCAATCGCAGCAGCGACGGCTAATCCACGTGATTAACCACCAAGTGGTTTTCAAAGAGGATCCCCATCGGACCGCATTTCCGAACCTGCTCAAACCGCTTGATTTGACAGGACTTGGTGACATCATCCAACAACTGGGTATCGGAGGCTCTGATTTTCCGCCAACGATCCTGACACCGTCCGAGAGAAAACAGGAAAAGAAACTCTCGAAAATCCTCGAGTCCTCTGTTCGCCGAAAAGACTATTTTAAGAAATTAAACTTCGGACGCCGCGAATCATGTGATGGGGAATCGATTCTATTGGACTACCGAGAAATTGAGCCGAGCGAAGCTCCGAAGCTATTTGGACACGCAGTCTACACTCTCGAACGCCTCATTCCCTTTCACTTGGCATTAGCGTCAATGGAACTGAACTGATGAGTTCTAACTTGGTGGCTTGAAGCCCTGATTTGACCGCTTCGAACATGACAAGCTCACAGTGGAACGATCGCTCTAGATGTCATACTCTGCGGTTAGCTGTTCCCGAAAAATTTTACTGTTATGTCGGATATCGACCGGCAGCGGTTCGGTACGAATCTCAACCCTCTTGATTCGACGGGTTAGCGGGTTTCTTTCGGCGAGTGCGATTAGTTCGGCCGAAAGAGAATCTCGTTCTGCAGGATTTAAATTAGAAAACTCAGGATCCAATTCAATAAGTATCACGGGTGTTTGCTGACCTCTCTGGCCAAGACCGATTAAGGCTGATCGATACACTTTTGGATGCGAATTGAAAATCGCTTCACACGGTATGGTGAACAGGGTACGCTCCGGCGTTACCACGCGATGGGCTTTGCGACCACAAAACCAAAAACGATCTTGATCGTCCAAGTAACCAACATCACCCATGCGGTGCCATATTCGCTCTCCATCGGCCACCTTGTGCATCGCATTTTGATCAGCGCGAACGACGTATTCCCGTGTCACCATTGGACCAGTGACCATCAACTCACCAATCTTCCCCATCGGCAATTCAGTCGTCTGTTCAATATCGTCGATCCGCTCATCGGTGATCTCAATCACTCGCCACTGGGCACCGTCAAAACGACTTCCCACACAGGTGCCTTTACCTTTAGCTGCAGCGGGCCCAGTTTCGCTAATGATTTCACGCGATTCAATCGAGGCGATTGGCAGTGCTTCAGTAGCGCCGTATGGCGTAACGATCTCAGCATCCTCGTGCACCAAATCCCTCAAGCGTTGCAGGGTCACGGCGGGAACCGGTGCCCCAGCTGATAGGATTCGCTTCAAGGTAGGAAAAGGTCGCTCAACCCCTTCGGCTTCCGCCCATCGCACAACACGATTCCAAAGTGCGGGTGATCCAAACGCCTGATCTATCTCCCATTGATTGACGGCCTCGATCAATCGTTGCGGATTGACTTCCGCGGGTCGAGTGGGATCCATATCAGGAATGATCGTAGTCACTCCCATCACAGCATCGAACAACCCGAAGAGGGGAAAACAAGCCAAGTCCTTTGAGCCGCGATGAATATCGTAGCGTTCTCGAATTCGATCGATTTGCGAATGAAATGTTCCATGCGTGTAGAGCACACCCTTTGGGGGCCCCGTGCTCCCAGTGGTAAAAATCACCGCGGCGGGGTCGTCCATATCACGATGAGCAACATCGATACTGTCGCCGTTTTTTGCACCCATTTGAAGAATTTGGCTCAGTGTTTTCCCACCCCAAAACCAACGTCGCCCAACCGTTACATTCCAATTGGCCGTGGGAAATTGACTTCTCAAAAGCGTCCGAATCGCCTGCGCTTTGGGGATTCCTATGAAACCATCAGGTTTGCTTTCACTCAAACAACGGACCAAGTGCTGCTTTCCCATCCCGGGGTCGATCAGCACAACGACGACACCCGCTTTGAGGAGTGCGAAGACAAGTTCGATGAATTGCCCGCTAAATGGCACAAGCATCACCAAACGCATCCCCGGACGAATTCCCCACGCAACAAGCCCTCGTGCAATCTCATCGCTCCGGCGGTCAAGCACATCGAAGGTGGTTGCTCGATAACTTCTCGTGCCGTCAGCCTGCACCGACCCCGCTGGTTCAGCGATTGCGATCGCACTGGGCATCAACGATGCGACGGTCTTTAGCCTTGCAGCGACATTCGGCTGGAATGATTTACTCATCACGCTAACTTCGACTCCGCTGCAGAAACAAGTGATGCGACGATACGCTCGGCAATCGAGAAGGGTACCACGCCTTGTGCGCCCTTCCACCCCGGAATTGCGTTCACCTCAATCACGCAAGGCGCATGATCATCAGTCTCAAGCATATCGACCGCGGCATAGGTCAGATCAAGATCGTTACAGATCCTCAGTGCCATTCGCCTCTGCTCATCACTGACGGTAAATCGTTCCGAAACGCCGCCGCCGGCAACATTCGTTCGAAAGTCGTCAGCGTTCCGGCGACGCACTCCTATGACCTCATCTCCAATCACCAGTAAACGACAATCGACACCACCCGGCGGCTTAAACTGCTGGATGTAAAAGACCGCACCAACTTGATTCAAGGATGCAAACACCGTCCACGCGAGTTCTATTTCTCGCAGTCGCATCACCCCACGCCCCTCACCACCGAAAATCGGCTTGACGACGCAATCTCCGCCTAGAGATTTAAAGGCCTCAAGTGCCTCCGCTCTGGATTGAACAACGATCGTGTCCGGCACGACATAACCCAACGCAGCGACACGACTGAGAGTCGCAAATTTATCAATCGCAAGTTCGAGTGAGCGTGGAGGGTTAAGCACGCTTGGCCCCCGTCGACCTGCCTCCGAATCAGTGCAATTGTGTTGTTCAGGTCTTTCGACTCCGCCTGCTACCACCTCCAATCCAATGCGATCGTGAATCTCATGAAGCATCGCCAATCGAAAGGTCACCTGCTCAAATGACCCAGCAGGCATGGTGCGAGTAAGGATGATGTTGTACGCGCTGAGCGGGCCGCATTCGCAATAGAGATTGCTTCGCCCACCCACCAAGAGAGACTTCATCGACTCATAAGCGGCAGAATCAAAATCGATCTGCGCACGTTGAGACGCCTTCTTCAGTTCAGAGGCATGCCAACCGCGTCCCGCACCGAGACATAAAATACGCCGCTGGTTCATACCGAAAAAGACTCTCTCAGCACTCTAAGTTGCAACTCGCCCGAGTCGAATGTTTTCCCGCTACGAAGGTTATGAATGGTAACGCGAGCTGGACTGAACAGCAGCGGATCAACTTGATAGAAGTCGTAGTTGTATCCCTTGAAAATTTTGGCGAATGGTTGGCCATAATCAGGCGACGACCCAGCTGGCACGCGTTCAATCACGTCTTCGATTGCATCATCATCGTGGTCCACCCACAAAGTGACGGTCGCCCCATAAAGCATCGCATCATTCGTCCGGCCGATACCCTGAACAAAATCACCGCGCTTTGCTGGTGGCGGTAGAGGTGCAATGCCCGTCGACGAAACGATGCTTCCAACATCAAAGTGTAGTTCATGAAGCTTATGCAGCGCCGTTTCAACGCTACGAGCCACGACCTGCACGCTACCAGCGATTGAGGTGGCGGGTGCAACGGCGAGTCTAACACCACCGAGCTCAACTCGGCAGTCGTGCGCGATTTTGCTCAGAGCAGGCGCGTTGGGCAGCACCTCTGTCTCTAAAACGCCCACCACCTCTGGCACGCGTTCAGAAAGCTTTAGTGACTCGAGTACCTCCTCGCGGCCTCTAGCGAGTCTCATCGGCCCAGATCCCATCGCGAAAAAGTCGTCTGCTTTCACAGGCCAACCCGCGTATTGGCAACCGAGACAACTCATGATCGGCTGATCGGTCCGCACCCAAACACCCTGGTTCACTCCGTACTCAGCCGCATCGAGAGGAACAATCTGCACGTCCGCTAAATCCCCCATGCATAGGCGAGCGAGTGACAGCCCTGCTTCTAATCCACCGGGACAGTCGACACCAGCATCGAAAATCTGTACGCCATCATGCTCAGATGACACACATCCTAGATATTCCGGCGACTGAAAGAGTAGCTGAAACCTGTGAGCGGCTTGTTGATTGATCATGCTTGAATCGTCTTGAATTCGTCTCGGATTGTCTAGTCGGGTAAGAAAGCGGGAGCCCGTTGGCATCCATGCGTTGAGGTAAGTCTTGAGTCGCACCTAGCAGAGACCATGAACTAGACCCCACAGCACCCACTAACGTTAAGTGGTCGCGGTGTAAGTCTCATGATACGAAATCCTAATGCTTTGTACCGCGAGCACCGAACCACGCGGAACATTTTCACCAAGAGTTAAATCGCGTAACATTGGATGCCCCCTGCCAAATCCAAGCAAAATCGTTCATTATTCTAAGAGAATTGTTATCCGTCGCCCAAGACACTACACGACGCATTATGCCCCTCAGTATCATTCCGCACCCACATCCGACTCTGCGCGTCTGCAGTCGTCCCATCAGAAAAGTCGATGCGCAGCTTCGTAACATCGTCGCGGAGATGCTGGATCTCATGTACGAAGCTCAAGGCGTCGGACTAGCGGCCAACCAAGTCAATTTGCCAATCCGACTGTTTGTCGCCAATCCCACCGGCAATCGAGACGACGGTGAGGAACTCGTTCTAATAAACCCGGAAATCCAATTTCCCAAGGGAAATGAAACGGCACAGGAAGGCTGCTTGAGCCTGCCAGGAATCTACGGCAATGTCAAAAGACCCAAAACCATCAAGCTCAGCGCATACGACATTAAAGGCAACGCAATCGAACGTGATGTTGATGGTTTCCTCTCACGTGTCCTACAGCATGAAAACGACCACCTCAACGGTGTGATGTTCTTTGACCGGATGTCAGATGAGGCAAAGCGAGATATTGATGACCGCATCTTGGAGTTGGAAACGGATTTCCAAAGCAAGCAGGAGACCGGCGGAATTCCACCGAACAGCGAATTAATCGCTCAACTCGAGCCGTGGTATCAACGCTACTGCTAGACCGCACTGTGCATGTGTGCGATGTGATTTAAAGATTTTCAAAAGCTACACTGATCGCTTGGCGAGGAGTTGATGAGATGCGAGTGGTACTCATGGGAACCGGACCATTTGCGGTGCCTGCTTTTGATGCGATCCGCACTCAAGGCCATCAAATTGAGTGCGTGTTTGTACGACCACTTCCTAATGTCAAAAGCAGAAAAGGGCCTCCGCCCGAGCCCGTGAGAGAATGGGCCAAGTCCCAACAGCTGAACGTGGCGTCACCCGATTCCATCAATGCAGAGGAGACTATCAGTATCCTCAAACAGATGGAGCCAGACCTATTGGTGGTTTGTGACTACGGCCAAATCCTAAGCGATGCAGCACTCGCAACTGCTGCTTTAGGTGGTATCAACCTACATGGATCTCTCTTACCTCGTTATCGAGGAGCGGCACCCGTCCAGCGATGCCTGTTAGCTGGCGATGAGTTTGCCGGAATCTCAGTCATTCACATGACACCTAAACTTGATGGCGGACCAATTCTTGCATCCGCTAAAACTCCAATCACCGAGAGCGAAACTGCAGGGGAATTAGAAGTCCGCCTCTCGCACCTCGGTGTCGAACCTACCCTCGATGCAATGAAAGTATTGGAAAATTGGGATCGCGTCTCAGGGCTAGGTTCCGCTCAGGATCCAAACGCGGTGACAAAAGCTCCGCGTTTAAGCAAAAAAGAGGCATTGATTGATTGGCAACAATCATCAAGGAAAATCCACTGCTTCATACGGGGCATGCAACCGTGGCCAATCGCTTACTGTTTTTTTCCATTGCCCAACGGAAAACCACCGTTGCGTGTTGCGGTTAAAGAAGCGCGAGTAATCGATTCAAACCGCGAAGACCAGTCGATTCCCAGTCAACTGAGCGAAATCCAAGCCGCAGATGAATCACTGACGCAAACCTCGGCTGAACCGGGTACGTTGTTGCATCGCAGTCACATGTTGATAAGAACCGGTGATGGCGTGATCGAATTGCTGTCCATCCAACCGGCTGGGAAACGTGAAATGTCTGCAGAGGAGTTTCTTCGCGGGTATCAGCCGGAAATAGGAACACGTCTTAGCTGAACTTTCGTCACCCTCGGTAACGGCATCGCATTTCGACCCAACAACCCTCTTTGGTATGGCCCGACTCTGTCCAGCTTGGAGTACAATTCCTGTCCATACCGCAAATACGCCAAATGAGTAGATTGTGTATAGTCGCAGAATTATGATGTTTCATCCAACCTTTATGGTAATCGCCATGCGTTCACTGCTCGTCGCACTTCTTGCTTACAACCTCTCCTTCGCGATGTGCGAAGCACAGGGGGAAGATCCTTCCCCGCGACCGAACATCGTTCTGATCATTTCGGACGATCAAGCCTGGAACGATTACGGTTTCATGGGACATCCGGCTATTGAAACCCCAAATCTGGATAAGATGGCGAAGGAATCAGTGCTATTCCGACGCGGATACGTTCCCACCGCCCTCTGCCGTCCGTCACTCGCAACGCTACTCACCGGTCATTACGCATCAACTCATGGGATCACCGGAAACGATCCATCGCCCAAATACGCGAAACCCAGTACACCCGAAAACCATCAGCAGCGAGCTGACCTAATCAAGAAAATCGACCAATTCCCAACCCTGCCAGCACTGCTTGGACAACAAGGATACCTAAGTCATCAAAGTGGCAAACTTTGGGAAGGCAGCTTCAAGAACTCAGGGTTCACACACGGTATGACACGTGGATTCCCCGAACCTGGAGGACGTCACGGAGACGATGGGCTGAAAATCGGCCGAGAGGGTTTGGAGCCGATCGCAAAATTCTTGGATCATGCCAAAGAAGAGGCCAAGCCATTCTTTTTGTGGTACGCGCCATTTCTCCCGCACACGCCCCACAATCCACCAGAGCGTCTCCTCAAGAAATACCACATCGGTGATCGGCCCATCTCGGTCGCGAAATATTACGCCATGTGCGAGTGGTTCGACGAAACATGCGGTCAGCTTCAGCAACTGGTCGACGATCGCGGAATGATCGAAAACACACTGTTTGTTTATGTGACCGACAATGGTTGGATCCAAGACCCAAAGTCTCAAAAGTACGCCCCACGCTCCAAACAATCACCGAACGAAGGTGGCATCCGCACCCCGATCTTCTTCCACTGGCCGGGTCAACTCGCTCCCCAGGATCGCAAAGAGCTTGCGAGCAGCCTCGATCTCTTTCCGACAATTCTCTCCTTCGCAGGCATTGCCCCCCCTAAGAACCTACCCGGGCTGGATCTTACCGAAACCCTCATGGACAACCAACCGATTGATCGCGAAATCATTTTCGGTGAAGGGTTCGCCCACGACATCGCAAACCTCAACGATCCAGAAGCTTCACTGCTCTATCGTTGGTGCATCGAAGGAAAGTGGAAATTGCTTCTGACCTACGACGGAGAGACAAACCGTTACGCGAGTTCACACCCGCGGACAGTTAAAACACCGCAACTGTATGATTTAATAAGAGACCCGAATGAGTTGCACAATGTTGCAGCAGACAATCCCCAGATTGTTCAACGACTTAGCAAAGAGCTGACCGATTGGTATCCAATCAGATCAAGAAAAACATTGCCGCTATCAGCCGCCAGATAATCACCTCTCGGGTGGCACAGGCTTTGCAGAGTCTCTTTAATGCGGTTCATCAAGCAAGCAAGCTGGACGGTGAACCGCGTGAACTATCACCTCGCTTTACGTAAAGAGAAGGGCGGCGGGAATGGTCGCATCTCCCCTGCCAATATCCAATATCGTTTCAGGATCACGTCTTAATGCCAGCCATCATTCGTGGTTTTGGAGGTTCCGTCCCAGCGGGTTCTATCAGTATGGATCAGGCGGCGGATTTTGCCGCCCGAACTTCAGCAATGCCTGAGGCGATGCACCGAAAGGTTCACGCACTCTATCGAAAAGCTGGGATTTCAAAACGTGGTAGCGTCCTGATCAATCCGCTACTACCTCAAAAAGACGGGTTTCAAGACTTCTACTCCATCGCAATCGATGCCGAAGATAGGGGACCAACCACTGCGGATCGTTTACACCGTTTTCAAAGAGAAGCTCCGGCACTCGCCAGTAACGCCGCCAACGACGCACTCACTGCAAGCAGTATGCGGCCTGAATCCATCACGCACCTGATCACGGTCACATGCACCGGCTTTTACGCGCCAGGCCTGGACATTGACCTGATTGATCAACTGAAACTCTCCCCTAGCACCGAACGAATTCAAGTCGGATTCATGGGATGCCATGCCAGTATCAACGCATTCCGCGTCGCTCAGGCGTTGTGCGAAAGTGATGCAACTCGCAATGTTCTGGTTTGCTGCGTTGAACTTTGTTCACTGCACTACCAGTATGGATTGGATACTGACAGCATCGTCAGCAATGCGATTTTTGCGGATGGTGCATCTGCCTTGGTTATCAGCGGTACTGAAGCTGATGCTGAAGGAGAGGATACAGAAACCAGATATCCTGAAAGCAATACTGAGAAACTCGGGATCATCGCCGCAACTGGGTCAGTCCTGGTGGCTAATTCCACGGATGCGATGACATGGCGAATTGGAAACCATGGGTTTTGCATGACGTTATCCGCAGAGGTGCCAGACCTAATTACCTCCCAACTCAGAACCTGCATCGAACCTTGGTTAGCACACCACGGCCTGACCATCCAAGAGGTAAACGGATGGGCGATCCATCCAGGCGGCTCAAGGATTCTGAACGCTGCGCAACAATCCTTAGATCTCAATCACACACAAATCTCTCCATCGAGATCGGTACTCTACGATCATGGCAACATGTCATCGGCAACGCTTCCCTTCATCCTGAAGAGGTTATCGGTTGAAAGAGTCGAGAAGCCTTGGGTCATGTTGGGATTCGGTCCTGGGTTAGAAATCGAAATCGCTTTGATTCGCTAGATTCCGAGAGCCACCCAAGATTCCAAGAGCCACCCGCGTGCGGATAGAGACGTCACAGGAATCAGGATTCTTCTTTTGGCAGTGATACTTCGACGACTGCCGCCGCGACACCATCTCCCCACACATTGACCGAAGTCCTGAAGCGATCCAACAGCCAGTCAACACTGAGAATCACACCCACAAGTTCCACGGGCAGACCGACTGAATTCAATACGATCACCATCGTAACGAGACCAGCTTCAGGAATTCCAGCGGCACCAACCGCGGCAAGCGAAGAGGCGATGACCACAATAATTTGCTCGGTAAAACCAAGTTGGATACCAGCCAACTGTGCGATGAACATTGCCGCAACTGCCTCATACAAGGCGGTACCATCCATATTGATAGTGGAACCAAGCGGGACAACAAAACCCGATGACTTCTTTGAGACACCGAGATCCTTGGTGCACTCGAGTGTTACAGGAAGGGTCGCCGTCGAGCTTGCAGTGGAAAAAGCCGTCAACAAAGCCCGCGATAATCCTAGAAAATAGGTCAGCGGATTACGTTTGGAAACGACCCACAAAATCAGTGGCAACACAATCACGCCGTGTATCGCTAAACCAATGCAGACGCACGCGAAGTAACCCCCGATCTGCCTAAGTTCGGTTCCCAGTTGACCATCTTGAACCGCCTGTCCAAATCGCCCAGCAATCATACAAAAGATACCGATCGGCGCGATCACCATCACCAAGTCGACAAGACGCATAAGTACGGCGTTCAATTCGACAAACACCTGCCTAATCGTCTCCGCTCGACTCCCGAGCTGTGCCATAACGAGACCAAATACAAGCGAAAACACCACCAGCGGCAAGAGTTTCATTTCCACCGCCGAGGCAAGCAAGTTTTCCGGGATCACCATGAAGAGCAGGTTTTCAATGATCATCCCGAGACCTGGCGTTGCCTCCTCACCCGCACCGAGCTGTGGAAAAACCTCTATTACTTCTGAAGTGCTTAGACCCGACAACTCGGTAAGCGACTCAAGCATCGCAGCAGCAGATTCGGCCGCGTCAGATTCAGCGGATTGATTCGCCACCGCCTCTGCGGGCTCACCCTTTGCAAGAAGGTTCACACCCAACGTGTTGATGACAACCAACCCAATCGCCGCAGCCAGCAACGTCGTCGATAGATAGTAAACCAACGCGACCATGCCCGGCTTACCAAGTTTACTCACATCCCCCATCGATAGCACACCACACGCCACCGAGGTGCACACGAGCGGCACGACTAGCAACTTCAGCATTCGTAGGAAAAGTTCGCCGCCGAACGAGAAATCAGCCGCCAAGGTCGGCTTTACCAAAGCGAGTATCAAAGCAGAGACGATCGCCCCCAGCATCAACAATGCTAAGCGTCGTGGATTGGAAGCAATTCCGCTCATGGAGATTTCCGTATCGATCTAGAGAGATTGAGGGTCAAAGATGTGTTGGTCTGGTCGCCTATGATAACGCCTCGGCACGCGTCTGTCAGAACCGCCCGAATCCCTGCACTAGAACAGCAACGAATGAACCTTCGATTCACTTCGTGACGACCCAGACTCTACAGTTGTGCACTCCCGTGATATCCTGAAGAGAGCTGCCAGTCTCTGGATACCGCCTTCAAACAAGCACCACCAAGTCGTCCCAAGTCGTCATGAGCTACACCATTGTCGGAGTGATCGGGCATATCGACCACGGAAAGACATCTTTGGTAGCCGCGTTAACGGGTATCGACACCGACACTCATCCCGAGGAGAAGCGTCGAGGTATCACCATCGATCTCGGATTCGCTTCCTTCACCAGTGGTGAGGACCAATTCGCGTTGATCGATGCTCCTGGTCATCAGAAGTACATCGGCAATCTACTCGCAGGTGTCGCATCGATCGACCTCGGACTCCTCGTCGTCGCCTCAGATCAAGGAGTGCAAACGCAGACGATTGAGCACGCAGCGATCCTTCGGGCATTAGGGGTCGACCGCATTCTGGTCGCACTGACGCGTTGTGATCTTGCCACAGCCAGCCAAAGATCAGTCACGCGAGAAGAGGTTGAATTTTTCCTCTCTGATGCTGGCTTCGAAACCCTGGAAATGGTTGATACCTCCACCGTCACTGGTGAGGGAATAGACACTCTACGCGAACACTTAAAGGGGCACCGAAGGCGCGAAGCGAGAAAGACCGATGGAGCCTTCCGACTGCCAATCGACCGGGTTTTCTCCAAACCTGGCCGCGGTACCATCGCCGCGGGGACGCTCTGGTCCGGCAAGGTGCGTATCGGTGATGAAGTCATGATCCAACCATTTGGAAAAAAAGCCCGGGTCAGAGTCATCGAGGTACATGGCCAGCAAGTCGAGTCAGCGCATGCAGGAATGCGAACCGCAATGAACCTGGCGGGAATCGACGCATCGCAATTGCGCCGCGGAAGCGAACTCGTCGCGTCTGACCGCTACGCCACAACGCAGCGTTTTCTGGCATCCACGAAACTTTTTTCCGACAGTCCCGCAATCAAATGCCCAGCGGAATTTCAATTTCATACTGCAACCATGCGTTGCGACTGTCGACTGATTGGCCCCCGTGCGATCGAACCCAATACCGAACAGTTCGTTATCGTTCAAACCAATGTGCCAGTGGTTATTGCCCACTCTCAGCCCTATCTCCTACGCCGCCCCTATCCACAGGGATCCATCGCCTCGGGAAAAATGCTCGTTCCGCTCGAAGGGGTCAAAAAGAAGACACAAGAGATCCTCAACCTTTTTCCAGATCTTTCTCACACGGATACAGCCGCACAATTCGTGGCTCAGGTCAAACTGCGGGATGAGGTGGAAGTGAATCAACTGTTCATGTCCCAAATCTCCAAGACACAGTCGCATCGCGACGTCGAGACCGCCGATTTTCTTAAACGCATTGAAGCGAATCCAAAAGTCATTCGCCTTGGCGACAAATTGATTTCCGCAGACAGTTTAGAGCAAGCAAAGAAATTGATTCTCGAGCGTTTAGAAACGCAAGCCGCTACCGAGAATGCTTGGGTCGATCAAATATCCCTAACGGATCAGATTTGTCGACGATCAACATCCACAATAGCCAATCACGCCCTCGAATCACTGATTAAAGATCAGCAGGTAGTACGATCCAATCGACTGTTGGCACTAAAAACTGAGCAAACTTCTCTTTCAAAAAAGCAGCTTAATGCGTTGAACCAAGTAATTGATGTGCTGACCGACAACCGCACTCCGCCCAGTCTTTCGGGACTCTCAGAACTCACAAAGCAGAGCGAAGAGGGACTAAAATCCCTGCTTCTTTTTGCCTGTCAGCAGGGAACCGTGATTAGTGTAGGACATGGTCTATACTATGACACCAAGACGATCGCGGTATTTTGTGAAGAACTCAGGGAACTGTTCGACGCGAGTCCGAACCGAACCGTGGCGGAGATCCGCGACCATTTACAAATCACTCGCAAGTATGCGATCCCGCTAGTAGAACACTTCGACAAAAAACAGATCACTAACCGCTGTGGAGATCATCGAACTGCTGGTGCGAGGCTGCGTTCAAACGCGTGTCCAACTACTGACGCCTAGAATCCATCAAATTCACACTGAGTACACGCTAGGTGCGGTTCTCAGAATTCCCCAGAAAAACCGCACACCATACAACAGATCAGCGAATCGGTCAGATGTCTCAACAACCGTTGTTACGCCATATCCCATCCTACGATCGACTCTCACAGGATGATAAAATCAGGTCGCTACAGCAGCGTTACCCGCACTCCATCGTTCTGCAATGGATTCGTGGAGCAACAGGCGAGATTCGCGCAGAAATCGACTCAGGTCTGATCGACCAGCCCACCGAAATCACCCAAAAGATCATCTCACGTATATGTGATCGAGAACAGCTATATCGCGGTTCAAAAATCCGCTCGGTCATCAATGCCACGGGCATTATTTTGCACACCAACCTAGGTCGTGCGCCCCTCAGTGATCGTGCGATCCGGCGAATGATGGGTGCGGCAAAATCAGCCAACGTGGAGCTCAATCTTCACACCGGAAAACGCAACCATCGCGGACAGCACTGCGTCGAACAATTGTGCCAGCTTACTGGCTGCGAAGACGCGGTATTGGTCAATAACTGTGCTGCAGCGACCATCCTCGTGCTGCAAGCTGTTGCAGCGGGTAAAGAGGTGATCATTTCTCGTGGTCAGCTTGTTGAAATTGGTGGCGGCTTCCGCTTGCCGGATGTCTTTCGTACGGCTGGTGTGACGATTCGTGAAGTGGGAACCACCAATCGCACGTATGTCCGTGACTACGAATCGGCTATGACGGAATCAGCCGCGGCGGTGATGAGAGTCCATCACAGCAACTATAAACTCAGTGGGTTTGTGACTGAACCGAGTATCGCGGAGTTAGTCCAGATGCCGCACTCACCCGAAATTCCAATCATCGATGATCTCGGAAGCGGTTGGATCGGCAAACAGACCGGCGACTCGTCCCAGTCGGCGTATCCCGATAGCCAATCAGAGCCTTCCATCTCAGAGAGCATTTCAGCCGGAGTGGACCTCACTCTCTTCAGTGGAGACAAACTGCTTGGTGGCCCACAGTGCGGCATTGTTCTCGGAAAAAAGAAATGGATAGAGATTCTAAGGCGGCATCCACTGATGCGTGCGATGCGTTTAGACAAACTCACGCTCGCAGCCTTGGAGGCTACTCTAGAGATCCATCTTGAGGGCTCGGCAGGCAGTGAACTCCCGATCATGCAGATGCTTCATTGCGATTCAGAACAAATTCGCACCCGTTGCGAGCAGGTAGCAGAAATCATCAAACCAGTGACGCCTTGCAAAGTGTTGCCGTGTGATTCACAACTCGGTGGCGGATCAATGCCGGGTCAAACCCTTAGTAGCTATGCCGTCCAAATCCGCTCCAAGTCAGTGCACCGGTTGTCGCATCAATTACGGACTGGTTCACCCGCCGTTCAAGGACGAATCGCCAATGACTCGATTCTCTTTGACCTGAGAACGGTTCCTGATTCTCATACCGAACAACTCGCCATGGCAATCAAGGAGGCAATTCTGCTCGATTCAACACAGAAAGAAGCAGAATGATCGAAACACTGAAGCGGAAGCGAGTGGTGCTGCTTGGAATCGGGCACACCAACGCCCATGTCCTCGGGCAGTGGATCATGAACGCGCCGAAGGATACGGAGCTGGTGTGCGTCTCAGACCAACCCGTTGCGACTTATTCCGGCATGCTACCTGCAGTTCTAGCTGGCCAGCGTCCAGCATCCGCGATGACCATTGATCTGGTCAAACTATGCGCCGCAGCTTCCGCTAGGTTGATCATCGATCAAGTAACCGGAATTGATGCAGAAAAACAGACCTTACGATTCGCTGATCGCCCGGAGCTTCACTACGATCTATTATCGATCGGAATCGGCTCAAGCACCGCGACCATTCCGGCTGATCCGCCTTCCTCACCAAACACCGCGATCTCTATCAAACCGATGCAGTCTTTCCTAAAGAGACTGACCGACCGCTTACATCGCCTCGCAGACGAGGATCCTCAGCGAGAACTGCAAGTGGTTATTATCGGTGGAGGCGTTGCAAGTATCGAAGTCTGCCTATGCCTGCCAGCATACATTGAGTCAGTGATTCCAAACCCTTACTGCATCAATTTGGTCACTTCGAATCAACGACCTGCAAATGAGCTCAATGGACGTGCGGCCGGTATCCTCGAAGACGAACTGCGTCGCCGTGGAGTCCAAACGGTTACTGAGTCTCGCGTTGCCTCCATCAGCGACCGCGCGATCATCTTCACCGACAAAACCACTCTCAAGACTGACCTTGCGATCACGTCAACGGGTGCAGCAGCTCCATCCCTGTTGAAGTCTCTTCCCTTCGAAAAGGATGAAGGAGGGTTCCTACTGGTTGATGACCAACTCCGCGCAAAGGGCTCGACTTGCGTCTTCGCCGTGGGTGATTGCAGCAGTCATCAGAAAAAAGCCTTTCCCAAGTCCGGTGTCTATGCAGTGAGACAGGGACCGATATTGTGGAACAATATTTTACAGACGCTTCACAAGCAACCGCTAACCCCGTTCAAACCGCAAACGCAGTTCCTCAAGCTCATCAACCTAGGTGATGGCAGGGCTTTGGCACACCGCGGGAATCTGACCGCGTCAGGCCAGTGGGTACTGAACTGGAAACACAGAATTGACGACCGGTTCATCTCGATGTATTCAGATCCGGTCGCAACGATGTCTACAGCAACGGACACGTCTCCGCTCGATGAGCAGTGCCGAGGTTGCGGATGCAAGTTCGATAGTGACTCACTCGATACGGTCATTCGGACTCAAAGCACCGATGGAACATCCTCTTTCCAGGACTCCGTTGTGATTCGCGATGATGGTGTCACCCAGCTAAGCGCAAGCACGGATTTTTTCACCGCGCCCTTCGCGGACGCCTACCTCTCGGGTCGCATCGCGGCTCTGCACAGCTTAAGTGACTTGGTCGCAAGTGCTTGCAAACCGACCTCTGCTCTCTCGACATTGGTCCTAGCAGACGGCCCTAAAGCACGCCAGCAGGAACAGTTCTTGGAACTTAGCGCCGGAATGAATCGTGAATTAGGTTTATTTGGAATTCAAATATCTGGGGGCCATACGATTGTCGGTCCTCGAACGGAGATTGGTTTGACGGTTGTTGGAGAACGACCATCAGTTACCAGAACCGACAAAGGTGGACTGAAATCCGGGGATCGACTTTTCCTGACCAAGCCGCTCGGATCTGGACTCCTAATGGCGGCTCACATGCAGGCAAAGTGTCGCGCGTTAGACTTCCAAGAACTACTGCAATGGATGCTTCAGCCAATTCGTCCCTATCTAGAACTCATCCAAGCGGTTGAACTCCAAGGCGTGACCGACGTCACCGGTTTTGGATTCGCAGGACACATGCTTGAGATGCTTCATGCCAGTCAGACCAATGCCGAAATACAGTTCAATTCAATTCCGATGATGTCCGGCGTCCAGGAAATCCTCGAACAAGGTATCCAGAGCACGTTGGCGCCGGACAACCACAGGAAACAACGGTACATGAGCGTGTCCGGTGATGTCCTCGAAGAATTGACCTACCCCGCTGTCTTTGACCCACAAACGTGCGGTGGATTCATTCTGGGCGTACCCGAAGAAAAGGTAGCACGCCTTCATGATCAGGCAGCTCGTCTAAAAATCCCCACGTTGTATGAAATCGGGCAAGTTTCTGACTTGAAAAGAGGACAACCAAGCGTGCCTCTCACCTTCAACTAGCACGATTGGGATCAGGTCTGCGCTGCACAACTTAGTTGCTTCGCACTTGGACGCATTTAGAAACAAAAAAACCGCGACAGACATCAGGTTTTCAGTCCATCGCGGCTACATGTTCTTAGCTAGTTGCAGCGTCTTCACGCCACCCGCCTAGAACGCTTCGTGAAACGCCCTAGACAACTTTTAGTGACAACACCCAGATCAAATTTCCCAACCGCTTCGATATTCGCGGGCGGTGTATTGATTCACCTCAGGTGAATTCGGACTGGTAAGCGTCTTTGCGTCCCATTCAATACGCTTTCCTTCTGCGGATCGCATTGCCAAGTTACCGGCAAGAATGGTCTCGGTCAGCCGGCCAGCGTAACCGAAGTTTGACATTGTGCCAGGCTCGTACTCTCCCTTAACGGAAGCGACGAATTCCCATTTTTGACGTTGATCTCCGCCGCCCTTGAATGGGATTCGCGGAAGGGTTTGCTCGGGCTTCTTGAAGTCCTTGTAGCTATCTTCAGGAAGCAAGAAGTAACGAGCTCCGTAATCGTCAGGGGAAAACAGAAGACCTTTGGAACCAACAAGCACAGCACCGCTGGTTTTGCTACCACCGTCTCGCTGAGCCTGAACTCGCTTTTGGAACGATTGAGGTAGTTGGCTGATGATCTCAGCAGGTGGAAGGTTGCCACCGTCGTACCAATGGAACTTGCAAGCTGGAAGCCCTTCACGCTCAGGGAACTCGAACAACAGTTCTGAACTACCTGGGTAAGTCTCGCCTTCGAAAAGGCCAGGGTTTTTGATTGCAGTAACAGCAATCGGATCCCATAGCTTCAACGCCATCACGGGCATGTTGGTGGTGTGGCAAGCCATATCACCGAGTGCTCCCGTACCGAAGTCAACCCAACCACGCCAATTGAAGGAGTGGTAAACACCCTTCTTGAACGGACGCATCGGTGCTGGGCCAATCCAGGCATCCCAGTTCAGCTCTTCTGGCACAGGGTCTTCACCAGCAGGCCGCCCGATACCTTGTGGCCAGACGGGACGGTTGGACCAAATGTGAACCGCTTCTACGTCGCCGATGGCGCCACTGCGAATCACTTCAACTGCTTCACGAAGACCATCTTCGCTGGTCCCCTGATTACCCATCTGTGTGACGACGCCCATCTCAGCGGCTGTCTCACGCATCATTCTCGCTTCCTTGATCGACCAAGTCAGCGGCTTCTGGCAATAGACGTGCTTCTTCATCCGCATCGCACGGATGGCAGCTGCGGCGTGGGTGTGGTCTGGAGTGCTGACGGTGACGATATCAATCTTGTCACCCATCTGATCCAACATTTCTCGGAAATCTTGAAACTGCTTGGCATCAGGGAACTCACGACCCTTCTTGCTGAGCGTTGAGCCATCGACATCGCAAAGACCAACAATGGAAACACCATGCTCACCAACGTGACTGGTGTCACTGCCGCCTTTTCCACCCACCCCGATACAACCCGCTGCAGGAGCCTGCAGAGCTGATTGTGCTCGAGCCAGAGGACTTGTGCTCGCCCAATAGCCAACACCTGCGGTTGCCGCGGCAGACTGTCCAATGAACGATCGCCGATTCGTCTTTCTCGTCATGTTTTCCTCAAATCCGAGTGATAGTATTCGCTTTATCTTAGGAGGGCTCAGTGCAGCCCTGACCGCCGTTATACGATATTTAGGGTCACAATTCGACACAATTCTGAAACATTAACACCCTGCGCGGCTCAAACCACCACTGTATGGCTCAAACCCATTCTGCAGCTCAAATTGCCGCCCGCCCCCCCAATTGGTGAAAATCCGCCAACAGGCTGGACGTCTCTAATAACAACATGGAACGAATCATCGATAAACAGCGACGGAGTTGTGGCCGGTACGCGCGGGTGTCATCGATTGAAGTCAGTTCGTGAATCGGCACGGAAAGTCGATTCATACATAACGATCTGAGAAGATAGGCAACGTAGTAGTCGACCTAACCAGAATTACCAATTCCTCCGATTATCCTTCACCAGCCGACGAGGGAACTTACAGAAAGCCGAGAAATCGTTGCGACCGCGGAACTAACTCATCTTGATCACACCGTTCTGTGAAACGCCGGAGAACCGGATACCCGGAGACAGACAACCTGCAACGCTTGCAGCTTTCTTAACGGCGGGATCCGGCCAACTGCTGCCACTGATCCTCTTGAGACCATGGTCATTGCCCGCTGAATTGAATAAAACATGATAAGGCGTCAACTACCCGATCTTGACTCATTCACTCGATCATCCAAGTCATTTCATGCTTAAGAACCATCAATACTTAGCTCTTTCACTCCTTGTGGCCACCTGCTCAGCCTGTAACCAGGAGACACCTCCGCAGCCCACAGGACAACCAACCGAGCCATCGGCAAACGCGCCAAAAGGCGAGTCGCCATCGATGATCGCCACCGCGCCTTCGGCACTGACCCTGCCAGACGACTCAGACAAGGTCGCTGCTCTTGAGGAAGCCGGATTCACCCTCACCAAGAATGAGAGCGGCTTGGTGATCGAGATCGTAATTGCAACCGAAACTTCAATCGCAGAAGCACTGCCCAATCTTGAGGGAATCCCCAACGTCACTCAGGCCCGTTTCAGCGGCCCAGGATTGACCGACGATGGCATGGAAGCATTGACGTTTCTCTCCTCTCTCAAACGACTAGACCTCTCCGACTCCGCCATCGGTGATGCGACAATCGCCACCGTTGGCAAACTGGTAAATCTCGAAGTGCTCACATTGAGGCGTTCTGGCGTTAGTAATGACGGACTCGCGAATGTTGCCAACCTCCCAAAACTTCGTGCTCTCGACCTTCGTAATACCAAGGTCAGTGACCCTGGCTTGGTTCACCTGGCAGGACTCACGAAACTGGTTGATTTGCAACTCGAAAAAACCAATGTCACCGACAAAGGCATTGAATCACTCGCTGGCTTGCCCCTCAAATCGATCAATGTCAATTACTGCACCTCGGTCTCTGATCAAGCTCTCACAACACTCAAGGACACCGCAACCTTGGAGTCCATTCAGTTCGACTACACCAAGGTATCTGATGCAGGCATGCCTAACCTCAAAGGCTTTCCGAAACTGAAGCGACTACGAATCCGAGGTACTGATGTGACCGGTGAAGGTCTCGCCAACCTAACCGGTGCCCAGAATCTCGAACGCGTCGAACTGCGTGATTCATCGCTCGACGATGCAGGACTGGAGATTCTTTCAAAGCTGCCAAAAATGTCTTACGTCGATATCAGCGAGTGTCGTCTCGTCTCAGCTGAAGGGATGCAGAAGATCGGTGACATGAAAAACCTTCAGGTGCTCATCCTCTGGGAGACGAAAGCAGATGACACACTCGTTAACGCCATCGCTGACCTGACTGGTATTCGCCAACTCGACCTGAAAGCGACTTCCATTACCGACGAGTGCATCGATTCCTTGATGAAGCTGACCAACCTCGAGGACCTAAACGTCGCGGGGACTCAATTAACCGATGAGAGCTTTCGAAAACTTGGTACGCTCCCAAAACTCAAAAAGCTAAATGTGGCAAACACAAGCATCGGGTTTGACGTTATCGACGCGATCGTCGAAGGAAACGAGGACCTTCAAGTGGTGGAATTCGAGAACTAAAACGTCATCACCACTCGATAAAAATCCAACCAAGCCCTCTCCGTTACTGGAGGGGGCTTTTCTATTTGCCATTCTCGCGATTCAACCACATGTGAATAGCAGCATGCTGTTTGTAACTTGAGCTTGCTGGCTGGTCACCGCTCATTCACCATCACTACTTCACCCAACGTACCGCCGTCGATCAAACCATTGGATAGGTCAAACGCAACTTAGACCCGCAAAGCGAAGTCAATCGGATCATTTGACGACGAGGTTAACCAATCGTCCCGGAACAGCAATCTGCTTCACGATCTGCTTCCCTTCGATCAAAGCCTTGATTCGTTCATCGGTGAGCGCTATTTCCATCATTTGATCGCGATCGGTATCCGGCGAGATGGCGATCTTGGCTTTTACCTTTCCGTTGATCTGAACTGGTACTTCGACGGTCGATTGGACCAAAGCCGCCTCATCCCATGCGGGCCAAGCCTGCTTAGATATCGAATCATCCCCACCGAGTAACTTCCACAGCTCTTCACTCAAATGTGGCGCGTAAGGAGAGAGTAGAACGACAAAAGAACGCATGGCGCTGATTGGTCGAGTGTTCGACCGGGTAAAGAAATTCGTAAACTCCATCATCCGCGCAATCGCGGTATTGAAACTCATCGCCTCGGTGTCTTCTGTCACCTTCTTAATGGTTTGGTGGAGAGTCCTAAGTTGGTCTTCAGAGCAGTCAGATTCGACGACAGCGGCAGCCAACTTTAACTCGTCCGCCTTGTCGTCAACGATCATCCGCCAAACGCGATCGAGAAAATTCCTGACGCCACCAACACCGGTCATCGCCCAAGGCTTTGTGGCTTCGAGTGGCCCCATGAACATCTCATAAAGCCGCAGCGCGTCTGCACCGTATTGCTTCACAATGTCATCGGGATTCACCACGTTCCCGCGACTCTTGGACATTTTAAATGCACGGCTCTCGACGCGAATTTTCGCGTTGTCCTTCAAGACAAAAGTCTCTCCTTTCTTTTCGAGATCGGTTTCAGCAAGAGAAACTGCTTCGACCGTACGACCATCGGACGCCACGCGGTTACCGTCGGCATCACGACGTACTTCCTGTGCAGAAACCGGCACGCCCTGTTCGTCACGGTAACCTGTGTACTCAACCTCGCCGAGAATCATTCCCTGATTGACCAATCGATTGAACGGTTCTGGAACCGAAACGTGCCCTCGGTCATACAGCACCTTATGCCAGAACCGTGAATAGAGTAGATGGAGCACGGCGTGCTCAGCACCGCCAACGTAAAGATCGACTGGCATCCAAGCCTTTTCTTTCTCTGGGTCAATCAACCGATCCTGGTTCTTTGGATCAATGTATCGCAAATAATACCAGCAAGATCCGGCCCACTGCGGCATGGTGTTGGTCTCTCGACGATAGCGTTTACCGTCCAGCTCAACGAATAGCCAATCATCGTCCGCCTTGGCTAGCGGCGGTTCGGGGCGACCATGCGGCTTGAAATCTTCTAGTTCTGGCAATTTGACGGGTAACTGATCAACGGGCACGCCTCTCTTGATCCCCGTGGGTTCTCCATTCTCATCCACTTCATGCAGCACTGGGAATGGCTCACCCCAGAATCGCTGCCGAGAGAACAGCCAATCGCGAAGTTTGTAGTTGACAGCAGCTTTTCCCATCCCGTTACCATCAAGTCTTCGCGTGATCGCTTCTTTGACGGCGTTGGTCTGCTTTCCATCAAAACCGGGACTGTTGATCGCGGCGCCCTTTGCCGCGAAGCAAACCTTACCGGCCAAAATTTCTTCTCGCTGATCGTGATCTGCCGGCGGGTCAACCACCGGGATCACCGGGAGGTTGTACTGAACCGCAAACTCAAAGTCACGTTCATCGTGCGCGGGTACCGCCATGATGGCTCCCGTGCCGTATCCAGCCAACACGTAATCAGCAACCCAAATTGGAATCCTTTTCCCCGTCACAGGATTGACTGCGTCACTGCCAGTAAAAACACCGGTCTTCCCACGATCGCCATCAGTTCTTTCACGATCACTTTTGAAAGACGCTTTCTCGCAATAGGCAGTGACCGCCGCTTGCTGCTCGGCCGACGTCAACTGACCCACCAATGGATGCTCAGGGGCGACGACCATATAGGTCGCTCCAAACAGTGTATCGGGCCGCGTGGTGTAAACTCGCAAAGCCTGTTCACCGGATTCGGCGGGAAAACCCGCTTCACCACGCTCCGTCTGCCAACCGGCGTACGCAGCATCATCGCCGATAAAGAAATCGACCTCCGCTCCTGTGCTGCGGCCGATCCAATCTTGTTGCAACTTTTTGATGCCGACAGGCCAGTCCAGCTCATCCAGCCCGTCCAACAAACGCTCCGCGTAATCTGTAATGCGTAGCATCCACTGGCGAAGTGGAATCCTTTTGACCGGGTACCCACCCCGCTCACTCTTACCATCCTGAACCTCTTCGTTGGCCAACACGGTCCCAAGTTCTGGGCACCAGTTCACCAGTGCATCGGCCTGGTAAGCCAACCGATGTGAATCTCGATACTTCGAGACTTCAGCGTCACCTTGCTCTAGGATCTCATCGGGAATAGGCAGTTCATCAATCGGTCGCCCCTTCTGTTGCTCATGATCAAACCATGTGTCATAGAGCACCAAGAAGATCCACTGCGTCCAACGGAAATAATCCTCGTCCGTCGTCGAAAGCACCCGATCCCAGTCGTAACTAAAACCCAGCATCTTCAATTGGCGGGTGAAGTTATCAATGTTCCGCTGAGTCTGAACTCGAGGGTGCTCGCCGGTTTTTATCGCGTGCTCCTCAGCAGGCAGTCCGAACGCATCAAATCCCATCGGATGCAGGACCGTCTCGCCCCGCATTCGAGCAAATCGTGAAACGATATCCGTCGCCGTGTAACCTTCCGGGTGCCCGACATGCAATCCATCCCCACTGGGATAAGGGAACATGTCCAAGACGTACCGCTTTTTGCCTGTCGGCAGGTCGGGTGTGGCAAAGGTCTTCTCGTTCTCCCAATAAGCTTGCCAGACGGGTTCGATTTCAGACGGGTTGTAGCGAGGCATAGCAGTTCGGAGGAACGAGGGAAGGAAACAGCGTTTCGATCCACAGATTCTAGGGATTCACGGGATCACCGAAAGGTGGATTTGCAGCCGATTTGAGTGCCCCTAGATCGAGAAGATCGTTGAAGCACGCAGGTTCATTCCTGCGGGGAGGCATCTAGACGCTGTGCAACCGCCTCAAGAACCTTCGACAACATCGCTTCTCCGCCTCCAAGATGCACCGATTCGATCTTTCCCTCTGGATCAATCAGGACAACATAAGGCAGCACTTTAACGCCGAATTGCTCCGCAAACTTACCGTCCGCATCAACAAGAACCGTTGAGGAGCGATCATATTTCTCGGCCGCCCCCCTGACCGTCTCGACGGATTCCTCGACGCTCACCGAGAGCCCAAGTAATCCGAGTTCTCGATATTCTTGGCGGATTGCCTCCAGGGTCGGGATTGCCTTGATGCTCGCCGCACTCCATGTAGTCCAGAAATTCATCAATACCCAATTCCCACGATATTCACTCATTTTGATCGAGCGACCATCGAGTCCAAGCAATGGTAAATTGGGTACCTGCTGCCCCACCAAATCAGATTGGCCGGCCTTGGATTTCTCTCCCTCGAGCACCGCAGCGACCAACGGCTCGGTCGCTGCCTGAAACTGCCACTGGTTGTAGGCTACATCTGCAACCCTGGAAATGATTGCATTCCCTATCAGAAGCTCATCCACCCTTCCCAAATCGAATGAACATTCACCAGCCCATTCCCCATTTCCTTTTAACAGATCTCCGTCCAATCCCGTCGGCGTGAAAGTTGTTCGCTTACCGTCATTCAGCACCGCTTGAACCAAACCAGAGTAATTCGGACTCAAACGCTCATCGTTAGCGAGGCTACTACCAATCGCCTTCAAGGAATCACCCGAATCGATGTCCACTCGAGAATCAAGACGATCACCGGTCTCTATCACGGCAGATTCATCACTCTCGAATTCCTCGCCAAATTCATCGGGATGAAACCAGATCAACTGCGCAATACGTTCGCACGGTAAACGCAGCTGATTGAGTTGTACCTTGACCGTGAAGAAATCCCCCTCCATTTCCAAAAGCTGACAACGGAGAAAATCCCCATTGTGGGAACAAAGTAAATGACTGGGCGGATCCGACTTCTGTAACCTCGGAATCGTTAATAACCGCTGCTTTTTCGCTTGGTCTAAACTCGGTGGGGGCGAGTTAGAAACGAACTCAATCGCCTTGATCAACCGCTGCTCGATCACACGGTTTCGATCCTCGAGCAGCCCACCTGCATCATCCGCTTCACCAATAAGGGAACTAGATGCAGCAACCGCAGAGGAAGTACCACTCGCAGTGGAACCATTCACCCCCGGCGTTTCCAATTCCACGCGAACCGTCGTTTCATCTATCGATTGAACACGGCAACGCAACACATCGCCGGAACGGAAGTGAAGCAAATGCGAACCAAGACTTGCCGGAGACTGCTTCGAGAGATCCGTTCTCTCGAGGAATAGCTGCCCAAAATTTAACCCTCGGCGAAGCCGTTGATTACGAACCCTCTGCTGCTCAAGAAGTTTTGCCCCCGCATCGCTCGTCTTCTTACCAGCCTGATCACTAAATCGAATCTCCGCACTCAAATCCCTTCGAATCCGGCTAGAAACAACACTACGAAGAGGATGCCAAGACAAACCGATTCCAGATTCATCGCCAACTTGCTGCGAATCCAACTCCGACTGGGAAACCAACCGTCCTGAAATATTACTTCCCGCCGAGACAAACTTTCCGATTCGCCCGACGACTACCGCCTCCTGGAGGTCGGCATTCTCACTACTCTCGAAACTCACCTGACGCACTGCCGAAAAGGGCAATTCAAGAAAGCCGGACACAGCTCCACTGTTGATCACGAAACGATCCGCTTGAATTTCTCGAATATCCCCTGTCAGCCTCGAATCGTCGCTCAAATCAAAAACGGCCAACTGTCGTGGTGAAGTCGAGTCGGTAACTGGCGATTTCTCATCCCACGCACGGCGGAACTCAAAAAGACTTGAGACCCCAAATCGTAAAACTTTTCCGGGCGACTCTTCAAAGATGATTTCTCCCGACTGACCGTCAAAACCAACCACCTCACCAACAACCAATCCCTGATCTTTCGTTGACATCGAACCCAGCTTCGCAGCGGCTAGATTCTCGTTCACACGAGCAATGCTCCCGCTCCAAGTCCCGGCCTCAAACTGCCGAACGCGAATTGAATCTGAATGATTCTGCAGTTCCAATCGACCGCGAGGCGCGGACACCGGCTTCTCCTGCGAATCATTAGGACGCTCCGCTAGATCGACCGCTCGGCGAACCAACCCCAGAGACTCACCACTCTCAGCAAGAACCTCCATGGATCCTGCCTCCGAGTCCAAATAAATCGCTAACCGTATCCCTCGCTTACCATCGAGCGATGTTAGCTTACGAACATCAACATCGTTGCCAGCCTCGACGACCATTACCAAATCACTGCCCACGCACTCGATTGTCCAGCACGCATGTCCACTTACCGAATCAGCACCGCGATCCTTTACATCAATCGCCGGCTCATTGCCTTTTGATACCTGTGCGTTTAGCGAATTATCTGGTTCAAAGAGCCACAGCGAGAAGTCCGGTTGCCTATCCCATTCCAGCTCAAGACTCATGAACAAGCGCGGCGGCAAAGGAAGGCCTTGAATCAGCTTTGCACCTGGTGTTTCGGTCGAGATCACCGAACCGCTCACCTTCCAGCGCGTCCCCGCACCAAGATCAACTTCACCATCGGAACTCGAAACATCATTGGTCGAAGCAGGGTCATAAAAACCTCGCCAGATTGCACGATGATCAGATTCCAGCGTTATCGGATCCTTTGGCAAACGCCGCCCATGCCGCACCCACTTCAAGTCGCTGCTAAGGAATTGTAAATCACCGGCCATCGGATGCCGCACCACCAACAACTCGCGGTCCCATCTAACTAATGAGCCACAGATTGAATCGCCATTTTGCAGCTCGAAAATAAATTCGGTGCCATCTGCTTGATGATCATCACCCCGTCCCGCGGCGAGACCACGCTCGGAGGAAAAAACAAGCTTTTCCAATGCCCTTTGGCGAAACTCAAAAGGATCACAAAACGCATCCCCCAACCACCGAATCGATTCGCCTGTTTCAGATCGGACCAAATTTCCGGTAAGTGATTCTCCGTCACGTAGTACCAAATACCCTTTGCCAACCTTGGTGGAGGCATTGACGACTTGGTTGCCCCCAGCGGGGGCATCTATCTTCCCACCATCGAGCGTTCTTGTATCGAAAGTCTCTCCGCATAGGGAATCAACGGGGCCCGCTATGAGGCAAACAAATGCAAACGCAACTATGGTTACCGGCAGCGCGATCCTTGCTGCAAGATTATGCAAAATGGTAAATCGCCACGCGTTACTGCCGGTCATTTTGAAACGACATTCAGCCGTATAACTTCTCACCGCTCACCTTCCTAGCGTTCATAAATGGGAAGAAAGCGATAGTTCACTGCGACTGCCAACAGGGACAATGTGGTAGCCACATAGGGTCCCTGAGTCCCATCAAAGCCCCCCCCCGACCGCTGCTCTTTTTTCAGTCGCTCAATGAGTTGCTGATTCCAAGTTTTCCATAGTTCGACGTCACCCTGAAAAAGTGCTTGGGCTTGATAGTAGCTCTGATAACTGATCCCACCGTGCCCACTCGTTCCACCTTGCAACTTATCTCGGAGATACCCCAATGTCTGCGCGAACTGCGGCATGTCTTTCCTTCTCGCGATGGCAAACACGAGTGTACCTATGGAGATCCTCGCGAGTGACTCGTTAAATCCACCGGCACCATTTGAATAGGCTACCTGGCCGGACTCAGCAGTCATCCCGCTAAAGTATGCGATGGCTCGATCGATTGCGTCATCAGGCACCTCGATCCCCGCATTGCGAGCGGCAAGGAGTCCCATCAAAACGCCACCCGTCACCGAAGTATCCGCTTCCATTCCAGCAGGACTGTAACGCCAAGCCCCAAAAGGATTCGTCTTCTGTGAGGTCACTGCAGCACGAACGGCAAGTTCCAACGACTGACCAATTGTCAAATCGGAGTTAACTCCAGTCTCTCGCCAAAGTGTTCGGTCATCAACCATCCCGTAGGCTTCCGCCAGAGCAAGCATTGCGAAACCATGATGGTACATGCTCTGTCCGTAATATCCGGTTTCCGGATCCTGCTGCAAAAGGATAAAACGAATCGAGCGGCGAACCTGACTGGAATAGAGACCAAAATTTGGATCTTCACCTGATGCGAGAAAACACATCAGCCCCATTCCAGCAACGCCTGCGCCACGGTGCCCAGAAGGCCAACAGCCATCATCGTCTTGATTGGCCACCAAGTACTGCAGTCCACGATCGTAAAGATCCCTTACATCGCGAGGAACCGGATCACCATTGAGAATCTCTAGCGACTGAGCGGTCGCGATCGACTCCGACACATCGCCGCGAAGGACCAAAACGAACAACATCAGGACAGCGGAAAACTTT
>JBMHCO010000110.1:0-22603 GCA_049889895.1 Rubripirellula sp.
ATTTTATGGAATTAATTAGCTGCCGGCCGGAGCAGGCGCCCCGCCGGTAGCAGGCGCCGGTGTACCAGCTGCAGGCGCCGGTGTACCAGCTGCAGGTGCCGGTGTACCAGCTGCAGGTGCTGGAGTACCAGCTGCAGGAGCCGGTGTACCAGCTGCAGGTGCCGGAGTACCAGCTGCAGGTGCTGGAGTACCAGCTGCAGGAGCCGGTGTACCAGCTGCAGGCGCCGGTGTACCAGCTGCAGGTGCCGGAGTACCAGCTGCGGTCTGGCTAGCTGTATTGCCCATCGAGCCGTCGATGACAGTGTCCTCATTGACGAGTTCGATGCCTAGTTTCTCTTGGTCATCAGCGTTGTAGATGTAAATGATTCCATAAACTTCGACGGTCATGTCGAGCGGAAATTCGTCTTCTGGCTCGGTCGACGGTCCGGCGCCACCGCCACCCATCATTCCTGCACCCATCATGCCGCCACCCATGCCCATGCCCATGTCTTCCATTCCCTCTTCTCCGCCCATTCCCATCATGCCACCAGCAGATTCCGATTTGGGTAGCATTCGAACTTGATGGACTTCGACCATTAATCGTGAGCTACCGCAGGTGGCAACGAGTTCCGGGATGGCTCGTTGATCCATGTTCAGCGAGAGCATCACGGGAACGCGTTTTGCGACTGCTAGGGCAGCGTCACTTGGCTGTGCGCTTGTGAGTGCAGTTCGCAGTGCAGAACCAGTGATTGGTTCGAGGGCAACATTAACGTATCGGTTTTCGGCGGGGTCTTTAACCGTCTCCATTCCTCCGCCCATTCCTGCGCCCGCGAAGTCACCTCCCGTACCCATCATGTCTTCCATGGTCATTCCACCGCCCATGTCCATCATCTCGTCCATCATTCCCATGCCGCCACCCATTCCCATTCCAGATGATGACTCACCGGGCTTGGCAATGCTTCCCTGCGTGAAGTTAACAGACTTGCCGATTGCAATTTTTTTGATCTCGTGAACTTTGGCTTGGTAGGGCTGCGTTGCCCCACTGTTGAGATCAGCCACAATTCCCAAAAGCTGCTTCAGAATCCAGATGTTCTCTTGCGAGTAATAGATTTCCAGAGAGCTCGGTAAACTTCCTCTCCAAGGAAAAAGGTCTTTCAGGACTTGGGTTTGGCTTTCGTTGCTCCACTGAACAAGTGGTCCTTTCTCTGCACCGGTGATGTCAACATCCTTTGCGACTCCCCCAGGGCCGCTCATGCTGCCGCGTCCCATTCCCATGCCACCCATGTCCATGCCCCCTTCCATACCGCCAGTCCGTTCGAACTCCGCGGTCCATTCGGCATCGGCAATTTTTGCGAGATCAGGAAGGATGTTTTTGATGTAACGCTGGTATCGAGTGCGGAGTGTTGTCTCGAGTTCCTTCGAAGGGTCGGTGGGAAACTCAACCATTTTCTCGACCGGTAGCAGTTTGCGAAATTCATCAACAAAGTCTTTGCCGAGTTCGGCTTCCGGCCAAGTCAGAATGTTTTGCTGACGGTCGTAGAGTCTTTTCCACGACTCAAGCACTTCGCTTTGCCGATCGCTGATCAACAACTCCATTTCTTTGTGTGAAAGATCGTTTGGTTGCTGCGGAAGATCACTTTGCACTGAGCTAACGGTGCTGATTGCACTGTTGATCTTGCTCGTTTGTGAATCGTTTTCTTTTTCCAACGCTGAGGTAGACATGTACCAAACGCCGACGGTTGACAGGAGCACCAAGACGGTGGAAATCCAAAAACCGTGTTTGAAGACAACAGCGAGTTGGGTTTTGAGTTGATCCATAACTAGATTTCCAAATTCAGGAAACGATTCAATCGGTTCGCGTTTTGTTGTGCAGACAGGCTAAACGACGATTTCAAATGTGAGCTGGATTTTGAAAATCACAAATTCGCGAATGAAATCTTCGTGGATGGTAGCTGTCCTGCTAATTGACTCTTTTTCGATGATGTTTTGCTCGAGGGCTTCATACGCCCCCGTTGATTCATTACGAGCTTGTGTCAGCATTGGCCGCTGCGGCTTCTGCGGCTTCCGCGGCAGCTTTTGCTGCTTCAGCTGCTGCTTCGGCTGCTTCTGCTTTGGCCGTAAGTCGATCGCTCATTGTGTTTTCTTGCCAAACGATCTGATAGACGAAGTCTAACTTTCTAACTTCGAGCATCGGCGGCTCAAATCCCTCAGGCAGATCATCTGGATTGATCGCTCCTCCAAGTGGAGACTCAAGTGCCATCGACGGATCGTAGTCTGGGTTAGGAATTTGCGTCAGCGTCGCACGATTGTCGTCGAGGAGCAGCGGATATCGGACTCCGAGTTCCTCAAGCGTGAACGTTTCGACAATGTCTTGACCGTTGGCATCCTTTTGACCTGTTGGTAGGTCAACGGTGCTTTCCATGAAGCTGGTCGTCATGAACTTCCGCACATGGTCACTTTCGATCTCGCCGCGATTGTTGGGGTCGTTGTAATAGTGATAACAACGAAGTTCGATAACCCATCCCGGACCGGTCGGTCCGGTTTCCGCGGCAATCGCAGCATCAAACTCAGCTTTTTCTTCGTCGGTTGCGTTACGGAATTTATCGGTGACTCGGGCCCAACTTCGAAGTTCATCGGCATGGCGAGCTTGAACTTTTTCGGTCCACCAGTCGGCTAGATCCTCGTAGTGCTTGGTGTCCGCGGAGGTGACGTGGATGTCCTTACGCTGTGAGTACGGCAGTTCCTTGGGGGTCGGGACTTTGCCGTCCGGGTAGGTCGTTCGAGGAACTGCAGCATTGACCGCTTTGACGATCTCGAGCCACTTCAATCGGCGTTCAGCGTTACCCGAAACTTCCTTACCAAGGTTGTTGAGGTAGGTGAGTTTTGACGCAAGATCGCTATCGGTGCTCGAGTGCCCGTCGGCGTAGCTCTTCATCGAGTCAACGGCTGCGAGAGAGTCCTTCCAGACAACATCGCGGGTGGTCGACCAGCTTTGTTCTACCAACCAATAGTGGGTTGTCATCGCGAGCATTAACGCGGCCATTCCCGCTAACGTCCAAGGTTTTTTGGCTCGGATTAATCGCTGAGTCAAGATTTCGCTTGGAACCAAGCTAGTTTGGATTTTGGCTGCACCCAAGGCTTGTAGGCACAAACCATAGGCGACTGCGAAAGTTGGTGCGTTATCGCGGAAGGATGGGATCTCTAGGATCTCGTCACCGTCGAGGCGATTGAAGCGATCCAGAACCGTGACCTCGACTCCGAGATTCTTACCGATGTAAGAAGCAAGGCCGGGCATTTTGACGGTGTTGCCGGTGACAACCAGTTCGCCAATCTCAGCTTTTTTGTCGATGCTCCTGAAGAAGCCGATGGATCGTTGAACTTCAGTGACCAAGTCATTGAAGATTGGTCGCATCGTTTGGAAAATCAGTTTCGGATCGGTTGCTTCACGGGCGTTCCGCTTGAGATGCTCAGCCTTGGAGAAGGTTAGCTTCAGGTCCTTGGTAAGTTGTCGAGTAAAGTGGTTTCCTCCAATAGGCATACTTCTTTGCCAGATCCGGAAACCATTGGTGATGATCAAATCACTCGAGTCCGTTCCAATCGATAGCAGCACGGTCGATGGTGGTGGATCATCGGCATTAAAGTTGTCTTCTTCGAGACGTTCATTCAGTCGATCAAATGCCAGCATGTTATAGAGAGCAACCGGTGACATCTGCACGATCGAGACTTCCATGTCGACCGCATTGAATGGCTCAAGTTGTCGATAAGCCTGCTCTCGCTTCATCGCGAACAAACCGACTTCGCTTTCCAGTGCATAGCCTTCCTCGACCATGCTTCCGGGCATGATTTGGTAATCCCAAACCACATCGGAAAGTTCGAACGGAATTTGTTGCTTCGCTTCGTAGCGAACGATGTCGGAGATCTTCTTGACTTCGACCGGAGGCGGTTTGAAAAATTTCGCCAAACCGCTTTGCCCAGGAACGCTGATGCAAACCTTGTCGGTGTAAGCCGACTCGTTGCGATCTAAAAACTGCTGGAGGGCCTCGTGGATCAGGTCCTCCGCCACCGCTTCGGGTTGGCTCAAAATTTTTGGGTACTCGATGTAATCGAAGGCGGTTGCCACTGCGCGACCATCTTCAAGCTTGCACTGCAACGCTTTCAGAGCGGTCTGCCCAATTTCAACTCCCCAAACACTTTGACTGCTTGCCATGTTGCTTCTGTGTTTCCCGAGTAATCAAATCAAGGGTTATCAAAACTAAGGGTGTTCGATTCCACGAATGAATGGGTGGAGAAAAACATCCCTCTCGATACGTTGTTAGATGAGACGCTACCGCATCGAGGCATCGGTCTCTTTCCAAGGGTAATACAATTCAAGGGTACTAAAAATGTCGTGTCCCCCGAAACCTTTGTTGTGGATGATAAGCAAAGGATTAGGGTAGGCACGGATTTTCAGCGGCCAAACCGATCTCCTCATTCTACAGCGTTTTCCCGCATTTGGTGTCTTCTCTTTTGCAGGAAGACCAAGGAAAGAGGAAGGAAGTGCGGGTTTTTTCGACTGTCAGTCCCCCAGCGAACGGTTTCTCCCCCCGATCGGACACTTCTGTCAGCAAGACAATAGGGTGCGGAGCGAGTTGTTTTGATGGATTGTGATGATTTTTCGGTCTGCAGCGACCGCGAACGCTCGCAAGCAAAAAAAGTCCGTCAGGTGGTGCCGCGATTTGGCAAGCTGAGGCGTGATAGTCTGATTCTTCCTGCAAATTGTTCAGGTCGGTGGAAAAGTCGGGTAATTAAACATGACCAGCCCATCGAAGCGGTGGCTGATGCGGTTAAGTTAGTGGTGGATGCGTCAGCTTGTCTGACCTCTGTGTTGTGAACTTTCTACCGCTAAGAAACTCCCG
The DNA here is from genome assembly GCA_049889895.1 of Rubripirellula sp. Lineage (GTDB taxonomy): Bacteria > Planctomycetota > Planctomycetia > Pirellulales > Pirellulaceae > Rubripirellula. Next base: position 4,875 of record JBMHCO010000110.1, read on the forward strand.
CCATGCCGCTTTTTCAAGAGTGCTGCGTTCTCATTCCGGCCAATAATCTCGAGGATTTCCCCTCGCAACTCTCAGATTCAGAGGCTCAAAGTCTGTTGGGTGCTTGGACCGTTCTGTGGCATCCCTCGCTCCTCGCTGAAATGGAGCAGATACCTGCTTGGTATCGTGCAGACTCTCCCCCGGACATGCTCGACAATCGGCTGATCGCGGTGCCAGAGCCGTCAGGCAAGCAATTGCCGGAGGGATTTCGCGACCGAGCGATAAAGAATCGTAATTGCCACTGGTTCGAGGCATCATCTCGAGAAGGATTTTTGGAGCAATTTCCGTGGGATCGTTTGCCTCCACTCTCCGCCGAGTCTTTGGAGGTTGCTCCGAGGAACATCTCAGCCAGTGATTTTTTTGCTGCTGCCTACGCGACGCTTCAGGTTCAAATCATGACCAAGCGACTGCGTTACACCAGTAACCTCGACGAACTCCACCTTCAGAATTGTGCAGTGAATGCAGCCAAGGCGTTCGTCGCAGGGGATGGCCCGGCTGCTGCTGAGTCTCTTCATGATCTTTTTGATTGCTTGGCTGAAGAGCGAGACCATTATTTCTCGTCAGACCCTCACCTACTAGATCTTGTTCTCACGGGGCCCTCAACAGTCAATCGTCTGCCCGCCTTGCTTTCCAGTCTCGCAGCCAGCAACAACGCACTCATTCAAAATAACAACGGGAAATTGGAATCGGATGATGCGTCCAGTTCGGCGTCTCTCGAGGCAGATGAAGCATCAGAGAAACCAGTGGGGGCTAGTCTGCCGACGCCATGCAATCTGCTTGTCGATACCGACGCCGCCGCGGCGATCGCAAAATTACCTGAGCAGGAACTCGATCATTTCAAAGAAACACTTTCAAGCGGTTTGCTCAGTTGGGCCGGTGGCGGTCCTGGGAGAAACATTTGCTTTGATTCGATGACTTACACCGAGGCACAGGCAGCATTGTGTGAGTCGCATCAAAAGTTTGTTTCTCTACTCGGTCAGGCTCCGCCTGTTTACGGTAGGTTCTCCGGTTCAACTCCTGCAGACCTCACCGCGAATTTGGTGCAGCTTGGCTACCAAGGGATCATGCCCATTGATTTTGAGGGTGGCACCGGGTTTGGAGATGAGGCCAAAGTGATCCTTCAAGCAGCCGGTGTTCAACTCGAGGCGTTAACTGCAAAGCCGATCGATGCATCGAGTGATTCATCGTTTCTGACCTTGGGAACTCGACTCGGAGAATCGATCGATCGTGGAGAAATCTCGACAGGTCTCTTTGTTCACTGGCCTGGAGATACCTGTCAGGGTTTCGAAGATCTTCGAACCGTTGCCTCATGGAGTTTGTGTCTGGGTAAGTTTTGGAAGCTGGACGAGTACTTTACCGAGGGTGAGCATCCGTATCATCACGGCGAATCGGTAATGGTTTCGCCTCATTCCTCGAAACTACTCTCTGATCGAGTCGCAGAGGGAGCGACAGATCCAATTTCATCACTTTCCAATGCCTTCTTCGATGCCGTCACTCGAGAGCAATCAGACCTGCTAGCTGGAATGAGTTCGTTGGTCTCCGGCAGCTACCAAGATCCGGGCGAGAATCGGACTGAATCCGGCGTTGAATCGCGGTCAGCAGACAAGACGAAAGCGGCTGCACGCTTTGCCGAGGCCATCGGAGTCAAGTTTTCAGGTGATCCTGATATGCTAAACCCCTCAAAGCCAATGAGCGGTGATTGCTTGATTGTGAATCCTTCCTCGGTTGGGGTGCGTTGCGATGTTTCGCTCTCTGGACAACTAGCCGGTCAACCCAAACACCTCTTCGCATCCAGTCGTCACAAATCCGTCACACAGGCAACGGTCGATCTTCCGGCGTGCGGATTTGTCCGATTGGCAACTTCCGATCAAAAACCAGCCGGTGGACCCAGCTTGGGAAGGCGGCTACGCAACAGTCTGTTCGGTGGGCCAAAACCTATTGCAGAGAAAGATCGCCTGCAGAATGAGTTCATGGAGGTGAGTTTTAGCCACAAGACTGGGGCCGTAATGGGGGTTTACAGTGGGTCCCGAGGTAATCGCTTCTCACTTCGATTGATCGCCCCGGTTCGCGAAAAGGGTGTCGACGTTTCAATGCATGCCGACACTTTTCGAGTCAAGGAGTCGTCGTCGCAGCAAGGTAGCATCGAGGTCACGGGGGCTCTCGTTGCAACTTCCGATCGAGAAAAGAAAAAGCTGGCTGGTTTCAGACTCGAATACACCCTGGAACGTGGTAGCCGGTTCTTGCAGGTCAAAGGAGAGTTGGTTCCCGAGAATGAGCAGGTGGGAGACCCCTGGGTGAACTACCTCGGTTTACGGATGGCCGTAGCATCGGAATCAGCGATCTGTCGTAGTATTGTTCGAGACAAGTTGCATCGTGTGCGGTCTCGTCGGATTGTTGCACCTTCGGGTGTAGTGATTGACGAAGCTGAAAAGCAGACATTGGTGTGTGGTTACGGCTTGCCGTTTCATCGACGTGTGGGTGAGCGATTTTTAGACACTCTGGTTTTGGTTCAGGGTGAGTCGAAACAAACCTTCCAAGTCGATTATGGAATCGATGTGCCTTCCCCGGTGGCCGCGTGTCGAGCAAGATTTCAACCGCCGACAACGATCAGTGTTGATCGTGGGTCAAACGGCCCCGAGATCGGTTGGATTTGTCATCTCGCTCCTAAAGAGATCTTACTTTCCGCTCTCGATGTTCATCGCACCAGCGAAGGTAAGGTCGCCGCAGTCGTGCGTGTGGTTCAAACCCAAGCAACGACCGCAAAGGTCAAGTTGCGTTTTTGTCGCGATGTGGTCGCGGTCGCCCTTGTTAATGATTCAGTGGAGTCCCTGCTTGCGATGGACTGTGAGTCGCTCAATCAACGCACCGAGAGTCAATCATCCGGAGTAAAGTTCGAAGGTGATCTGGTTGAGTTTGGGGTTCACAGTCATGGGGTGGTGGATCTTCTAGTGGTCTTCGGTTAACGAAATACCAATCGTGTAGCGTGCGCGTATCAAGTCAAGCTCGTTTACGAAGTCGAGCATGCGGGAGGGAAATGTCATGAACACAGACGAGGCAACACAGCGGATGAATTTTCATCAAGCTGTACTCGTCAGTGGCTTGGTGGATCCCGAGAAGTATCGCTCGCTGGTTCAATCGCTCAGCAGCGACTCCACCAATGGTGACAATTCGTCATCGCTCTCTGCTGAGGTGATTTCCGCCGAACTGATCAAGTTGGGTGAAATCACTGCTTATCAAGCAGAGCAGTTGCGTTTGGGGCGGACCAAGTTTCGACTTGGTCCCTACCTGATCACCGAGGGGATTGGCCAGGGTGGGATGGGGCAAGTCTTTAAGGGTGTCCACGAGGTGATGGGGCGTGAGTGTGCCGTCAAGGTTTTGCCACTGGAAAAGTCAACCGATGAGTCGCGGGCAGCTTTTCAGCATGAAATCAGATTGCAAGCTGGCTTGGACAGCCCCTATCTGGTTCGAGCATTTGACGCTGGACGTGATGGGAATGTGCACTACCTTGTCACCGAATTTGTCCCGGGGAACGATCTGCGTCATCTCGTCCGAGCCAATGGGCCGCTATCGATGGAAGCAGCCGCTTTGATCATTTCTGATGCTGCTAGGGGCTTGCAGTACGCACACGACCTGGGGATGGTGCACCGTGATATCAAGCCGGGTAACATCCTGGTCACGGTCGACGGTCACGCAAAGGTTTCCGATATTGGATTGGCTGTTTGGACCATGAGTTTGGATGCCGACCCACGTGCCGGAAAGATCGTTGGGACTGCCGACTATTTATCTCCCGAGCAGATTCGAGATCCCACCTCAATTGGACCGCTGAGTGATCTCTATTCCCTTGGTTGCACTCTCTATTTTGCCGTTACCGGAAAAGTGCCGTTTCCCGGAGGTGATTCTCGTAGCAAATGCCGCCGGCACTGCGAGCAGACGCCTTGGCATCCACGTCGTTTTGCCTCGAACCTTTCCGAGGAATTCGTGGATGTAATTGCTGACATGATGGAGAAGGAACCTTCGCGTCGAATTCGTTCCGCGAGTGAAGTGGTTGATCGTCTCGAATCTTGGGCAAGTTCCTCAGAAGATGTCGTTGTTTTACCGATCGATCGCCAAGTCTGGACGCCACCGCCGCCACCCAAGGAACCTTCCCAACTGAAGGATTCTCTCGAGGCACTCGAACCTTCCGGTTCTTCAAATTCGTGGGGCTCTACGAGTGAGAATCAGAGTGATGAATATTCGCTTGTGCCGCTGATCCCTCAGGATCAAGCGGGCGAGTCAGCCAAGATAGCATCACCCTTGGTAAACCCTCTCGCCTCGCCAAAAGGTACCGGAGGGTATGGAGTCGCGGTCGCCATCGCATTGGCTATCGCAGTGCCCGTTTGCCTGTTGATCGGCGCGGTGATCGGATTTTTGGTCCGAGGTGTCTTGGAATAGTCGCTTCGCGAACTGATGAGATGCTGAAATGATCTCGGTACTGCATCGTTGCAAGGCATTGGATTGGATTTAGTTCTGAAGAGGGGGGTTGTCGCTGTTTTTCCGGAATGTTCCGATTGGTTCAAGTGTGACGGTTATGCGTGACGATACAGACCTCGGACGACCAGACTGCGCAACCTTTGTGCGAAGGACCGGGTCGGCTGTTTGCAAGTGAAACATCTTGACGATGGCCCAGTCGCCACCTAGACTTTTTGAGTGTTAAGTCAAAAGTGGCAAAGGGTTTACAGCGATCAGCCTAGTGGCGGTTCTGAGCTTCAGGGAGTCAGTGTGACCAAGAAAGACATCGTGCGAACGATCTCGGAAGAGGTTGGGCTGACGCAGCAGCAGACCAAAGAGGTTGTCCAAAAAACCTTTGACGCGATTATCGAGTCGCTGGTTCGAGAGCAGAGAATTGAGCTTCGGAACTTTGGTGTTTTCGAAGTGAAGCCTCGTGCAGCTCGGAAGGCTCGAAACCCGCGAACCGGTGAGCAGGTTGATGTACCGCGAAAGCATGTGGTGACCTTCAAGCCGGGCAAATACATGGAAGCAAAGGTCCGTGCCCTTGATGAGGCGGAAATTCGCCGAGTCATGGAAGCAAACAACAATGGGATTCAACAGGATCGAGATGGCGGTCAAGATTTGACCTCCACGGACGGACCGAGTGGTCGCTGGGATCTTTGATTGGTGTTTGTTTCAATTTAACCGATCATTTTGACTTGAATAAAAGAGCTTGTCGTTCACGGAGGAACGCTCGATGCGACGTTTAATGCAAATCATGGTACTTGCAGGCTGTCTCACGACCACGGTGGGCTGCTTTGTGCCTATCTACTCTGCTCGGCCAGAGCGACGCGTTCAGCAGTTGTTGTTCACTTCGGATGACTTGCGAGCAATGGTTGATGAATGGGAGCGATTCTGGTTCATGGATTCGCCTAGCCATTTGACTCCGATCCGCACCCACGGCGGGATTCTCTAAGCCTTCATTGCTTTGAGTTTCTATCCAGTCTGGGTTTCCATCCAATCTGGGGTCTAAGCTGATCGGGTTTATTGCGTAAGTGATTTCAATCGTCGTCCGATGCGGCGATTGATGATGTTCACGCACGCTCAGAAGGTCGATTAGATTTTGGGCGTCAATCACTCATTGCACATCTTGCTAGTCGCTAAAGCAATTTCACGTCTGCGTCGGCTAGTCTGGGGAGCGTTCTTGGGTAACGCTGTTAGGGCGCAGACCGGTCGGACGCTGCTTCACGCAGCAGAGACTCAAATTGGGACACCATATGTTCCCAACCGAAGTGGTCGGTTACCGCGACTCCCCGTCGACCGAATTCTTCTCGCGCGGCAGGGTTCGAAATCATCTCTTCGAGACCGGACACCAGTCCACTCGAATCATTGGCCGTAATCATCGCACCTGGATGTCCTGTTTGATCTTCCATGCGGTGAGTGATCGCACGTGGGCCACTATCACAATCAACGGTTAACGCCGGTATCCCACGGCACATCGCTTCAAGTAAAGCCGAGGGGAAACCTTCGTAGCGACTCGGCAGCACGAAGAAACAGCTATCGAGGTGTTGTTTCCAAGGATCTTGCAGCCATCCGTGAAGTGTGACGCGTGCTGTGAGATGAAGTTCGCTGATCTGTCTTTCCAAAGCTTCCCGTTGGCTTCCGTCTCCCAAAATGCTCAGCATCCATTCAGGATGCTTATCCGCCATTTTGCCAAATGCTTCGATCAGGCGATCAAAGCCTTTTTCGTGTTCGAGGCGTCCCATCGCAAGGATTTTGCGAGATTGGGAGGCGATATCGCGAGGTGACGGATTTGGCGGAGATGCAATCGCCGAGGCGATTGTTATCGTGTTCGCACGATACTCTTCTTGAAGGTGTTCAGTGACTTCCTGCGTTAGGGCGACCACTCGAAAAGCGTTGGGGTAGGTTGACCCACGCAGCCATTCCCATGGTTGAGAGAGCGACTGATGGCGGGGGTCGCTTCGTTCGCAGGCTACCACCGGAATGCCAGTTCGACTCGCCGCGATCAATGTCATTACATTCATTTGGTCGCAGAAAGAGAGGATCACATCGGGGTCAATCTCTCGAAATGCACTTCGTAAACGGGAAAGGCGTTTAATCGATTGAGCGAGGCGAACGAACGCGTTGGCTTTTTGGTTCCGAGTCGATCTTGTCATGACGTCAAGATTCAGGCGTCTAACTTGCTCAGCAATCAGATGCCGGTCGTGCTTTCCGTCGTCGAGCGTGATCAAGGTCACATCATGCTCACGTTTGGCGAGCATGGAAGCGAGTTGCGACAACACGCGTTCTGCGCCTCCGCCGTTGAGCGATGGAATGATGCAAACAAGTTTCAAAGCTTTGTACTCAGCGGAAGCCACGCATTGAGAGGGGGAACGACCAACCACCATTCTATCGAAGCGAAGGTGGAATGTAGGCCGGCAGGACGCTTTTCATGACAGATGTTGGTTGAATTCGAGTGGCCGTCAAACTAGTCTGCGGGCACGTGGCGGATCATTGAACCGCATGAGCAACCTGATCTCTGGTTCGATCTCTGGCTCGTTTAAGTTTGGCTAACCTTCAGTTTGGTGTGACGATGCGAACGTTATTAATGCTGTTTTTTGTCGCGAGTAGTTTTGCTGCGTTAACAGAGCAAGCATCAGCTAACCACGGTAACTTGGCTGGTTTTTTGCCATTTGGGTATTATCAGCCCTATGGTGCGAGTTACAGCAGTTCCGTTCGAACCCCACCCTATTTTGCAACCAATCCGCCTGTTTATTACAGCCATCGCTATTCGAGGCCGTATGGCCTGAGCCCTTTTGCGTCACCACCGATGCTGCAGTCGCCCGCTGGATATGCTGGCCGGCCTGAAACTCCAAGTGCTGAGATCCGAGTTCCTGAGTCGGCATCGGAGCGAGTTTCTGTAGCGAGTCTACCTACTGCAATCGGCAAACGAGGTTCGGTTGTTTCATCGGAAAGTCGCGTGGGACCTGTAAGGTCAAATCCATTTGCCAGCGAAGCAAAACAGTTGGTCCGCAATTAAATAGTCCGCAATAAACAAGCACGTTTCAATCACCAGCGGATCCGCTTTTCGGTTGGGTTAACCTTCGGCAGATTGGGTCTGTTGGAAGCGTTTAAGAGATTCTTCGAGTAGTGTCAGTGCTAAGTCAATGTGCGTTTTTGTGGTCACCACCGGTGGCGGTAAGAAGCGGATACGAGTCGGTGCTGCTCCGCACACAAAGCCGAGTAAGCCGGTCTCATACATGATGCTCATCAATTGCTTGGCTTGATCAAAGCTCCCGTCTCCAGGCGTGAATGCAACCATCATTCCGCAACCGAAAGGTCCGGCGAGGAGTTTTGGGTAGAGCTGTGATAGTTTTTCAAGGCCGTGTTGGAAGTACTCACCAAGTTCCATATTGGTTCCGTCAGAGCCAAAGCATCCTCTGGACTCCAATTGATCGAGCATTGATAGTCCGGTCGCAATGGATGACGAGGCACCGGTGAAAGTTTGGCTGAGGATAGGGCCGGTTGGGTTAAACGATTTGCCGTACAGCGTGCCACATACTTGAGTGATCTTTCCCACGGTCACGATGTCAGCAAATTCTTCAAGACCAAGATGTTGAAACGCAAAAGGCTTGCTGGTTCTGGAGAACGATTGCACTTCGTCAAAAATGATGGGGATCCCGGCTTCGCGTAGGGGGTCGCAAAGTGCTCGGAAGAATTCGTGTGAGCCTTCATAGTAGCCGCCTTCTCCCGCGATTGGCTCAGCCCAGAATGCTGCATGTTTACCAGGGTGGCGTTTGAGAATTCGGTGAAGTTCATCCACGGCCCAACGTTGACTTCGCTGTGGATTAGAAGAGCTGCGAAATGGCAGATAATCCACATCGATGGTCACAGGAAGGCCGGTTCGGTATGCCGCTTTGTCTGTCAACGCAGCGGTTGCTAAGGTTCTTCCGGCGAAGGCGTTGTCAAAAGCGATGATGCGGTCGGCAGGGGTCTTGTGGTGGAAAGCGAGTTTTAACGCATTCTCGTTTGCCATTGCTCCACTGGTTGAGAGGAGACAGTGATCCAGTTTCGCGCCAGTTTTTGATGCAAGCTCGACCAACCTCTCGCCCATTCGAAGGCTCGCCGGATTCTGCTGAAGGTTGCCCTGCATAACGGTGTCTTCCAGGGCAGCATTGATGGCTGCTTGCACCATGTCGTTCTGAAGGTGTCCGCAGCCGTGCACACCGATCCCACAGATAAAATCAAGTTTGATGCTTCCGTCTGCAAGTTCGACGAAAGGGCCGTTACCCATTCCCGAGGAAAGGTAGGGCCAAATTGGCGGCGCACCCCGCATGGTGGTTAGCCGGTCGAGCATGGACTGGTAGTCCGCTTGTAAGTTGGGCTTGGCATCACAAACCGACGTGACTTTTGATGCATGATCGGCAATTGCTTCGGAGATCAGCTTTCGTGCTTCGGCGACCCTTGGATCGTTGCGTAGGGCGTCGCCAACAAGAGTGTTTTCGGTCGGGTCTGTCGATGACGGATTCGAAGAGGCCATTTCTGTCGGCTCCCTGAAGATAGCACGGATCAAAGATAGAACGGATCGTTCATGCGGTTGCTTAAAGCTACAGAGTCGCTGTAACGCTGAACCGCACATGGTTGAACCGCACATGGTAACGAGTCGATTCTCTTTAGATCAGCCCTCTATCCTCGATCTGTTGGTCTCGCGTCTCTGATCCGCCTTGGATGGCTGTGAGGGTGAAATCTCTGTTTTCGGAGAGTTTTCGGCCACTGAGTCACCGAGAATCCTGATGGGACTACTTGGAATCAGTGAAAAAAAGCTCCACACTAGTTGAGGCGGCGTTAGGATGCTTCTCCAAAGGTCAAGATGCGATATTCTATTGGCTGGCCATCTTTTAACGAAAACTTGAGGATCTTGAGCGCGCGGGGCGGGTGTTGGTCGAAACCTAATGAGTGAAATACTTCTCTATTACAGACGACCCGATCCAACGACGTGGGTGTATCTCTCGTCGTTTCTGACGATTGGTCTGTTCTTTGTGTTTCATCGCTTTTGGTCGATTCGCAACCTCGACATCGTTTTGCTAATTCTCCTTGCTCCCGGCCTTCTCATGGTTTACGAGGGGCGGCGTCGCCAGTTGGTTGAATCCGAAATGATTCAGACAGAGATGTCGATGTCGGACGATACGGGCGATCAATCGGAGGTCGATGGAGAGCCGTTGGGAGGGATAGGACCGCTCATTCGTTCATCGGGTTCGACGCCCGCAGATCAACTCACCGGTGCCGAACTCGATGTTTCCGAGAACACCGACAAAACTCAGTCCGGCAATCCGGCGGACACACCAATCGACTCATCGACCCAACCGACCAATTCGGATGGCGTGAGTCAGACTTCTTTTATCGAAATGACGAAAGCGGTCAGTGGATCATTGGTCGGTTTTGTCTCCCAAGCTATTGATGGTCAACGTTCTGGGGAGGCATCATCTGTTGTTTCCGTCGGAGTTGAATCCCAATCGGGGATCGTCGACGAGGATGAGAGTTCTGTCGAAACTCAGTCGCGTCGGAGTTCTGATTTTGGGGAAGCTTCTTCCACTGATCTGGCAGTGCTTGAGGCGGTTGCCGGTCAACCCGATGAAGTTCTCAGTGAGACAACCGAGGCAATTGATCTGTCGCAGGTGGGGTCAATCAACAATGAATCCTTTATTGCACGATTACTACGCGGTCCGGAGGATCCGAGAGAGCTTCAGAAGTGGGGCTTTGTTTACCTGTTCGTCATCGAAGCGTTGTTGTTGTTGCGATTAATGCTCGACCCGTTGATGGTTCGCCGTCCGCTGTTGGATCCAAACTTAACCACCGGTGGTTTGTATTTCATCGGCATTTCACTGTTTGTATTCATGATGGCGAATGTGGTTACAAGCAGCCCGAGGGTTCAAGTGCAGCAGGGCCCCGAGCTTGGTCCCGGCTATGCCATGATGAATTTACTACCTGCCATACCGACTCGCCCTGTAAGCGATCAACCCGGCGGCGTGATTCCTCCGCGTGTCTCTGAGTTGACACCCAAGCAGCTGCAATTAGCCAAGGTTGCAAAGACGCTCGCGATCATTGCGCAGTTCTCAATCGTGGTTGGCATTGTCTTGATTGGGAGCCGGCATTTTGCGAATGTTCGCGCCGGGGTGGGCTGTTCGCTGCTCTACCTCTTGTTGCCCTACACAGCGCAGATGACCGGTCGTGTTGATCATGTCCTGCCCGCAGCGTTGTTGCTGTGGGCGGTGCTCTGTTACCGGCGTCCGATCGTCTCTGGCATCTTTCTTGGATTAGCGGGTGGATTGGTTTACTATCCGCTCTTTCTTTTGCCGCTGTGGGGCAGTTTCTACTGGAGGCGTGGTGCGAGGAAGTTTGCCGCGGGGGTTGCTTCCATGTTGATTTTATTGATGGTAGCACTTTCCTTTGATAGTTCTGCCTCGTTGTCGGATCATCTTTATCGAATGTTTGGGCTGCTCAAGCCGATTCGCGACCCGGGTGAGTTCCGAGGGCTGTGGGCGTTGGGTTGGAACCCCATTTGGCGACTGCCGGTGATCGTAGGATTTGCGATCCTTGCCGTGTTCTTTTCAATTTGGCCTGCTCGCAAAAATCTTGGAACCTTGATGAGTTCGTCAGCCGCATTGATGGTCGCCGCACAATTTTGGCATGGGTATGGCGGTGGTTTGTACATTGCGTGGTTTATCCCCCTGCTACTTTTGGTCATTTTTAGACCAAACTTACAAGATCGCATTGCCGCCAAAGTGGTGATGGGTAAACAGCCCATGCCATTGTTTGGTGACACAGAAACAGAGCCTGCCTGATGAGTGATGGAACTGCGCAGCAACCAGATGCGCTTCATGGATCTGCGCAGCAACCAGATGCGCTTCATGGCTGCGATGCGGCAATCAAACGTTACGAGGATTTGTTGGCTGGGCATTCCGACCGCCAGCAGACACTGAAGCAAAAAGATCACTGGTTCGGTGTTGTACGACTGGTGTTATTTCTTTCATTCATCACGATGACGGCGATGTCGATGCTATGGGGCGATGTTCCTGCGGCGTCGTGGTTTGCTTGGGGCTCGCTTCTGGCATTTCTTGTTGCGGTAACCGTCAACGAGCCGCTGCGGGATGAAATGGAGGAATTGCGGAAAAAGGTTTCTGTCATCAAGCGATTGATTGCAAGGCTTAACCGCGATTGGGAAGCTCTCGCATCCAAACGCAGTGATCGTGTGGTCGCGGAGATGGAGTTGTCGCCGCTGCGTCGAGCGGTGGCAAGCGATTTGGATTTGCTGGGTAGGGCTTCTTTGTTTCAATTGATCTCGATGGCTTTCACTCAGCCAGGCATACGCGCGCTGGCCCAATGGATCTGTGGTCCGGCCCAAGCGGAGGAAGCAAAGGAGCGATCAGCGGCGGTGAAAACACTGGCGCCGATGCGAGATCAGCGATTGCGGTTTTACACGCTGTCACGGCAGGTCAGTGAGAGTTCAGGTAGTCCAGATCGTTTCGTGGAGTGGGCAGAGGGAGACTTCTGGCTTGCCCATCGCATGTGGCTCTCGCATTGGGCTAAGTTGTCGACATGGCTTTCAATCATTGCCACGGTTTGTGTGATCGCGTCAGTGGTCGATATTGCTCCCGCTTTGGTAGCACGTTTTGCGTTGATGGGTCTCGGCGTGTTAATCGTGATCAATCTAGGTTTAACAACGCTCATGCTAGGGCCAGCGCACGCGGTGTTTTCCATCGCGATGTCCAATCGACGCGCCGTCAATGACTATCAAGAAATCTTCAAAGCGGGAGAGTTACTAGGTCCATCTAGTCGTTCCGATGGCTTGCTTTCGCGACTGCGTACTTTGATGTTGGAGAGCGATCTTTCGGCATCGAACGGTATGATTGATTTGCAAAAAATCGCCAAAGCCGGTGGTCTCCGTCAATCTGCCGGTACCTTCCTCATTTATCTTCCGTTGCAGTGCCTGACACTTTGGGATATCCGAGTTCTCACACGTCTTGAGCAGTGGCAGGCTAAATATGGAAAGCAGGTGCGAAGCTGGTTTCAAGCGTTAGGTGAATTCGAAGCGTTGATGTCGATCGCCGCTTTGCAGGATGATACTCCCAGTTGGTGTCAGCCGGTTTGGACCGAGGCGGATCAAACAAGTGAGGTTTCGGGAGTTGGGATTGGCCACCCGCTGCTGAGCGACAACGATCGTGTTTGCAATGATGTTAGTGTTGGTCCGCCTGGGTCGGTTTTACTGGTGACCGGAAGTAATATGTCCGGAAAGAGTACGATGATGCGTAGCGTGGGACTCAATGTCGTTTTGTCTGGCATTGGGGCGCCGGTTTGTGCTGAATCCTTCACGTTGCCATCGGTCGAATTGGCGACGAGTGTTCGTGTAAGTGATGACGTGAGTCAGGGCGTCTCTTTCTACATGGCAGAACTGCAGCGTCTCAAAAGCGTTGTTGATCACGCTCGGGATATGGCGAGTCAAAATGGGCGAGTCTGCCTTTTCTTGCTGGATGAGATTTTGCAGGGTACCAATAGTCGCGAACGGCAAATTGCTGTTGTTCAGGTTCTAAAGCATTTGATGAATTTTGGAGCGATCGGTGCGATCAGCACGCATGATCTTGAGTTAGCCGATGAGCCGGAACTGATGTCTGTCGCTAACGTTGTTCATTTTCGCGAAACCATTCGCCCTGACGCTGAAGGTAACGAACAGATGACGTTCGACTACCTCATGCGACAAGGTGTATCACCAACTACCAACGCGCTACGACTATTGCAGATGGTTGGTTTAGGTTCGGAGTTGACGAGCGACTCCCAAAGTAACAATTAGCCAACCGTCACAACGCAACATGAGTCACAGTTCATTGGGTAACACAAATTCCAGTGCCGGCGATGATAACGCAGCCGTTAATTCAACGGTTGGCAAGCGTCGGATGATCGTGCTGACCGATGGTCATTCAGATCCGGTAACCGCGAAGACCGCAAGTTGTCTTTTGAGGTTTTGCCCCGATGAAGTGGTCGCGGTTTTGGATCGTCAAGCTTCCGTGAAAACATCGCAAGAACTGTTGGGCGTTGGGGGTGAGATTCCCGTTGTGAGTTCGTTGCAGGCAGCGTTAGACGCCGATTCACTGGTGATTGGCATTGCTCCTCCCGGCGGAAGAATACCGGCCTCGTGGAGGCCATTGGTTGTCGAAGCCATTCAACGCGGCATGACGATCTATTCCGGGCTGCACGACTTTCTGTGTCTCGATGATGAGTTTTCTAAAGAAGCCCTTCGGTCGGGCGCGAGGTTGATCGATGTTCGGCGGAATCAAGAGCATGAAGTTGCCGGATGCGAGGGGCTTCGTGATTCGTGTTTGAGAATTCATACCGTAGGTCAAGACTGTGGCGTTGGTAAAATGCTCGTTTCGGTTGAACTCTCCCGTGCACTGAATCGAGTTGATTTAAAAACAAAGTTCATTGCTACCGGTCAAACGGGCATCTTGGTGGAAGGTGACGGGTGTCCTGTAGATAGCGTTGTTTCAGATTTTTTGAGTGGCGCTGTCGAGAAAATGATTTTGCAGCATCAGCAACACGATGTGTTGGTAGTGGAAGGTCAGGGTAGTTTGGCGCATCCACGCTACAGTGCGGTAACCCTTGGGCTTTTGCACGGTTGCGAACCCCACGCCATGATTCTTTGCTATGAGGCGGGGCGTGAAAAGTTCAACGGTCTTCAGCATATCTCACTTCCTTCTTTGCAGCGGTTGCGGGAAACCTATGAGATGATGGCGGGCCTGAGATCTGCTTCCAAAGTGATTGCGGTCGCTATGAACAGTCGTTTGCTAAGTGCAGCGGATGCTGAGCGTGAGCGAGAAAGAATTCGTCGCGAGTTGAATTTGCCCGTTTGCGATGTGGTTCGCCACGGTGCTGATGATCTTGTGAATGCCGTTGTTGAGTTTCGTCAGAGTCGTTCTATGGAAGCGTAGCTTACGCCTCATGGGGGCCGTCGCTTGGACGGCTATTTTGATTGCCGCAGGCTTCAAGATTCTAGGGAGATAGCGATGAATGCGGGTCGTGTCGAAGTGCGGATGCACTGTGTGGAGTTGCCTCTGCGGCACGCCTTTGGGATCTCGAGATTTACCCACACAATTCAACCGTCCCTAATTGTTGAGTTGAATGATGGTGTTGTGAGTGGCTTTGGTGAGGCGACGACCGACCCATACTACGGTGTCTCGATACCCCACATGGTCAGCGTTGTGGAAGCGGTTCGTGATCGGTTGCAATTCTCGGACTGGGATCATCCTGCGATCCTATGGGAGATGCTCGGTGATCGATTAGCACATGAGAGCTTTGTCCGATGTGCGATTGATCAAGCTGCTCACGATCTTTGGGGCAAAGTTCACGGTAAGCCGACTTATGAAATGCTGGGCATTGAGATGCGTGAATGCCCAGTTTCCAGTTTTACCATTGGGCTGGATCGCCAAGAGATGATGGTTCAGAAACTTCTGGAGGAGCCTGATTGGCCAATCTATAAAATCAAGCTTGGCACCGACCATGATCTGCAACTTGTCGAAGCATTAAGAAAGCATAGTGAGGCAGTATTCAGGGTTGATGCAAACTGCGGTTGGACGGCACAGGAAACGATTGAAAATGCCGTGGTGCTCAAAGATCTGGGTGTGGAGTTCATTGAGCAGCCATTGCCTGCAGATGATTGGGACGGTGCTCGTCGTGTCTACCAAGAGTCGGTGCTGCCAATCATCGCTGATGAATCGTGCCTTGTCGCTTCAGATATTGATCGATGTGTCAACCATTTCCACGGTGTGAACATCAAGATGGTCAAATGCGGTGGCATCACACCCGCGTTGGCGATGGTTCATCAAGCAAAGAGGCTGGGGATGAAGGTCATGCTCGGATGCATGACTGAATCGAGTGTGGGGATCTCTGCCATCGCTCAATTGCTGCCACTGCTTGATTACGTTGACATTGACGGAGCGAACTTGTTAGCGGCGGATATCGCTTCTGGAGTCAAAGTCGAACGTGGTGTCTGCCAGTTTCCTGAGACATCGGGCAACGGCATCTCAGATTTTCAATTCTGAGTAATGACCTACTTCCTAGTCAAAGCGGGTGAAGGGAATCGAACCCTCGTATTCAGCTTGGGAAGCTGATGTTCTACCATTGAACTACACCCGCAGTTTCAATCATTCGTACAGCCTGTTTTCAATTCTCAGGCTGGTCGACGGCAAGTGTAAGGTTGGCAGATCAAGCTGTCAAAGCGTGGATTTCTCGATTTTCCTCGCCACTGCTTTGCCTGTTCTCGATGCAAGGACAAGCTGAGTGGATGGATTCGCAAGTGACCGTCGATTGCGATAAATACTTGCCCAGACTCTGGTACGTGAATCAGTCGAGTCACTCAAAGAGTACTCGAATCAATCGGTCAGGATTCGGAATCATTTCTGCAGCATTGTTTTGGCCTGCATTGAGGCAGGAGACGGAAACCAACCACGTTTCAGAGTGAGTGATTGGCAGTGTGGTTAAGTCTCGTCGAAGAATAGCGATCTCAAACGTCGTTGATACGTCATTGGATTGAATCGCTGGGTACCACGTAGGCTGCCAGTTCTCGCAGCCATCGATTGCATCGTGAACCTTGCCTGCTGCCGTGACTTGGAGTTCCATCTGCGAGAGTAGGTCTTGATCGATATCAATGCCAATGCGTAGGCGATTCTGCGAGATAAGCGATTGGTCTCTCGGGCTGCCGCTTTCCGATTGGCCGTGTTCGGAACGCTCGCTTTCTGATTGGTTTCCTTCCGAGACTTTAGCTGCGGTTTGCTCAGTTAATGGGGACTGCAATTGCTTATTCGGTACGTTCACGCCGAGGTACACGTAATCATTGTCGTAAGCAACACGAAGTGTCGTTCCGCTGTGCAGGGTGATCGCGTGCTTCCAGCAATCGTCCGTCAGTTTCCCATCGAGTGTGGGACGCTTTTCAGATGAGTTTGCAAGAACGGTTTTGGCACCCTCGGCTCTTGCCAGCGCACTCCAAGGGTGACTGGAATCCGCGAGTCGAGCGAGATTCGGCGATTCTTTTGTTGCCACTTCTAGTTCACCACTGTCACTCCGTAACCTTGAGGCTTCTCTGGAAATAAGGACAAGTGGATGGAATTCCCATTGCAGGTCCACGCTGTTTTGCGAGTAGCTTTTTGGCTTTTGCTCAACTGATTCAGTTGCCAATCGCGGTACGACGACCGGAGAAACTGGCGAATGAATGGGTGAAGTAGCCGAGGCTGTTTGCACACTGCTGTCGATCTGTTGAAACGGAGACACAATCAGATCGGGGACGCCAAAATGGGTCGGGGCTTTTTTGGGTCGTTCAGGTAGAAGGGATGTTAGGGTTTGCCATTCGACGCTGTTCCTAACCGACTCTAGCTTGCTCTCTGCCCAGCGGCCAGCCGACCATTGGGGGAACCAACGCACGCATGATTCCAGAGTAATTTCATAGCGTTCCAGTGATGGTAGATCGGCAACGCGGTTCGAGGTTTTGTGGATCATTTGCCAGACAAGTCGAAACTGATCATCCTTGCTGGTTGATTTGATTAACTGTTCTAGCAGGCTTTGAAATTGATCGCTCGATGGGGTTTTGGTGATCAGTTCCTCAAGTTGTGATTCACGTTTGATTCTCGCGCGAGCGACTTGTATTTTTCGGCGTGAGCTTTGGGGGGCCTCGGCGGCGAGGTTCTCGCTCGGTTTGACGGCTAATCCATTCATTAAGGAGTCGCCGCTGGCGCCCGCAGTGGCGACATCATAAAGCGTTACGGTTTGAATCGACTCACCGTCTGCGTGATGAGGGGCAACCCAGTGCATGGCATCTGAGTGCAGGTCGCTTGCAAGAACCCCTACGCGAGACAGCATTGCATTCTTGTGAACAAGCGTCCCTTGTCTCGCGCCGTTATCGGGATTGCAGTAAGAGTATTCAATGACCCGTTTGACTTTTCTCGAGATGCCAGCAGAGAGAAAAGCATCTTTGAGGGCCGGCTCTAGAGATTGGTCAAATACTACTACGGTTGGCTCGAGGATAGCGACCCACTGTTTAGCTAGGCTGTTTAAATCGATCTGAGGATTGATTTGCATCTCATCCAAGCCTGCCGCACCGCAGGCGAGTGCAGCTTGTCTCGCAAGTTGTAGACGCTTTTGCTGCTGGATTGTTTTTGATGCATGGGATGCTGTTGTTTGAG
>JBMHCO010000111.1:0-4001 GCA_049889895.1 Rubripirellula sp.
AACCGCACCGTCGGACATCAGGATGTGCGCTCCACCTTGATGGAAACTCGATGCACAGTACGAACCAGCATGGCCGTGCCATCGCTGAATGTTGTAACTGTTCGGTGGAGTGATCGTGTTGAACGATGAAAACTCTGGGCGTCCATCGGGCCAACGACGACCACGACCGTGGTTAGGATTGTTGTCGTAACATGGCTTGCCACCGCATGCATTCAGACCACCGGTGCCGGTGTTCGGGTTGATGTAGGATGGACGTTCAGGATCCATGTACTGCTTCCAATAAGCTGGTGCTTGGTTCCATGAGTTATCGTCAGCAGCCATGATCGTACCAGCGGCACGAAGCGAGCGGTCGTTCACAATGTGCTCACCACACATGATCGTGTTAGCAAGACCATCGGTGATGTCACGGAACTTGGTGAAGTGACGAGGACGGAACACACCACGTGCCCAACGCTCGGAATCTTCTTCACCCCAACCGCCCCAGTTACCACACTGGCCTTCGCTGTTACATCCACCATCGGCCAACTCGAAGAATGCATCCCCGTAGTTACAGGCGTAGTTAATGAAGGCAACTCGTTCGCTGATCGCAACAATCGGATCACTTGGGCAGCGATAGGTTGGAACCTGAGTCAACCATGGCTGGTAGTTTTCGTGCCATGGAACAGGACCCATCGCAGCGTACTCGCTACCTGGCGCACGAATCGAACCGTCACGGTTCTTGTTGTTTGGGTTGACAATCTGCTCCCAAAGAGCCTGTTGCTCGATGAATGGAGTGATCCCAACTGCCCAGCTTAACCAGCGGTAGTTTGCTTTATCGCCATTACCGAGGTAGTTCGCGGTACCACCTGCGTTCATTGGCAGGTTTTTGTACGCAGAATGGTAATTGTGCAGAGCCAAACCAATCTGCTTGAAGTTGTTACTGCAGCTCATTCGTCGTGCTGCTTCACGTGCGGCCTGAACGGCCGGAAGCAAAAGCCCGACGAGAATACCGATGATCGCAATGACCACCAGTAGTTCAACCAGCGTGAAGCCGGCTTGACGACGTCTCATGGGAAAACCTCGAAAAAGGTGAATAAAAACAAATAGCCTGCATCGCCTCCATCCAACTGCTCATTAAAAACACTGTGCTCATAGCCTCCCTCGCAAGACTCATGCAATTTGCATGTCTTGTTGTGGAAAGCCGCTGTTGGGGATGACTGCGCAAGGGGGACAGAACGCCCGCCAAAACAAAGTAACGGACGCACCACCATTTCGTCACATGCTAAATCGTCCACAAGGATTGACGTTTTGGACAAGCAAGTCGTCTCGCTGAAAAAACAACGACTTTACGCACGCAACCGATAAAACCCGAAGTGGATCGATTGGAACCGGTAAAACGAAACCAAAACAGCACTTGCCGATAAATCCATATGGCTTTTCGAAATAAGCAACTCCATAGCCACTGCAGAAGTAGCACCGCCCCAACTTCGCCCCAACAGCAATTCGACAACAAGAGGATCATCGATTGGAGTCGGCATGGAGTGACAAGCTCATTGTTGGCGATAAGCTCCCGCTTTACCCATCCCCTCGATTAACAACAGACGTTGATTCGCCTCAATGCCTCCAAAAGTCTCGGTCACACCATTGGGCCAAACCACCTCAATACCTTCCGCCAAGACCTCATCCCCCAAGCCGAACTGCAAAAAAGGATCATTTCGGCAGAGGTAACCGTCGCCACCTACGAGCCACTGCGTCTGCTCTTTGCCACCAGACTTGACCCTAACTTTGGCTCCAATCGCGTCTCGTTCAGACTGCCTTCCAACCAAGTGCACCTGCAGCCAATTTTTTCCGGCGTGGGTGTCGTTGAGCAGAAGCGCGGTAGGAGCCCCCAGGTGAGTGATCATCACATCCATCTGGCCATCCCGATTGAAATCCAATCTAGCCATCCCTCGACCAAGATATTTTCCCTGCCAATAGTTCGACGGCTCCTCCACATCGAGCAGTCGGAATTCACCACCGCGGTTAATGAAGAATTGAGGCGATTGTTCGAGAGGTTCTCCGGGAGCTTTTTCAATGTTGCCGTTGGTCACTACCAAATCGGATCGGCCATCATTGTTGTAGTCGATCGCTTGGCAACCAAACCCTAACACTTGAAGGCTTGGCTGGTGAAGTTTGTATTGAATCGCTCGATCTTCAAACGCCCCACCACGATTCATGAACAAGCTAACCGGTTCTTGATAGAAATTAGCGATGTGAATATCGAGCGTTCCACTCTGATCAAAATCAGCTACCGCGATTCCCATCGACGCGGTAGCAATCCCACCATTGCCGTGAGCACAGCCTGTCAATGCAGCAAGCTCACTCCACTGGCTCGGTGACTCAGATCGTGCCCATAAATGATTTGCTCGAATATCATTTCCGACAAATATTTCATTACCGGGTTTGTCATTCCAGTCAGCGATCACGACTCCCAAGCCAGTGCTCGCATATGAATCAGATTCACTAATCCTCTGAGTCAATAATCCCCCTCGCCCGTCATTAATCGTGATTCGATCGATCCCAGGCGTAAAAGACGCAGGCGAAACAGTTAACACATCACCGTTTTCGTTGAGTTCAGGCCGATCGAGCATGGCGGGATCTTCAACGTAGTAAAGAGAGACCAAGTCGGGAATCGAATCTCCAGAAAGATCTCCCATTGCAACGGAACTGACTAGATTTGCATTCTCAGGGTCAGCCTCGAACTCTTCTCGGCGAAACGTTCCGTCGCCATTGTTGATCAACAGCACCTGATTACCGATGTTGGCCAATACGAGATCTTGGAAACCATCCTGATTCCAATCCCCAGCGGTCACCCCAACGGTGTACAAATACTCCTCGGTACCAGACACCGATGCAATGGAAGCGATCTTCCCATCGACTTGACGGAAAAAGAGATTGGAAATGGAGGCCCGCATCTTCGGTGGCTCAGTTCCTCCCTGAGCAAGATAGAGATCCGGTTGTCCATCGAGATCATAATCCAAGACAGCAATGCCCCCACCCAATGATTGATAGAGCGCAAAGCGATAAGACTGCGGTTGACTTGCAACCCAGTAAGTGTGATCCAACCCCAACGTTCCGGCGATGTTTTCAAAGCGTGGCCTGGGGTAAGTATCTTCCGACTTCGCGGTGGATTCGGGGAAAGGCAACACCTCGCCAGTAGCCACCTCCAATGCTGGCTCCGTAAAATCGAGAATGCTCATCTTTTCCAGTCGCGTTGCTTGATCGGGAAACGCATCCGACGAACTCGCCAACTCTTTACGACGCTGATTTAAGTTGGTCAGAACCTGCTGATCCTCTTGACGGTAAAAAGCTCCAAAAAGTCTCCATGTCACTGCTTCCAACGGTCGTCCAAGTGACTCAAGATTCGTTGCGACCGTTTCAAAATCTTCGAACTTTACCTTAGACGATTCACCGATCGAATTACTGGCCAAGGTTGCGTTGCGTTGTGCAACATATCGATCGACCCAACGTTCGGCTTCCTCATCACGCTTCAACGCCTGCAACGTCTGATTCATCCGTCGCATCGATGCAAGGTCCGTTGGATCCAAATCAATCGCTCGGAGCAGTGCATAAGCAGACTCTTCAAACTTCCTTTCAATAACCAATGAGGCACCTATCGCTGACCAATACTCTGAATATTCTTTGACCGAATTGTCACAACGCGACAACCACCACTGGAACCTCGCTTCATCCTGCGATTCAATCGCCAACAAGCCGTAAAAAGCCATCACGGATGGCAAAACCGATTCCGCCTTAACGGTCTCTTCCAAAACAGCAAGTGCATCCGAAAATTGACTCGCGGTGAACAACATCCGCGCCTCAGCGACTGCGCCGATCGGCCAATAATGCCGAGTGCCGTCCTGTGTAGCGGGCTGATTCGGGTCTTCAAAGATTGCATGACCGATCACCAATAATGCATGAAGCTCATCTTGGCGAATATCTCCGAGCTGACATAACGCCCTGAGATGTGGCACGGCTTCATG
>JBMHCO010000112.1:0-8019 GCA_049889895.1 Rubripirellula sp.
GCCAACGATTCCGTGGATCATGTTTCGTCGTGTAAGCCGGTCATCGCCGGTTTGACGTGACGCTTGAGTTACTTCGTTTCTGAGTTGCTCATTAGACATGGTGCCCTCATCTTATTCTGTATCTTTAAAGCCAGTCGTTACTCGGTCTCAACGCGATGCATGCAGAAGATTGTTGCAGGAATGCAGCTAAGTGGTTTCTATCAGCGTGGTTTTAACACTCTAAGTGAACACCCTGTTTTTCGCGTGGTCTTCTTGCGAACCGTTTCATCATTGCCCGTGTTTTGGTGTAAGCTACCGCGTCTGTCGTTGAGTGGTGAACCCGATAGTTTAACCACCTGCGATTTGGTGATGTGGCTACGTTGTTTTCTGCGGCGATTGTGGATGTCGGCAGTGCCGAGTTAATGAACTTTAAAAGTTTGCTTCAGGATCACCGTCTCTTGTTCGGTTGAGGCGGTAGGGAAATGATTCTTTTTGATTGGAATGAATGAGATGAAGCCGAGTCGTTTGCTGATGGTATTTTCACTGTTGGTGGGTTTTCAATCGATGTGGATTCCAACGCGCAGTGCACAGGGGATCCGTGCACAGGGGATCCATGCACAGGGGATCCATGATGTTGTGATCTACGGAGGAACCAGTGCCGGAGTGATTAGTGCCGTTCAGGCCAAACGCATGGGGAAGTCCGTCGTCATTGTCTGTCCCGAAAAGCATCTCGGTGGGCTATCAGCAGGCGGACTCGGTTGGACAGACTCGGGTAACAAAGACGCGATTGGTGGATTGAGTCGGGATTTTTATCACCGCGTTTGGAAGCACTATCAGACCGATGCGGCATGGCAGTGGCAGGAGAAATCTGCATTTGGGAATCGTAATCAAAGCCCGCCGGGAAAAAACGGTGATGGTGCCACCATGTGGGTGTTTGAGCCGCATGTGGCGGAGAAGGTCTTTGAAGACCTTATTCGTGAAAATCGAATCGCCGTTCACCGGCAGCAATACCTCGATCGAGTCTCCGGGCGAGGTGTCGAGATGAAAGCTGGGCGGATCGCGGCAATCACAACCACCAGCGGGAAAACCTTCCGCGGCAAGATGTTCATTGACGCTACCTATGAGGGCGACCTCATGGCTCTCGCCAAAGTGGACTATCACGTTGGACGTGAGGCCGAAGCGGTTTACGGTGAAAAATGGAATGGTGTGCAGGTCGGTGTGCTACATCACCAACACTGGTTCAAGGATTCCATCGATCCCTATGTTGTGCCGGGTGATCCTAGTAGTGGCGTTCTGCCTCTCGTGAGCGCAGAACCACCGGGGGAAAAAGGTGAAGGTGACCATCGCCTGCAGGCTTACTGTTTTCGAATGTGTTTAACCAAAACACCGGAGAATCGCATCCCGTTTCCAAAACCCGAGGGCTATTCCCCTGAGCAGTATGAGTTGATGCGCCGAGTGCTCGAGGCGGGGTGGCGGCAGTTGTTCAATAAGTTTGATCCGCTTCCAAATCATAAAACCGATACGAATAACCACGGCCCCGTCAGCACCGACTACATCGGAATGAATTATGACTATCCCGAAGCGAGCGATGAGCGACGTCAGGAGATCATTGCTGAGCATGAACGTTATCAGAAAGGTTTGTTGTACTTCATGGCGAATGATCCAGGTGTCCCCAAGGATGTACGTAAGGCGATGAGTCAGTGGGGACTCGCGAAGGATGAGTTTCAGGACAACGGCGGCTGGCCGCACCAAATTTATGTGCGTGAGGCACGGAGGATGGTTGGTCGGTACGTGATGACCGAGCACGATTGCTTGGATCTTAAAGAGACACCGGAGTCGGTTGGTATGGGCTCTTACACTCTGGATTCACACAATGTTCAGAGATATATCAAGCCCGATGGTTTTGTGCAGAACGAAGGTGATATCGGAGTTGGAACACCTCGTCCCTATCAAATCTCTTACGGGTCTCTGGTCCCCAAGCGTGGGCAATGCGAGAACCTGCTCGTTCCGGTCTGTGTCTCGTCGAGCCACATTGCGTTCGGCTCAATTCGTATGGAACCGGTGTTCATGATTCTAGGTCAATCAGCAGCAACGGCGGCTTGTCTTTCCATCGACAAAAATCTTGCCGTTCAAGATCTGCCATACGAGGTGCTGCAGGAACGATTGATCGCTGACGGCCAAGTCTTAGAGCTTGAAGACGTCTATCAAACGGCGTCGCGAAAGCTACCGGGCATCGTTGTTGATGATCGACACGCTGTTTTCAGCGGGAATTGGAAGACGTCGTCTGCAAATCGTGGTTTCGTTGATAGCGGTTATCAGCACAATGACAACCAGTCTGATGCGAAGGTGACTGCAAGGTTTGAAGCAAAGTTACCGAAGGGGCGTTATGAGATTCGTCTGTCGTATCCGCCAAACAAAAATCGTGCTTCCAATGTTCCTGTTACCGTTGAACACGCAGAGGGAAGTTCAGTAGTAACGATCGATCAGAGACGTGCACCGAGCCTCGATGGCCTATTTCAGCCTGTAGGCGTTTTTGAGTTTGATGGTGAAGCGGCCGTTGTGGTTGGATCCGATGGTGTGGATGGCTACGTTATCGCTGATGCGGTTCAGTTCTTGCCGCAACCGTAGGTTGGTTGTGCCTCTGACTTGCAAACCTGTGGCTCGCAGTCTGTCGGGAAATCGCAGCGGAAATATCCCAAGAAATACCATAGAATCTTAGCATCTAAGGATGATCGTTAAGAAGTCGGGCATCCATTGGCGTATCGTGAGATGCGAGTCGTTTGATCGTGGGAGATTTCGTTGCAGTGTTGAAATCGATTGAGTGTTTCAAGAACGCTGAGGATCTTGGTTTGAGTAATCGGCTATTCAGCCTGGTTGTGGTAGCCTGCTACTTGCTTAGCGGGATTTGTGCATCACGTTCAACATTTGCACAGGCGGTTGCGAACAAGGAGCCGACCACTGATTCGATTGAAACGGTTTTGAAAGCCCAGCAACCATTTGTGATTGGTTTTGAACGATTCGGTCGGCATGGCGATTTACCCGAATTGGATTCGGGTAGCCTGTTGTTGAGCGAACTGGGCTGCGTTTCTTGTCATGCTTCAAAAGACGTGGGAGTGCAGCCAGCAGGTGCGCCCGATCTATCTGATGCGGGGCATCGTCTGCAGCGTGGCTGGGTGAATGAATTTCTGTCCAATCCGCATGGGCATTCTCCGGGAACACGAATGCCCGACCCATTTTGGATGCTGCCGCCAAAAGAGCGTCGAGCAACGGTCGAAGCCATCTCCGCCTTTCTAACTAGTCAGCAGCAAGCGGTATCTTTGCCTCGCGCAAATGGAGCTGCACCGGTTCTGCATGAATTTTGGGAGAAAGGTAACGCCGAGGTTGGACGTGATCTCTATCACGGTGTGGGTTGTGTGGCTTGTCACTCTCCTGATCCAGAGTTCGAAGCTTCGACTCCGCCCGATTCAGCTATCGAACAGCTACTGGAGCAGCTTGAACCTGAGGAAATAGAAGAACTTGGTTTGACTCGGCAGGTACGAGCTGTACCCTCGATGCCTGCTTTTGTCCCTGGTCAATCAAACGGTGGGCAAATCAATGATCTTGCGGAAAAGTACACCCTGCAATCGCTGACACTTTTTTTATTGGATCCACATCGCGTTCGACCGTCCGCTCGTATGCCAGCGCTCCGGCTAACACCATCAGAGGCAGCTGATCTTGCTGCCTACTTGATCCAAGGAGACGCTTCGGTTTCAGCGATTGCAGATCAATCCGAAGAGCAGCTTCGGTCTCTTGAGGAGCAAATCAAAATTGGTGCAGTCGCTTTTGCCAATTATGGGTGTGTTCGGTGTCATCAAGCGAATGGTGTGAACACTCAGCTTACGGGGAGGCCCGATTCGACCTCGATTCCAACACAAAACTCAATTACGACGAAGGCACCCAAGCCGCTCGCCAAGTTGAGCTTGGATACCGCAGCAAGTTGTATTGAGAGTCCTGCCGCCGGGATGCCTGCGTACCTGCTTGATGCGGAGCAGAAGCGCGTGTTGCGTGCAGCGATCAAGCAATTGCAACTTGGTGCAAAGGAGATCGCTACCAATGGTGTCGCAAGGAATGTGAAAGATGCGCAGCATCGAGTCTGGATGCAGATGGTGCGTTACAACTGTGTTGCCTGCCACGAGAGGCAATTCGTGGAGGATGGGCCGGTGCTTGGTGGGATCGGTCGCTATAGAAAGCCATTTTTTGAGACAACTGCTAAGGTCGATATCGGTGATGAGGGGCGTTTTCCGCCCTCTCTCAGTGGCGTAGGAGCGAAGTTGTCTAGTTCCGGTTTGAAGAGCGTTTTTAGTGTGAAGTCAATTCCGCATCGTCCGTTCATGACCATTCGAATGCCGTCTTATCATGACGCTACTATCGCTACTCTGCTCGAGGATCTCCCGCGAGCTGATCATCAAGATTCACGTAGCGCTGATGAAGTGTTTGTCGCCTTCGGTCAGCTTTCCAAAAAGGAGCTGGAGTCGGTTGGTCGTGAATTGATCAACACCGGGTGTGTCGAGTGTCATGTGTTTCGTGAGGAGCAACTGCCGGGTGCGGTTGGAGTAGATTTGCACGCGATCGACAAGCGTGTGCAACCAAGTTGGTTCCGTGAATTCATTGAGAATCCTGGGGCATTGAAATCGAGGACAAGGATGCCAACCTTTTTTCCAGATGGGAAAAGCAACCGACCCGATCTGCTTGGCGGCAATGTCGAACAGCAGATTGCAGCGATCTGGACGTACCTGCAAAGTACGGACCCATTGCCTGAAAAAATCACCGAAGCGATGTCGAAGGATTTTGAGTTGATTCCTTCGGATCGACCGGAGGTTGTTCGCACGTTTATGAAGGACGTGGGGACACATGCGATCGCAGTCGGTTTTTCGCAGGGCCTGCATTATGCATTTGATAGTGAAGCGGTGCGGTTAGCCTCGCTATGGAAGGGGCGATTCCTTGACGCTCGAGGAACTTGGTTTGAGCGATTTGTGCCGATGACCGCACCACTGGGGGAGAGTCGCATTCTTGTGCCCGGTGACTCCATCTTCTTCAGTCGTACCGCCTCGGGCCTGAAGTCCCGCCAGTCGGAGGTGATCTTCAAAGGTTACCGATTGGATTCGCAGGGAGTACCAACGTTGCTTTATCGCATTGGACAATGGTTGGTGGAGGATCGTTTTGAACCATTGAATGAATCTGCTAAAGAATCGCCTTCTTTGCTTCGTCGCATGCGAATGCTTCCAGATCAATCAATTGATAAGACAACAGTTCAAGGAGCAGTCGATCGTTCTAAATCAAACGATTCACCACTCAGTGTTTTGATTCTTGAGTCAGAACAACTTGATGACAACGGTGGGTCTGCTTACCAGACATCGTCAGGCTTGAGTGTTCAAGTTCGTCATGCCTCTGGAGCATTAGAGAAGGGATCTTTCGTCGTCGATGGAACGGGTGGCGATTTGGTGGAACGTTGGTTGATGGACCTGAATCCATCTTCTGAGCAGTTGTTGGAGGTAATCTACCAATGGAAATGATGCATTTTCTGAAACGCAGGCTAGTCGCCGTCGTGCTGCTCAGCACGCTCGCAACTGCGCTGGCACACAATCAGAAGACGGCGCACGGTCAGCAAGCGGCACAGGTTCAGCCGTCGGCAGAGGATAAGCAAGCCAAGTCAACCGAAGAAGATTTTTATCGTCTTGTCACGTTGACCGCATCGAAGTCACCGAGCGCATCTCGATCCAAACATTGGAAGCCATCCCCGGAAGGTTTGCCGCTTGAGATTAGTGGGATGGAGTTTCTGCCGGACTCACGATTGGCTGTGGCGATTCGTAAAGGAGAGATCTGGTTTATCGATGGTGTGTACCAGGAG
The DNA here is from genome assembly GCA_049889895.1 of Rubripirellula sp. Taxonomy (GTDB): domain Bacteria; phylum Planctomycetota; class Planctomycetia; order Pirellulales; family Pirellulaceae; genus Rubripirellula. Next base: position 5,867 of record JBMHCO010000112.1, read on the forward strand.
CCACCAGTGAATCTGGTCTATCATCGTTACGCCAATGCTCTCCACGAACCTCTTGGGTTGCTGCTGCATCAGGGCGATCTTTACACCGCGCAGCGCACCGAACTCACTCGGATCCGCGATGAAGATGGAGATCAGGTTGCTGATTCTTACCTAACCGTTGCCAAGGGTTGGGGGGTGACGGGGAATTACCACGAGTATGCTTTTGGACCCGAGTTGGATGGCAAGGGGAATCTCTGGGTAACGCTCAATCTTGGCATGGGACTGACTCCCGAGCAGAAAGAGTTGGTCGTCCCCGATGCACCTCTTGGTTACCGCCAGGGAAAGTGGCGAGGCTGGGGGATGAAGCTCACACCAGACGGGCAGTGGCAAGCGTCCTGTGCTGGGATGCGTTCCCCCGCTGGGATTGGTGTCAATCAGGAAGGCGATGCGTTCTACACGGATCAGCAAGGTAATTGGGTCGCAACCAACTCACTGCATCATCTTCGTGACGGTGCCTTCTTTCATCATGCTGAAGCGTTGGCTTCGATGGATCAGGAAGGGGCAATGGTTAAAGGAATCAAGAAAGTCCCAAGTGGTTTGCCGCTACCTGCAGCGCTGAAGGAGTTTCCGGAGTTGTGTCCACCTGCTGTGTGGTTTCCCTACAAAAAGGTTGGCCAATCCGCCACCGATATCGTGTTGGATAAGAGTGATGGAAAGTTTGGACCGTTTAGCGGCCAGTTCTTTGTTGGCGAGTTCACGCAGGCCGGAATGAATCGAGTCTTTCTCGAGAAGATTGGCGATCAGTATCAGGGAGCCTGCTTCCCGTTTCGTCTCGGCTTCGCATCGGCAGTCCTGCGGATGATCCAAGGAGAAGACGGGAGCATTTTCGCTGGGCTCAGTAATCGAGGCTGGAGTAGTCTTGGGTCAGCGAGTTACGGTCTTCAACGTTTGGTGTGGACGGGGAAGATGCCATTTGAAATCAAGGAGATGCGAGCCAAGTCCGACGGCTTCGAGTTAGTCTTCACGAAACCGGTCAGTCGAGCCTCGGCTGAAAATCTCAACTCGTATCGTCTTCGTCGTTACACCTACCTTTATCATTCGAGTTACGGAAGTGATGAGATACAGAAGGCAGATCTGGCGGTGAAGGACGCTGTCGTTTCCGATGATGGTTTGCGTGTGCGATTGCGAATTGATGGAATGCGGGAGCATTTTGTCCATGAGCTAGTGGCTGCCGGAGTGCGAGATCTTGATGGCAGCGGCTTGTTGCACTCAGACGCTTATTACACGCTCAATCGTATTCCCAAAAACGATTAGCACGAGGTTTACGTCGTGAGAGGCTTGATTTGTCACTGTTGAGTTCCGCTCTGATCTGGCTGGTTGCGATCACTCTAGCTGGCGCACTCTTGCTCGCTGGAGAGATGTATCGCCGTCGAGATTCGAACATGCAGCGTTTCCATCTTCCCGGATCAATACTGGCGGGGGTGGTCGGCTGGTTGCTGCTCAATGGAATATTGCCTTTTGATTTGTTGCAGGGCGATGAGGGCTTCTCCGTTGAGTGTTTGGCTAGTTTACTTGGGGATTGGCCTGGGTGGCTGATTGCTCTGGTCTTTGCCGGAATGCTGTTACCCAAGCACGCTGGTCAGGCTAGCGGTGGACGTGTTTCTCGTGTGGGCCGAGAAGGTCTAATGGTGTGGGTGATCGTCCTCGGGCAAACTCTGGTTGGACTGACGGTCACTTGGCTCATCATCCAGCCTCTGTATGGTGTTCCCGATTCGTTCGGCATGCTTATCGAGACGGGTTTCGCGGGCGGACACGGAACGGCTGCCGCGATGGGGCAGGTCCTCATTCACCCCACTATCAATCTCACTGGAGCCACGGATCTTGGGATTTTGGTCGCGACCGTTGGACTGCTGTACGGTTTGGTTTCGGGAGTATTCTGGGTCAACCTTGGGGTTCGCAAAGGTTGGCTGAGTACCAAGGCGGCAGCGTTGCAATTATCACTGTCCGGAGATGTCGCGACAGAGGCTGATGAAGCTGTCGGTGCTCGTGGTAGCCTCTTTTTTGCAGGTTTTCTCTTGGTCATGGCTTCGGCGATCGGTTGGCTCCTTCACGAAGGAGCGATTCAAGTGGGGGCTTGGTCGGATTCACTTTTTCAGAGTGTTGATGTGGAAAGT
>JBMHCO010000113.1:0-6126 GCA_049889895.1 Rubripirellula sp.
AGTCGATCTGGTCCTGAGCGGACACTCTCATATCTATCAGAGGGGCAACCAAGCACCGACCTCGCTGCTGCGCGAGAACGGAAGCCCTTCGGTAACCTATGTTGTGTGTGGTGGCGGGGGCGCTGAGCTCGAGAATGAATACTTTAATCATGTCGAAGACTACGGCTTTTACAAGGTCACATCAGCCCAGTACCATTACTTGGAAGTCGTCATGCGTGGCTGTGGGCAACCAACAGGCAGCAACGTTGCGAGTGTTCTTGGAGAGAACGCCGCGTTGAGTTCAAAAGCCCTGCGTGTTCCCAGTGGCGGGCTGAAGAGGCTGAGGCGAAGAAGAGATGGCGGCGAGCATGACAGCAGGTGCCGCCTTGAAGTCACGGCGACCAACCCGGTGACCGGTGCGAATGTCGACAGCTTCACCTTGATTGCGCGGGAACTGTAGACTGGTGCAGCAGGAGCAAGCATACACACGGCTGTTCACTAAGCCATTCAACAATATTCAAATTTCAATGTCCCTTGTTTCGACTCGTGAGCTACAGTTCACAACAGCGTGAGATACTGGGCACCTGCAATCCCCGCGGCGCGCTGCCTAACCAACGACTCGATCAGATCATGTCGATACTCGCTCCCGTCATACCGACAGAATCCAGCAAGCCGTCACATGAGAACCCTATCGATCGCTTACCCAATAGAATGCCCGCAAAGGGTAGCGGCGACCGATCACTTGAAGACTCAGAACTTGCGTCCAAAGATCAAGAAAAAGTCGCCGCGATTGCTACGCTGCACCAACATCCGACTCGTGCAGGTGACATAAGGAGCAACTTTGCTGATGGCGAGTTCACCAAGTCAGTCCAAGAAATCATTGACTTGATCTGCAAGGGAGAAACGTTCCAAGTCAATCTCGCTCAGCGCCTCACCGTCGAAGCAAATTGCTCGACACCAGAACTCTATCTTCGTTTGAGAGAAGTGAACGCTGCACCGTTCAGTGTTTATTATCACCAGCAAGATTTTCAAATTGCCAGCAGCAGCCCCGAAGGCTTTCTACAAGTCCGTGGACGAAATGTCGAAACCCGCCCCATCAAAGGCACGGTGCCTCGCGTTGGCGAACAAAATGTGGATCGCGAACTTGCACAACAACTAATTGCCAGCGAAAAAGATCGCGCTGAAAACATCATGATCGTTGACTTACTAAGAAACGATCTTTCAAAGGCGTGTGAAGACGATTCAGTCGTCGTAACCAAATTGTGCGGTCTAGAGATTTACGAGCATGTGCAGCACTTGGTTTCGGTCGTCCAGGGCACTCTCAGGATGGACACCTCCGCATCAAAACTACTGGAGGTATGCTTCCCTGGGGGCAGCGTAACAGGAGCCCCAAAAATTGAAGCGATGAAAACCATTGCGAGACTGGAACCAAACCGCCGTGGCGCCTACTGTGGTTCGATTGGCTATTTGGGGCTTGGCTCACAAGCCGACTTCAACATTCTCATTCGCACTGTGACCGCTTCGGCTGGACATTGGCAATTTCCGGTGGGAGGGGGTATCACCGCAAGAAGCGAACCCGAGGCGGAAGAGGCTGAGACTTGGGCGAAAGCCGAAGGCATGATGCAGGCGGTTCGCAGAGCAGACTGCTGATCACTAACAGCCCTTAGCTCGAGCATTCTAAGCCGCTTCAATCGGACCAGCCAAAAAGCCAACGTTAGCAATCATCTCTCTCTAAACTTTACACAACGCAGCGAACGGCATTCAGCGAAACTGCGTTCATGAGACAACGTTCAACGTCGCAAAATTGACTCCTTGTCAACAAAAGTCAAATTGCTACACTTTCGCGTCGCGGTCCCTCGACGGCTTTCGCCAAAAGCGTGAACTGGAATGGAGGCTTGCGAATGATTGTCTGCCCCTATAGCTCAGTTGGTAGAGCAACTGACTCTTAATCAGTGGGTCCTAGGTTCGAGTCCTAGTGGGGGCACTTGAAGGCAATAAGCCAAGATCGGCTAGAACGGACAGATCGAGACTTATGGCGTCTTTTACGGGTGAAACAGAATTCAATCTTCTCTTGTGATCGGCTTTCATCTTCTCTCCATAGCGACTTTGCTAACTACAGTCTCGCGTTCAAGTTTCATCAAAGTCATCAAGCGGCAACTCGTCCCGACTAGGGCTGATCATCCCCGTCTTGAAGTGCTTGCGGCAGACCGAAACATATTGGTCGTTACCACCGATCTTGATTTGCACCCCCTCCTTGATCACCCTCCCGTTTGAATCAATGCGCAAAACCATATTGGCTTTGCTTCCGCAGTGACAAATGGTCTTTAACTCAATCAGTTCATCCGCCCACGCAAGTAACTGCTCGCTGCCGGTGAAAAGATTACCTTGAAAATCCGTCCTTAGCCCGTAACACAAAACCGGCACGCCAAGCGAATCCGAGACATCAGATAGCTGCCGAACCTGTTTTTTCTCCAAGAACTGTGCCTCATCCACAAAGACACAATCAACCGGCTCGCGCTCATGATGAGCACTCACTAGGCTCAGCAGATTGTCGGTTGCATGAAAAGTGGTTGCGGGCGAACGCAAACCGATGCGAGACGAAACGAGTTGGTCACCATCGCGATCATCGATTGCTGGGGCCAGTATCAAAGTCGTCATCCCACGCTCACGGTAGTTATAACTCGCCTGCAATAGCATGGTCGATTTACCCGCATTCATCGTGGAATAATAAAAATACAACTTTGCCATCAGCAATTACCCCGCTAGCTCACCGGCACCCTCCGGCGCCACACACAGCTCCCATCCTTGCAAGCAGCGAAAAACCACGCGTTTTCGATCTGGCCGGAAACTGAAACACCCGCGTTCGGCGATGGCTTAGAATACCACGAAAGTTTGCACTGTAGCATTCCACCCAATACTCCCGCACGAGACGAACTGAATGAAATCATTTCACCTGACAAGCTCACTGATGTTACTGGCCTTACTCCTTAACAGCACTGAGGCGCAAGAGTCTACCGAAAGAAATAATCCGGAGCGGCGGCAAGATCGTGTCGAGCAAGCGACAGGAGAACGTGGCGGTGAAACCCGTGAAGGTGAGCGACGTGATGCTCAAGAACGACGCTCACAAGAACCCGAAGCAGAAACTCGCCGCACCAACCGCGGTGCTGACTTTGAACCTCAAAATGATCGGGAAAGAGCTTTACTTGAAATGATCAAGCAGTTGAGAAACGAAGTCTCCATGCTGCGGCGCCAACTTGAGCAGACGCGAATGCCCCGAGAAGGACAACGCGACGTGCCTCGAGAAGCCAGTGATGCGAGACGTCCAGCCGAAGGCACTCGTGATCAAGCAGGAACTCGAAATCCTGCGATGCAGAAGGCCCAGAATCCTGCGATGCAGAAGGCTCAGCGAATCTTTATCGCCTATGACAAGAACCAAGACGGAATGGTCTCATTCGAAGAATGGTTAGCGATGCGTGAAGGTGAAATGACCTCCGAACGTCGCGCAAGAGAACAAAGACACTTTTCTGAACCGGCGGGCGATGACCAAAAGATTTCCCCCGAAGAGTTCTTTCGCTGGATGGATCGCCGCTCTCGAGGTGCGACACGCGAGGGCGCCGTGCGTGGTGCGACACTTGAGGACGCTGCGCGTGATGCCAACCTAGAGCGATAGCCACCCAACCGGCATCCATGAGTCGAGAGGCTTCCGAATCACCTCTCAAACTCCTCTCGTCGCAGATCACGACTTGGAGCGAATCGCTCGATCCAGAAGATTCTTTGTCATCTTCTGAACACGCTCATCGGGACCATGCGGACGTGACCAATGCGACCATGGCAACATATGCCCAGGTGGGCTCGACATCGCTTGAGCCCACCAGATGGTGGAAGCATTGAACACAAAGTTGCTCCTCGGGCCCGGGTAGATGGTTGCGGTCCAGTGCTGGGGGTTCACGCCGCCCTGTAACGCAGTCCCCTCGGCAATCACCTCAAGTCCATCGAGATCGCTCGGCGGGTCACCGTGATATTCCCACCCAATCAAACCGGGAATCTTATCGCCTTTCTTCATTCCAGTACCCGCGTAAATCCAGTGATCTGGTTTCGTGCAAACCCAGTCACCACCACCATTGACCGGATCAACATTTCTGGCACCAATCAAATAGCCCTCGTCAGGCCCTCGGTGCGGAAACGGTCCGTGATCTCGATCTCTCTCCTCTGCGAGTCGGTAATTACCGCCATAAGGACCTCCGCGGAATAGGATTCGATTTGGCAATCCGTCGTAACTCGCTCGGTATGGACTAACCCAACACACCGAGTTACCAGAAAAAAACAAAACATTCACTCCCGCGTCTCGCATGGTGACAACGCTGTCAAACTGCAGCCTGTCCCAATACTCATCGTGCCCGACACTCAAAAACGCCTTGCACTTCAACCCACGATCCGGGCTCAAAAGGTCTGAGTTGCTGCAGTAAGTAACATCATACCCCTGCTGCTCAAGCCAATAGGACATCGGAAATTCAAAGCACAACCACTCGCCGCTACCCATTGTCATCGGGTTATCAAAGATCTGCGAATACTTACCGTAGGGTCGATCAAAACTCACATCGGACCAGGGACCCTGATTTCCATCAGGATGCGTGTAAACTGAATCGCGATCAGGCCATTGATTGTACGCCTGCCAAGTATTGTCGCTGCACTGCACCAAAATATCTGCCGGACGATTGTCTCTAACGATGAAGACAACATAACTCTGCCAGTAACCATAACCACTGGCGTCAGAGTCCGTCGTTAGTCGGCCGATGTAAACTCCGCTGAGCCAATCTTTCGGAATTTTGACTGACACGGAAGTCGACCATCGACACTCGCGCAATCTCTTGTCCCCATATTCAGGCGTGGGCTGCTTCTTCCCTTTCAGTGAGCTAAACGTTTGCATCAACCTCGCACCCCGCCCCTGATAGTATCCGGTGCGAAAAATCTCCAACTTGTAATCTTGAACGGGATCCGTAGAAACACAGATCTCCAGCGTATCCCCCGCTTCGACACTTTGTGATCTGCAATAGCCTTCAATGTATTGCGTCCGCATCCCAGAGGGTGAAGTAGGACGCATGCGAGTAAGTTGCCAGTCGGTAGCCCCCTGTATCTCGTTCTCGCGCTTGACCAACTCTGACCTGGTGGGTGCGGATGCTGCTTCAGATACTCCATCTATCGCCGCTTCACCAATCGCCCCGACACAAGCAATCGAAAGCGATCGTTTCAATATTTCTCGGCGATTATCCATCGATTAGCTCCGTTGGTGACTATCTCTTGTGCTGAGTGATCCGGACTGAATGATTCAGATATTTCATCGGTCGCTGAGTCATGAATGACCGTCGCGTTCAATGAGTGTAGCAGCCCCAAGATCGGGGGAATTACCGCACGCTAAAAGAGTCCAACGAATGCGTGACTTACAGTCGAAGTTCAAATCAAATCACACCAACAAAAAATCCCGATTGCAGATAAGCAACCGGGATTCAATTCGTTATTTTGCTGGATCAATCCCCTACGGGATTTACAAGAAGAACTAAGCTTCCGAGCAGCAAGCTTTTGCTTCTTCTTCGCAGCACTCTTTTGATGCACGAAGGCGCTTCATCAGACCGCAACGCTTCTTGCCTTCGCAGCATTCTGCAGCAGCTTCGCTGCAGCTGGCACACTCTTCAGCAGGAGCGGCAGCAGCAGCTTCTTCGCCTTCGGAGCAGCATGCTGTTTCTTCTGCACAGCACTCTTTCGCAGCTCGCATACGCTTCATCAACCCACATCGCTTCTTGCCCTCGCAGCACTCACCTTCGGCATCCGAGCAAGTTGCACACTCTTCAGCTGCAGCTTCTTCACCTTCCGAGCAACATGCAGCAGCTTCTTCTGCACAGCATGCTTTCGCAGCTCGCATACGCTTCATCAATCCAACTCGCTGCTTGCCTTCACAGCACTCACCTTCGGCTTCGGTGCAAGTTGCACACTCTTCAGCAGCGGCTTCTTCGCAGCATGCCTTTGCCTTTTTGCCCAGTCGACCAGCTTCCGCCGATGACAAAATCAAGGTGCCCAACATCATCACTGCAACAAAAGCGATTTTCATTCCACGCAGACTATTCATTTAGCTTCACTCAAAGAAGGGGGTTC
>JBMHCO010000114.1:0-13366 GCA_049889895.1 Rubripirellula sp.
CTGATATTGAGGCGTGGGCGCGTCGAACCGGGAATGAACTTGTGTCTTTTACGACTCAAGATGATGTTTATTCGGCCCTCATTCAAATAAAGGGTTAATCCAGGAAGAGGACATCAAAACTATGGATCTGAGCCAATTGCCTGATGACCTTCGGGCAGAAATCAAAAGTATCATCGACGATGAGGTTGAGAAGAAGACTCGCGGTTTTAGCGATGCATTAGAACAATTGCGATTGCAAGTTGAAAAGTCTGGAGACGCTGGAGAGCAGGAGGATCGTGCAACACTTGTCGTCTTTAGTGGAGAGATGGACACTCTCTTTGCCGCATGCACAATCGCCTCGGGTGCAGCTGCAATGGGTATGAACGTATCCATGTTTTTCACTTTCTGGGGCTTAAACGCAATTCGTGTCGGGCGTTCTTTCAAGGGCAAGACCATTACGGAAAAAATGGTTGCATGCATGATGCCTGGCGGCCCAAAGAGCGTCCCAACGAGCCGCATGAATATGGCTGGGATGGGCCCTCGATTCTTTAAATACCTGATGAAAAAAAGAAACGTGGAAGAGCTTCCTAACCTAGTTGAATTGATACAGGACCTTGGGGTGCGAATGGTTGCCTGCGAGACATCCATGATGGTTATGGGAGTCAAGAGAGAGGAGCTAATCGAAGGTATTGATTATGGCGGTGTGGCGACTTATCTCGAAGACGCAGCGAAATCCAAAATAACCTTGTTCATTTGATATTCATCATTCGCATGCAACTTTGGAATGGTTATGAATCCCGACGATCACGGTCGTTTAGAGGCTCTTGTTGCGGAAAATGAGCGTTTAAAAAAGCAGGCCACAAATCTTGCCGATGCGAACGTTTATGCGGCTGAATTACTTGCTGCACTCGAGGAAGCGCACGATCGCGAGCGTGAACTTGTTCAACGTGGCGAAGAATTGGAACTACAGACGCGTCTCGATCTAGTGCTCCAAGAAGAGAGATCAGAGGCACGTCTTCTGGAACGGGTGGCAGAAGAACTGATGAAGACAGATTCTTTGCGCCTCGATGCCATTGAAACGCTCACCATTGATACCGCGGATCTTGGTCGAGGCGGTGTCAGCGTTCAGATGATGGCCCCAAAAATCGTTGAAGCGGGCACGTTTCATGTGCCTGTCTGGAATGAGGGTGGTAGACAGATTGTTTTGCAAATGCGAATCGACGAGGTTCCTGATCGTTGGTGCGAGCGTTGGTTACGACTGCTATGGTCGGTTGGACGGCAGGCCGGAGGAGCGTTGCATCGCCTGCACGTGGCTAACGAAAATGAACGCATGACCGAAGAGTTGATTGTCGCGAGGGATGAGGCGTTAGAGTCAAGCCGGATAAAGTCCGCTTTTCTTGCAAATATGAGCCATGAATTGCGTACACCGATGAATGCAATTCTTGGGTATTCCGAGATGCTGATCGAAGACATCGATTGCATGCCAGCCGAAGAGGTGGCTCAGGATCTGCAGAAAATTCAGTCAGCTGGTAAGCATCTACTCAACTTGATCAATGATGTGCTCGATCTCTCGCGAATCGAAGCGGGAAAAATGACCACCTATGTTGAACCGATACAGATCGAGACTTTCGTCAGTAGTGTCGTGGATACGGTTCAACCTGCAGTTCATAAAAATCAGAATACCTTGCAAGTCACCTACACCGAGGATATCGGGGTGATTGTCACCGACCAGGTGAAAGTTCAGCAGTCCCTTTTGAATCTTCTTTCCAACGCTGCCAAGTTCACCAAAGACGGAACCATATCTCTGCGTGTTCAGAGTTGTACATCGGGATCGGGAGACCGCGTGCAATTTATTGTCGCGGACACCGGTATTGGTATGACCGAGAGTGAGGTTGCACAGCTATTTCAAGACTTTGTCCAGGCCGATAGCTCAACGACAAGGAAGTATGGTGGTACTGGACTAGGTTTGAGCATTAGTCGCCGTTTCTGCCAGATGCTTGGTGGCGATATTTACGTCGAAAGTAAACCGGGTATTGGATCGCGATTTACCATCGACCTGCCGCGGGTTTGCCAATCGATTTCTGCGACAGAAAAAAGTATCGGCGAACAAGCAGAGGGGGCACTAGTTGATACCTCAAAGGTGCTGGAGGTGTCACGATTGCTAAAGAAGGACGGTACCCCATCGATTCTTGCGATCGATGACAATCAAGACTCTTTAGACATTATCAAACGTACTTTGGAAAAAGATGGGTTCGATGTGGTGACCGCAGCATCCGGGCGATTGGGCTTAGAGATGGCACGAGAACTCAAGCCGGACATCATCACCTTAGATGTAAAAATGCCTGATCTGAATGGTTGGCAAGTGTTAGCGACCTTGAAAGCTGATGATCAGTTGAATTCAATACCGGTGATTTTGCTGTCTGTTGTCGAAAACCGCGATATCGGAATGGCACTCGGTGCTGTCGATTGCCTGTCGAAGCCGATCGATTGGGTTCGTTTGTCTTCGGTACTCGATCGATACTCGGGTGTCCAAACTCGAAACAAAATCTTGATTGTTGAAGATGATCCGGCCAGTAGTGAGATCGTCGTTCGCTTGCTGACTCGTGCAGGTTGGGATATTGAAACCGCAAGTAATGGGCAGGAAGCGATGGAAAGGATTCGTGAGGGACGCCCCGCTCTGATCGTCTTAGATTTGATGATGCCCGTCATGGATGGATTCGCATTTACGGATCAACTTCGTTCACAGAAAGAATATGTTGATATTCCGATCGTGGTGCTTACCAGTAAGTCCTTAACACCTGAAGATCATCGCCGACTTAATGGACAGGTCGAAGCGATTATGAACAAAGGAGACGGTACGCGGCAGTTATTGTTAGATTCAGTTAAAACGTTGCTTCGCGGTGCTTCCGAGTAGAACAACAAAAATCATTTCCGGAGCCGAATCCTTTTCCGGTCGGTGTTAGCGGCGTTGTCACGCCACGTTGTGCCACTGGGCAAAAAACTTTTTGACGGTATTTCAGATGAAGAAAATCTTGTTGGTCGAAGACAACGAAATGAATCGAGATATGTTGTCGCGACGATTGATCCGACGTGGCTTCGAGGTGGCGATTGCCGTAGATGGACGGCAAGGTGTTGAAATGGCCACAACGGAGATGCCCCATGTCATCCTAATGGATATGAGTTTGCCTGAAATCGATGGTTGGGAGGCAACTCGAATGATCAAAGGTAATCCGCAAACCAGTGCGATCCCGGTAATGGGTTTAACGGCACATGCGATGGCAGGTGATCGGGAAAAATGTCTCGCAGCGGGGTGCGATGAGTATGGTTCAAAGCCGGTAGACTTTGCAGATTTGATCGAGAAAATACAGCGACTCACAGGAGAGTCCGAGTGAGCGACATTACCAAAGCTTCTGATGATTCCGAAAACGGTAAGAGAAGCATGCGCAAATTCCGGCACGACCTGTTGTCTTTCCTCAATCAGATCCTTGGGTATTCAGAGCTGTTGGAGGAAGAAGCGTGTGATTTAGATCAGCAATCACTCGTTGAGGATATTCAACGAATTCAAAAAATTGGGCGGTCCATGGAACAATTGATTTCGGACCGGCTAGTCGCGGCATTCACCTCAAGCTCCACAACACTTGAATCTCAATCTACCGGACCTCAACTTCCACTTAAGGTAAACTCTGAAACCGGTGGTGAACGCCTTGATGTGGTGGCAGATTTTTCGGGCACGGTACTGGTCGTTGATGATGAGGAAAATAATCGTTTGATGCTGTCTCGACAGCTCGAACGATTGGGCTTATTAACGGAGATGGCTTGCTCGGGGGAGGATGCATTACGGTATCTCGAAAACGGGTCTTTCGATCTCGTTTTGCTAGACGTCATGATGCCCGGGCTCTCCGGCATTGAAGTACTTCATGTAATCAAGTCCAACGAACGATTGCGTCATGTGCCAGTGTTGATGGTATCTGCGCTCGGCGAGATGGATACCGTGTGCCAATGTATCGAATCCGGTGCTGAGGATTTTCTTCCTAAGCCAATACAGGCAACACTCTTGCGTTCTCGAGTAGGCGCTTGCCTTGAAAAGAAACGATTACTCGATCGAGAACGTAGTTACATCCAAAAAATTGAGAGCACACAGGCTAGACTGGCGGCCGAACTCCAAGAAGCCGCGGACTACCTTCACACCGTCTTCCCTGACCCTGTTCTGGAGCCGTTTCCTGTCAAATGGAAACATGAACCATGTTCTGAACTAGCGGGTGATGCGTTTGGTTATCACTGGATCGACGAAGATCATTTCGCTTTCTACATCCTTGATGTGAGCGGACACGGAGTCAGGGCTGCATTGCTTGCAGCGTCAGCGATAAACGTGATTCGATCTCGGATGGTCGCTGGCATCGATTGGCACGACCCCGGGCAGGTACTACAAACTCTCAATAACATGTTTTTAATGGAAAGACAAAATCACTTGTTTTTTACCATGTGGTATGGCGTCTACAACAAGCAAACTCATTGTTTGAAATACAGCGGGGCAGGGCACCCCGGCGCGATTGTCATTACAGAGGATGGCGAACTGACAGAGCTCGATTCTGATGGTCTGATTATTGGAGTGATGGAAGATTGCGAATATGAGACCGAGGAGTTTTTGGTTCCCCAGAGTAGCAGCATCTACCTGATTACCGATGGTTGCTTTGAAGTCATTGGCGAGGATCGCCCTCTGCTTGAGGTGGAGGAAATGTTCGATTTTTTGAGAGATCGAAAAAATCGCGGGGATGTCATCGAAGATTGGTATCAACTGGTGAAGAATCGGCATCCAGAAAATCAACTAGACGATGATTTCACAATGCTCGCTGCTAGTTTACGCAGCGATTTGACGAAGTAATCTGCATCCTAGGGGGACGCCCTTAATTGCCTCAGCTGCCTTGCCGCTCTCGGATACTTCTTAGACGCGACCGGTAAGTACGGTCAGTCTTGAAGGGTCATTGAGCAGTAAGAATCGATGCAAGTTGTTTGGTTTAAGAAGGATTTGCGAGTCGCAGACCACCGCCCATTGTTTGAGGCAGCCAAGAGTGGGTCATGTCTATGCGTCTATATTTACGAACCCGAGATTCTACAGTCGGACGAATTTGATTCGTCTCATTTGGGGTTCATTAACGAAAGTCTTCAAGACCTTCGAAGCTCACTTCGTAAACTTGGTGGAAGTTTGATTCTCCGCGTCGGCGAAGCGATTTCGATCTTTGCAAGTTTACATGCCGAGTTTGGAATAGATTCGGTATGGAGCCACGAAGAGACTGGAAATGCAATTACTTATGCTCGTGACTTAAGAGTGAAGGATTGGTTGCAACAGCAAGGAATTCCATGGCGTGAGTTTCCGCAAACCGGTGTCGTACGTCGATTAAAAAATCGTGATGGTTGGTCTAGGTCACGCAATCAGTTCATGGCTCAGGATATTGTGCCTGTTCCCACGTCGATCTGTTTTGTTGAAGGAGTTGAGACGGTCCCGATACAAGGTGCTCGCGATCTCGGTTTAGCAAAGAGTCAGAAGACGAATTTAATCAGCGGCGGTGAGTGCATTGCGCGGGAATTGTTGGACAGTTTTTTGAATGAGCGTGGTGAGAAATATTCACGAAGGATGTCGAGCCCTGTTTCTGCACACGACGCCTGTAGCCGGTTGAGTTCTTCGATCACTTGGGGTTGTATTTCGATTCGACAGATTGTGCATGCGCTGCGCGGTCGGCAACAGGAGATGCGTGATGCAAAGAAAGCGGGGCAACCTACCGGAGGTTGGTTAAGCTCTTTGAAATCGTTTGATGCTCGTTTGAGTTGGCATTGTCACTTTATGCAAAAGCTGGAGGATCAGCCGAGTATAGAGTTTGAGAATATGAGTCGCGTATACGACGGACTCCGTGAATCCGAATACTCACAAGAGCGTTTCGAGGTCTGGTGCGAGGGAAGGACGGGGTACCCGATGATAGATGCCTGTATGCGGGCACTTAGGGAGCATAGTTGGATAAATTTTCGAATGCGTGCCATGTTGGTGTCATTTGCTTCCTATCACCTGTGGTTGCATTGGCGGAATCCCGCAGTTTACTTGGCGAAGCATTTTTTGGATTTCGAGCCCGGTATTCACTTCTCTCAGGTGCAGATGCAATCGGGTACCACGGGCATCAATACCGTTCGGATTTATTCACCGATTAAACAGGTCATCGATCAGGATCCACAGGGTGAATTCATCCGGCGATACGTTCCAGAACTTTCGGGAGTACCCAATGAGCACTTGCCCGAACCACACAAGATGACGAGAGATGAGCAGTCGAGAGCAGGTTGTTGGATTGGGCGAGACTATCCCGAACCGATAGTGGAGCATCTAACTGCTTATCGCGCAGCGAGAGATAGAATTCACGCGATTCGGCGGCAGGCAGGAGCTAAAGAGGAGGCGAGAAAAATCGTCAAGAAGCATGGAAGTCGTAAAGGGACTTCAAGAGCGACTCGATCGAATCAACGAAACCGGAACGCAGGTCAAGATGAAAGCCAGCGAACCTTATTTTAGGGCGAGCTGAGCGACGATTACGAGGAAAATTGAATTTCTGAACCTCGCCGTGACACACGACTTGGTGTGTATTGCAAAGGTTTCGTGGGGGAGTGGAGGGTGTAGCGATCCGTTATTAGGATTGTTCAACCCGGAAATTGAAAATGTTCCAAAATGGCACCCAAAGCTGCATAGACATATTTGATGATGGTGGGCAGAATTAGGCGGTAATTCCCTCACACAAGCGCCCATAGCTCAGCTGGATAGAGCAACGGACTTCTAATCCGTAGGTCGTAGGTTCGAATCCTACTGGGCGTGCTTCCTCCGGTCACCGCTTGACCAAGCACCACAAGTTGACTCTCAACGGTGGTCAAAAAGCCTTCTCTCAAGCCGCGTTATAACGTGCTTTGTGGCAACGACTTACGTCGATGAGTGATTGAGCGACACTCTCTTATCAGGTCGCCATATTCGATCATCAACGCATGATCGACGCCAAAGTTCGAACTCGATTGACTTTACTCTCAGACTCTCACCCAGTTTGGGCCTCGTAAGTTAGCGATGTCGCTATTGGGTGGGGCAGGTGAGAGTCGAACCATTCCACTATGTAAAACACGGCATAACGAATTTTGAGACCCTGTTAGATAGGCGACACGAGCACCAACTGTTGATTAACTACTGGGGAACAGATTCGAATCTGTCTCGCGGGAGGCGGGTGAGATTCGGATGTATCTCATCGTCTCCGTGCGTCGAGTGAACTAGGGGAGCTTATTCACATTGTCTTCCAGCCGGCTTATCGCTCATCAAACCAAGAGGTTGAGACCAGTCCTTGGCCAGCTGCTCTATCGAAGTATTGAAAATCTTCAACCGTCTCTAATGAAAAACTTAGGCACTGCTCGTTTTTCACTGGCTTAACCGACTCCGGATTACTAATGCCATCTTGCCAAAATTGAATGTCATCAGTGAATCTGCCATCCTGCCAAACGTAGGCATTTTTACTTCTGGCAATAATCGACAGTCGTCGCTTGCCATTGATTCTGTACCTGAGAATACGCTTGAGCAGATACGACTCTCGATTGTTTCCTAGTTCACGTTCGAAATGTGATTTAACTGACGGGTTCCCGACTGTCTCCAAAGCGGTTTTCCAATCTTGCCATGGTGCTTTATCTGAACTGTTTTTTCTTCGCCCCCGCGCGACAGACTCTTGAGCTAACTCAGGTGCGGGATACACGTTAGAGCAAACTAAATATTCACTGTCGGTTGCAGGATCTTTGGCTACCGCGATTCGACAACAGGTGATGTCCACACCATGTTGCTCGCTTAGCCATTCTGCCGCTGTAAGAAGTGCGTAATCAAATCCTTCTGCGATCAGAATGATTCGTTGCTTCCTATTAATATCATCTCGATCCACCTCTAAGAAATCGGTTAGTGCATCTTCTTCTGATTTATCAATGGCATTGAAGAAGTCGTCTGGCTGCCAATGGGATATCATTGCCGCATAAGAAACTGCTTGAAGCATGTGGAGCTTATGGTTTCCTCGCTTCAGTTCTATAACAACTGTTTGACCTTCTCTGTCGAGTGCCAAAAGGTCAATTCGATCTTGTACGCACGTTGAAGGTAGCACTTCCTTGCCAACAAGAAAAATATCTAGCCCAAACTCTGAAAAGAAGTCCTTCGGGCTATTAGCAATAAATTCTTGCAGATCATATCGTTCCGTTATTGAAAGTTCTGCCAGTGAAGGTGAGTTCAATGTCTCAAAACTTTGCGTTTCGCGGTTTATCTTTAACATCTGCTTGCTTCGTTCGTTCTAGCTACGGTGTCGGGTTTGCGTGGCAAAATTCGATGTGGCTGATGCGGATACACAACTCGCAGGTTTAGTCGCCATCAATCGCGGTGTCATGACTGAAAGTATAAAGCCAATGCAAAAAAGTGAGCTTTTTGAGTTTTGGATAACTTTACTTTGAGTCAAGTTATGGACAACTAAATATTGCGGCTCATGCGATTTTTGATGTTAGTTTGACTTGAGATAGTTACCTTTGCTTGGTACGCAAAGCCGCACACCACCTCTTGGGTCGTCCATGTCACCATTGAATCTAGGAATGATGTGGCAATGGAACTGCATCACTGTCTGACCAGCTGCGGCTCCACAGTTCATGCCAATATTGTATCCGTCGGGAGATAACTTGCTCTCAAGTTCCGTTTTGACTTCCTCAATGAGCTGAAGGAGCTCCTGCTGTTCATCTGGCGAGAGATCAAAGTACGTTACAGCATCTGACCGTCGAGAGATGATCAGGCTATGACCTTCACTTACTGGGAACCGGTCTCGGATCACAAAGAACGTGTTGGACCCGCATATATGTTCGGACTCCGGGATCTCGTCGAATACCGTCATTTCATCGCTTTGTTGTTAAGTACTGTGATGAGTCTCGAATAAAACGGATCGGTTTCAGGGTTATAGTCGGCCCGTCCTCCCCAGTAGTTCCAGCCTAGGACATCGCAGACATTTTTGTAATGGGTGTGGGTGGCCTTGGAACGTTGTGAGAGAGATGTGCCAAGTGCCGACGCAATCTTCTTTTTCCATGGGTGGTTGCTCCCCATGATGTTTTCGTTTCGGGCGATGAGTTTCCTAATGAAATGCTCACCAACAATACGATCTTCTTTTTGCAGATTGCAGTATCCGTGTGCGAGCACCAGGTTCCATATCTCATCGTGCTGAATTACTTGTCGCGGCAAGACGTGATCAACATGAACATCGGAGCTGATCGGTTCAGCACAGTAGAAACAGCGGTTGCCTTGATAGCCCTGCAAAAACGGAATGTTCGGTGTCAGGTCGCGGCGAGAGTGACCATCAGCGATGTAAATATCTCGAATGCTGTTGGCAAGTTCAAAATCACCAGCTTGAATCGTGTATGCACCTTCCAGCAACGACCACCTAGCATCGATTTCTTGGTTTAGAGATGCAGCATCATCGACAATTTCAAATATCGCATCTTTCAAGAGCAGTCGATTGCCGAATTCAATTTCATAGAACGTGCCTTGCAGTTCCTGTGTCTTACCGAGATTGTGAAAACGTGGGATCACGTCACTGAAAGCCTCGTTGCCGACCTTGGCAATGGCATCAGCTTCAGACACTTGTCCAGTTTGATACTCCGCAACGATTCGCTCCATCTTGGTTCGACGACCGGCCAACCCACTTTGTGGCATTCCTCCATTTGCTTCGAGCCGCCATTGGTACTGATTGAAGAATCGCTGGGAGAGCTCACTCCATGCAACTTCGGTTTGCTGAGACTGTGCAAGCTCAAGCAGCGTCTTCGCTAAAGCGATCTTGTAGGTTGCAGTATTCAGGCCGTAAAGCACCAATGCACGCCAGCGGTCGCTGCTTGAGAAGGCCTGAAATGACACGTTCTTAGAACTCCCGGCTTTCAATTGGTAGAGCAAGGGGGCGTTTGTAAGTGAGGCGTGGGTTCTTCATCAAATATCTCGAGAAGTCGCGATTCGATTTGCTGCCACGGCAGCGCAAGGTCGATCGTTTCCCAACGAAAACGATTTCCGTGCATGTTCACGGTCTCTGATAGTGACTTTTCAACCGTTGGGTACAGCAGTATTCCAGTGGCAACAGCATGTGCCGGTGATTGCTGCTCTTGCGACTTTATGTACGCGTACATCTGATAAAGATGACCCGAATCAAATTTCGCTGTATCCCACGGCCCAGATTTCAGGTAACGCGCGGTAAATTTCGTGTCCAAGACTACGATGGTGTTGGTCTCTCTATGTTGAACCACTAAGTCAGGTCGCATCTTTGGCAGATAGGTGTCATCACCTTCTGCTGGCCACGACATTTGTTTTTGAGCTGTAGTTTTCCATCCTAATAATCGTGAGCCGTAGAAGTTTGCGACGAATTTTTCGTAGATGCGATGGAAAATATACGCGTCTCTATCCAAGCTCTTCAGCTTATTTTCCCCGTCGAACTCTGATGGCATGCTGTATTCATGTAACATTTGACAAAGGGACAACATCAGTCGGTAATCAGCATCATGCCGTTTTGCAAGTTCACGTCTGATTGCTCTCCCGCTGACTTCAATTGGTGAAATCGTCCGCATTCTAAGAATGCATTGGCGAGCGCCGGTACGAGTATCTGGCAATAAGTCTTGCGTTCTTGAGGATTCGCAATCACGTAACAGTTCGGTCAGTGTGCTTCGAATTATCTGATTCTTAGGGACATTCTCGCTAAACACCTGAAACTCACAGGCCGCGCGGCCTTGCAAAAAATTGAGTTGTTTTAGGCTGCGATTGAAGTCAATCCGTCCCTTAACCCCAGCGATGACATCTGCTCGGCCTCGATAGTCGCAAGAAAGCCCAATACGTAATCGTCTTTCAATTAAGTTAACCAAGAAAGATGCGAGTAGATTTTTTGTATCCGGTGCATCTTGAAACTGAGACTTCCAAGAGTTCTGAAGGTGCACTGCGTCGAGCGCGTAAAGCAGCATGTGCCACAGGTTTCTTACAGGAATGCCCGTAGCCGTGAGTTGCGACTTTTCGATGTTCGCAGCGTGATCGCTCATTTTGCTAGTAGGCCCGATTGAATATCGTTTACACGACTGGTGTTATCAAACCAATATTCTTTTAGAAGCGGTACGATTTCCATCTCGCAAATGCCATAAAACCAAGATGAATTGAGTTCAGAGAAATCCGTCCCGCGTGGACAGAAGAAACTATGCCCAATCTGATAATTCTCTCCAAGTGAGCTGTCGTCTCGGATCTGTTTATTAAGGGCTGACATCCTTGTGCTAATAAGTTCAACAAGGTCCTTTGTCATATTTCGCTTTGTCAGCCAATCTTTAAACATTTGGCTGTCGTACTTTGGTGTAAGCGTCATGAATGCGAACCGTCGCCTTAGAGCATAGTCGACAATTGCGAGTGATCTGTCTGCGAGGTTCATCAATCCAATTAAGTAAACATTGTCTGGAATGTAAAAGCTTTCTTCACTCTCACGCTGGTAGACTAGGGGCATCGCATACTTGGACCCACGTTTGTCGGCCTCAATCAGCATAAGTAGCTCGCCAAATATCTGACTTAGATTACCGCGGTTGATTTCATCGATGATAAAGACGTAATCGTGATCAGGGTCAGCTATCGCTTTCTTACAAAACGTGTAGAACACTGCGTCGCGAATTCCGAATGAACCAGCATTAGATTCGAGTGGTCGATAGCCTCGAATGAAATCTTCGTAAGAGTAGGTTTGATGGAATTGAACCATCTGCACGCGATTATCATCTTCCGCTTGCATTAATGCGTATGCGAGTTTCTTTGCAAGGAACGTTTTGCCGACGCCGGGTGCGCCTTGCAAAACGAGATTCTTTTTTGCTCGCAGGCGATCTAATCCGGTCTGAATTTCTTCTTCTGAAAGAAATACACCCGCATCTAAGATGTCATCGATTCCATACGGAACCTGAGTATTTACTTCATCTAATGATTGTTCTTCTTCATCTTGTCCCGACTCTTTCCCCCACCATCGCTCACAAAACCAGTCGTAATTCTGCGGTCGATCATTCCAAACAAAATCGATTAAGCGAGTTGATAGATCGAGAAGACTGTATTTCTCATCCGTCTTGAGTCGCCAAATTGTTTGCTGGTTGGTATAGAAGTACCAATCTTTTGGAACGAAGTCCCGATCCCATTCCACATCAATATTCTGACCATCGCCGTGATTCTTCAGAACAATGCCTTTAGCTTTGACGGGCATTTTTGACACGGTTTTGCCATGACTTTCGAATGGCAGGTTTTGCTTTTGAGTTGCGGTTGATTTAATCGCTACCCTATCACCCGATTTGATATCACGAACCTTATCAAGGTATTTATCAGAGTAGCCATTTTGCCAGATTCCGTTTCTGATGAAACGCTCTGTCTGGTCTGGCGAGTCAGCGTCGGGCCAATAAGCTCCCAGCAGCCAGTAGGTTGGTTTGGTCGAAGCAATCTCTTCCATTATCTCTTCCTAAGTTCACTTTAGAATTACTTACTTCAGGAGATCTTATTCGGCAAGCTATGTCCGAATACTCTCAAACGCCAAAGACAACAGCAAATTGTTTATGGAAGGATATCCGCGGCAATCTGCATGATCACTGGCCAAAGCTTCTTTTCTTTTTTGTACGCTTGGAATGAATCGAGTTTCTTGCCAGCGCGATTCCAAATTGTTCCGGTTGTGTCAAAGCATAAAAGGGGTTCATCTTCTTTCATTAGAAACCAGAAGCGATAGGGTGGATGATTGAATAAGTCTCCATCGTCTGCGACCCGTAGTCTTTCTGATGCTTCTTCAAACGGCTCAAATAAGTGCTCGCGCGTGTGGCATCCATCCCACCCCGAGCTATCGTTGTATCCGCTGCGGCATTGCCAATAAGCATCACGACCAATGCCCCACGCTAGAAGTTCTGAGATTAGCCGATAAGTAACGATCGGCGGAGTTGAAGCAGGAAGCTTTTTGGGGACTGCAATCCCGATCAACGAACAGACCTTAGTAACTAAATCGGGAAACTCGGAACACAGAATGTATTCGTCCCAAATCTTTAGATAGTCTTCGTTCGCAGCTGGTACTCCCGGGTCCCGTAACGATTCTGAAACATGAAAGCTGCCAGGGCGGTTCAGCATGGCGACCTTTACATCTTCCGTGGTGAATAGCGATAACGCGTCATATTGCCCTCCACCAGGATGCATTTCGTAGATCCGAAGCCTTTTAGGGCTTTTCCTCGCTGTCTCGGTAAGTATCCGCCAAGACAATGCTTCCATATGTGCTTGTTTTAGATCCAACTCGAATCCTTGTGACAGACGGTTCATTGGCTGTTTAACAGCCGCCATTGTACTGATTCG
>JBMHCO010000115.1:0-10131 GCA_049889895.1 Rubripirellula sp.
AGTGATGGTTTGACGGCCAGGTTTACGATCCGCTTTGGGTAGAAACTCGAAATGGATGGCCACAGAGATGATATTCCACTGACTAAGACTTCTTACGTCACTCTGCAGAGTCTCCTGGATTGCACGGTAGATCGATTCACCGGGATTCGTGCGGTCAATAGCAACGTCCAGCTTCCTGCCGTTGGATTGGTGTGCGATCCGCATGCGTACAACCTGTGCAGCCACACAGTCCTGTGGATCGGTTTGCAGGTGAAAATCAGGATCTTTCAGCTGATTCATCTCAAACGTTTTAGTGGGCGATTGATCCGAGAGCGTACCACCGAGGATGCAGGCTGCAAAACAGTTCTCCAGCCCTTCCTTCATTCGCTTGGGCAGCTTGGCATATGTTTCCAGTGATCCAGCACTTTGGTCATACGCAAAAACCACCTGCATTGTTTTATTGATCACCACAGGTATTAGGTTTCCCGCATCATCGTGCTTGTGGGCCGTTTCGCTGTAGTCGTCGGGGTAAGCAAAGAAGTAATGGACGTCTCCGCGGCGATAGGTCTCTATCGTGCACAGTCGTCCTCTGCCTTGATCTTTCAGTAAACATGAAATCCCATGCTCTAGCTGCTGGATCGTCTCTGGGCTTACGACAGGCTCTGTAGCCGGTAGATCATTACGCTTTCGCCACCAACTCAGGTGGTCAACCTCATGTAGTAGCTGCGCCGTGTTGAACACCTCTGGGTAATTCAGCCGTGTCCACATCGCTCGTCCATGCACACTCATTTCTTGTGGCATTAACAGCGGCAGATCACCGACACCATGCAGCTTGGCGGATTCTGTAATCGCTGCCATACCCGACTGACAACTCAGCTCATAGACCGCTTGCAGTTCCTGATCGATTTGGGCTGCCTGTGATGCTGGCAGGTCAGTGATGTAATCAAGCATTGGATCCAGTTCACGTTTACCAAGCTGTGGCCAACACGGATCAAACTCACTGTGGCCAAGGATAACAAAAAACTCTTGAAGTAACTCATTGGGGACCATACGCAGGATGGTCGGTATCGAAAACTGTCGTGACATATCTCTCCTGTCTGCTCGAACCTCTTGTTGATCCGTAGATCATCTTCAATCGCCCTGACACGTCTGGTCCATCGCCAGAGCGAAATCTATTGAGAGTCGTTATTTCGGCGATTTAGATGAAATCCAGAGAATCTTTCGTCAGTTTGAGGCCAAAAGGAGAAGGCCTATAGATAGCGGACCTCCGGGTTATCTTCCCGGTCGCTAAATGGATCCGCCGGTACATCCCCTGTTCTATGGAAGCCATGAGCCAATCGAAAAACTCAAGAGAGAATATTTCAGAAGTTCAACGAACCGACCTGGTCCACCTTTTGGCATCAGCAGTAATAAGGCTGCGTCGGTCCAGATTAACAGAAGGTAAGAGAAATTCAGCGCAACAGCCGGCAGACGGCCTTGAGCTTATTGAAGCAACACGGCTCTCTGTGTCTGGGGTTCACGCCCAGGAGAAATAACAAGAGATGCGCACATGCCAATATTTGGAGATTGAAATGAACGCAAAACTGAAGGCCGAGATCGCTCTTCTCGAGTCGTTGAAAATGCGGCAGCTAGCTGACAAGTACGAAGCTCTCTTTGGGGAGCCAACACGAAGCCGACATAAACGCTACCTCATTCGGCGGATCGCATGGAGGCTGCAAGCCAACGCAGAAGGTGGATTGTCCCTTCGCGCGAGGATGCGAGCAAAAGAGCTTGCTAATCATGCCGACCTCCGTGTCACAGCCCCTCGCTACAATCCGATGGATCAACGTTATGCCCTGGGAACGGAAAAATCGAATGTCGATCGTGACTCGCGACTCCCCTGCCCCGGTAGCTGGATTGAACGCAACTACAAAGGCCAGTTAATACGGGTCTTAGTCCATGAGGATGATTTCGAATTCAACCATCGGCGATTCAAATCACTCTCGGCTGTCGCGAAGACAATTACGGGTTCACACGTCAATGGATTCGTTTTCTTCCAACTCGGGAGAAAGAAATGACGCAGCAAGTCCGTGAGACTTCGAAGGCCATTCGGTGTGCCATTTATACACGTAAGTCATGCGAGGAGGGTCTCGACCAAGACTTCAACTCTCTTGACGCCCAGCGTGAGTCAGCCGAAGCATTCATTGCGAGTCAGCAGCATGAGGGATGGAAGTGTATTCCCGAGCTGTATGATGACGGTGGTTTCTCCGGCGGCGACATGGATCGCCCCGCTTTAAACCGTCTCGTGAACGATATCGTGGCCGGAAAAATCGACTGCGTGGTTGTTTACAAGGTAGACAGACTAAGCCGATCGCTACTCGACTTTGCCAGAATCATGTCCACGTTCGATGAGCATGGGGTTTCGTTTGTTTCGGTCACCCAGCAGTTTAATACCACCCATTCAATGGGCAGGCTCACGTTAAATATCCTTCTCTCGTTTGCACAATTCGAACGTGAAATCATCGGTGAACGAATTCGTGACAAATTAGCCGCTCAGAGACGGCGAGGTAAATGGGCGGGAGGCATTCCGGTACTTGGATATGACGTTGATCGCTCCAATGCCAGCCCAAAACTTGTGGTCAATGCGGAGGAAGCACGACGCGTTCGACAGATTTACAAGCAATATCTGCAATTGGGTTCATTGCTACCAGTAGTTCAATGGCTCGATAAACGCGAGTGGTGCAATAAAACGTGGACGACGAAGAAAGGGCTTCCACGCGGCGGTCGTCCGTTCGATAAACCTGCGGTGCACTCACTGCTTACCAATCCAATCTATGCGGGCAAAGTAAAGCACAAAGGAGATCAATTCGATGGGGAGCATGAAGCGATCATCGACACCGGATTGTTTGAGCAGGTTCAATACCATTTACGCCAGAACAAACGCGGCAGTGGCAATCGAGTCGTTAATAAACACGGAGCTCTCTTGAAGGGACTGATTCATTGCACATCGTGTGGATACTGCATGACGCACACGTTCTCACGCAGCCGGGGAACGATGTATCGATATTACAAATGCTGTACGGCGATCAAGAGTGGAGCGGACGCATGCCCAGGGCGGTCGATTCCAGCCAATCAAATCGAATCAATGATTGTGGATCAGATACGCGAGATTGCAAAGGACACGGTGCTGCTTGACGAGGTCGACAATCAAGTGTCGCTGGATCTAACCGAGGAGATCGATGAACTGAAGACTCAGATGCGGCAATTCGATAAGCAAATCAAGCGGGACATGGCTGAACTGGCCCGGTTAGAAAAATCGGAGTCTCGAGCCGAGGTGACAGTGGATCGAATCAGCGAACTGCAAAAGCGGCTGCGCGTATCGACAACGGACCGAGACTCTATTAAAGAAGGAATAAACAAGGCATCGCGGATCCATGATGGAGTAATTCACCCTCGAGTTCTCCAAGACTTTGACAGCGTGTGGGCGTCAATGCCGACTCAGGATCGCTGCCTTCTTGTTTCGATGGTGGTTGAACGTATCGACTTCAATCCTGATGACGATGGGCTTTCGGTAACGCTTAGCTCCGAGGCCGCTGGAATCCTATCTCGAAAACAGCCGGTGATTAAATGACCAAATTGAAACTGAAACTCAAATTACAGCCGAGTCCCATAAGAAAACGCAGGAAAGCAGCCCCAACGAAGCAACCGGTGGAAACGTATCGGGGGGCGGTTCCGCGGATCTCTAGGCTGATGGCGCTGGCGATCGAGATGGATGATTTACTTCGCGATGGTGAGGTGCAGGATCTTGCCGAGTTAGCGAGTTTAGGTCATGTGACGCAGCCACGGATTTCTCAGATATTGAACCTGACGCTGTTGGCGCCCGACATTCAAGAAAAGTTACTCAACCTGCCGCTTGTCACACGAGGTAAATCACCGATTCACGAGAAGATGCTGCGGCCGATTTCAGCGGAGGTTGATTGGGGGAAGCAGCGGGAGATGTGGGTTGCTCTGCGGAAGACCGTTTGAGTGGCGGGAGGAATCAAAACTGCGGCAAGCGTATAATCACGGTCATGGCAAGTGTTTATTGAAAGATGCCCGATGACTGACATTACGCAGATACTCTCACAGATTGAGGATGGTGATCCGAGCGCGGCCGAGCAGTTGCTACCACTCGTCTACGATGAACTCCGCAAACTGGCTGCCGCAAAGCTGGCGAATGAAAAGCCCGGTCAGACTTTGCAAGCGACTGCCCTGGTCCATGACGCCTACATCCGTCTGGTGGATGTTGAGAAAGCCCAGCACTGGAACAGCCTTGGCCACTTCCCTGGGGTAGCCGCCAAGGCGATGCGGAGGACCTTGGCTGAATAGGCGCGGCAATGCATCGTAGTCCTAAGTCCTTGTATTGCAGAGTGTTGAGATCCCTGTCTGTGTCAATTCTGACGCGAAAACCAAAAAATTTACCCCTTCTGTGTCAGAAACCTCGGAGCGGTGAGTTTAGTACCCTCAGAGGACAAGAATGACTGAATTCCCGGAAACACGATCAACCCTACTTGCTCAAGTCCGCTCGCCGGATGACCGCGAGGCATGGGAAGAGTTTGTGCTGATCTATCAGCCTGTGATTTATCGGATGGCGCGGCGACGAGGCATGCAGGACTCCGATGCTCAGGACCTGGTGCAAACGGTCTTGATGCGGGTTGCCAGTGCAATTGACCGGTGGGAAAGAAAGCCTGGTGCACGATTCCGACACTGGCTGCGGCGCGTTGCCAAGAACTCGATTCTCTCAGCGCTTTCTCGCTCTCCCAAAGATGCACCGGTGGGTGGATCCGACATTCAGGAACTGATAGCCGAACAACTTGCAGCGGCATCGGACGTCGAACAGGAACTGGCTGTTGAGTACATGCGCGAACAGTATCTGCGGGCGGCGATGTCCGTGCAGTCGGACGTGAATGCGGAAACATGGCGAGCGTTTGAACTGACGGTAATTGACGGAGAATCGTGCGAAGCGGCGGCGAAGATCATCGGCAAGTCGGTAGGCACAGTGTATGCGGCGCGGAGTCGTGTTATGCGAAGACTCCGTGATCACATTCAGGGTTTGGAGCAAAGTGAATCATGAATACGAAAAACAACGGCTGTGATCATAAGCGAATTGATGCTTTTCTTAACTCCGATCATGTGGCGCTCGACGCCCCTCAACTCGTCGATCACCTCGAAACATGCGCCGAGTGCCGCAGTTACATCGAAACGCAGGCTGCCGAGGCGGAGCGTTGGGCGAAGGCAACGGAGTTGCTAAAGCCTACGGAGTTCGATCACGCCGGTACTCTTGGATGCTCGGCAGCGACGATCGCCCACCAGAGCATTGAGCAACCCTTCGCAGTTAGGAACGCTCTCGATTCTCTCGCTCCATCGGACGATCCCAACCGACTCGGACGTTTGGGTTGCTACGAAGTATCTGGAGTCGTTGGAGTTGGGGGCATGGGCGTCGTGCTTAAGGCGGTTGATCCTGCCTTGGATCGCGTGGTTGCCATCAAAGTTATGGCCCCACACTTGGCCAACAATGGGACTGCACGAAGACGATTTTCCCGTGAAGCGAAGGCGGCCGCTGCCGTATTGCACCCGAATGTTGTTCCAATTCACTGCGTTTCCAGTGACGACGCGATTCCGTATCTGGTGATGGCGTATATTCGCGGTGGGTCGCTGCAAAAACGACTGCAGCGCGAAGGCCCGCGGACGACGGTCGAAATCTTGCGGATCGGCTCCCAGGTTGCGGCGGGATTGGCGGCGGCTCATGAGCAAGGTTTGGTGCATCGGGACATCAAGCCCGAAAACGTCTTGCTTGAAGACGGTATTGAACGTGTCACGCTTACCGACTTTGGTCTGGCCCGCGCTGTCGATGACGCATCAGTCACACGTGAAGGTGCGATTGCCGGCACGCCGCAATACATGTCGCCCGAGCAGGCTCGGGGCGAATCGGTCGACCAAAAAAGCGACCTCTTTAGCCTGGGTAGTGTTCTATACGCTTTGTGCACAGGTCGGCCGCCGTTCCGCGCGGAGACGTCCTACGGCGTCATGCGGCGGATCATCGACGAGACACCGGTCCCCATCCGCGGGATCAACCCTGAGATCCCCAACTGGCTCGCCCAGATCGTCGACAAGCTGATGTCGAAGGACAAGGCCGATCGTTTCGCCTCGGCAAACGAAGTTCACAAGCTGCTGGAGTCGTGTCTCAACCACCTGCAACAGCCCACGCAGACCGACTTGCCCGAATCCTTAAGGGCCATGCCAGCACCGGCCGCCACAGGACGAGGGCTCATCCCGTTTCTCACGACCAAAGCCAGAGTATTCACCATGATTGGACTCATCGCCGCCATCGTCTTTGCCATCGTCGTAAACCAGTTCGTAGAGAGCGACACACAGACTGCCAACCAATTCCAGGGCGGTAATCCGCCAAAAGCCTCGCACCTCAAGCTCGTCTCGGAGCTGATGCATGACGCCGATGAGACGGGCCCTGCCAGTGAGTCGGCGATCGCTGAATTACTTCGCCGAGAAGGCAAGGGCCTGCTGAACAGCGATCAAACGAACGACCTGATCGGCCTGGTCCTCGAACACCAAGCTGACCGGCAACGCCCTTGGCGTACCGAGATGGGAGACCTGATCGAGAAAAGCTGGGTGTCGAACAAGCTAGACCGCGATCTCTGGGAGCAATACACCGCGCAGTTCGTCGTCGACTATTTCGATGTTAAGGTACGGCCGCGGATCGTCATTGGCACGCCCGGGGGTGTGAATCTGCAACTGGTGGTTCAGGACGTGCGCTGCGGTAGCGGAAAGCACGTCACTTTTCAGCTTCAACAGAAGAGCTGGGCCGTCCGAATCGGAGAAACCTTAATCGGGGCAAGCAACATGCCGGGGAACCTGCGAACACTCAGGCATAAAGGCGGTAATAGTAGCCTGGACTGTAACAATGCCTTCGGAAAACAAACGTGGGAGTCCATTATGCCCGGCAGACAAACAATTACCTACGAGTCGGAGTTGGCCATCCTGGAATCCGCTGCCCCTGAGAATAAAGAGCGGCAAGACGTCTTCGCCTCCCGAAAAGTCACTTTCGAAACGGAGACGACGTTTCTGCCGCGAGGCCAAACGACGGTCAACATCAACACCGACCCGTCGATGAAGGTCGATGTCGATCGCTCGATCACGATCAAGCGAATTAAGACAGGCCCAGCTGTGAACCCAAAAACCGAAAACAAGTATTACTCAAACGTCATACTCGACATCACGCCGCGACCAATCGATATCGCCTTTACGTTGATCCTGAAGGACGGCGATAACGAATACACGAGTGGATCGGTCACCAGCACCGCAGATGGAAACGAAAGATTGAACAGTATGGCGTACATCCCTGCTGACTTGAACGGCAAGCGTATCGACCTGATCTTTCGACCCGCCCCCGATATTGCCGAAAACACGGTCAACCTCTTCGAGATCTGGGGCGAGGAGATCGTCTTCAAGGATGTGATGGTAACCGGTGAATCTGATGCTGATTTTGGACGCATCGAAACAAAGTAGCACAGTGCAGCCTTGGACAGGCGTTATTCGGATAAAAAAGATGAAGCACTCAAGTATTAAAGCATTGTTATTTGTTGCTTTTCTTCTGGGCTGGTGCATTGCTCATTTTGCGAACAGAGATTCCGACAGCACACCAGATATGTCCGTTGAACCCTCCCTGGAAGGAACCCTCTTCGAACTCTGGACAAAGTACTTATTGAACAGCCTGTTTGTACTGCGCTGGCCACGTAGTTTGTGGTGTCTTACATTTTGATGCTGGACGATGTGGAATGTGTGGTATGGACGAAAGTTATTCTGCAAAGAAAGAGTGAGACAAGCATGATGAAAGTGTGCAGGTTAGTCGGCATCACAATGATTTTGGTGGTCAGTCTGTGCGTGGTAAGCCGGGCCGCTGATGAGCCGAACTTTCGCGCGATGGGCGTCCCTGCGGAGATTTCCATCTTCGAATCGGCTGATTTGCTGAGAAGGCTTCAGCTGACTGGCGAGCAGCAGGAGCAGTTGCAGGATGTTTTGGGAGACGGGAAGGCTCGGTTTCTGACTGCGAAGTCCAAGTACGAAGCTCGACCTGCCGCTCAGCAACGCGGCCCGTACGAGCGGCGGCGTGACAATCTGCTTAGGAATGCGATCAGCGATCTGCTGGATGACGGCCAGCATCAGCTGTTTCATCAGATGCTGGCTTTGAACTTTCAGTCTCCCGTTCAGGCGAGTGGGGCGTTTCGGTTTGACCTGAAACTGACCGAGAAGCAGCATGAGCAGTTGCATGAGCTGGAAACTCAATGGATCCAATATGCGCTGGAGCAGGTGCCTTGTCGCTACCGGTATCCGCGTCACACGGAGGAGCGGGACATCAGCAAGTACGGACCACTGTTGAAGTACGGGGCGGACGTGGCTCGGGTGGCCTGGGATTTTGTCCCACGGCGGGATGAGCAGTGGAACCGAATCCTGACCCCGGAGCAGGCAAAGCGCTGGAAGCAGCGGGAACTGCAATCGATCTTTCCGTTCGCTGGATTTGACATCTTGCAAATGGATTTTCGATCTGCTCGAGAGGATCGAAAGCCCTTGGATACGGGGACGTGGATGGATAATAACGTGCCGTACCTGACGCCTCCCGTTGAGGCATTGCAGTGGAGCGAGGAGCAGTTGAAAAGCGTGCAGAAACAGGTGCGGGCGGTCAGTTTTGGGTCGGAGGCATTGCCGTCAGACCCAGCGGAGCGAGCGGCTGTGCTTGCGGAACGTCAGCAGCAGGTACTGGAAAGTATGCGACAGATTGAGCAGATCATGACCGCCCAACAGCGAGCGATCTTCTGGGATTTGATCGGAGAACCTGCCGCAGGCAATCGTTTGCTGCAGAAAATGAAAGCCAACAGCGAAGCAGCGGCCGGACCGGCGAAGCTACAACCCGATGCGGACCGCGAGCAGCGATAAGGCAACCCACTGCGTTCCCTGAGACGCAACAGTAACCTGAGGCTCGTCTGTTTCGTCCTGAAGGGGTCGGCCAAAATAGCGCCGATCCTGGACGCAGGCACTCGACAGCACGACAACGAAAGGAAAGAGATGAAACAACTAATCGCAATTGCCACGATGTTCCTGTGCACCGCGGCCCTCCTACCTTCTTCGCGGCAAGCCGTAGCCCAGACGCCGGAGTCGCAAGTCTCTGCCGAGTGGAAGGCCCTTGGATGGACACTGCCCAAAAACTTTTCTCCCGATCAGATTGCCCTCTTCAAAGGACTCAACGCAGCCCGCGGAACGTGGTCGTTCAAGGCGGAGACCGTTGATGGCGATACCACCACCGCCCTGACAGGCAAACTCGTGATCACGGGCGGTTCGCAAGGGGGCATGGCATCGACCTGGAACCTGATCTGGTCATGGCCCGTCGAGAATCCGCAACACGCAATCGTCGAGAATATCGTGGCGATGCCCGAATATCAAAACCAACAATTCGGCCTGATGCTGGTCCGCTTTGGACCCGTGAACTATTCCGAGGCGCAACTCGAGCAAAAGCCAAAGGTCCCACCCACTATCTTGATGGGGCAATGGGATGCGGAAAAACAGACAGTCAGCTGGACCCCGCGGGCCCGGCGCGGAAAACAGGGTAATAAGGCGGCCACGAAGGAGGATGTGCCGGCACCGGCATTTGAGATGGTGGTCGCCCGCGACGGAAAGATCTCGATTCAGAACAGCAAGAATCTGCCAACCGGACAAATCTCGACCGGTGGGGCGACAGCCCGCACAGGCGAAGCGCCCCAGAAACCTGAGGAGCCTGAATTCCTGACCGGGATGCACCGCTTTCAAAAAGGATCCGAAATCTCCGATCCCCGGATCATGCGCTACCTGCCGGTGGAAGCCACCGACATCAGACTGATCAGCGATCGTAACGGGCACATGGCGCATTACCGCATCTCGGCGGAGGCCTTCGACAAGTTCCTCGCAAGAGTCTGGGAGCGCTATCGGAAAGAACGTGCCGCCGATCCGAAGCGGTGGGTCGACTACAGCGAGGAAAGTATCACCGCAGCGCTCAAAGGCTCTCCGGTGGGCCGCTACGAGCCGAGGGTTCGCTCAACGGAAATCATCTTTGACAAACCCATCGTGGGGGAGCCGCTGGAGAACGCA
>JBMHCO010000116.1:0-25629 GCA_049889895.1 Rubripirellula sp.
TTTGCCGCAGCTGAATAGGCGTTGGTGAAGATCATTCCTTCGCGAGCCAATTGATCAAGATGAGGCGTTTCATAGTAGTCTGATCCCATGAAACCGCAGTCACGCCAACCGAAATCATCCAGAAAGATAAAAAGGACATTAGGCTTGTCTGATTCGATCTGGTCGTTGCTCGCTCGCTGATTGGTTTCTTGCGATCCCGCAATCTTCCACGGTGTCACGGCCAAGAAGGAAATCAAGAGTGCCGAAAACAATAGGTTCGGTAAAGCGAGTTGAATCATGATTGATTAGATGTTGCTGATAATGTGAGTAATGTGATCGTCAGTGAAAAAGCTAATCGAGCTTGGGAAGAGTCATTGAAGATGTCTTGATTCAACTGAGTAACTCGTTGACGACACTTGCGGGTTCTACACCCGTTAATCGCTGGTCAAGACCTTGGAATGGATAGGTAAAGCGACGGTGGTCGATCCCCAAGAGATGCAGGATCGTGGCATTCAGGTCATGGATGTGAACAGGATCTTTTGTAATGTTGTAGCTAAAGTCATCAGTTTCGCCGTGGACAACACCTCCACGAACTCCTCCACCTGCCATCCAAATTGAAAAGCATTTTGGGTGATGATCTCTTCCGTAATTAGTCTTGGTTAGCTTTCCTTGGCAGTACGCAGTACGACCAAATTCTCCGCCCCAAACAACCAGTGTGTCGTCCAACATGCCGCGTTGCTTGAGATCTGTGAGTAAGCCTGCAGATGGCTGATCAACATCCTTGCACTGTTTTGGAAGATCTTTCGGTAAAGCGCCATGCTGATCCCAGCCGCGATGGAAGATCTGGGTGAAGCGAACTCCACGCTCAGCCATTCTGCGTGCCATGATGCATGAATTTGCAAACGTTCCTGGTACCAGTACTTCGGGGCCATAGAGGTCGAGTACATGCTGCGGCTCGTCACTCAGGTCAGCAAGTTCAGGCACGCTGGTTTGCATCCGAAAAGCCATCTCATACTGCGCAATCCTCGCGTTGATTTCAGGGTCGCCTACTTGCTGCAGGTTGAGTTGATTGAGAGATCCCAAGGTGTCGAGCATCCGGCGGCGTGCGTCGGTGTCAATCCCTTTGGGGTTGGATAGAAATAAGACCTTGTCGCCACGGCTTCGCAGAGCCACTCCTTGATACTTACTTGGTAAAAAACCGCTGCCCCAGAGTCGGTTGTAAAGCGCTTGCGCTTGCTGGCGTCCGGTCCATGATGCTGTCATCACCATGAAAGCGGGAAGGTTTTCATTTTCGGTCCCGAGTCCGTAGCTGAGCCACGATCCGAGGCTTGCTTTTCCGGGGAGTTGGTCTCCCGTGCAGATGTAGGTGATCGCGGGGTCATGATTGATCGCTTCGGTATACATGGAACGCACAAGAGCAATCTGATCAACCTGCTTTGCCATGTGCGGCAGTAGTTCACTGACCATCGTTCCACGCTGGCCGTGTGGAGAAAACTGATAGATGCTCGGTGCAATCGGGAATCTCGCTTGGCCACTGGTCATGGTGGTCAGGCGTTGGCCGTTGCGAATCGATTCCGGGAGGTCTTTGTCAAACCAATCAGCCATCTGGGGTTTGTGGTCCCACAAATCCATTTGGCTTGGGGCACCTGACATGAACAGATAGATTGCTCGCTGCGCTTTTGCTTCGTGGTGCGGTAAGCGAGACGTTGTTTCGTCTGTCGCCAAGGATGTCGCGTTGGCTAACGGAGACTGTTTTGAACTGTCAATCGCGGCAAACGCGGCTGCTCCAAGTCCTGCGGCACCACGACTAAAAAGCGATCTCCTTGTCAGAGCCATGATGGCTTCACGGTTAAGGATCGTACTCATTTGGAAACCACCTCATCTAGATTAAGCAATGTGTTGCAAACGAGGGTCCATGCGGCCTGCGTTGCATCGTTGTTCCCCACGAGTTCTTCGCAAAGATCAGGTTTCTCTCGGTAGTAGGCAGTGCTGTCTTGGAGTAGTGAATGGATCGCTGCTGATTCATGATCATTGGGCGTTCGCGCAGTCACCGTTTGAAAGACCCAGTGAATCTTTTCGAGTGCATCACCATCGGCTTCGGTTGCAATTCTTTCAGCGAGTTTCTTTGCTGAGTCTAGGAACTGTTGCTCGTTTAAAAGCAGGAGTGCTTGCAGGGGTGTGTTGGTTCTTTCACGCCTCGCGGTGCAGGATTCACGACTTGGGGCATCGAGCATTGACATTTGAGGCGGTGGGCTCGTGCGTTTCCAGAACGTGTAGACGCTGCGCCGATAAACTTTTTCCCCAGAGTCAGGTTTAAACCTTACTGTGTTGCTTCCCGAATATCCCACGGCAGCCCACAATCCATCTGGCTGTGGCGGTTTTACACTCGGACCCCCTTGGCGATCAATCAGAAGGCCGGACAGGAAAAGTGCTTGATCACGAAGCACTTCGGCATCGAGGCGGTGTCGAGGTCCTCGAGCGAGGAACCGATTGTACGGATCTTTTGCTTGAAGTTCGGGAGTGAGTGCGTGGCTGGTACAGTAGGTCTGCGATAGTACCATCGCGCGAACGATTCGCTTCACATCCCAGTCCCTTTGGAAGTCAACGGCTAACCAGTCGAGTAATTCGGGGTGGCTGGGTGGTTCACCCTGACTACCAAAGTCTTCACTTGTTTTTACCAATCCCGTTCCAAAGACCTGCTGCCAAAAACGATTCACAGCAACTCTCGCGGTCAGCGGGTGCTGCGTGTCGGTGAGCCAATTCGCTAACCCGAGTCGATTCTTCGAAGTGCTATCGGGCAAAGGGCCAAGGAAGGTAGGAGTCATTCTTTCAACCGCTTCGCCGGGCTGATCGTATTGCCCGCGAATGAGGACGTGAGAAGTTCTCGGCTCTTTGGTCTCACGCCAAACGAGGGTCGTAGCGATTTCTTTCTCTAATGCTTCTTTTGCTTTGCGGGTACCTTTTTCGAGATCAAGTAAGGCTAGCCAATCAGGATGCAAACAAAAAACGCTTCGGTAATACTTCTGTAACGCTGCTTTTGTTTCGTCACTTCGTTCCGCGACCGGAATGCTCACCAAGTCAATCAGTTTCTTGGATAGCGGGATGGAGGGTGATCGATAGGCGTAAGTGAATTCGGATCCGCCTTCGTGGTTGATCACTTTAAAGTAAAGATCGTTACTACCTTTTTTGAGCTCTAAGTCGATTTCTTGGTCGAGCGGGTTAATGGGCCGAGGACCTCTGCTTCGAGAGATTTCTTTGCCGTTGAGATAAACGATTAGACCGTCATCAGAATCACACAGCAAAGTGACTTTTTGTGCTTTTGGTGATTGAAGGTTTTGATACATCACCAAAACGGATGATCGGTCAACCACGATTGGCAGATGATGAACGGAAACCGGACTGAACTCTTCCTGGTGATGCCACCGATATTCTACATCCTCGTAGGTGAACTTCTCATCTTGAACAAACGCCTGTGCTTGCGATGCAAAGGTTCGTCCGTACCCGGGGTTGGGGCTCTCAATCGGAAATGGACCTGCCGAGTAAATTGGACCGAGTGTGACCTGCTGACTCTCAGGAATTGTAGGGTTTGAATTACCGAGGCTTAGTTT
Source organism: Rubripirellula sp. (assembly GCA_049889895.1). Classification (GTDB taxonomy): domain Bacteria; phylum Planctomycetota; class Planctomycetia; order Pirellulales; family Pirellulaceae; genus Rubripirellula. The sequence goes on from JBMHCO010000116.1 coordinate 3,588, forward strand.
GACATGTTTGAATTGATGCTTTGCAAATGAGCTTTTGTAGTGTAGTTGTACGCGAACTTTGAGATTTTGATTTTCGGTGTCCAGCGGAGTGAAGACGAACCAGGCGTTGCGGCCACCGGGAGTTTTGTGTCCCGCAACTGCCCACCCTTGACGTTGATTCATTGATGAGTCGATGGCATAGCGAACGTCAAAGGGTCCGTCATTTTGTTCAACGTCTGCTAGGGCGTAAATCGGAGAGATTTTGCTCCACGGTTGATCTTCGTCTGGATTACCGACTTCTATGTCAACTTCTGTGAGAACGACATTGCCATTGGGGGAGGCTCCCACCAAATCTTTCTCAGACTCCACAAGTCCTTCAAGATGCAGTGTTTGCCATGGCACACCGGACGGCAGTGGAGCGATGATGGTGGTCGTGTCCTGATCTGCTGCTTCGCCCATGAGACAAAAGGACCCATCCTCTAGTATCTCCATAGCTATTTCAGCGGACGATTGGATTGATTCAGGGCGGAGGGTGTGGATCGCAGCATCGCCACTCTCGTTGAAGGATCGTTCCCAAGTGATTTGAGATTGATCGACGGTTTCGATGGGACCCTCGCGTTCCGCTTTGAGATCTTGGAGTGCCTGTTCATATTCAGCAATCAGCTCTTTTTGTTCCGTGGTCGCTACCGGAATCACAGGTGCCGGGTCTTTCGAGTTTCCATCCATCGCCCTCCCGTCGAGACTATTGAAGAAGGCGGATAGCGAGTAGTATTCGCGCTGCGAGATGGGGTCAAATTTGTGGTCGTGGCATACCGCGCACCCCACCGTTAAACCCAAGAAGATGGTGCCGAACGCATCGGTTCGATCAATCACATTGCGGGCAAAGACCTCTTCATAAATGGAGCCGCCTTCATTGGTGGTCACGTTTAAGCGATTGAAGCCACTTGCAATAAGACCTTCTTGCCCAAGGTCAGCGATCAGGTCGCCGGCGAGCTGTTGCGTGATGAACTCATCGAATGGAAGGTTTCGATTGAATGCATTGATAACCCAGTCGCGGTAGGGCCACATTTCACGATAGTTATCGAGGTGCAATCCATGCGTGTCTCCATAACGAACCAAATCCAGCCAGTATCGACCGAAGTGTTCTCCAAAATGTGGCGATGCTAACAATTCATCTACCAAGCTTTCGTAGGCATCCCGAGAGGGATCGCCAAGGAACTTTTCTATCTGTGCACGACTCGGTGGCAAGCCCGTGATGTCCAAGCAGACGCGGCGAAGCAGTTCAGACGGAGTGGCTTGACCGTTTTGTGTCAGGCCTTTCTGTAAGATTGATTTCTGAATGAAATGATCAATTACCTCATTCGCTGAATGGATCTCGTTGGGTAACGAAGGAAGTTGTGGCGTTTGGAACGCCCAAGGTTGTTCGATTTTTGCTCCCGCTTGAATCCAACTTGTTAGTAGTTGTTTTTGTTCGCTTGAGAGTGGTTTTTGAAATTCTGGCGGCGGCATCACCGAGTCGATCTCGTCAGAATGAATGCGATCTAGAATGAAATCGCGATCAGCATTTTCCGGGCTGATGATGGAGGCAAGGCCATCGGGTGTATCGAGTCGCAAGTCCGCCTGCCGATCGTTAGCGTCCGGACCGTGGCACGCAAAGCAATGATCCGAAAGGATTGGGCGTATTTCTCGTCTGAAGTCGGGCGGTACTTGGGTTGCCGACTCAGCAAAGGTGATTTGCCACGCGGGGGAAATGATCAAGATCGCCAAAAAGAGACAGTATCGCATAGATGTACGGATTCGATAGCGTTGCACCGTGGATCGTCATGCACTGTAAATTTCAGTGCACCAATTCGTATCGGAATGGATTCTCCTATTCCGATCCCTTAGTTTACTTTACCGTGGAGTGACCATGATTCAAAACTCGTTGCATGATGGTGCTGATTTAAGAAGCGTCCCGCATCTGATTCGACGTTTGTACCGATCATCCCATTAGAAGAGGCCAACTAAGTTGCCAAGCAGGGCCTTCAGCCTTGGTATCTGCCCCACCCGCCACCACCGGGAGATTCGATGATCAAACGATCACCTGGCGTGACGTTCGTGGTGATTCGAGAGTCCAAGGATTCTTCGATCCCCTGCCGGATTAACCGGTTGCGGCCTGAGCAACCGGCGTCTCCATTATTGAGCCCGTATGGCTGTGTTGTGCGTCGCGATGTTATCAGCGATAGCACGAGCGGTTCGAGGAATTCAAATTCGCGAATCACACCATCGCCGCCTCGGTGCGTTCCGCGTCCCCCGCTGTTCTTTCGAATCGCAAACTGAATCAAGCGAACGGGTAATCGTGTCTCCAAGATTTCAGGGTCGGTGATCCTCGTGTTCGTCATGTGTGTGTGCACCGCATCCGCGCCGTCAGCTAGTGCGGTCGCTCCACTGCCACCAGCGATTGTTTCGTAGTACCCAAATCGGTCATTTCCCAAAAGCAGGTTGTTCATCGTTCCCTGAGAGGCAGCGGCAACACCTAGTGCACCAAGCAGGACATCAACAATGCGTTGACTGGTTTCAACGTTTCCTGCAACCACCGCCGCACACTTTTTCGGATCCGCGTGTGATGGCGGATCCAGTAATCCAGTCGGGATCGATAGTTGGACATCACGGAGGGCGCCTTCGCACAGTGGAAGCTCAGATCCTGCCAAGCAGCGAAAAACGTAAAGTGTGGCGGCGGTGACAATTGCCGGTGTTGCATTAAAACCATTTGGGTGTACTGAAGCCGTATGGTATTCAATCCGAAGCTGTTTCTGATCTCGTTCGATTTTCACTGCGATGGATGTGCCGTCATCGAGCTGATCAGAAAACTCCAACGGTCGATCTGGTAAGGATTGGATCCAACTTTGAATGGTGTCTCCAGAAACATCCAATAGTCTCTGCATCACGGAGTGAATCAAATCGGGTGAGTAGACATTAGCTAGGTCTTTAAGTAGGCGATTACCGAGTAGACCTGCTGCAAGTTGCGCGTCGATGTCGGCAAGGTTTTCGTCAGGACATCGAGAGGGAAACGCGGAAGAGGTAAGCAGGCTTCGTAACGCAGCGTGGTATTCCTTGCCATCTCGCACCAAAGCAAAATTACGAATCAACACACCCTCTTCGGCAAGCGAAGTGGCATGAGGTGGCATGGAACCGGGGGATATACCCCCAATTTCTGCATGATGCGCGCGCGTTGCTACGAAGAAATCTGGATGACCTGATTCTTGATTGCCGCAGAAGATTGGTGTCACGGATGTCACGTCAGGTAGATGCGAACCTCCTGAATAAGGGTCATTGCTCAAATAGCAGTCACCAGCGTGCATTAACGGGTAGGCATCGATAAGATTCCGAACGGTATGCCCCATGGCACCTAGATGTACAGGCACGTGCGGTGCGTTTGCCACAAGCACTCCTGCCTTCGTGAAGATCGCACAGCTGTAGTCTCTGCGTTCTTTGATGTTCACGCTGATGGAGGTTCGACGGAGGGCCTCGCCCATCGCGTCGGCGATCCCCTGTAGTCGTCGTGAAAGTACCTCCAGCAGGACTGGGTCGTGACCGTCGCTGCTGTCTGTCTGTTGAAGACTGAGCGATTTGTTCTGAGTAGAAGACGGATTACTCTCCGTGCGTGATGTGCCGTCTCGATGGTTGATCGTGCCGTCCCGCGTTCCTTCACTTTGAGTCTGAGGTGGTGTTCTTGTTGCAACAATCAGTCCATCTGCAGAATGTTCCGCAACCCAGCCAGGTTCTAAAACCAAGGTGGAGTGCGGTCCGGCAATCAAAGCGGGACCAACGATGATTTGCCGCGAATCCAGCGTTTGGCGGTCATAACAATTGGCCCGTATCCAGCTACCGGAGTGCCAAACTTTAGTTGTCCGAGGAGATTCAGCAACGGATGGATTCACCATCGTTGGGTTCGCGTTTTCAACTGTGGATAAATCACGATCTGTTGATGGTTGCTGAGTAACTTGTTCCTCACGGACGTTAGCTTCTATGTCCCAAGATTCTTCGATGGTTGCTTCGCAACGGATGGCAACCAATTCAATTGGATGTCCATCTCGTACATAGCCGAAGGTTTCTACATGCTTGTCAAGAAAACGATTAGCCAATGTCGCTCGGGGTTCCAGTTCAAGGGAGAGCGATGCTTCGTTCCCTTTGTATCGAACATCGATTTCGAATCGGTTGGAAACATTGGAATGATGAAGCGGGCTTAAATTCAGTTTTTCCAATGCCGCTTGAGAAGCCGAGGATATCTGATCATCAATGTCAAGTTCGGAGACTCCATCCCACGTTTTGTAGATACCTTGTGAAGCAAACTGTCCCACCTTAGCGATTCCCATACCAAGAGCGCTGAGTAACCCTGAGTCTGGGTGATCGATGATGGTATGCATTCCGAGAGTGTCCGCGATCCGGCACACGTGTTGACCTGCAGCTCCGCCAAAACCGGCAAGCGCCATTTCCCTCGCATCTGAACCCTGCGCAGTGCTGACGGTTCGAACCGCTTCAGCCATATGCGTGACGGCAATATCTAAGAAGCCTTCAGCCAACTCCTCCGGTTCAATCGACCGGTGCGTTTTTAACTGAGCGTTCAGGCCTTGAAGTTTTTGTTCTGCGGCATTTTGATCCAAGGGGAACGGGAACCTTTCGATGGAAATCCTACCGAGAAGTAGATTCACATCGGTAACCGTTAAAGGACCGCCTTTGCCGTAACAGGCTGGGCCGGGTTCTGCGCTGGCACTCGCGGGTCCGACACTCAATCGTCCCTGTTGGCTGACTGAACAAATGGATCCACCGCCAGCAGCAACGGTTTCGATATCCATCATCGGTGTCATCACGCGGATTCCAGCGACGCGAGATTCGTAACGACGTCCAACTTGGCCCTCGTACCGACTCACGTCCGTGCTCGTACCTCCCATGTCGAGGCCGATGACTTTGGTATGCCCTGCTCTGGAAGCAATTTCTCCCAAAGCAACGACGCCACCGGCGGGGCCTGAAAGGATACTGTCTCTTCCACGAAAGGAAGCTGGAGGTACCAGGTTGCCATTACTGGTCATGATTTTTAAATCGCAACTCTCGACTCCACCAAACTGCTTTCTTACGCGGTGAAGATAATCGTTTAAGATTGGATTTAGATAAGCATCGAGCGTGGTCGTTTCTGTTCTTGAAATGTATTTGATTAAGGGAGCAACATCGCTGGAGAGTGAGATTTCTTCGATTCCGCATCGCCTCGCAATTTTTTTGATCTGCTGTTCATGTTGATCGTTAAGGTGACTATGCAAGAGACTGATTGCCAGCGAACTTACTCCATCTGCCGCAGCTTGTTTAATGTTGCTGGTGATTTGATCGAGGTCAGGTTGCTTGAGAACCTTCCCCGTCGCATCAAGTCGCTCATCCACTTCGATGACGTGGTCAGTCAGCGGTGCGTATTTCTTGATGTTGAGCGTGAAAAGATCTGGGCGATCCTGTTCGCCAATCTTTAGCAGGTCACGAAATCCCTTTGTCACAACCAGAGCCGTCTTTGCACCCGACCGTGTTAACAGGGCATTGGTTCCACGGGTCGTTCCCAATCGAACATCCAGTGGAGGAAGCGGTTGTTGCAATGGAATTTTGAGGAGGATATGAGTCGCTAAGACGGGTGCCTCTAGATTTGCGTTCAGCTCGAGAGTGAATGAAGATTCTAGGCGTTGAAGCTTTGCTCTCGGATTCTTTTCGACGGTTATTTGGGCATCACCCTGGGAGGTAATTAGGCCGAGTTCCGTGGTCATGCCATTTTGATCGACCAGAGTCGCCTCGGCTCCACACCAGAAATTTTGGACATCAGATGCCGGTAGATTCTGAATGAAAAACGTGTCGTTTACGGACGACTGACTTGCTTCGGCACGGGTTAATCCACTGCTGAGGACTTTTATCTCGAAGCGTTTTCCGCGGGTGTGAACGAAGCAGTCAGTGAACGTACCACCGATATCCGCCCAAACACGGGCGATCGCTTTTTGGCGAATAGGAGTCGAAGTCATGAAGTATTGAATCGGTTATGGATTGAAAAGTGCGAGACTTTCTTCCGCTGCTGACGGATCGATTAATGCAACGATGATGTCCCCCGGTTCAAGCTGATCGTCAGCCTGTGGAACCCGAACAAAACCATCTCTTTCGATTGCAGCAATGAGACACCTTCCCGCAAGAGGAAGCTCCGCAAGCGTCGCCCGCGAAATGGCAGCCCCTTCGAACACTTCCAGCTCAAAGACACCGATTGCTCCGTTTGGTAGCCGCCGTTGGCTAATCACAGCACCTTCGTTGAGGTAACCAATGATTTGTCGCGCCGTGACATCTCGCTCACTAACCGCGTAATCAATGCCAAGCTTACCAACGACATTGGCATAATCTGGTCGGCCCACCACGCACATGACTCGATCGGCTCCGAGTTCACGTGCTTCAACCCCTGCCATGATGTTACTTTCATCATTGCCCGTGCAGGCGACAAAGTAATCTACCGTGCCTGCGCCTTCGTCCTCGAGGATCGTGCGACGGTTTGCGTTGGCGTGGATGATGGTGGTGTTAGGTAGGAGTCGAGACAGTCGATCACACCGATCGGGGTCACTTTCGAGCATGACGATACGATAATCACGACGCGATAGTGAATCCGCTAAGTGGTAACCGGTTTCACCGCCACCGGCAATCATCACACGTTGTTGAGGTGTGCGTTCCTTTGATGTGGTGAAAAGTTCTCGGCTCTTTGCGACCGCTTCTGGATTACCGATGAGGCTGATTCGATCCTTGCCGTGGAGCTCATCTTCACCACTGGCAATCCACATCCTTCCGTCTCTTGCAATTGATCCAATGCGAACCGCCGAGGGTAGTTTGATGTCACGCAGTTTGTGATCGGCCGCAGAGCAACGAGCATCAACCTCCACTTCGTAGACTTCGAGTTGACCTCGAGCAAAATGCTCGAGAGGAATTGCATCCGGGTTTCGAATCACGCGAGCGAGTTCAAATGCGGAGAGTTGTTCGAGGCTAAGTAAGCTATCGATATTGAAATGTCGTTGGTAATCAAATGTACTTAGATCTTGGAAAGCGGGCGCGTAAACCCGGGCGATGCTGCGTCGGGCGCCGAGCGCCTTGGCCATGCTTGCAGCTAGAATGTTGACTTCATCGTTACCTGTAACCGCGAGGCACACGTCAGCAGAGAAGACGTCTGCTTGAAACAGCACGGTGCTCCTCGCCGCACTTCCAACCATCGCTCTCACATCGAGTTCGCTATTGATTTGTGAGACATTCTCTTGGTCCGTATCCACAACGGTTACGCTGTGACCACGCCGGCAAAGCATGTCCGCAATCCATCGACCTACCGTTCCAGCGCCTAATGTCAGAACTTGCATATGACCAGCCGTGATATTGAAGAGATGCTGTGATATTGAAGAGATGTCGGGGGGCTTGGGATTAGGTGAACAAACTGATGACGTATAGCACTACGAAAATCACACCCATGAAGCCAGTGATCCACTTTGCAGTCTGCCAAGCGTGATTGAGGACCAGCGTTGTGTTTTCATGGCGAGTCGCGCCGAATACGAGAGCCACGGTCACAATCAGTGGCAGGTAGTACAGCATGTAAGTGGGAGAAATAGAAAGCATGTTTTGACCCGCTTGATCGCGGTGATGAATCATTGATTTAAAAACGGATAAAAGTCATCGTGATGATGGGTGCCTATTAACGGGGCTGCTCATTGTCGTCGGTGACCGACTCTTCTTTTTTTCTCCCACTAATGGGAACCGATAGCGGTCCTCCGTATGCATCATAGATCACCAAGATATTGAGTAATCCTGCAATCACGGTGTACCAAGTACCCATTTCGTAGCCCGCACCACGTTGGGCGTACCAAGCAGCGACTTCGTCGGCCTCACTTTCGATTACCGGCCGAACAGGAGGAGCCATGAAGCCATTCCATAGCGGCTCGTAGTTGGATTTGGTTTCACCCGTAAACGAATCCGTGGCATCGTTCATCCTTCGTCCCTGAATGTAAGCAGGAAAGGAGATCACGCCCGCACCGGCCTGAAGGTAGTAATGCCAACGCTTATCCCCCGGCTCCCAAGAAGAGTACACGACGTGACTACCGCCGACTGCGAATCCAAAGATCCACGTTGACATGATGCAGATAAAGAAGATGGCTGCCTTGGTCATACGACCTTGGTAAAAATGTCCAGCGCCTGGGAGCAGCCAAGCTAGGAGAGCAGCAAGCGTTCTGTTGCGTAAATCAACCAGTTCACCGTCCACTGAGATGGTATTGTTTTCTTCTGGGGTCATCTAGCTGATCAAATAGAGGTTTTGGGTCAAGCGAGTTTGATTCGAAATAAATCTGGGTAACAGGCGATCGTTCATCCGTCTCGGAGTTGCTTCTGAGCGCCAAATCCCAGTTCGATTACTATTGTGAAAGAAACATTCCCGTCGCGATAGGTGAATCCCCTCCCATCTAGCATCTCCTCTCATCTAGCAGTTGAGCACAGATCTGAGATTTGCCAGAGATGAAGATTTGCGAGGCTTCGAGAGAGTGATGTTACGCTCGCCAACTGCTCACCGGAAACTCCACTTGACCTGTCGCAGGAAGATCGATTATCGCTACCTATTGGATTCCCTCGAAGGGCTGCACCAAAGTCCGCATTCGCTCAAACGATGGCAAGAGAAGATGGTTCGATATTTCAGTCTAATATGCTTACTCGCTCCATGTTTTCTTGGGTGCGGAGGCCAGACGGAGCAGGCGGCAAATCAGGCATCCGTTTCCCCCTCTGAAGAAGCTGAATCCAATGCGCTCGTGAATTCACCCACCGATGTGGTGAGTCAGTTTTTGGATGAGGTTCGTCGTGGTGGCGAAGATTCTCTTGCCGAGAGCTTGCTGACGCTCACTGCCCAGTCCGAGCTGAGAAGAATTGGTCAAAACGTGCAACCAATCGGATCGCCAAACGCCTCCTTTAAGGTTACTCGAGCAGAGATGGTGCCCGATGAGCCTGGTTCCGCTCTGGTGCACAGTCTCTGGGTCGAACCAAATCCCGATGGCACTCAAACCACCAACCAAGTGGTCTGGGCCGTCGAACAAGAGGGCCGGTATTGGAGAATTTCGGGGCTTGTGATTGCGGTCGAGGAAAATCAGCCACCCATGGTTCTCGATTTTGAGAACGGTGACATGATGGCTCGACTTCTCGCTGGTGAAACGGTGGAAACCAATCCACCCAACTCGGGGTCATCCGACAAGGTTCAGGCTGCCGCAGGCAACACATCTGTCAACCGATAGAGGTTCCGGCAATTCCAATCACGTTTTGATCGTGACTAGCTGTCGCCTTCGAATAAAAAGATTATTGGATCGCCGCTGCTCCACAAATGGCTTTCAAGGCTCGTGTCCAGTTCGCAGCTCGTGGCAATTAGTCGCAATCCCTCGCTGCCTGCGTTGCCTCACATTGCTATCACCTTTACGATAGAGTGAACGAGCGAGCTTTCTAGCGAAGAGAAGCTTACAGTTGATACGTCCTAGTTTGTCGTTTTAAGTACGTAGCGAGGTCACTAATGTCACGAAGACAAAGATGGGTGTGTGCGGTTCTGTGTGCAGGATTTGCTGTCCTTCAAATGAACGAGACCTCGGCAGTGGCGCGGGACGGTTTACTCGCTCGAATGAAATCTGGAGATCGTGGATGCCTCTTTTCTTGCGGCCAGCGATCAGATCTGACTATCGCATCCGAGGCGGCTGACGGTGAGGTTCAGGGGCATTCACCTTCTGGACCGGATGAAGTTACAGCCCAAGTGGAAGTTACAGCGGACGGTCAGCTCGCCCAAGGGACAAAACGAAAAGGTGGTGTCTTTGCTCGGATGCGATCCAAGAGGGGTTCAAAGGAAGTCACCACCGATGCGCAGGACTTGATGGAGCAAAGCAGCAGCGACCTACCTGTTGAAACCATTCCTCCGGCTCCCGGATCTTAAAGTCTCAACAACCTGAACCTTGTTATTCTGTTTCCTGGTGCATGGCGACTAACTCATCGACAATGTCGGGTCGGAGTCGTGCGACATTGTTGTAGTCGTCTAGGTCATCTGGTTTCAGAAATAGGTATTCGCTTCCGTCAGTATCTACCGTGCAGAACCAGTCCGTAGAGATCACTGCATAACGGCATCGCTGCGAATTGATTGTCAGTGGTTTCACCGAAGATTCGGCGGAGGCCCACTGTTGCTCTGGGTAGTGAAAGTCGTTTTCTTGACCGAGCAGTTGTAGAAGCTGAGGAACTGAATCACTGCTGGTGAGTTGCGGAATCCGAAGCGGGCCACTTCCAGCCACGATCAGTGGAAGATGAAGGTCTGCACTCCTAAGTCGAGTCGGTCTGAGTCCGAATTCATGATCCTGTCCCAGTCGAAATCCGCTGGTGCCTACAACGACAAGCTGGGCACCAATTCGTTCCACTTCGTCGATTAGGTAGCCCAGCATTTGATCGATCAGTTGAACTTGGGCAGCATAGCGATCCATCAACTGCGGCAGCATATCCGGGTCCGCTTCGCCATCGATCCTGATTTGAGGAGGTAGCACCGAGGTGGGCGTGATCGACGCGGTCTCAGGGGGGGCATGATGTTCCCCGGGGTCTATCTCTGTGTTGTCATGATTAAGATCATCGACGGGGCCGAAAAAAACATCATCTTGATCGGGGTGATCTTCAACGGATTCCGTGCTTAACGCATCATTATCCGCAGGGGCGTCCCAGCACTGATTTAAGAAGTCACTGTGGATCCAGATTGCGCCGAAATCAGCGGGTTGTTTTAGACGCTGGATTGCAGTGGCGATCAGTTGTCCGAATCGTGTGTCGAAGATGTCATCGCAGGCAATTTGATCTTCCGCGATCGGATCGAAGGTTAGGACGTTGATCTCGTCAAAGCAATGCTGGTGGGAACCGCTTGTCGCTTGATCCGTGAATAGCTCCAAAGGCCCTTGTGATCTGTAAGATGCTGCCCAAGGGGATTGATGGTTAGTCCACTTTTGCAAGACTTCAGCGGGATTATCGTCATTCGCGAACAGTCGATCCCATAATAGACCGTGTCCACTGATTTGATCCAAAGAAGGAGTGTGATTCCATGAGCAGCCGTAGCAACTCATGGAAGTCGGCGCAATCCCCTCCAAAGAGACGACGATTAGCGGTTTGCTTGATGTCTGCGGCATGGGCATGCAGTGAGACCTCGTTCCGCTCTCTGGTCATTAGTTGTTGCCAGCAAGCGAAAAGGCTTATCGCTTTTTCGGCTTGTAAATTTCGGTTGCAGTTCCGAAGTGAACTTCACCTGCGTTCATCAGTGTTTCGCTGAGCGTCGGATGAGGATGAACCGAATCGGTAATGTCGTGGACTTCACAGCCCATTTCAATCGCCAAGACGGCTTCAGCGATCAATTCACCTGCTCCGCTCCCAACGATTCCGCAGCCGACAACCCGGTGCGTCTCCGGATCAACGAGCCATTTTGTGAGGCCGTTGGTGACTCCGATCGCTTGCGCTCGACCGCTAGCTGCCCACGGATAGACTTCTACCTCAACCGTCCTGCCGGCTGCCTTCGCTTCGGATTCAGTTAGTCCCGCCCAAGCGATTTCTGGATCGGTGAACACCACTGCTGGAATGGCTGCTTTGTCAAACGCAGATGATTTTCCCGCGATGACTTCTGCCGCAACGCGCCCTTCGTGAGTCGCTTTGTGGGCAAGCATCGGATCGCCAGCGACATCTCCAATGGCGAGAATGTGCGGGTCTGCGGTGCGTTGTTGGGAGTCGCATTCAACGAATCCGCGTCCATTGACCACCACTTTCGTATTCTCCAACCCCAGACCCGTCGTCACGGGGCGTCGGCCAATACTGACTAAGACTCGGTCATAACGTTCGTGTCCGAATTTCCCAGGACCTTCAAACGTTACTTCCACCTGATTATCCACCTCAGCGAGTGAGCCGACTTTGGTGTTCAGATAGATGCGTCCCTCGAATAGTGAGTCCATTGCTTTAGCCAACGGTTTGACCAAATCGCGATCTGCACCAGGGAGCAGACCATCCATGAGTTCCACCACGGTGACCTTGGACCCTAGGCGAGCGTAAACCGAACCCATTTCGAGTCCAATGTAGCCGCCGCCAACCACCAGCAACGATTCCGGGACATCCTGCAGGGCAAGTGCTCCTGTGCTATCCAAGACACGGTCGCTGTCGATGCGAAAAGCGGGTGGCATCGCGGGAACACTGCCGGTTGCAAGGATGCAGTGATCAAAAGTTAGTTGGCCACCTTCGGGAATCGATTCATGGTCACCCTCGAGCTTCAGTGTGGTGGAGTTGATGAACGATCCGCGAGCGTGGATGACCGTAACATTGCGTCGTTTCGCGAGACCCGCCAAGCCTCCGGTCAGATTCGAGATGACCTTGTCTTTCTTGGCTCGGACTTTGTCGATGTCAATCTTGGGTTTGCCTTCATAGCTAACGCCCCAATCCTCATGAAGCTCTTCAACTTCACTGATGACTTTTGCAACGTGAAGTAACGCTTTGCTCGGGATGCACCCTCGAAGTAAGCAGGTGCCTCCAAGGCGTGGTTCCGCTTCAACAATGGTTACGTCAAGTCCTTCGTCAGCTGCCAAGAATGCTGCTGCGTATCCACCGGGGCCACCACCGAGAACAACAACCGGAGCGTGCATGATTCAGAAATCCAATCAGAGTTGTGTGTCATGTGTCGCAGCTTCATCTTTTCGAAGGATGAAGCTTGCTACAAGCTAGGTACCGCATAAAACCAAAGCGTCCAACCCATGTGGGTAAGACGCTTTTGGCGTGTGCTTAAAAATGACGTGGTTCCGCAAACCGCCTTTCGGTTCGGCCGCCTGCGGGCTATCGCTTATCGCGACAGGAATTCGACCACGCTGTTCGCGTCCACCGGCAAGCTGATGTCGCTTGGTCCAGGAACACCCAACATGGTGGCCTTCAGGTTTTCGCTGTCAAACGAAACCCAGTCCAACGCATCCGGGCTCGCGTTGGCGATCACACCTCGATAGAGATTCTTGAGGTTCTCTTTACCGCGAACTTCAATAATATCGCCGGGGCGAAGCAGGTAGTTTGGTTTGGTCACTTTCACGCCGTTGACACGGAAGTGACCGTGCGTGATGCCCTGACGTGACTGTGGGCGAGTTTTGGTGAATCCAACGCGGCGAACAACGTTGTCGAGTCGACGCTCACACATCAACAATAGCAATTCACCGGTGTTACCGGGCTTGCGACCGACCGCATCGAAGTAACGGCGAAGTTGACGCTCGCCAAGACCGTAATAGTGCTTGATTTTCTGTTTTTCCATCAATGCCGCACCGTAGTTACTTGGGCGGCGACCACGCACATGCATCCCCGGAGGATTAGGACGGCGATCCAGAGCTCGAGATGCTCCAGCTGTTTCGTAAATCAGGGTACCAAGTCGACGGTTGATACGCCCTTTCGGGCCGGTGTAACGAGCCATTCTGCTTTCCCTTTCAACGCCAGAGGCGTGCAATGAGGCATGGTGCGGATCGATGAGTGAATCGAAGATCAGCACAACGCGATCCAACGTCTTCGCTTTTCTGGGCAAACCCAGTGTCTCTTGGGCAAACCTCGGGAAGGCGAAGAATCCACCAACCAACAACGGTCGGAGGCGGTCGCGTACGGATTTCTTTATGTTTCAGGCGCTCAGTCTCCCTATTTGCCCCCGTTTTCACAAGGGGAAGCGACGAAGAATCGCCCGAATAGTTCACCAAAGGCGGACAATTCACTCGATAGGAGCGGCTTGAGTGTCAATTTCATACGCTTCGGCTGATCGTGTCAGGGAGCTGTAGCAAAACTTGTTGATCTGGGTGCCCCGTCAGACAACAGTTGTCAGCTTGGCGATCGAGAGTTTGTGGGCTAGGGTGACGGAGGTCAAATATTTGACTTCAGGGTTCCAGCCTCGTCCGGTAGGTGGCGTTTGGACCGTACCGAAAACTTTTTGTGAAGGGAAATGAGTCGATGGCGAGTGTCGATGTCGTGGGAGTGGGTAATGCGTTGGTGGATGTCCAGGCCCGAGTGGCGGATTCCATTCTTCCGGAACTTGGCATTGAAAAAGGGATCATGACGCTTGTTGACGACGCTCAGCAAGCAGAGGTTTTATCAAAGCTAAGCGGCCTACCACTCAATCGTTGTGCCGGGGGGTCTGCGGCAAATAGCATCGTGGCTCTAGCGGAATTCGGCGGAAAAGCTGCCTATGTGGGGAAGGTGGGTCGAGACGAAGTGGGGCAGTTTTTTCTTGATGACATGCAGAGCCTCGGTGTCTCGATGGCGGGCCAATATGCTGACTCGCCAACTGGCACCTGTGCAGTCTTGATCACCGAAGATGCCCAGCGAACGATGCTAACCAATCTCGGTGCTTCGGCCACACTCACAGTTGATGATATTGATCGCAGCGTGATCGAAGGAGCCAAGTATGTTTACGTTGAAGGCTATCTGTTGACCGGTGAGACGACGAAAGCAGCGGCTTACAAAGCGATGGATTTGGCGGTTGAATTGGGCGTGAAAGTGGCACTTACTGCCTCTGACCCGTTCCTGATTAACTTGATTCGAGATGAAATTTGGGAGTTGATCACTGGACCTGTTGACCTGTTCTTCTGCAATGAGATGGAAGCCAAAAGTCTGACTGGCGAGACGGACCCTATCGCTTGTGCCGCAAAGATTCACGAGCATGCGGAGAATGTTGCTTTGACTCTAGGTGAGAAAGGCTCGCTTGTTATGCACGGTGGTGAAGCATTTCCGATCGAAGGTTTATCCGTAAAGGCGATCGATACCACCGGCGCCGGCGACATGTATGCCGGTGCGATGCTCTACGGGATCACCAACGGTTTGAGTTGGCGTCAGTCCGGACACCTCGCTTCCCACGCCGCTTCACGTGTGGTGGCGCAGATGGGAGCTAGGCTGGAGAAGCCGTTCCAGGCCGAGGAGATCGCATCCATCTTGGAAGGTGTTCAGTAGTGCGAAGCGTTGCGTGAGCTGGTACGCAGGTTAGTTTGTATCGGTTGCAACGAATGTTCCGATTGCGGGTGTCCGTTAGCGGCATGATCCCTGTTCGGGTTGGCGCAGTTGGATGGTCACCTAACGTTCAGACTGCCGATGGAAAGATAAAGGGTATGTTTCTTTCCACCGACGATCAGTCGCCATGTCAGCCGAATCGCTAGGATACGAGGATCGCAATTCACGCGAGCCCAATGTGGCTCGCGATGTTGCTGCAATTGGATTGGTGGCAGTAACGTTATTGCTGACCGTTTCGCTGGTGACCCGTAGTGCCGCCGATCCGATTGAAACCCCATCGTGGCCACTCAGCACGCTTTACGTCCCTGACGTTGTCGCCTACCCACCTAATCCGGTCGTCACGAACGCGTGTGGTTACTGGGGTGCTCTGCTCTCGTCCGCTCTGCTTGATTCGGTTGGCTTGGCAAGCTTCGTCGTTGTTTTCGGGTTGGGGGCACTTGCAGCTACCTTATTGATGCAGCCCAAGCTTCAATCTCCCGTGCTCAGGTCACTTGGTGCGACCATCCTCATTTTAGGGGTTTCTACATTTGCGGCGATGACCCCGATTACCCTTCAAGGGATGCCAGTGGTTGGTAACGGTGGTTATCTCGGGGCGATGGTATCGACTTGGCTTCTTGAGCATTTCGCTCCAACAGGCGCATGGATTTTGACATTCACAACGCTCGCGGTCGGAGTCTTGTTGACCAGCGACTACGCTCTGGTGCGATTGAGTAGCCAGCTTGCGCGTGGGGCGATGAAGGTGTCCAAATCAAGCGTTCAGGGGTCTCAAAAAGTGCTGCCCGCACTCCGTAGAAAAAGACGACCTTTTACTGACACAGAAGAACCGATCCATCTGCATGGCGAAGAACAGGTCGGGCAGCTCGATCGAGAGTACGAAGATCAGGAACCAACCATCAAGTTTCGCAAGCCGCGAATCAATTCTCGGACGGAGCCTTCGGGGGATGAACTGGAAGAGTCGCTTGCCGAGGATGACAGCGAGAACTGGGAGGAAGATGACGGCACCGGCGAATGGGATCAGTATGAAGAGAGCGAAGAGTGTGAAGAAACTTCTTCCGAGGATCAGGGCTTTGTCGAAGAGGATGATGCTTACGAAGTCGAACTGGAAGATGAAACGGTCAGCGTTCGGAATGATTCAGATCACGACGTTCCACCACCAAAAATTCGAGCACCGAGAAAAAGAGAGAAACCGGATCCACGCCAAGATTTGATGCAGCAGATGTCTGAGGCCGCGCCGAGTGGTGTGGAGGACTACCGCCTGCCGAGTGTTCAACTGCTCGAGCAAAGTGACGACATCAGCTTTGAAGAGCAAGAGCGTGAGGTGCGTGCCAAGGCGAAGATTTTGACCGATACTTTCCGTGACTTTGGATTTAATATTCGAGTGACGCACATTGATACCGGGCCGGTGATCGCCCAGTATGAAATTGAACTCGAGGCGGGATTGCGTCTCAGCAAAATTACCGGTCTCTCGGATGACTTGGCAATTGCACTTCGTGTGCCGAGTGTTCGAATTGTTGCACCCATTCCGGGTAAGAATACTGTCGGAATCGAAGTTCCCAATGAGCATCGGCAGGTGGTTCGACTGCGCGATGTGATTGAGGAGTCCGACACCCAAAGTGCCAAGATGAACATACCGGTCTTTCTCGGGAAAGACGTTTCCGGTAATCCGATGGTGGTTGATCTCGCCAAGATGCCACACCTTCTCATTGCCGGTCGAACGGGTACCGGTAAAAGTGTTTGTCTCAACGCAATCATTACATCAATCTTGATGTGCTGCCGACCAGACGAAGTACGCATGTTGATGATCGACCCGAAGATGGTTGAGCTGAGCGGGTACGGCCGGCTGCCGCATCTGATGCACCCCGTGATTACGGACATGCAGAAAGCCGAAGCAATTTTGGCGTGGGCGGTCGAGAAGATGGAGGAACGCTACTCGCTACTGGCAAAAGTGGGTGTTCGTCACATCAATAGCTTCAACGATCTTGGCCGCGATGAAGTCATGCGTCGGTTGGAGGTGGATGAAGCGGAGGATGGGGAAGCCAAAGTACCCGAGAAGCTTCCCTTCATCGTGATCGTTGCCGATGAAATGGCAGATCTGATGATGACCGCAGGAAAGGATGTTGAGCAGCACATCATTCGATTGGCTCAGAAAAGCCGAGCTGTGGGGATTCACTTGATCCTCGCGACACAAAAGCCAACCGTGGATGTGATCACCGGTTTGATCAAGAGTAATCTCCCGGCACGATTGAGCTTTCAGGTTGCAAGTAAAACGGACAGTCGAGTTGTGCTCGATGAAAATGGCGCTGACAAATTACTCGGCAATGGGGACATGTTATTCCTCTGGCCTGGGACAAGTACGCTCATTCGTGGTCAGGGCACCTATCTGTCGGACGAGGAAATTGACACCGTCTGTGAACACTGCAGTGCTGTGGAGCAAAACTTTGTCGGCGAACTAATGAATCTTAAAGTCAGTAAAGACGACGACTCTGACACCGCATCCATGGAAACCATCAAGAGTCGCGACCCTCTGTATGACAGCGCAATCGAGGTGGTGATAAGGGAGGGTAGAGGCTCCTGTTCATTGCTTCAGCGATGCCTTGGAATCGGTTATGGTCGCGCTGCCAAGCTGATTGATTTCATGGCCGAAGATGGAGTCGTTGGTGATTACAACGGCAGCAAGGCGAGGGAGGTCATCATGACGATGTCCCAGTGGAATGCAATGCAGGGGATCGAAGACGAGGATGAGGAGGAAGAAGAGCCTCAGAATACCTCTGCGACCTCCGCCAGCAGTTCGGTTGGAGCCAAGTCCACCGCCAAGCGTCCTCAAGCTGCTACCGCTGATCCCGAGGATGATGAAGTCGAGGATAACTCCGAAGCGGAGTACGAGGACGAAGATCAAGAAGAACAGTACGAGGACGACGAGTACGAAGATGACGAAGAGTACGAGGACGTTGAATAAGCGTTCAGCTTCGGGTGTCACAAAAGGATGTGGGGAAAAGAGGGCTCCATGGTTGGCTTGAAGGAGAGAAGCGTTGTTGCAATTCTTCCGGCTGCGGGAAGCGGTCAGCGTTTTGGCGATCAGAAAAACAAACTCTTTTCTTTGCTCAAGGGAGAACCACTCTGGGTTCATTCGGCTAGGCGGTTGGCAATGCGTGCCGAACTCGGCCGTCTGATACTTGCTGTTTCTGAGCATGATCTAGCTGATTTTGAAGCTCAGGCTAGTCGTATTCATTTTCCACTGTCTGTCGAGTTTGTGATCGGCGGTGCTGAGCGGATGGACAGCGTTCAGTGTGCACTGGATTTGATTCAAGACGAGGGTCCGCAATCATGGGTTGCGGTGCATGATGCGGCTAGGCCTTTGGTTAGCGACGAGGATCTCGCGCGGGTCTTCTCTGCGGCGCAGCAGACAGGTGCCGCGATTCTCGCAACACCCGTCTCTGGAACCCTCAAGCGGGAACTGGGTGGGGACTTGGGAAGTGAGACGGTGGATCGTCATGGGATCTGGATGGCTTTGACCCCGCAAGTTTTTAGTGTCGGGTTGTTGAAACAGGCCTATGCAAAGCACAATGGGTGCCCGGCAACTGACGATGCACAGTTGGTGGAACGTCTTGGACGTGTCGTTCAACTTGTTCAGGGATCGGCCGAAAATCTCAAAATCACCTACCCCGAAGACCTTTCCATTGCGGAAGCGATTCTTAATCGAAAATAGAAGTTATGTCGCAAACTGATTTACTCGCCGAGCTTTCGTGGCGGGGTTTGATCCACCAATGCACCGACCAGTCGGGACTCGCAGAGCTACTTGGTTCGGGGCCACAGACTGTTTACATCGGTTTTGACCCCACCGCGTCAAGTCTGCATGTTGGCAGTATGATGCAGTTGATGATGCTTCGTCGTTTTCAAAAAGCAGGGCATCGTCCAGTTGCTTTGGTTGGTGGTGCAACGGGCATGATCGGTGATCCTAGTGGGAAGAGTGAAGAAAGGAATCTGCTTTCGCCCGAACAGCTTCAAGCAAACGTTGATGGTGTGGCGAGCCAGATGCGTCGATTTTTGGATTTTGAAGGTGAGGGTGCCGCACTCCTCCTGAATAACTTTCAATGGATGCAGAACTATTCATATCTCGATTTTCTTCGAGAAGTGGGTAAGAGTTTCCCTGTTGGTGCGATGCTCGGCAAAGAGTCTGTGCGAGCTAGGTTGGAAAGTGAGTCGGGACTGAGCTACACCGAATTCAGTTATATGCTGCTTCAGGCTTTTGATTTTGTGCAGCTTTGTAAGACTCATGGTTGCCGAATCCAAGCCGGTGGAAGTGATCAGTGGGGTAATATTACCGCAGGGATCGATTTGGCCAGACGTATGCTCGGTGAGCAAGTATTTGGGATCACCGCGCCGTTGCTGACCACAAGCGATGGTCGCAAAATGGGCAAAACGGAGAGCGGTGCAGTTTGGTTAGATGCTGATCGCACCAGTCCGTACCAGTTCTACCAATACTGGAGAAACGTCGAGGATGCTGACGTGATGCGATGCATTGCGTACTTGACCGAGATTGAACGTGAGGAATATCAGGAACTCGCTGATGCAACCGAGAATGATCCGGGTCGTCGTGTCGCTCAAAATCGGCTAGCCGAGTGGATGACTGAATTTGTGCATGGTGCAGAGGGGCTCAGCGCGGCAACTCGAGCATCTAAGATCTTGTTTGGTGGTGAGGTTGGTGCGCAAACCGACGAATCATTGGGAGAGATTTTTGCAGACGTGCCAAGTTCGGAAGTTCAGCGTGCCGCGCTGGAAGGTGATGGCTACTGGGTTGTCGAGGCGTTACAGGCAGCCGGTCTCGTTGGAAGCGGCGGAGAAGCGAGGCGAGCAATTAAAGATGGTGGTGTTTATCTGAATAATCAGAGACTAACCGATGATCAATATCGACTGACGACCGCCGATCTCGCGAGTGAGACCGTGATGATTTTCCGTAAAGGGAAACGTAATTATTCGCTATTAAGATTCCTTTAGAAAAGCCAGTGGGCCTCGTGAAAGTGTTGTTGCTGCACGGAGGTTACCGGAGCAGGGTTTGCCTGCAGATCTCTTGGAGTTGCTCTTCGTTTGAAAGATGAAGTGTCGTGATCTTCTCGGCGATTAGCGGGCCGGCGATCGTCGAGTAATCATTGATGTCGTGAGTATTGATTATCACTGCGACTTCACGTCCCCGCCGAGATAATCCGATCAGGGCGGCGATTGTTTCTTCATTGCAGTCCTGAAGAATCACCAGTAGTGTGGTTTCCGATGAAAGCTCTGATTCACATTCGACGAGTAATTCACCGAGGGTAAGGCCATCGGTGCGTTCCAGTCGTGCCAGTGTTCGCAGGATTTCTTTAAATTGAATCGTACCTCGATTCGGTTTTAGTAGGACAGGGCGTAGTCGATCGCTGGATTCCTGCATCTCGCTCGCCATCGCTGCCTCTCCTCGCACACGATGGTCTCCTTCCCAGCCTTGTTCCCTGATTCGGTCTGCTGCGTCACGTCCGTTGGTGGCCAGCCCAAACGGTTCGTTTGCATCATGTAGTGCCGAAGCAATCGAAGCTGCAGCGGTGATGGCCAAGTCGCTTCGAATCGGCTCATTGGAAGCTGGATTGCTTTCCACATGCAGGTCGATCACTAACGTCGCGCCAATGATGGACGATGGTTCATAAACTTTACTGTGCAGCGTGCCGGTACGGGCGGTTGCTGCCCAGTGAACACTTCGCATCGGGTCACCCGGTTGCCACTGCCGAATACCTCGCAATCGAGTTGGATCGTTCATGACGTTCTCACGCATCCGAATTTCACCGATGGGTCGCCGAGATCCAATCTCGTAACTTGCAAGAGGCACCACCTTTGGGAGAACCGTCAGGAATCTGGGAGGAGCGCCCGTGCGATACCGGCGATAAAAACCCATCAAATCCCCCGTCTCTAGAATCGCCGGTCCAATCTGATAGTAACCTCGCTGGTTGCAGCGTATTTCATACTGGATTGTTTTGGTTTGTTTTCCCCACAAGCGAGTGACCTCGATTCGTTGCCCACTGATTTCCAAGGCGGGCGGGCGAAAGAGAGTGGCTGATCTTGGTATTAAATCTTCGATCAATACCCACAGGATCGGTAGTGAGCTGCGGTTTCGAATTTGGATTTGGTTTGTAATTCGCGAACCAATTTTTAGCTCAAGATTTTCTTCGAGGCGTTGAGAGCTGATCGCTGTGGCCCATGTCTTGGTGATCCATGCATTGATTACCGTCAAGAGAAACGCTGTGACCCCCGCGATCATCCACAAGGCCGATCCGAATATCATGCCGAAAAGCAGCAACGCGCTGATCAATGCGGCGGCTTGGAAGCCAATACCGCTTGATGCATCCTTCGTCGATTCTTGATCGGCCATGCTTTAATCGGTGATCAGGCAGGTGGTGATGTTGAGGACTTTGATAATCAACAATGGTTTCGACGCGTTTACGATGCGTTGGGTTGAATGGTAGGGACTGCGATTTCACCGACGATTTCTTCGATCACTTTTTCTGCTGTGACTTTTCGTAGTCGACTTTCTGGTCGAATGATTACGCGGTGGTTCATTACCGGGGCCACAATTTTTTTGATGTCGTCTGGCAAAACATAGGACCGTCCGAGCACCGCTGCCATCGCTTGGGCACATCGGAACAATGCGATGGTGGCGCGAGGGCTACCACCAAGAGCAATGTCAGAATGTCGACGTGTCTCAGCAACAATCTGCAAGAGGTATTGTCTAACACGTGGATCGACGTGCACCCCGTGTATCACTTGTTGAGCAGCTTTGATTTCCGCTGCACTGGTTACTGCCTGTAGGGTGTCGACTGGATGTTGGTGCTGCATTAACTCAAGCATTCTCAGTTCTTCTTCCATCGAAGGATAACCGAGAGAGAACTTCATCATGAACCGATCGAGTTGTGCTTCGGGCAGCGGAAAGGTGCCTTCGTGATCAACTGGGTTCTGTGTTGCGATCACGACAAACGGTGGCTCA
>JBMHCO010000117.1:0-4231 GCA_049889895.1 Rubripirellula sp.
CTTGTTGAAGGTCTCAGTCGAATCGCAGATGTCCGACCTGGTGACTTTGACGCCGATGGTGACACTGATTTGTTGGTCGGTGTGTTTGGTTGGCGAGAAACTGGTGAGATTTTGTTGCTGGTCAATGAAGGCTTGAATGCTGATGGGACGCCGACGTTTGCACAGGTCACGCTCGATAAACGACACGGCGCTGTAAATCTCCCAACGGTTGACCTCAATGGCGACGGCCATCTGGATTTTTTCGTATTATTGAGCCAAGAGCATGAAGTGGTTGAGGCGTTCATCAACGATGGGGAAGCCGGTTTTGATCGGCAGGTGATTTGGTCGGCACCAGATCCGGCTTACGGTTCAAGTGGTATCGAATTATCGGATATCGATGGGGATGGCGATATCGATGTGCTCATGACCAATGGTGATTCATTTGATCGAGGGGCAAAGCCGTACCACTGCGTTCAATGGCTTGAAAATACGGGTAGCTATCCATATCGGCATCACGTGATTTGTGAAATGCCTGGAGTGTTGGATGCTGTGGCCGGTGATTTTGATGGCGACGGGGATCAAGATATCGTGGCAGTCTCTTTGCTCGCGGGTCAGGATTATCAGCGGTTAGCTCAGCGCGATACTTCCTCGATCGTTTATCTCGAGCAAACTTCCCCAAATGAGTTCGCGAGGTACCAAGTTGAAGCACGAAAACCGTCGCATTTAAGCTTGGTGGCAGGTGATTTTGATGGCAACGGAGGTCTCGATTTCTCGGTGGGAACTTTTTTAAGAAGCGGAGGTCTCGAGGAAGCTGACTTGGTGATTTATTCTTCTCCTCCTCGAAAGTAGTTTAAGACTCTGTCGGCCTCTGTTTTGTTCTTATTAAATTGTTTGACAATCTAGGGTTGGTGACACGCTTGGTTATTAAGACTGTATTTAATAAACCAATTTCAACTCGCCAAAAGTCTGCAGCCTATCTTTCAAATTCGAATCATCGAAAGTTCTGATCGATCTCTGGCTTAAGTTCCCAAAAGAAACTTGGGTCAGAGAGTGCCTGATCATGTTCCTCTTCTTTGAGGCTGTGCCGCGACCCTGAGGTTTCATTTGCGAGGACAGAATTATTCTCTTCCGTAATCACGGCAAGCGGTGTTTCAACGTCGATTGGTTGTTAGTTTGAAAACACTTCGGTTTCAAACCGTTCGCGCGAACGATCGGTGACTAGCCGTGCGGGATTTTACGTCTCTCAATGATTGCGTTTTGGCGCTAGGGGATCCAGTGTAGGACGTCTCGCATAATACACCACCTCGGTGTTTTCGTCTCGGTGCCCTTTCCGTGAACCCAGTAATCCCTGAGTTGCTCAAGGGTGCCGTTCATCTCCTCAAATTCAATAAAGCGATCAAGGAACTGCACCCACTCAAGGTCACCTCTTCGTACCGCTAATCCGACCGGCCTTTGGAGCGGTGGTTGTGGGACAACTACCGAGTGATTTGGATAGAGAATGTTCCACGCTGATGCTTCCTCGGCTGGCAGTAGCATGCCATCAAGTTCACTTCGGTTTCGAGTGAAGAATTCATCGACGGAGCTGAGCAGTTCTAGTTGGATTTCAGGATAACGTTGTTGAAACTGGAGAGTTGCCGCAGGCTCATCATAGGCGAGTTTGCGAAAGCTGGTTGGGATACCATTTTGACCGACTAGGCGGAATTCGTCGGTTCGGTGATCCGCAACGAGCAGCGACATCGTTGCAATTTGATAGGGTTCCGTAAAACCGACGTCGAGTAGTTTTTCGGGTTTGATAACGAGTCCGCTAGTTGCGAGGTCAATTTGCCCAGAATCGAGCATCTCCACAATGGAGTCAGCGTCACGGTAGGGGATGAATTCAAGGCGTACCTGAAGCCGAGAAGCGAGTCGGTGCATGAGTTCGACGTCAAAGCCAACTAGATGATACTGAGTATTGAAATATGAGTAGGGGATATGATTGCGTTGGTAGCCAACCCTCAGAACGCGTTCTTTTTTAAGGCGAGATAGGGTGGATCCAGAATCAGACAGGTTGCTGTCGACTAACAGGATTTCATCCTCGACAATCACGTTCTCGTAAGGATGGTTGATTTCCAATGACAGCAGTTTTTCATCAAGCTTGTAGTCGAGTTTGATTTTCTGCAGGTAGCTGTGACTCGCGATGCCCGTGGAGAGCAGGCATGCAGCTAAGATTCCGATGCTTGCCAGCAAGCGAATTCCTCGGAACTGAATGTCTCCATTGACCAGCTTCGTAACCAGAATTGTTAAGGCCATTAGGTGGGCAACACCTACCACGTCAGCGATACGAGTGGTGAGAAAACCAGGAAGAATAAACAACGCCATTAAGTCTTGTGGCAGTAAAAAGAAATCGAGCATATACGGCATACTGATCAGCGGATTTGCAAAACTCGAGACAACGCCCGTGGATGCCATGCTTGCTGATTCAACCGGGCTCAGAGGTGTACCGACATACCAAGCAGCAAAAGGTATAAATACGAACGCAAGAATTTTTCCCATGTGCGGAAAAGGGTAGGCAAGTGGAACAACGACACTCGCGGTTGTGTCACCCTTGTCTGCGGTATTTGCGGCACCGCATCGAAGTAGTTTCTCACTCTCTTCTGCAATGTTGGGTAGGACAACAAATAGCTTCCCTGTTGCGATTGCAGTCAGCGAGGGCCCGTGA
The DNA here is from genome assembly GCA_049889895.1 of Rubripirellula sp. GTDB lineage: Bacteria > Planctomycetota > Planctomycetia > Pirellulales > Pirellulaceae > Rubripirellula. The sequence continues at coordinate 2,678 of JBMHCO010000117.1, forward strand.
ATCGCTTTGATGAACTCAAAGTAGCCTATGTTCGTCAGGCTCGTTACCAAAAGTGGGATTGCCACGTAGGTTGCCAAGATTGCCGCTATGAAAAAAGTGAGTAGGTAAGCCTGCAATCTGGCCATGTCGTGGAATTGAAGGGTGCCTGCAGCTGATGCACTTAATGCGAATAGGCCGAGCGGTGATAATCGGATAAGCAGCAGGTTCATTTTCCCGATCCCTGATCCACACAGATCCAGAAAATCGAGTACGAACTCTTTGTTGGGGGTAAGCATTAAAGCTGTGCCAAAGAAAAGGCAGAAGACAACCACTGCGGGAACGTATTCGCTCGCAAGTGATTGAAAGATGTTGTGCGGAATGAAGGTCGTTAGAAAATCCTCCGACTGGGATGGGGGGCCGTCGTGCGTCGGGCTAAAGAACGAGGCTCCCTGAATTTCGGGAAGAACCACGGTAACGGCAGTCACCAGAATGACACCAATGCTCCAAAGGATCGCGGAGAAAAGCAGGGCGCTGAATCCTAATCGCTTTGCTGTTGATGGAGTTAATCGTCCGAGTCGTGCGATAAGCGTGATCACCAGATACGGCATCACGGTCATCTGCAGCAGTCCAACGTACGTCTGCCCGATGATGTCGAGCTGGGCACAAGATTCACCGAACAGAAGCCCAACCGCGATACCAGAAAACATGCCGATGACGATTTTGAAGCCCATGCGATCTGGCTTCTCGGTCTCGGTGTCGAGTTTTGTAACGGTTTCGTTCATGTTTAACGATGAGGTTTTCTCGCTCGAGACGACGCTGTTTGCGTGATGCTTGTTCAGCAGGCAATCGCTCAGTCGTCGTTTTTGTTTGCCAGCGACCTGAGAATCATACCATTAAATGTCTTTGACAAGACGCGGATAAAGTGATATCACTATGATATCTCTCTGGCGGGGTGTTTTTTGGCTCCTCGCTTTGCTTAACGATCTTCAATCCCAAGAGTAAGGTTCACCCAGCATGAAACACGAAAAAATCTTTGATCCTAAATCCGGTTGGGTTCCGCTTTGCACGATCCTCGCCGGACTGGTTACCTCGGTGATCTTGTTTGTTTTGGGAATTCGAGGCGAACAGCCCGCTATGATCGTCATCGCTATAGGTTGCTTTGCCCTCGGTGTGATTTCACTCTTCGGATTCATGCCGGTCCCGCCAAATGAGTCGAGAGTCTTATTGCTTTTTGGGGAGTACATTGGCACGGTTCGGGAAACCGGATTTTTTTGGGTCAATCCATTTTTTAGCAAGCGTAAACTGTCACTTCGGATTCGAAACTTTGAGACCGGGTCCACGTCAACTCCTGAAGAAAAGAACCAGGCTGGGCAAGTGCTCAAGGCGAGTGGCCGTACAGCAGGGAAACCGTCGAAAGTCAACGATAGTGATGGCAATCCGGTTGACATTTCAGCGGTGGTTGTGTGGCGTGTTGTCGATACTGCTGAGGCATTATTTGAGGTGGATGATTTCGAGCATTTCGTTGAAGTGCAAAGCGAGGCTGCATTGAGGGATCTCGCCAGTCGTCATCCCTAT
>JBMHCO010000118.1:0-13117 GCA_049889895.1 Rubripirellula sp.
CCGAAGCGGTGGGTCGACTACAGCGAGGAAAGTATCACCGCAGCGCTCAAAGGCTCTCCGGTGGGCCGCTACGAGCCGAGGGTTCGCTCAACGGAAATCATCTTTGACAAACCCATCGTGGGGGAGCCGCTGGAGAACGCAACAAGCTACGAAGGACCGCGCAGGAGGAGTGCCGCCGGGGCGACTTACTACTTCGACCGAGAGACAGGCATCGCCTGTCATGAAGCCGGCTACTGGTAATAGCCACAGCCGAACAACCCACTGAACGGTACGGCGTATCGCCGCTCGTTGGTCCGTAGGACAGAGAAATGCCAGCGCCGCCGAACGTCAGAAGAGGATCCAGACGTACAAGTGGCAAGCTGACGATAAGTCCCAGCGGGCGGGACAACGTGCGAAGGGCTCAACCGGTAAAGAGCTGTTTTCCCGACGGCTTACTGCCGTTGCTTTACTTTGGAAACCGGTGACTTGAGTACGACTTTGTCACCGGGCTCCACCCACGAACGGTGGGATTGAGGTATTCCGCTCATCGTAATAAATGAGCTGAATAGAACTGACATGCTTTGGAGTCACGACAAGTGCAGGTTTCGCGTGGGTGTGCCGTGGGAGAATCTCGGCCAGACGGAAGTCGGCCCGATTTTCACGGCGTGGCAAGATCTGCCAGAGGCGGAGTGCCGCGCCATCGAGATCGTGTTGCATGAGGTCAGCGACATGGCCGCCGGCGACGAAGGCACTCGAGCGATTTGCGAGGAGGCGATTCGTCAAGGACGGCAAGACCTGGTCGATGAACTTGACGAATACGAAAGCCGCCACGACAAGGCCGTGTGGACGTACATCCGCGCCACCGATGTCTGGAGCTTGGCCGTCCGGTTTGCCCGGGCCGACAGCCTGTCCCGAGGTCGCTACTGGATCAAGCGCTGCGACATCCCAGTGGTCGCCCCTGACTCGAGCGCCGAAAAACGCGAAGAACTGGAGGAAGCACTGTCCGCATTTTTCTTGGCCACGCAGGCCCGCGGAAAACACTGCCAGGTTGAGCACTACCGGCGGGCGAGCGGCGCGGACTATTTCTTCGCGTATCTGAGGCAGTGGGGTCTGGATCGTGCACCAAATGCTCAAAACGCTCAGCCCGCTGCTTAAGTTGCGGCAGGCGATACTGACGGCCGAAGACCTGGCGGATTGGCCCGAGCCGATGCGCGAGCTGTTCGTCGAACGGAAGGTGCTGATCCAGGCGAGGCCCGCAACCCATGTGAACTGCGACGCTTGCTACGACGGCCACATTGAGGAAGTCAATCGGGTTGGTAGCGGCGAACTGCAGGAGGAGTTCAGGAAGGTGAATCGGTCACGGCTGATTACCTGACAGGGAACGCTGCAGATGTTTGGACGCAGGGTCTGTGGTCACAGAGAACGGAAGCTGTGCAAGATGATTCGGCAGAGGAGAATGAGTTTGAAGAGTCGCACTTACTCTACAGCGACGCCGAAGTGGATTCGTATAAAGCAACAGAGCGGCCAGAGGATCTTGTCTATGCAGCGGTAGGCCAAGAAAGCACCGAAGCAGTTGACTCTCTGCTGAGTGAGCTTGAAGACTGGTGGAAGTAGGGAATCAGTCGAAGATTGTTTTTTCTCAATGACTCTCTAAAAAGTCTCAGTATTGTTCCGAAACGAGTCTGAATCACACAACTAAAGCCCTGCGGTCGCATGTAGCTAGTGACCGTGGGGTTTTTTCATGCGCCGCCAGAGACAACGGGTGACTTATCCCTTAATCTGAAAACGACTTACGGCTTTCTGGAAATCTGTGGGCGTCTCTCTTTCTGCCCCCTGCGCGACAGCGATCTCCACACGATTTGGGGGCATGTAGCCCTACTTTCGGGCAAACTCTCTGCTGTCTCTGAGTGACTGCCCCTGAGGTTATGAGGTGGCTACTGGCAAATGTCTCTATTTGGTAGTTCGAATCCGGTTCAGACGGCGAGTCCAAGTGGTCGTTTCGCAACAAGTTCCTGACTCTTACTGCGGGAGACTTGCTGTTATCGCCGCTGCCCATCTGCAGCCTAATCATGCCATCGGCGAAAAACTCCAGAATCCTTGGCGGATCGATCACCCAAAATCAACTCCTCGTAGTGAGAGGACACTGAATGTTTCTCTCGACCCTTTCTCGCACGGGGGTGCGTTAAAGAAGCCCTGCCTTCGCTGATGCCGTCAGTGTTCGTGGGGTTTTTTTATGTAACGCCTGAACGACTCTCACAGATCATGGGGCTGTTGATGCTGGCTCCTGATATCCAAGAAGCCATTCTGATGCTGCCCAAAGTGCATGAAGGAAGAGACACGGTGACGGAGCGTGATCTGCGGAGCGTCACGCGGAGTTTGGATCGGGGCGTGCAGAGGGCGGGTTGGAAAACCCCAAAGCGATTCTGAGCGAAAACCATGACGCGAAAGAGTTCGGTTGCTCCGATTCTACCGCAGGGCCGCCGTTTTCGGTCACTTTATAGCCAGCGCCGCTCAGTCTGAACTCAATCTCGACTGAGAATTGGGACGCAGTTGATGACGCAACCTCGGAATTCACCGGCCCAAATGCTCGTTCGAGTTTTTTGACCCCACGGGCTTGAAGGTCATTATCCGGCACCGAAACGGTTACGCTCATTCCGACAGTGCAACCGGAGCCGGCTTGCGTTGTCCTTCACAGCAGTAGAAAGCTTGAAAGCGTTCCATCTGTTTGATTCGATAGATCAACAGCCTTTCCTGATCTGACGTCGCCACGTTTTTCGCCATCGCCTTCGCGTCTGCTTCAGTAAGACGCAGGATTAGGTAATTGGCGATTGCGGAAAACAGCGAGATATGAAAATCGCGAGCTTCCTGCGACGCGAGTACGAGCGAGATTCCGTACTTACGGCATTCTTTGGCCATCGTCGGAATCAACTGCAGTCGTGCAGCGCGATGGGCTTCGTCGAAGATCAGAGCATGGGTAATATGATCCTGCACCCCGCGTCGGAACATGTCCTTGTAGAGACCACAAAAGACCAGGGATGCGAAGGCCTTCTGCAGATGATCGTTCTGTGTGGAGTGAATCCGTATGACCACTGGCTCCTCACTGTCCCAAAGGCTCTCCTGGCCTTCGGCCGTTCGGAAGAAGCCATAGTCCTCAAGTTCCTCAAGTCGAGCCAGCAGCGTCTTGAGTCCACGGTCCGGCTTCGGCTACGCCTCAGCCTCCAGAACACAGCCGCCTTACCAACCCTAATCCTCTCACTCAACCTGGTGCAAAGACCGGGGGGTAGTCACTCCATCTTGCAAATAGAAAGAACTGAACTTCACGACGGAAAACTGGTTCAATTCGCCAGTGACGGAGTACTGACGATGGCTGTCGAACAGGGAGGATGGCTGAACTTTGCTTTACCGTCAGCCGTAAATAACAACTCGAGGCTGCCGCGTTACATGTCCTGGTAACCATCAACCAGATATTCCAGCGACGTCTCGGCGACGAGCAACTGGGTAAAATGAGAGATAAAAGCTACCTCATGTCAGGTGAGCTGACAGCGAGAATTTGATGTCACAAACTCTCTAACGCGTGTTGGTTGCGTCATTCAGTGAAGGAATAACTGGTGTGTCGAGCGATGCGTTGCCGACCCGTATACCCAACACGCGGACACTGATCCCAATAACAGGTACCGCTGCCAATCCGGCACTTGCGAGGATTCCAAGACAAAGTAACCTGCCCAAAGAGGAGAGGCCAAACAGGGTCCAGTAACCGATGATCCCGGCACCGCTAAGCCAGAGGATCAACGCGCCACAGCTCGCTCCAACGAAGATCGCTGCGGAATTGGCAAAATTATAGACCGTAAGCATTTGCACTCGCCGATTCTTCGGTAGCACCTCAAAGAACATGAGGAAAAAACCAAGCTCGTAGGCCGCCCAAAGCCAACCGCTGAGCAATTGAACCGACATCAACCAATAGTAGTTGGATGAGACGATCCATAGCGACGCGAGCGGGACGATACCGACTGATCCGATCCACAGTAACGTGCCAGCACTGGTTCGCTTGGCGATATTTGCCCAAACCGACAAACTCATGGCTTTGGTGACAAAACTGACCGCGATCAAACCGACGTACGCGGAGTAGGTTAATTGTAATTCTTTGAGCATGAACGGGGTAAAGAATGGCCCAGAGAGCTGCACACACCCCTGCAAGGCAACCAGAAAGATGATTAAACGTTTCCCCTGTTTTGTCATCAGCGAACGCGTTGGATTCACCGACTCTTGGGCAGGTGTCGTCTTCACGACCTCCCTCAGAGGTCGATCCAAGCTGACATGCTTTGCAAGCCAATAGACAGAAAGCAAACGCATCAGTAATGCCGAAGCGAACATGATTGCAAAACCTCGCAGCACGTCCCCACGGGACTCCATTACTGAAAGAGCCACCCCCCCGAGGATGAACCCGAACATGGTCGAGATTTGCGTCAATCGACTACGTCGAGCAAAGTAACGGACCCGAATCTCGCGGGGAATCATCGTTTCGATCCAAACACTCCATGCTGGACCTGTCGCAAGGCCGGCTCCCCAGTAGATGGAGGCGACACCGAACACCAACAAAACGGGCATGGAACCCATTAGGGCAGCCACGACAAAGGGCAAAAAAGAAATCGCCTGGACCGATGCACAAAACAATATCCATCGTCGCTCCGATCCCATCCAACGCACCGCAGGCAACGAAATCAATTGCATGAAACCGCCAGCCAGCACCGGTAGGCTGGCGACCAAACCGGAGACGAGTTCACCTAGCCCGAGCGCCAAAGCAAATGCCGCAACGTAGCTCTCACCAATCCCAACCATCCCACCGAAAGCCGCACCGTCAGTGGAGCTAGCAAAAATGTTGTGTCGTATCAGTCGATGAGATGGAGACATGGAACCGTTGCCGGTAAGCCTTTAGGTTTATTCGCGAATCTGGGCAGCGATATCACGCTGTTGGTCCATCGATCGGATGATGGAAAGTGAATAAAAGAGCACTTATAAATCCGTGGCTGCAAGGACTTTTTATCCAGATTCCAGACCATCTTTAAAACGGAAGCCCAAAACAGGATCTGCGGTCCGTTTAACCGCCCGTCGGGGTAGTGGGCGAACGCTCAGAAGCATCCCAAGGTCCCGTTGGGAAAGCCATACCAATAAAGCACCTGGGAACCGTGTGGGGTTGCTAAAAAAAGCTGCTTCTTTTTGGAATGTTTCGTGATACTTTTACGAACAGCTGAGGTTCTTAGATCATCCACTCGATTGCGCAATTCAGCCGGAATGATCGAGTTGGAACTTTCGGTGCACACTTTCGGTTCGGGAACACCCAGAAAACCGAGTCGGCATCCGAGTGAGATCTACCATTGAACACCGGCTTACCCGAGGTGTGTCCTAACCAATTCATGCCGACTTACCCTTCTTTTTCGATACGATCACAACCAACGGATTCAACTTGCGGGCCAACATGCCTTCACGCTGTATACCAATACTGGAACGACACGATCTCGCTTGAGCAAGTGATCGAGGAAATTGGACAGATGACCAATGGAGGCACGCTGGCAGTTCAATTGGCGTGTCACGCGCTCAAAAGGGGCTACCAAGCAACAATTGACACATGGAATGTGCAGCTATTCGACCCGACATGGTTCAATTCTCCCCACATCGACCTGCGTGAGAAACTCGCCAAGCAGTTGAATCTCAAGCTCGCTCAATCTTTTCGTGGTACCGTCGAGCGAGAACGCATCGCGGTCGCTACAGCCTGTTACATGGAATTCATTGAACTGGGCGGGACTTTACAAATGCCCGACCCTTCCATGGACCTGATGGCTAAAAGATTGGTCGTTGGCGAACCAGTTCTCTGCGGTCTTTCCTCCACCTTTCTCTACCGTGAGTGTCGCGAGATGACAAAGGAGGATGGGGCGGATCTTGCCTCTAGTGACTCAAACGATCTTGCGGGCGATCCCGCCGGCCATTTTGTGGTTCTCTACGGGATAGAGAGAACAGGAAACAAGATATGGATTGCCGATCCGCTGACCACCAATCCACTTGGGGAGGAACATCTCTATTACGCGAGCTTCGAGAAGGTGCTAGCGGCCTTATTTCTCGGCATCGTCACCTACGACGCCAATCTCTTAACGATTCGCCCGCGTCGTTCCCAAACAACACCACCACTTGATAGGACCTAGTGATTGCATATGGCGATCATCATGATCACAGACACCAGCGATGCGTGGCTCGATGAGATCACCGACATCGAACAGGTTGAGGTTCGAGACTACCTTACCAATCCACGCTGGAATAAGCGTAGCGGTGTGCGAGTCTATAATCTTTGCCAGTCATACGCCTATAAAAAGCTCGGCTATTACGTGTCGCTTCTGGCGGAGGCAAGAGGGCATCGGGCGTTCCCAACGGTCCGAACCATCCAAGATCTTCGACGCAGCACGGCGATGCGACTTATTCCTGATGAACTACAGGAACTTATCAACACTTCCTTTGCCCCAATCACCTCTGATGAGTTCACTCTGAGCGTCTATTTCGGTCGCAACACAGCAAAGCGGTACGATCGCCTCTCAAAAGCACTCTTCAATCTCTTTCAGGCCCCCCTACTAAGATTTGATTTCAAGCGTCGAGGAAAGTGGAGTCTAAAGAGCATAAAGGCAATTGGAACAGCGGAGGTTCCCGAGTCACATCGCTCCTTCGTAGCGGAAAGTGCGATTCTGCATTTCCGAAACGGAAAACAATCCTCGACCAGAAAAGCCACCTTCCGATTTGACATGGCGATCCTACACAACCCCAATGAGGGTGACCTTGCCCCGTCAGACCCATCAGCACTCAAAAAAATGATAAAGGCAGCGTCCCATGTTGGCATCAATGCGCAACTAATTACACATGATGATTCAGCTCGATTGCTGGAATTCGACGCCTTATTCATTCGCGAAACCACCGCTATCAACCATCACACCTATCGGATGGCGAGACGCGCCGAGCATGAAGGTCTGGTTGTGATTGACGATCCGATTTCGATCCTCCGGTGCACAAATAAAGTGTTCCTCGCAGAGTTACTGCAAAAGAATCGTGTCTCGGTGCCAGATACGGTCGTTCTTCACAAAGAGAACTGGCAAACAGTCATAACGGAACTTGGATTCCCTTGCGTCCTCAAGAGCCCCGAAAGCGCATTCTCTCTTGGAGTCGTCAAAGTCCGTGATGAGCAGGAACTACGGGATCACCTTAAAAAACTATTCACCGAGTCGGAGTTGATCATTGCGCAGCGATACATGCGAACCGACTACGACTGGCGAATCGGAATCATGGATAACCGCGGACTTTTCGCTTGCAAATACCACATGGCACGCGGTCACTGGCAGATTGCCCACCATCGTGAGAATCAATCAACGCGATGGGGAAAGTACGAGACTGTGCCTATCGAACTCGCTCCACGAAAGGTTGTCCATGCAGCCATGAAGGCCGCATCTCTGATCGGCGATGGCCTCTATGGCGTCGACGTCAAACAGTCAGACAACAACGCCTACGTGATTGAAGTAAACGACAACCCAAACCTTGATTCTGGTGTAGAAGACGCCATCCTGCGCGAAGAGCTCTACAGGCGAATCATGGAATCATTCCTGCACCGCATCGAGCGAAAGAAGATGCATCATTCATGAAAAACTACAAATTATTCGAAGTTAGCGGGATAGAACTTGAGTACATGCTGGTCGACGCAGGCACGCTCGCGGTACGCCCGATTGCTGACCAGTTCCTCACTCTCTTCGGAGGCGCTCCCGATGACGTTACTCGAGGCTCGGTGACTTGGTGTAATGAACTGGCTTCACACGTTATTGAGGTAAAGACGACCCAACCTCAATCGAGCATGGTTGAAACAGAAACAATCTTCCGCAAGGCGATTGCGGATGCACAGCCAACACTCGACGCACTCAACCTAAAGTTGCTGCCTACAGCCATGCACCCATGGATGGATCCCGAGCGTGAGGCGATGCTTTGGCCCCATGAGAACGCTGAGATCTATTCAACTTACGACCGAATTTTCAATTGCCGAAGTCATGGATGGTGTAATGTCCAAAGCGTTCATCTGAACCTGCCGTTTGAAAACGATGCCGACTTCAAGCGTCTTCATGCTGCAATTCGCATCTTATTGCCTCTCCTTCCCGCCTTGGCCGCAAGCAGTCCCATCACTGGTCTGAAGCACCACGGTATCTTGGACTCCCGATTAGAACACTACGCGCAGCACTGTTCCGCGATTCCCTCATTGATCGGCCGCGTTATCCCGGAAAGAGTTTTCAACGAATCCGACTATCGAGACCGGATTCTTGAACCCATCAAAAGAGACATTGCACCGCATGATACAGACGGTGTGATGGCGACCGACTTTCTTAACGCCCGTGGGGCGATAGCAAGGTTCGATCGCGGATCAATCGAAATTCGGTTGCTCGACATTCAGGAACATCCGACCGCTGACGTCGCAATCTGCGCACTTATTGAACACACACTAAAAGCGTTGGTTCATGAGGAGACAGCCCCAGTCGCCAAACAAATCGCGTTTTCGACTGATGAGCTACGGTTAATCCTTGATGCCAACACCATAGAGGCGGAGCACACGTACCTAACGAATCAGGCCTACTTGGCGTTATTTGGATTGAGCAAATCAATCAGGGCTGGAGAGTTTTGGGAGCACATGATTCAGAACTTCGAATCGTCGGGAAAGATGGCTGACTGCTTTAAGAAACCACTGCAATTGATTACGAATCAAGGAACACTTGCTACTCGAATCTTGAAACGCGCACAGTGCATGCAGGGCAAGTCCGAATTTTTAGAAGAGGAAATTCGTCGTCTCTACCGAGAGTTTGCTGATTGCCTTGAAAACGGAACTTCTTTTCAACCATGATTCAGCATCCTCAGGTCATCATTTCTTGCGAGCATGCGGGCAATCGAGTCCCAGATGAATATAGTGACCTATTTCAGAATCCCCATGCAACCCGCTGCCTGAAGAGCCATCTTGGTTGGGATCCAGGTGCAGCGGAGGGAGCGTATCTTTTATCAGACACCTTGCATTGCGAATTGCATCAAAATATCTGCACTAGACTACTCGTGGACGTCAACCGTTCATTGGGCAGTCCGACACTCTTATCAAAGTTTACACAATGCTTGGATCAGCATTTAACAGCAGAGATCATTGATAGATATTATCGGCCCTACCGCTCTTCATTGGATGAGAGCATCAACAGAAAAGTTCAACAGGGCATCCCGATCGTCCATCTCTCGATCCACACCTTCACCCCGTTATTCTGCGGTCAGCGAAGACGGTTTGACATTGGTTTCTTATTCGACCCGGATCGGATACCGGAAAAGAGACTATGCATGAAGTGGCGAGCAACACTGCAAAAGATAAGACCGCGTTGCCGAATACGCTTAAATCAGCCCTACCTCGGCATTGACGATGGATTTACAACGACCAATCGTAGTCGCTATCAGAGCGATGAATACATCGGGATCGAAGTTGAAGTGAACAATCATATCCATCGCCGAAGTGAACACCATCGCAAACATTTCTGGCTTGACCTTGCCAAATCTGTGGTTCCACTTGTCAGTGCTTGGCCAGCCACGAACTAACGACGCGGGAAAATTGAGACCCGTGATCTACCTATCTTGTAACACACGACGAACACATGAACTTAGTGCCCAACGAACCGGAAATTGACCTCTCCGAATATGAATGGAAAATCGCTGTTCGATCGTTATCAATTGACGACTACGATGACTTGATCGATATGCAAGAGGCATGCTTCCCAGGGATGCACCCATGGAGTCGAGAACAAATTGAAAGTCAGATCAGTCGGTTCGCAGCGGGCCAAATCTGCGTCACCGTAGACGGTCGTCTCGCTGCATCAAGCAGCAGTTTGATACTCGACTACGACCCAAACATGGCATGGCACGATTGGAAAATCACAGCGGATGATGGCTTCATCAGAAACCATAAAGATAAAGGGGACACCCTTTACGGCATCGAAATCATGGTGCACCCCGAATTCCGGGGAATGAAGTTGTCTCGCAGGCTTTATGATGCCAGAAAAGAACTCTGTCGCGATCGGAATTTGACAAGGATGATTGTCGGAGGCAGATTGCCAGGTTATTCCGAGCACTCGCAAAAGCTCACCGCAAGAGAATATGTCGAAAATGTGGTGGACAAGACTCTGTATGACCAGGTCCTTACGGCACAACTGGCCAATGGATTCTCATTGAAGGGATTGATTCCCAATTACCTCCCCTCCGATCTCGAATCTTGTGGTTACGCAACCTTTCTTGAATGGATCAATTTGGATTATCAGCCTGGTGCAAAAAGGCGGTTTCACCATCCCGTTGAACCTATTCGCATTGCCGCCGTGCAATACCAACTACGCACTATCTCTGCCTTTGATGAATTCGCGAAGCAGTGCGAATTCTTTATTGATACAGCATCGGAATACAAATCAGATTTCATACTCTTCCCTGAGCTCTTTACAACCCAACTACTTTCCTGCAGTAAGGTAGGTCGACCGGGAGAAGCCGCAAGGAAGCTCCACGAGTTCACACCGGAGTACCTCGAGTTGTTCACCGAACTCGCTGTGAAGTATGACATTAACATTATCGGCGGATCACATTTTGTAATCGAACAGGACGTACTGCATAACATCTCTTACCTTTTCCGACGAGACGGAACGCTTGGTAAGCAGTACAAGATTCATATTACTCCGAGCGAAAAGAAGTGGTGGGGTGTGACGCCGGGGGATCGTGTGGAGGTGTTCGACACCGATTGTGGACGCGTCGCGATTCTCATCTGCTACGACATTGAGTTTCCGGAACTCGTTCGTATTGCGGCAAGTAAGGGCGCGCAGATTATTTTTGTTCCGTTCAATACCGATACAAAGCATGGCTACCTAAGGGTTCGTCACTGCTCGCTAGCGAGGTGCGTTGAGAACCATCTTTATGTCGCCGTTGCGGGATGCACAGGAAATCTCCCCTTTGTCGAAAACTCGGATATCCATTACGCGCAATCGGCAATCTTCACACCCGCTGACGCAGAGTTCGCTAGGGATGCAATAGCAGCAGAATGCAACGCCAATATTGAGACAATGATCATCCATGACCTTGACCTAGAATTGCTTCGAAGGCACCGAGAGAGCGGATCGGTTCAGAATTGGAACGATCGGAGAAGTGATCTTTATCACGTCGCTTATAGGGAAGATCAGTCAAATTTTCAGATCTAGGAACTAGATCATGTCCAAACCCAGATCTCTCATGGAATCGAGACAACGCGGATGCGTTGATTAGGACGCAACGAACATCTGAACGATAATCCGCGTGGAAATCGACATTGCGCATTTCGAGCAATGCACGATCGCGTTGAAGCAAGACGCTGAAGGACTGGTCATCAAGCGAGTCAATGATATCGACTTGAGTCGCCCGAACTGGCACCGGCAACCATTTCCTCATGTATCTCAACGTACCAATTGATCCGCACTCGCCTATCAATCGATTTTGGGGCCAGCCTCAAGTACGGCTGGGGTGACAGTATCAGCGTACTGTGAAAAATTGTCACAAAACCGTTTCGCAAGTTTGTTCAATGTTTGAGTGAACGTCGAATTGTCTTTCCAAGACTTGCTCGGAATAAGAACTTCATCGGGTACCCCGGCACATTGAGTGATCATGTTCAGCCCAAAGACAGGTTCCAGTTCTGTTTCGGCATCACGAAGTGCACCGGAGTGAATCCCGTCGATTATCGCGCGAGTGTACTTCAATGGCATCCTGGATCCCGTGCCAAATGAACCGCCACTCCATCCGGTATTAACCAGCCATACATGTGTACCATGCTGGGCAATCCGTTCTGCGAGCATTTCGGCGTACTTGAACGGATGCCAAACGAGAAATGGTCCACCAAAACATGGCGAAAAAGTCGCTTGGGGTTCGGTGACACCGACCTCGGTGCCAGCAACCTTTGCCGTGTATCCACTGATGAAGTGGTACATCGCTTGCTCAGGAGTTAACTTGCTAACCGGTGGTAGAACACCGAACGCATCACAAGTCAAAAAGATTGCATCAGTGGGGTGGCCGCCCATACATGGGATTTTCGCATTCCGCACGTAATCGATTGGGTAGGCACCTCGAGTGTTCTGGGTCAGCGAATCGTCACCAAAATCCACGCTGTGATCTTCAGTGTCATAGGTCACATTCTCCAGCACCGCTCCGAATCTCAGTGCTTGGAAGATCTCTGGTTCCGAATCGGGATTTAGAAAGATGGCCTTGGCGTAACAACCGCCTTCGATATTGAAAATGCCGTTGTCTGACCAACAGTGTTCATCATCGCCAATAAGGAGGCGGTTCGGATCGGCTGAGAGCGTCGTCTTACCCGTTCCGGAAAGACCGAAAAGGATCGATGATTGGCTCGTCTTAACATTGCACGTTGCGGAACAGTGCATGGAGAGGACGTCTTGCTTGGGCATGTAATAGTTCATCATCGTGAACACGCCCTTCTTCATTTCTCCCGCGTACTCCGTTCCTAAAATAATCATTTCTCTTGTGGCTAGATTCAGATCGACACTCGTCTTTGAAGTCATTCCGATGGTGTAGCGATTGGCGGGAAAGCTGCCCGCGTTAAAAATGACTCCGTCGGGCTCCCCGAAGTTCATCAGTTCTTGCCGAGTCGGTCGGATCAGCATCGTGTGCATGAACAATGCGTGGTAGGGACGGGTGCAAATCACCCGCACCTTGACGCGGTATTCTGGATCCCAACCCGCGAATCCATCGACAACATACAAACGTTCTCTGGTATTGAGATAATCGATGGCTCGTTCACGATTTACCTCGAAAACCGATTCGTCGATGGCCATATTTACCGAGCCCCACCAAATATCGCCCTCGGAGTCCGATTGACGCACGATTCGCTTATCCTGCGGCGAACGCCCCGTTTTAGAACCGGAATTGGCAATCAGGGCTCCGGATTGAGCGATGACGGTGTCCGGCTCTAACTCAAAAGCCTCGTGATAAAGCAACGAGGGATCAAGATTTCTGCGGATATCCTCCACGAGGATCCCATACTGACTCAAATCAATATTTATCATTAGGCTAGCTCGGTTGTGCT
>JBMHCO010000119.1:0-81619 GCA_049889895.1 Rubripirellula sp.
GGGGAAACGCACCGCTCACCAAGATCTCTCTAACTGATTCGATCAGCTGCGACCAACCCCTGAGCTCCACGAAGGCAAATCAATCCATCGGTCCACTCTGCGAAGCAAGCCCTTCGGTCCCGCTCTGATGTGAAAGTCCGCACGGTCTGAACCTTGAATCGAAAATCCTCTTTCACCAATCCGGACACGTGTCGATATTTTGCTTCCGCATCTTCAGATTCAACTTCATTGACCGGCTTCAACCTAGCCATCGCCTCGAATCGATAAACCTGCAACCAGCCCGGCCTTTGAACGGCCACGAGACGTACGTTTTGGATCTTTGCTGTCTGTCCGTAAAAACCGATATCCGTCATGTGCTTGCGAATCGCGATTTCCATATCACGATCTCCACACCAATTATTCCACCGCTGTTTTAGATGCTGGAACCAACTCTTCATTGCAATCTGCCTCAAACAATACACCGATGACCTGAACGGATACACCAGTTTAGTTTCTGGTAAAGCCAATCGGCTTCCACCGTGTGGGCTCGCTAGCGAACTAAAGAGCACTTACAAAAAAAGCCAGTTACCCAAAAAGGCAACTGGCAGCAAAATAAAATCAATTAGCGGGGAACAAAATCATTCGATTTCTAGGTCAAAGTCACCCGTTAGGTCGCGCCAAACACAATGAATGTGATTCGCTGGGTTTCCAGCGGGATCTGCTTGTGTGTTCACGAACTCAATCAGAAATCCGTCACCACGCACTCGGTAATAGTGGCCAATGCCAGGTTTGGTTGCACCCGCCCACGCGAAGTGAACATTCTTCCAACCTGCTTGACGGATCAATGCCCGACGCTCCTTCGCAACGGGGCCAGCAACCGCATCGATATAAACATCCACTAACTTTTTAAGCGACGCTTGCTGCTTGATTTTGAGATCGGAGAAGACAATGCCCTCCGGCGCCCCCACCTTTGCTTGCACTTCACCTGCAAATCGTATTTCTGCCGGTGCCTCGTCAGCAATCATCGCCTGCTTGAACTGATCAGGGGCCAGGCTATTGACCAACTCAAACGCCAAGACCTCCTCACTCCTCAAAACTCTTGTCCCCTTACCAAGTGGTCCGGAAACCTCATTTTTCACAATCGATGGATTTGACGCGAAAAACTGCGGCGTACTATCCACAACCTCACCGCCACGGCAAACAAAGTTGAGTGACACATGATGCCCCTCAAAACTCAGCCCCCAAGCCTCAGAATCACTCGGCTCACCAAACAAGGTGACGTAATACATTTCGGGGTCACGAGCCCAATTGCGACCGTCACCTTCCATTTCCCGGAGAACTCCCTCGAGCATCATGATCTTGCTGGTCTTATCGTAACCAGCTTCACTGAGTGCTGATCGCACGAGTCGGAGCGCGGCGGTTCTCTGCGCTTCGTTCATCTCGCTCAGCACCAGACCTTTCCTCGATTTCTTTGGAATGAAATGCCAGTCAACTCGCTTGGGCGAATCGTAGGGCATGAGGGCAACGCTCTTCTGGTTGTCGTCGAGCGTCGCAATGAAGGCGTCAGCAAATACCCTCATCTGCTTGCCGGGCGAGTCGGACTTTTTCATCCCGACCGCAACTCCTGCAACGACCAAGATAAGTAGAAGAGCAGCTCTGTATTTTCTCATCATCAATCTTTCTTTTTGATTTCCATGGCGATTGCATCGCACCAATCTGTGGGGAGTGAAGCACCATGCCGAGGTGCTAAGGAGGAAAGAGGTGCAGGGCAGGGAAGTGGAGGGAACTTACTTCAGCAATCAGTCAATCTCTACTAAACCAAATCATTTTGGTCTTCATCCAAGTCGAGATCACCCGAGCGAGTGAGGCAAAATATATCACGTGACTCCACCGCAATCTATCATCCTGCGCAGGAAGATCCCTCCGATGCGCAGCACCCGCCAGAGGCTCCGAGGATAGCGAGCAAAATGCAAATAACCGGAGATTTAGCAAAGACATCTGAGAGCCAAAGCTCGCGTTGATGGCTTCAAACCCAGATACACATCGCTAAATCAAACCTAACATTACCTCGTTACCAACCGCAGAGCATTCGTGAAACGCTTAGAATTAAGTCGAGATTACGCCGAGACGGAAATTGCACGGCTACCCGTCGAAGATACGCAACCATTGTTATCTCTATCCATGAAATTGCCTCGCATAAATCACCAAAACTGATCCATGTCGCTTTTGAGAACTCCTGAACCAAAACCCGATGATCCTTACCTAGAGGCGGTTGAATACCAGTCGATGGATCATGACGAGGTCAATCGTCAATTTGTTGTTGATTTGCTCACCGGACCGACTGGACCGCGAGTGATCGACCTAGGCTGCGGACCGGCTGGCATCCCCATTGAGCTTTGCACGCAGCATGAGAGCGTCGAAATCCTCGCGATCGATGAAGAACCGGAAATGCTTGACCTAGCCAAACGCGACATCGATGCCGCGGGATACCTTGATCGAATCATTCTTTGCCAAGGTGATGCGAATGATCTTGATTGGCTAGAGGACGCTACAGCGGACACAGTGATTAGCAATAGCCTGATCCACCACTTAGATTCGCCAGAAAAAGGCTTCAACACAGCGGCGCGGCTTGTCAAATCGGCTGGAAGACTTTTCATTCGAGATCTCGCGAGACCGGAAACGGAAGCCGACCTTGAAGACTTGGTACAGACCTACTGCAGCCGAGAATCAACACGAGCGAGACAACTTTTTCGCCAGTCGCTGCACGCCGCCCTGAATTTGAATGAAGTGCGAGAAATATGTGGGGGTCTTGGCATCACCCCAAACCACGTTCAAATGTCTAGCGACCGCCATTGGACAGTAGACTGGAAAAAAGCACTCGATTGAACCCACGCATCCATGCTTCCTCCAATAGCTTCCGGCTAGAGGGAATCACGTTCTCGCAGTCACTCAAAAATTCAAAGCCCTTCAACTTTAACCCGCAACTCCGCAACCATGCGAACCTACCTCGAGTTACTTGATGAAGTTTTAAATCATGGCGTTGACCGCGAGGACCGAACCGGTGTTGGCACTCGAGGTCTCTTTGGGCGTCAGATTCGATTCGATCTCTCCGACGGCTTCCCGTTACTCACCACGAAAAAGGTTCACCTGAAATCCGTCATTTATGAATTGCTATGGTTCCTTCGTGGTGACACCAACATTCATTGGCTGAAACAGAACGGCGTCTCGATATGGGATGAATGGGCAGATCAAGATGGCAATCTAGGCCCCGTCTATGGCCATCAGTGGCGATCATGGAAAAAAGCGGATGGTCAAATCATTGACCAAATTGACTGGGTCGAGAAAGAAATCCAGACGAATCCCCAATCGCGGCGATTAATCGTCTCGGCATGGAACGTAGGCCAACTTGAAGAGATGGCTTTGCCGCCATGCCATCTACTTTTCCAATTTTATGTTGCCGGAGACAGACTTTCCTGCCAACTCTACCAACGCAGTGCAGACATTTTCTTAGGGGTACCATTCAACATCGCAAGCTACGCGTTGTTAACGATGATGATGGCTAAACAAGCTGGCCTTCAACCGGGTGAATTTGTACATACTTTTGGCGATCTACATCTCTATAAAAACCACTTTGATCAAGCACGGGAACAACTGACTCGACACCCAAGACCACTGCCAAAGATGCAAATCCGCTGTCAGCGACCGTCAATTGCAGAATACGAATTCGAAGATTTCCTTCTCGATGGTTACGACCCGCACCCCGCAATCAGAGCACCTGTTGCAGTCTGAGTTCTAATCGCCGCGAAAACGCTCTCCCCAAGTCCACCCAATCAATTGGCACAACCGTGAACGCCCCTTCAAGCCCTTCTCCTGAAAAACCACCCGAGCAGGATGAGAATCTGGCTGAGAATACTTCACTTGACCGCAACACATCGCTCAGTGGACCAACCGCCCTGGTGGCCATCTCAAAAGACGGTGTGATTGGAAACAAGGGGGACTTGCCCTGGCGTCTAAGTAGCGATCTACGTCGTTTCAAAAAAATCACGATGGGTGGCGTTCTCATCATGGGACGGAAAACGTACGACTCCATCGGCAGACCGCTTCCGGGACGCACCACGATCGTGCTAACCCGCGACCCTAACTGGCGGTGTGACGGGGTGATGACGGCGAGCGGCCCAGCAGAGGCAATCAAAATTGCAGCAAACCGAGAAAGTTTTGTGGTAGGTGGTGCAGAGATTTACCGACTACTGCTTCCGTTGTGCGATCGTGTTTTGGTCACACAAGTACTCGCGTCAATCGATGGAGACACCCGCTTAGAGCTTGATTTATCGGATTTTCACGTTGAATCGCGATCCAAACACCCCTCCTCTGAGGTAGACGAGTACGAAACCGAATTCGTGGAATACCGTCGCCAGAAAAGATCATAAAATGCACCTTCGTCCCCATTGAGCAAAAAGGGGGCCGTTGGGTATATTTCGGGATTCCTGAGCCAAGCAAAAGCGTAAACACGTCCTGAGTGTGCTTTTGCCGGCCATATTTTGAGACACGGAACTAATACCGGAGCTAGGCCATGCCCCGTTTGATGGGCGTCGACATCCCCAACGATAAGCAGATTCAATACTCCCTAACTTACCTATACGGCGTTGGACTAAACGTCGCTCGGGAAGTTTGTGAGAAATTGGCGATCGATCCCACACGCCCCGCAAGCGACATCCAGGAAGAAGACCTTGGACGCATCGCCGCGTTACTCGAACGTGACTACACGGTGGAAGGCCCCTTGCGTAGGCAAGTCGCCCAAAACATCAGTCGATTGCGGGAGATCAAGAGCTATCGAGGGATGCGTCACCGCGCAAGCCTTCCTGTTCGTGGTCAGCGAACGAAAACAAACTCGCGAACGCGGAAAGGTCCGCGAAAAACAGTGGCCGGCAAGAAGGGCGTTAAAGACCTTCGGTAATGCCCTCGGGCAGTTCGTTTTGCGATTTTCATTGACATTCCATCCAGTGTGAGACTTTGCAGTGGCAAAGACCAACAAGAAAAAAAGAGTACGCCGCAACGTCAGCAACGGCATTGCGCACATACACGCAACTTTCAATAACACCACGGTCACCATCACGGACCCTAAGGGTGACACCCTTTGCTGGGCCAGTGCTGGCACGAGTGGTTTCAAAGGAAGCCGCAAAAGCACGCCGTTTGCTGGTCAGTGTGCTGCACAGCAAGCTGCTGAAAAGGCAACCAAGTTCGGCATGCGTGATGTGGAAGTGCGAGTCAAAGGCCCTGGTTCGGGTCGCGAAAGCGCAATCACCTCTCTCCAGTCTGCTGGGCTGAATGTGAAGTTGATTGAAGACGTCACTCCAATTCCTCACAACGGCTGTCGTCCTCGCAAGAAACGACGCGTCTAGGCTTTCCGAGCCCAGTGGGTGTGGGCCCAAATTTGCGGCCCACATCAGAAAGAGTTCCAGACAGAACTCCCCAAACTTTCGGTAATGCTATTGCTTGCACAGTTCTTGCGATGCATTACACAAAAATCTACTAACCTCTCTCAATCTCTGCAGTTCAGAACTGAGGTAATAACACGATGCATATTCGTTGGCGTGGCATGGAATTGCCGAACGCGTTGGAAGTCGATCGAGACAGTCTAACGGAAACCTACGGCAAATTTTCGGCTGAACCCTTCGAGCGTGGCTTTGGTGCCAGCGTCGGCAATAGCCTCCGACGAGTGCTACTGAGCAGCTTGATGGGCAGTGCCGTCACCCAGATCAAAATTCGAGGTGCCCAGCACGAATTCACGACAATCCCCGGTGTCCTTGAAGACATCACGGAGATCGTCCTGAATGTAAAATCGCTTGTCGTACGAAACCACAGCGATGCTACCCGTGTGATCACGATCGAGAGTGACAAAGCCGGTGTGATCACCGGTGCAGATGTCATTACCGATTCAGACGTGGAAGTCATCAACAAGAACCACGTGATCGCGACACTGACCTCGGACGTTCCATTTATGATGGAAATGGTTGTCGAAAACGGCCGCGGTTATGTTCCCTCAACGGAACACAGCGCCGTTGACCACGAAATCGGCATCATCCCGATTGATGCTGTGTTTAGTCCGATCACACGTGTTCGATACGAAGTTCAAGAGACTCGAGTTGGCCAAAAAACCAACTTTGACAAACTTAATCTTGAGATCTGGACTGACGGGTCGGTCAATCCCGAACTCGCGTTGATTGAAGCTGCCAAGATTCTCCGAAAGCACCTCAATCCGTTTGTTCAATACAGAGAACTCGGTCCAAGCATCTTCTCCGCCGCTCGGGGTGGAGCAGGCTCGCCTGAGGCACAACTCGAAGCAAAACTCAATATGACTCTGGCAGATTTAAAACTGTCTGTTCGAGCAAATAACTGCCTAGAGAGTGAGAACATCCAGACGGTTCGAGACTTGGTTCAACGAACCGAGGATCAACTTCTCGAGGTGCGAAACTTCGGTGACACCACCCTGAACGAAGTTCGCGAGAAACTTTCACAGTATGGCTTACACCTCGGAATGCGAGTCCCAAGCCAACCATCCTTCTGAGTGTTGGCTGATCGACTTCATTCGACACCAACTTACCATTTCACAGACTAACCTTTGACGGACTTGATGCCATGCGTCACCGACGACGAGGCCGAACGCTCGGAAGAAGCCCGAGCCATCGCAAGGCACTCTTTAAAAATCTAGTAAGTGCTCTATTCCTCACCGAAAGAGATGCAACCTACGACGATAACGCTCCAAAAACTCCAGGTCGAATCACTACGACGCTTCACAAAGCGAAAGAAGTGAGACCACTGGTAGAGAAGTGCATCACGATTGCGAAGAAATCCTTGGCTGCGGCCGAGGAGGCTAAGCAATTTGAAACCAGCGCGGAGCGTGGAAGCGACGAATGGAAGCAATGGCGTCAAAGCGACGAATGGCGTAAATGGGCAACCGCTCGAGCACCAGTCGTTGCAGCACGTCGCCGCGTTGTCCAGCTCATTGGCGACAAGGAAGCGGCGAAGATTCTTTTTGACACGATCGCTGAGCGTTACGTCGATCGACCAGGCGGATACACGAGAATCCTGCGGCTCGCGACTCCACGCTTGGGAGATGCAGGAACCCGTGCAATCCTTGAGCTGGTCGGCAAGAATGATCGCGTGAAACGTGCGGCTGAACGCCCTGCGTTTGATTCGGACGAATCTGACAGCATCGCGTCGGATGAAACGACTGCCGTAGCCGCTACTGAAACCGCGGCAGCAGAACCAGAATCGGTTTCTGCTGATGACGAGCAGTAGTCTGAAAGCAATCCGATCTCTGTGATCGAGAAATCTATCAATAATAAGCCGTGCAGTATCCGCTGCACGGCTTTTTTATTGCCTCACTCTTACCTCGTCGTGGAGGAATACAACTGTCGCCTGTCACTCCACACTACTAACTGATTGCACCATTGATTCGTTTCCAAACCTTCATCTGCTCATCTCTTCCCACCTGCTCGGTCAACGCTTCCCATTGCTCACAAACCTTCGTCAAAGACTCTGAGGGTGAATTCTCTCCGAGGATAGCGAGCCTTACCTGTTGATCTAGCACATCAAAATACTGCTTAGCTTCAAGGATTTGCAGTGAAGGCAGAGTCACCGGTTGGTTCAATCGCTCAACAAGAAACTGCTGGTAAGATGATTGAAGGACGGGCGATGTTTTCTCCTGAACCAAAACCGGTGAACGCCGAACAGACCCCATCGCGGAAATCTTCGAGCGAACCGACTGGCTGCCATCACCGCCACTGATCCACAACGCAAATTGCCGAGCAATGGCAGTTTGACGACACGAAGCAGACAGAACTCCAACGGGAGAAAAGGGATCCAACATGATTTTCTCCAATTCCAGGCCTCCCGGAAGGCGGTTCACCGAGAGATTCGCATCTAGCATCAATTTTGCTGAGGGCGATGAGATCCCACCCTTCAATGCTCCACTGGCAACAGACTCCCAAACCTGAACCGGAGTCAACGCTTGATATTGGCAGCGACGACAGGTTTTCACCATAAGCTCTAAAGCCTCAACATAAGAAGCGTCAGACAACGCGGGCGTTAAACTATCCCCTTCAAACAACCACCTCTCTTGCTCCAAACATCGCATCAAGAAACTCACGGCAGCCCAACCAACTGCGGTTGGCTCAGCAGCCAACCCGCTCCACGACTGAACCAATTCGTCGTAAGCCTCCCATGAATCGAGATGACCCACGGGATCATTTGTCAGCAAGCAGGGCTGAATCGCGCCGAGGGGCATGCAAATCGTCTCACCGGCAAAGACTGCCGCTGCATTACGAACCGCGGGATAGAGAGCACCCAAGTCCTGATCAGCTTGCTCGGCAAGTGTCTTACTGAGCGGAACGATAGCATCTGCCTGCCGAAGAGCCGGCAATAGCGATAACGGGACGATCGCAACATCACATCGGATGCAAGCAGATACCAGCTCCGAATCAGATACTCCTGAAGAATCCCTGGTGAGCGGCAATGACTGAATTTCCAGCGGATGGTCACTAATTGACCCCCAGCCTCTCTTGATCACATTAAGATCACCTATCTCTCCGGCGTAAACGATACGCAGGGGAATCTTAACTCGATCCGCCTCGGGAGCAACTTGCTGCCCCTCCTGTTCCGATTGATGGCAGCCCATGGCGAGACCAAAGCTGCTCATTAGAGTTGCCCCTAGCATGTGGCGGCGAGTCACACCATCGACGGTTAACATCTTCATACTACTGCAAACGGATAGAGAGGAAAAAATCTCACTGACGGTAAACGACTCAGGTTGATCGGATCAAATACGAAACTTTGCTCTGAGAACTCTTTTGCTCAAGTAGCAATGAAGCGTACGAAATTCAAAGACATCACGGGTGAGTAGCTTTAGCACCAAGTCGATACGAATTATGATGGTCATCGGTTCATTGCAATCCACTAGGTTCGATGCCGTGTGACTTGGGGAAGCTCCTACAACAGCAACCCAATCAACCTCAATTACATTTCGTCTGACGCTTCATCACCCGTTCATCCTCCAGAGACAATTATGGCTCATTATCTCGGTATCGACATTGGAACTAGCGGCACCAAAACCCTTTTGATTGATGAGTCTGGAAAAGTTATCGCAGAAGCGAATGCGGACTACCCATTACATCAGCCCAAGCCCGGCTGGACAGAGCAGGACCCAGAGGACTGGTGGAAAGCCACAATTAAAACCGTTCGCGCCGTCGTGAAGCAATCGCAGGTCTCACCCGACTCAGTGGGCGCGATAGGCTTGAGCGGCCAGATGCACGGCAGTGTATTTCTTGACAAGGAGAATCGCGTCATCCGAAATGCACTTCTATGGAATGACCAACGGACGACAGCGGAGTGCGAACAAATCACGGACGCTGCCGGTGGACGCAAACGCCTGATCAAGATGGTAGCCAACCCAGCATTGACTGGCTTCCAAGCCCCCAAAATATTGTGGCTGCGAAACCAAGAACCTAGAAACTTTTCAAAGTTAGCAAAGGTATTACTCCCTAAAGATGAAATCAGACGCCGACTAACTGGTGATTTCTTCACTGAGGTAAGCGATGCGAGCGGCACGCTACTCCTAGATGTCGTCAAACGCAAATGGTCGAACAAGCTAATGAACTGCCTCGAACTTGAGACGGATCTCTTACCAGAGGTCGTTGAGAGTGAAGACGTTACGGGGACTCTCACAGCCGAAGCTGCCAAGCTGCTTGGGCTAACTACCAAATGCAAAGTCGTTGGCGGGGCGGGTGATTGTGCGGCAGGAGCGATCGGCAATGGCGTGGTAAAAAGCGGCATCTTGAGCACATCGATCGGTACCAGCGGAGTCATGTTTGTGCACAGTGATGAGCCTCAATACGATTCCGAAGGCAGACTGCACACTTTCTGCCATGCGGTTCGCGGCAAGTGGCACATGATGGGTGTCAACCTAACGAGCGGTGGTTCGCTTCAATGGTGGGTTGATTCGGTCCTACGTGGACTCAAGGGGATCTCCGACAAAGAACTTTACGCAAAGGCGACTGAAGAAGCACAAGCGATTGCCGCAGGCAGCAATGGTCTGATCTTTCTCCCCTACCTAAACGGAGAGCGAACGCCGCATGCTGACTCGAATGCGAGGGGAAATTTTGTTGGCCTAAACCTTGCCCACACTCGTGGTCACATGACTCGGGCCGTGATGGAAGGCGTCACCTTCGCGTTAAAAGATAGCTTAGATATCATTCAATCGCTCAATGTCCCCGTAAAACAGATTAGAGCGTCTGGGGGAGGAAGCAAAAATCCACTCTGGCGGCAAATGCAAGCAGATGTCTTCGGCAAAAAAATCACCACTTTAGCTGTAGAACAAGGCCCGGCGTACGGCGTTGCTTTGTTAGCAGCAGTCGGTGATGGCTGCTATCGATCAATTGAACACGCATGTAAAGCAACCATCCAAATTGCTGAGCAAACATCGGTTGATCGCAAAGCCAGCAACACCTACCAACAACTCTTTCCTGTCTATCAACAGGTTTATGAGCAATTAAAAACCTCGATGCACCAGCTTGCTGAGTTACAGGCTAATGAATAGCGATAGGATCATCCTAGAGATCACATTAAATCAACACTGAACCGTTAAGGAACTGGATCATGTTACGACTGCTAACCATCATTACCGCCGTTGTTACCATTGCGATAAGCCAAAATAGCCAAGGCCAAGAAAAACTAAAGGCACTAATTATTGATGGACAAAACAATCATGGAGCATGGCCCAAAACCACCATGATGATGAAGTCTTACCTCGAACAGACGGGTCGTTTTACGGTTGACATCAACCGAACGCAATTCACATGGAAGGGCGGCCAACTGGCGCAAGACTACCCGTTGCACGATGGAAAAACTTACCAGGACCTCAATCAGCCTAAACCAGACCCGTCATTCCGACCCGAGTTCAGCAAATACGATGTGATTGTCAACAACTTCGGCTGGAACGCTGCGCCTTGGCCGGAAGACACTCGCCTGGCGTTTCAGGAGTATGTGAATACGGGTGGTGGGCTCGTCATTATCCATGCTGCAGACAATTCATTTGGCGACTGGGATCAATACAATCGCATGATTGGCCTCGGAGGATGGGGCGATCGAAACGAAAAAACTGGACCGTATGTCTATCTTGATGAGCAAGGTAAAACCATTCGAGACATGACCCCTGGTTCAGGTGGTTCGCACGGCCCACAGCATGAATTTCAAATTGTCATTCGCGATGCTGAGCATCCGATCACCAAAGGACTGCCACGCGTTTGGATGCACACTCAGGATGAACTCTATCAGCAACTACGCGGACCGGCAGATCAAATGACAATCCTTGCAACCGCGTACGCTGATCAAGATAAGAAAGGGACCGGACGCCATGAGCCAATGATGATGACCATCGATTATGGCAAAGGTCGTATCTATCACACGCCGATGGGCCATGCGGACTACTCGATGGAATGCGTTGGTTTTATCACCACCTTCATTCGTGGCACTGAGTGGGCTGCGACTGGATCTGTCACCTTGAACGACGTACCAAAAGATTTCCCAACAGCGAAGACATCCAGCCAAAGAGCCTTCGCGAAGTGAAGCCGTTCACGCTGTGATTTCGTTGACATCAGCGGTCGTAAGACTCACGTGCCGCTGTGCCTAACGCTGCGATACGTCAAGAAAGGGAGGCCTCCAACTAGGCCCAAGGGTGGCATCGTCGATGTTGACGCCAGCCTCAACATTTCCCGCATGATTCAGCAAAGGGTGGTCGGGCATTGCCTGCAACGAATCGACGCTGATAAAGCGTACTCGCCCATCTTCAAATAAAACATTAATCCCTCGCCCACCGTGCCCAATCCATTCAGTGAGCTGTTCACTCGATCCGAGATTCCCTGAGCCAAGATTCCCTAGCAAAGGCGCGTCTGACATGACTGCAAAGGACGATCTGGCCTCGAAGCGGGGCGACGTAAAGCGATGTTCGTCCAGCACACCTAGATTGTAAGCATAATGCCCACCTGAGTACTGTTGAATAGCACGTAACTCATCGATCGTCGCGTCATGGAGTCGATCTAAAGATTCGATCTCACCAAGGTTAACCAACTCAGGTGAATCGGCCTCGGGCGTGGCCATCGAAGGACACCACCTTATTTCACCCTCAGATAGCAAACCCGCTTCGTTTAAACGTAACGCGTAAATCCCCGCGAAAGCTTCCGGCCCCGACTCCGCAACCGCGGGAAGACGTTGCTCCGGTGACCGTGAAACGAATTCAGTGAGTGCCACGCCAAAACGACGTAACTGATCCTGGCAAGCAATCTTTCTCGCCTCAAAACGACCATTTGCTAGAGCCGGAAGGATAATGCAGAGAACAACCGCTGCGGCAACCGTCGCCCCAATCCAGTCCCACCACCGATAGCTCGATGAACCATCGTAATCATTCACTGTCGACGCATCCGTCAGTCTTACGGATTGCGACGCACCATCGAGTCGACCTGCATCTGCTCCCGTTTCAGTGGACAAAAGTGGACCGATCTTATCTTCGAAAGCACAATCGGTGAGTGAATCTTCTGAGGCTTCGTTTTGAAAGCTAGGATCCTCTTTCGCAATCAGATTCAGAGTTTTCTCCAACAGATCAGGGCTCGGGGCTTCTACCGGAACATAAGCATTTTCCAAGGTATCAGTGATCCGCTTGAGCCTCTCAAGCTCTGCTACCAGGCTAGAATCTTCCTGCAACCTCTCAGAAATTCGCCGCATTTCGGCATCATCGAGGGCTCCAAGGAGATATCCCAGAAGATCTTCTTGCATTGCACTTGAATTGGAGGAATCGACACGAATTTAAAAAGCGAAGATGACACCGTTACCGAATTGCAGGAGTTCATCAACACCCATTCTATGCATCGGTGACTAATAAGGTTCAGTCGGTGACTCGATCATCAGACCGATTCATCATCTTTTTCAATTCTCGATTCTGACCACACCCCTCCAAGTCGCTGTACTGCCGCATGCAATCGGCTCTTTACGGTTCCAACAGGAATCCCCAATACCTCGGCAGCTTCGCGGTATTTCATCCCTTGGTAGTAGACCAACTGGATAACTTGCTGCATTGAATCACTCAAAGATGCTACTGAAGAATTAACCCAATCTCGGTGTTCCTGAGATGAAGCTGCATCAGCGGGATCAGGACTATCTCCAACAAGCTTCTCTGACCAACCACTTGGATACTCCTCTCGATCACCCCCGTTGGAATGGTCCAAGCTCACCATTCGGTGACGCTTGTTTCGACGCTGCACATCAATTGCTTGGTTGGTGGCAATTGCATAAAGCCATGGGCGGAAACGTCGGCCGGGGTCAAATTGATGACATTTTAGGTGAACCTGAAGAAAAGTGCCCTGAAACGCGTCTTCCGCGAGTTCGGTGTGACCGATGTAGCGACGCAGGTAACTGTAAATCTCCCTTTCGTACCTTCCAACTAGGGTCAAAAATAGGGTTCTTTCCTGGTGGATTTGATAGCCTGCAATTATTTCCTCGTCCGTCATCGATTCACATTTAGCCGGTGATGTGACAGACTCGCGCGATGTCTTGAGCATCGAGGACACCTCTGCCTTTGGGAAGAATCAGGAACCAATCAGGAAACGACGAAGTCATTTAGGGGGGAAGGGTACTGTCTGACATGATAAACGCTCGTGAAGCCCACTCGCCTGTAAGCGTAGACAGTGTATTTCCCATGGATTTAACGCTTAGTATCACGCAATTCTGATTTTTGTCAAAAAAACGCTCCGGAATGCATCCTGAATCCAGAAAGATCCGCCCTGAATTCTGATCTTATCCCACTCCCTGAATTGTCCTGTGGGGAGGAAACGATGGACCTGCGGCAGCGGACTAGCTTTCTGGCCTCCAATATTCCTCGGAATCTCCTCCCCTTGTGATCGCGAATTCCGAACTCTGAGCCTAAATTCGTTACGCTAGATGCCCATTCGTGACATGCTGAGCCCCCTCATCTCAGACGCAGGATATCACAAAAAATGCATTCACAATCACAAGAATTGCCCTCACTCGATTCATCCGGAAAAACACATTACGGTTGGGCGAAGCCAGGCGATGTGAATGCTTTTTTTGGGTTGATGCTCGATAACCTTGCGGGCTTAATCTTGATGGCTGGGCTACTAAGTGGCTTTGGTTTTCCCATTGAATTTACGATCGCGCGGATGATCCCCGGTACCGCCTTAGGTGTCATGCTGGGTGACCTCGCGTTCTTCTATCTTGCGTTCAGGCTCGCTAAAAAAACAGGTCGAGATGATATCACAGCGATGCCTCTAGGCCTCGATACGCCTTCAACCTTCGGTATGACTCTCTTTATTCTTGGCCCGTCCTTCCTCCAAGGCTTGGAGATGGGACTTGGTGAAATGGAGGCAGCTTATCGCACATGGGGAATCGGAATTTGGTGCATCGTTCTAAGCGGATTTCTAAAACTGTCGCTTGCTCCATTTTCCAACTGGGTACGAACCCATGTCCCGCGAGCTGGGCTATTGGGATCGTTGGCGGCAATTGCATTGGTCCTCATCAGCTTTCTCCCACTGACTGAAATACTTGGCCACCCTCTACCGGGACTCCTCGCGCTTGTAATCGTGCTGACAACACTAATAGGTAGAATCCCCTTGCCGAAAAAGACACCAGGAACACTCGGAGCGTTGATCGTCTCTGGTGTCGTTTACTACCTACTACGTTGGTCTCCAAGTTCAGGGTACGTACACTCCGACTTTCCCGAAACGATTCGTTGGTTCCCTTCGGAATGGATGGAAGCGTGGCAGGGTGGATGGCTAATTCAGTTCCAAGATGCTCTACCCTACCTACCAATCGCATTCCCGTTTGCAATTGGAACAGTGGTTGGGGGTATTGATTGCACGGAGAGCGCTGCAGCCGCTGGTGATACCTACGATACTCGAACCGTCGTCGGTATCGAAGGATTCGCAACACTTGCGGCTGGTATATCAGGTGGCGTTATTCAAACGACCCCTTACATTGGACACCCGGCATACAAAGCAATGGGCGGTCGAGCGGGCTACACTCTGGCGACAGCAATTGTGATTGGAACAGCAGGATTGGTGGGGTACTTCGAATGGCTTAACGCACTGATCCCCGCACCTGCGGTCTATCCAGTTCTCGTTTTCATTGGGCTGGAAATCACCTCGCAGAGTTTCCTCGCGACCCCCAGAAAACACTACGCAGCTGTTGCTTTCGCCTGCCTTCCGGCACTGGCTTTTCTCGCGATGAATCTTCCGGGAAGAATACTCAGCGACCCGGCTCTAGCGAATGTCCAACACTCCATGCTGAGTTCATCGCTCCAGAAGGATCTTGGAACTTTGCAAGTCCTCAGTAGCGGCTTCATTCTGACGAGCCTTCTTTGGGCTTGGGCGTTAGCGATGATTATCGACAGACGCCTGAGTAAGGCGGCGGCCGTGTTTCTTGTCGCGGCAGCGTTAACGCTGTTTGGTTTTATTCACTCCCCATTACCCGGCAGTCAAATTTTCTTGCCGTTTGGTCCAGCAAGCTGGTCTAGCCTAGTGCTAGATGCTCAATATCAGTGGCAGGTTATGGAATTTGTTTACGCCTATCTTGCCTGTGCGGTCACGCTGTACCTCTGGCAGTTACTGCAAAACAACTCGCCTCATTCCGAGACAGATATAACCGAATCCCAATGACACTCGTTGAATACAAAAAGCCCGGGTTTTGAGATATCACGGCAAACGCCAATGCTTGAAACGACTACCCTAAGAAACGGAAAGGCTGCGTGGTGAGTTAAGCGGGTGAGTGACGGCAAGAATCTCAACACCCTTTGGTAACCTCGTCACTAATGCCTCTGCGTGCGAGCGAGACTCGAACCAAGCGAATACCCCTGGCCCCCAACTGCTTTGTCCTACTCCCAAGACGCCGCGGTCGAGGAGCCAGCGTATCAGGGACGTTACTTCAGGCCCGTTGTATGATCCGCCCTGTATCGAAGCAAATAGCTGCCCGCTCGTCCGATTGTATTCGGTAAGAGACTGCGAAAAAGCTGCAAAATCACATCCCTTCGCAGCAGGCACCAACTGATTTTTTGCTGAGTGAAACAGTAAGTCTCTTAACGCCTCAGATCCAGCAGAGAGCGCTGAGAACTTCTCTGCTTCAGACAAACCAAAAACCTGCCCCAAAACCGTGGACGGCTTCAAGATTGCCACGCACCACTCAGTGGGCAAAAGAATGCGATCTTGAATTGGATTAATTTTTTTTGGATCGGTCCCCGGTGCCTCAAAGATCATTCCACCATTGAAATATCCATGTATCCCGACGGCAGAGCGTTTTCCTCGATCCGCCACTGCAAGTGCGAGGTGCGTCTGGTCATAAGTATGCTCAAGCCACTGCAGCATCGCCTCAGCGGCGGCTAACGACAATTGCGTCCCACTTCCCAGCCCGCAATGAGCCTTAGCATCGGATTCCACCTCAATCCTTAATGCCGGCAACCTGTCCTGATTAAGCAGGCACGAGACTCCCGAAGCAATCTCACGAAACCGCTCAACGTATTCCTTGGGACATGAAAACTCGCGAGCTGCCCGAACGGTGATAGCGGTCTTTGGTTGGTCGACCATCACACCAACACCACCAAATGGCTCAGCCGAGTCTAACAAGCCAAAATGCAATCTGGCACCAGCAACAACTCGCACAACTTTAGAATCGATCACTGCAGTCAAATTCTTATTCTCTTTGTGCGTATCGGTCATCAATCGTGGCCTTTAATAGCTCAAAGCCCTCGTGCTCATCAGGCCCTCCAGTCTTGTCTACCAACGGTTTTAAACGGTCGAGTTGACTGATCACGTCCGCCTTCTCAAGAAGGTGTGTGCGGGTTGCCAAAATAGCAGCTTCGATGACAGCATGTTTAGCACGATTAAAGCCGGACCACGGCCTCATCGTTTTACTATGAATCACTGAACAAGCAAAGGAAGGTCTCTCTCCATGATGCTTATCCATTGAAACCTCAACCGCGAACCATCGATGACAATCGAGCATCGTCCACCACGGGGTACCCTCCAGCGAACACACTCGTGTCATTGTTTCGTCAGCTGAAAGTTTAGAAATCGCTGCCTTCGCAAAGAGCAAGGCATCATCCGTTACATGAATAACGGCATACGGATTCTCTTTCAAATTTGAATAGGTGCGAGATGTTTTAAATGGCCTGAGCGAAAAGTCCTCGCGAAAACCCGAAATGGAGCGGTCGTTCGCAAAAGACGATTCATCGGTCATATCAAAATGGACGACCGGCCCCATCGGAGCAAGGTTTACTTGGCCTGATGAATCCACAGTCGTGACGATTGCTTCCAGAATCACATGCCAGCCTTGGGATTTTTCAGAGCGATTGCTTGTCGACGATCATTCGGATCACATCCCGCTTCTCTTGGTTCAATCGACATGTTGCCGCACAACGAGACGAAGTTTCTTAAAAGGCTGGTTCCCTGCTCAGTTAAAACAGATTCCGGATGAAACTGCACGCCAAAAACTGGGTACTCTCGATGCTCGATGCCCATGATTGTCCCATCCTCAGCCCAAGCCGTGACCCTCAAGCAAGAGGGGAAGTCCTCAGACAAAACAGCTAACGAGTGGTACCGCCCGACCCTCATCGGTGAAGGAAGCCCCCTGAAGATCCCCTGACCGGCATGAGTTAGTTGGCTGGACATCCCATGCATCGGACCACATGCCCCAACGATCCCACCATAAGCTGCTGCGATTGTCTGGTGACCAAGACAAACGCCAAGAATAGGAAGCTTGAGCGTCGCCTGCCTGACCACCTCAATGCAGCAGCCGGTGTCCTGAGGTCCCTTTGGACCGGGCGAAAGAACAATCCCGCTCGGCTCCCAACGAAGACAAGTTTCCGCATCAACCTCATCACTCCGAACGAC
Source organism: Rubripirellula sp. (assembly GCA_049889895.1). Taxonomy (GTDB): domain Bacteria; phylum Planctomycetota; class Planctomycetia; order Pirellulales; family Pirellulaceae; genus Rubripirellula. The sequence continues at coordinate 17,925 of JBMHCO010000119.1, forward strand.
TTTTGTTTCACAACCGAGCCGGCGGAGGTATCTCGCTAGGTTATGGACGAAAGAATCGTAGTTATCAAGAAGCAGGATCACTGGTTATCGTCGAGGCTTGGCAAACTTGATTTTCTCGATCAACTTGACGACTTCATTCCCGTCCTTGTAGCCACTAACCGCAGTAATGGCCCGAATGACGTACTCGTATCTCAGGTTGTAGTCGGTATCGATTTCTATTTCCGGACCATCATCCCCTTCGACCGGCGTTGTGGTACCGATGAGAGAAATCACATTTCCTCGAAGCTGATCAAAATCTTGACCAAGATCAATTTCATTGAGTGAAATCGAAGTTAGTCGCCCCAGCTCATCCGCGCGCATCCGCAACTTTAGCGGTAATTCGGTTGAATCCATTGCCACGGAGTCATTACCGGCAAGTGGCATTCGAACACTGAAATCGCCCTCGAGTTCAACAATCTTAAAGGTCATCACAAAAAAGATGAGAAGCAGAAAGACGATGTCAATCATGCTCGTCATATTGAGTTGAGTCTCCTGAGCTTCCTCGCGATTTCGAATCTTCACGATCGATCCTCCTTCACACGAAGAGCAAAGTTCTCAAGATTGACTTCTTGAGCCACTCGTATTACCTCTTGAACGTCACCCGCTGCGGTATCTTTATGAGCTCGAATGACGACATTGGCATCCTTGACAGATTTACCTTCTGCCTTGATCACTGCGATCTCGCTGTTCAAGCCAACGCGAAGAGTTTCAGCTGTGTAGCTATCTCCGCCCAAAAACACCTCCCCATCCTGCGCAACGTGGAGGATGATCGGAAATTCCAACGGAGCTTCGGGAGGTTTAACCAATTGGCTACTAGGCAACTTCACCCGATCGTTCGACTCGGTCTGAGCAAAATTGATCAGCACCATGAAGAACGCAATCAGCTGAAACGCCATATCGATCATCGGCGTCAGATCACCCTCAGCCAGATCAACCTTCTTCGACTTTACCCTCATTTACTTCTTCGCCCCTTGCGGCTGCACATCCTCAAAGCGACTCATCAGATTTTCACTTGTCACACCAACTTCAAGAAGAAGACGTGTAACGCGATTACGAAGTAGGTTGTAGGCCGCGATTGCTGGAATCGCCACGGCGAGTCCAATCAAGGTCGTAAAGAGAGCGGTGGAAATCCCCTCGGCCAATTCTGCTGGCTTGGGTGTCGCGCCACTCACCGCAATGACCTGAAACGATGCAATCATCCCGTGCACCGTTCCGAAAAGACCGATCATTGGGCTGAGGTTACCGATCAACGCCATGTAGCTTAATCGGTGTTCCAGTTTCATACTCTCCTCTTCACCAACCTCCTGCATTCCCTCCAGAGCTTTGTTGTAGCCGCGAGAAAGCTTAGCCAAGCCAGCAGAGAGAACTTGCCCCAAAACCGATTCATCGGTGCGAGCTAGATCGTATGCGGACTGGAAATCCTTTTCGTTCAGTTTCTCTTCAAATGCATCAACGAGATCTTGCGGGCATAGCGTGTCCCGTCGTGCGGCGAGCATGTTCATCACAAACAGCGACACCAAGCTGATCGACAACGCGAGAAAGATGACCAAGTAGCCAACTCCGAGCGACTGGTAAACCCAGCCCAACAGGGAGCTACTTTTGGCTCCCCCGCCACCTGCTCCACCAGCCTCAGCCGGCGCTGCGTCCGCCGCAGGAGCGGGCTCGGCATCACCTGCCGGAGCATTACCAGCCGGTGCCGCGGCCTCGTCAAATTCCGCAAACTCGTCTCCACCTTCTTCCTGCGCATAGCTACTGGAAATTGTGGTCGTAGTGAGAGTCACCGCCAACAGAGCGGCTAACGCATATCGAAACCAATGAATTCTACGAAGATCGGTCAATTGATCACCGAAAGTATGGGTACGTGATGGTGCAAATAAGCCGCAAGCGTCGATCATTAACGAAGCTCTCCGGAAAGAAAAGTGTTGACAGTAGAATGCCTATGGAGATTCTCGTCTCCCTGACGGCCACGGTGAACTCAAATTAATCTAGCAGATTCACGTGCCCCACAACGGCGGTGGGAATACGATGATCGTGCGGAATAGTGGTTTTTATTCTCAACAACAACAAGATTAAAATCCTGGATATCGCTGCTGCAATTCCTGCCTTGCCTCCGCTGCTCGCTCCGGTTTTCCAATCTGCGGCCAAAGCTCAACCAAACGCTGCAATGCCTCTGCATGAGCATCCGGCTGCAAAGAAAACATTAGGTGTGTGTGCAGGTAAGCAAGAATGGCACCTTCCGTATCACCGCTAGCTTCGAATCCTGCGCCCTGGGCGTTGTAGATCCTTGCTGCCATCTCGACATCGGTTGGGTTTAATTCGCCTATCAATTCGTTGGTGATTGCTAGGCTGTCAGCTCCCTGATTACCCTGAGCCAAGGCCAATGCCTTTCCTGCTTTGGCGAGTACCTGCAACCTTGCAACCTCGGTGGACTGAGCCTTTAGACCAATCACTTTTTCAAATTCCGCTGAGGCCGCTTCGGGATCTTGCTTCTTCAAGTTTACAAGCCCTTGAAGATAAACTGACTCGATCTTGGTGTTAGCCGATGGTGCGTTCATCAACGACTTGTAATAGGTCAGCGCCTTGTCCGCATTGTTTAGAGCCAGAGACAGATCACCGAGCAATCTTGCCGCTTCGTAGAAATGCCACGAACTGTTATATGCAGTCGCAAACCCGAGCAATTTCCGAACAGCTTCGTCCTTAGCTCCCTTCCCAGCAAGAGCTAACTTTGCTTCACAGTAAGCGAGGTAATAGGCGGTTTCCGCTTTATTGACATCTCGAGGTAACGAATCCAACGCGATTGTCTTGAGTTCAGAGAGTGCCTGATCGTATTGACCATCTAATGCGAACTCACGCCCCTTTGTGAGCGCGGGCGGATCACCTTCGAATAAGATCTTGAGGATCTGACCCGCCTGAAACTCTTGATTATTATCACCCCGCTTAAGCGACACGCCGCTTTGAGAGACATTGACGACAGTGCCGCTGACATTGTCTTCCGCCTTGTCATACACGCGATCAAGCTGCGCGAAGACCTGAGTCGTCATGGACAACAAGATCAATGGCACGAGTCGAAAAAGGTTGGGTTTGAAGCAGGAGTTCATATGTCTCAATCTTTTCAGTTTCAAAATCCAAGGGAATCATCAAGGATACGTCTTAAGAAAACGGGGTAGTCACTCACAGCCGCTGCTTTAAGTCACTCCTTCACCGATCTCGCTAATGCAAATCGCTATTTGGTAGCCAAGCCGACCTGAGGTTGTCCTAGTTCTTTTTGAATCAACTTCAACAGGGCGTCAAATTTTTTCTTCTGGCTAACTCCACCCAAGTCCGGGTAGAGAGCAGCAACACGTGTGATGTCAGTCACAGACTTTTCGATAAGCAACTTTTTGTTAGCAGCATTACCTTCAGCCTTTCCCGCCAAGAACCTGCACAGTGCAACGTGATACCTTGCATCAAAGAACCGCTCTTTGAACCGAGGGTTACGGCTGGTTTCTTGAGAGATTTTCCCCCAACCCCAGATCACGTTTTTCTTGTTGGCATCCGGTCGTGCGCCAGCCAAAGCCGCTTGGTAAACACGTGACTGAATCGCAGGTGGCGCGGTCGCCGCCCACTGCTCGTAAGCAAGTGCCGCTTCAACCTGAGCATCAAGCATGGATGCTTTTTCCTTCAACAAAGACTCAAAGACCTTGAGAGATTCGGAGTATTCACCCAACAACCGAAGAGCCTTACCTTCCTGAAATCTGACAACTAACGTGTCTCCACCTTCCTGCTCTTTTAGGCTTTTGAAGGTCGCACTTGCTGATTCAAGAAGACTCTTGGACTGTGCTTTTGCCTGCTGACCGCTTGCAGTCATTGATGCTTCGGCAAGATCCATCAGAGTCTGCCCGACCCACTGAAGCGTGGCAACATCTTTCGTGGTTCCCGTAATCCTGTCCAAAAAGACCCGAAATGCATCAATCAGCTTTGCCTTTTGCGCGGGTCCTGCACCCTGCAACTGATCTCGGATATCCCTCGCCATTAGGATAAAGATCCGAGTCAATTCCTGTTGTGAATTTGGGCCTTGAATGCTTTCACGAAGCTTCTCCATCACGGCGGTCGCTTCGTTCAGCAGTGCGGTCGTATCTTCCCCCTCAGCGGTCATCCGCTGAACAAGCACTTGAAGCTGCACACTATATAAATCTGCCGAAAAACTGGCGTCTGGTGCACCCTGCCGTTCCACAAGGGGAATCGGTCCATATGTCTCGTTCTCAAGTGTGTCGTAAGCAACTTGGATACGCCCCTGCTTCAAAGCAACCTTTGCGAGTACTAGAGCCGCTTTCATCGCCTCACCGTCAGCCAAACCTGCTGTAACACCAGCAAGACCTTCCTGGAGTTCATTGGCTGCATCATCGAGATAACGACCGGCTGCCTCCTCATCACCATCCTGACGAGTTTGAATTGATTTATTCCAAAGGAGTTGCCCCATGAGCCTTTGAAACGAAGCTTTCTCGCCACCAGCAGGCATCGCGGCAATCAACCCCCCAGCGTCCTCCCATCGGTCCGCACGCAAAGCAAGTTTGATCAACACACCCTGGGCGGCGGCGGCATCGGGCTCGTTTGGCCAAGTTTTTGTTAGAAACGCACCTAGCTGTTCTAGCCGAGAAAGCGCCAGTTGATTCTCGGGATCCTCAGAAAGTTGCAACTGCAGTGCGTTCAGCGCAACCAAACCACCTCGCAGTCCGGCATCCGAACTGGGGGCATTCAACGCTAGAAACAAACCCACCACCGACGCATCTCGATACTGTTTTTGCTGGTAGAGCAGGTAGGCGAGCATCTGCCTGGCTTGATTGACCATCTCGTTATCGCTGTCGATGGACACAAGCGACAATCCCCGCCGTAATAACTGGATAGCGAGCGAGCGTGAATCTGCAAGCTGCTTTTCATTTTGGGCAATCTGATCTTTCGTCTCCTGCGAAGGACTAGCCTGCCCCTTAAGAAGTTCAATTGATTGCTCAAGCTGGTCCAATACAGACAGCAACTCTCTTGCGTCATCCAACGCAGAAACGAGACTCTCTGGATCTTCGGCAGTCGGCAAATCAGCAACTTCAGAGAGATTGATTCCCATGTCAGACAGCATTGCATTTGCTTTTTCAGCAAACTCACCGGGAACCTTGCTCACACGAATCAACAGCTGACGACCATCGGACTCCGCTCGCTTGGCATCGGCTGGCTTTTGCTTCTCACTATCCTTCGATTTGGCGAGATAGGCTTTTGCCAATTCGAAGCGTAAGCCTTGCAGTGCCGGCAAGTTCCTCTCGTTCGGCCTTGCACCTTCACTAAGCTGCTCGCCGCGATCGATCGCCGATTGATAACGCGGAGGATCTTCCGAAAGCATCAAATCGATCATGCCAGCACCCGCCTCAAACTTCGCGAGTCGAAGGGGTTCGGCTTCTGGCTGTTCAAGCATCCGCATGTAACTGTCCAAAGCTTGCTCAGTCATCCCGAGCGTCTTCTGCACCTTGGCTCGCTGCACCATCGCCAACGCACCCTGAACGTAGGAGTCATACTTCTCGCTCAGGTCCATGTAGGTTGCAAGTGACTCTTCCAGCAAAGACTTACCGTCCTTACCAGGATCTGCATGCGTCATGGCAGCCTCGTATCGGGCATCACCAGAACTACTCATTGCCTGCAAGTACTCACCACGGTACTGATCTCGAAGTGCAGCCTGCTCAGGATTCTGATCCGCATCAATTTTGGCGCCCTGCATGTCCTTCAAAGTCTCACGCAGCTGATTAACAATCAGGTCAAAGGTCCCTGCTGCCGCCATAAAAGAATCGCGAGCCGTACTTCGCTTTGCTTCATCAGGCTTTGTTGCCATCAACTGCAAGCCACGCACCATCTGAAGTCTTCCAAGCTGCATTCTCGCCTCAGGAACCCTGGGATGAGATGATTGCTTCAGAAAATCGGTTAATGCGGTCTCCGCGTTGAGCAACAATTCATCTCGATTCTCTGCGTTGCGTGTCGCACCAGCAGCATCAATGAATGTCTGTGCCTTCTCCAACGCGATCGCATCAAGCATCGTTGGCTCAACACCTGCGTATTGGTCCAATCTGTCCAAATAGGTAATGGCAGTGTCAAAATACTCCGCCGCTCGTAACCTTTTGAGAAAATCCGCGGCGGGTTCGCCAGCAAAGCACGCATGGAAACTGGATCCCGAAACGACCAGCACCGTTGCTGTCATGAATAAGCCGTACGGGAATCTCGGCAGAGACGAGAAAAACTTAAGCATGGAAAGTCGGCGATAAGTAAGAATAAGAAAAGACAAAAAGAAATATGTTCCGCGACTACTCAGGTGAACAGACACAAGCGAACGCGTTGTGCTCGGTCTCCGAGTAGCAGTAGAGTAGAACGGTATCAGTCACCCTTCAAGCATAGCTGATTCTTTCGGACCTCCAATGCGAATCCCTTCACAACTGAATCGTGAAAGTCTTTATCGCCCCAAAAACCAGCGCCAACGATCGACCGAAAACTATCGCCGCATCATTCGCCTCTGCTTAGGGTTGGCACTCGTCCTACTTGTCATGCGACAGGCCGCCAAGCCGTCAGTCTACCAAACTTTCTTTGACCCCTCGCAGACCGAAACGCGAAAAAGCAACGACGGCCCAGCAGGCTCGCCGAGTGTCAAATCTTCGCATATTACAAAAAAACAAGCTGAACAACGGCATTACCTGCTCGCTTCCGCGTACTTCTCGCGAGAAGATCGAGAAATCGCCCGCGAATTAACCAACTCTTTGCTGGCAAGTGATCAGCAACTCTGGCTTCGGGCCTTGCTGGACTGGCAGTCTGGGAGGACTGCGGCGACCGTGCCATCGAGTGTCGAATTGCTGCGAGATCAACTCGAGCAGATCGCTGCCAACGACAACAGTGGCGAACTCCAAAAGGTGATTCCTTTGTGGCGATCTGCGATAGACACCTTGCCGGTCACTGAACCGAAGGACAACGCCCTCAACAATGATGCCAATCTGAACGCTGATCATGCCCCGTCCTCGTCGGAACTCACTCCCAGATGGAACCCGGTCGACTTGAAGCGATTTGCCTTACTTCAGGCTCTCGATACCCAGGCAAACAGCCGAGTTGTGGATGGTAGCGTCTGGCGATCTGGGGATTTTGACAGCCTGTACAGCTTTCTGCACCAAGCGAATGCAGCTCCTCGAAAAAACATCCCAGAAATTGGCGTTTTACCGCTACTGCAACAGCCGGATGTCTATCGGAACCAGTGGGTGCAAATCAAGGGTTTGGTGGCAAGGGTCGATCGCATTGAAACTCCGAATAACCCGTATGATATTCCCAGCTATTGGCAGATCTGGCTCCAACCTCTAGATGGTGTCAATCGCCCCCTCGTTGCGATTGTCCCGTCCGTGCCAAGTACCGTTGAAGGCTTGCAAAACCAGAAGGACCTCGGAAACAATCCTCCAGAACTTAGCATCACAGGTCGCTACCTGAAGCGACTATCCTATCAATCGGGAATCGGAGCTGATCTCGCTCCAGTCGTCGTTGGTGAAATCCGTCTCGCCCCCACCGACATGACAGACATCCCACAGACCAATGCAGGAGAGACTTCAGAAGATAGCCCTATGCTACTCTCCATTGCAGTGGCGATTTGTCTGGGTATCGGAGCTAGCCTGATCATCATGCGTTCAACATCCAAGGCAGCAGAACGCTCGCGTCAACTACGTCAATCTAAACAGACAATTGATCTCCATGAGCTTGTGACGCTGAAACAATCCCCAACCAGCCTTCCAGAAGGTGAACCACAATCCACTCGCGATTGATTTCGCGCCCATCGAGTTCATGCTTGAGCGAGAAATGCTCGTAATCAACCGACTATCAACAACAGCAGCACTGCCTTTGCTAATGCACACCACTCCGAATACAGATCGGCCAACTCAAAGCATCCTCAAGAATGCAACAGCTGCAATTTGCATGCACGCCTTTCGCGTCTGCTTACTCGTGTTGTGTACCAACACAGCCGCGGGTGACTCCGCTATCGACCTCATCAGTGGTTTTGATCAAGCCCGCCTTGAAAAGGCCTACCCACCGACAGGGCCAGAGGGGCTTCATGAACTCTGCAAACTCCTCTATCGCCTTCGAAACGTTGATGAGGGTCGGCTGCAGCGGATCGCTACAGCATCTCCCGCCAGCACCATCGGGGATGCCGTTCAGGACACGGGAAAACTGACTGACTTGAAACGAGTTCTCGTGCCGGCAACGCTGCAAGAATATCTTGGCTTTGAATCGATCTACTTCCTTGAAATTGAACGCGACAGCAGGCCTTTCTTAGTAATCACATCACGCGTTCCGCCAGAAGCCCAAGCGGGTGATCGAATCGATGCCACTGGTATCCTGCTCTCATCAGCAGAGGACTCGAAAACGAAAGCGATAGCCTGTGGCGAAGTGGGCTGGTTTGCTAATCGCCCCATGAGCTCCGGTGAAAAATTACTTCTATCTCAGAATTTCAACATGAGCCTGTTGGCAGGGCTGGCAACTCGCAACCGCCTCCCGCTGACACCTTCAGACGGCGATGCTTTTTACACGATGCTCGCAACAGCACATCAGATCGCTTCACTTGAAGAGCTCCCCAGCCCGACCTTCGCTGACCCCGTCACCTTTCTCAGAGATGGGAAAAACTCCATCGCCCAGTGGGTTCAAATGGAGGTGGAGGGAGTGCAAATCACAAAAATTGCGGTTAGTTCCCCAGAACGACAGGCCCAACTCGGAAGTGACCATTATTACCAAATCGATGCAATCGGTGACTTGGGTGAAGTGGTGGTAAAAATCGAAGGCGTGGACGAACAGGAACCGGTTGAATTCAAAACTCGCTACCCCGTTTCTATCGCGGTCCGAGAACTACCTGCCTTTCTTTCTAAAGGCGCAACCCATTCTAGGGAGTACGACGGCCATTCTAGGGAGTACGACGGATCAATCGTCCGTGCCCTACGTGGAAAGCTATTGATGACGGGATTCTTTTTTCGCCTCTGGTCTTACGAGTCTGAATTTATGCAGCAAAAAGGAGCGAAGGAGCAGTTTGGACCACTTCTGATTGCAGCAGCGGTTGAGAACCTAGAACCAACCTCAGTCAAATCAATTGGCGTTGAAAAAATTGGATCGTTTGCCGCTTTGGCCATGATTTGTGGCATCCTTGGAATCTGGCTGTGGCAGAGAGCAACCAATCGACGTGACGATCAAGCCAAGCAGAAGAGAATGGAGCAGCAGGCACAAAACGTTAGCTTTGACCTTCCCACCAATCTGAATTCAGATGACGACTCAGGATCCTATCAGGAGCCGCAAGACGAACCGTCCTGAGAGATAGGTGTAGGACCAGCCAGCCAGACAACAATTCACTTGGGCCCACGGCGCAAGCCATTTTCGCCCCGCGGTGCGAGCCCAAAAACAGCCACTGATCGCGAGACAAACGCCTCTAACGACTTGAGAATCGATTGTTTTGTTAGAGGTTTCCCGTGGGTGTCCACTTGACCTGCGAAGCTTAGCGGGCAGGATATCGGGTTAGTGATAACCAATCCATTTCATACTCCCATTTCACTAGGACGATTTTCATGCGGCGAGCAAAAATTACAATCATCGGAGCCGGAAACGTTGGTGCAACATGTGCTCATTGGTGTGCCGCAGCCGAACTTGGTGACATCGTCCTTTTGGATATCCCTCAAACCGAGGATATGCCGCGAGGCAAGGCATTGGACTTGATGCAGGCATCACCGATCTTTGGATTCGACTCCAATGTGATTGGAACTACCAACTACGAGGACACCGCGAACAGCGATGTAATCGTTGTGACAGCCGGTATCCCTCGGAAGCCAGGAATGAGCCGAGACGACCTTCTCAGCACTAACGCGAGAATCGTCACCAGCGTGGGCGAACAGATCAAAAACACGAGTCCGAACGCTGTTGTGATTGTGGTCAGCAACCCGCTTGACGCCATGGTTCAGCAAATGTGGAAGGTGACCGGATTTGACAAGTCAAAAGTTTGCGGGCAGGCTGGCGTGCTCGATACCGCACGCTACCGGACCTTTCTTGCGATGGAACTTGGAGTCAGCATTGAAGACATCAGTGCTCTCTTGATGGGCGGACACGGCGACACAATGGTGCCCATTCCAAGTTGCACGTCGGTCGGCGGCATTCCCGTCACGCAATTAATTAATTCCGATCGACTCGAAGAGATTGTTGATCGGACACGCAAGGGAGGAGCCGAAATTGTTTCGCTGCTGAAAACCGGCAGCGCCTATTACGCGCCCGCGGCGGCCTGCGCTCAGATGGTTGAAGCGGTAGTCAAAGACAAGAAACGAGTGATTCCGGTCGCTGCATTGTGTGACAGCGAGTACGGAGTCGGCGGATACTACGTCGGTGTTCCCGTCGTCATGGGAAGCAATGGCGTCGAAAAAGTGATCGAGCTTTCGCTGACCGAAAAAGAAACCGCTGATTTCCAGAACAGCGTCGATGCTGTCAAGCAGCTTGTGGCAACGATGGATGATTTGCTATCAGCGTAAATCGCGAATTCGATAGCAATTACTTCGATCCGTTTAGACGGCGATAAAAGGCGGCGGTGCATCAGCCATCACAGTTGACACTGCACCGCTGCCAATCTTATTTTGCTAATGGTGTCGAGCATTTCAATCTATCCATGACGTCCGATCGAGAGTTGCCGTGAATCGTATCAACAAAGTGACGCCCTGGCAGATCGACCCCAGTCCTTTGGATGATTCGAATCCCCAGAATCATCCAAAGGGTGTCCAGTCCACGTCCGATTTCGTCACCGATGTGAATTCGGCGTCCGATAGCTTTCACTTGTGGCCAAGCCCTCCGCAGCCACGAAGCTATTTTTTACCACTACACTACGTGGAAACCTACCAATACCCCGTTGTGGTTTGGTTCCATCACAATGGATTCAACGAGCATCAGATCGACCAGATCATGCCTCACCTGAGCACGCGGAACTATATTGGCATCGGGATTCGCGGCAACCAAGCCGCTGATTCTGCCGGTCACTGTTTTAGCTGGCACGACAGTCCGGCTGCTGTCGATGCGACGCAGGAGGCGGTTTTCGAAGCGATCGAGGAAGCATCGACGAGATTTTCGATTCACCCTCAACGGGTGATTCTCGCTGGCTATCAAGATGGCGGCACGATGGCCCAACGAATCGCACTCCGCGTTCCTTCAAAAATCAGCGGAGTGATCTCGATGGGTGGGACTTTACCGCAGGGCGAGCTCGCGCTTTTTGATGAGTTGCGTCTACGCAAACTTCCAATGCTTTGGCAATGGTCTTCGCATAATCCGCTGTACAACGACCGGCAGATACGAGAGGACTGTCAGCTTGCCATGTCGATCTCTGCAGATCTTGAAATTAGACAGTACGCAGACGAAGACGAGATGAATACGATTACACTTAAAGACGCCAATGAATGGATCATGCGTAAAGTGATTGCTGGTTCCTCCATCTCTGATTCAAATCAATGGTCCTCCAAGTCAGTTGCCTACTCAGCTAACTGATCATGAGTGACGGTTTGGATATCGAGCAAGGACAGTCTCGAGAACTCAATGATGCCCAAATATCCGTCCTATGATTCTTCTGAGAATTGCGAACGACCCAACCACCACCGACGAGCCTGAGATTAACTTGCAATGAGCCTGCCCAACGATTCGATGGATCAGAGAGAGGTTCCTGCCGCAGAAACAGGTGGAGACCAAGCAAAAAAAGTACTGATCATCGATGATGACAACGAAATCATCGAGACCGTGCAGTTTGCGTTGGAAACTTCAGGATACGTGGTTGCAATTGCACGTGATGGCAACCAAGGTATCGCGCTGGCCGAGAGTGAATCTCCGGACCTGATTATTCTCGACATGATGATGCCCAAACGTAGCGGATTCCTCGTGCTTGAAAACCTACGGCGTAACCGGGAAGTACCGATCCCGGTCATCATGGTGACCGGCAATGAAGGAAACCGACACCAAGCGTACGCAGAGTTGCTGGGAGTGAGCGACTACATCCACAAGCCATTCGCGATGGACCGCCTACTCAATGCGGTCAAAAATCTCATTCCATGAAAGACTCGAGCATCCAAAAGAAAATCACTTTGGTCGCCGGTCTATCGGGAGCCTTAGCAATCCTCTTGGGTGCTTACAGCGCCCACGGACTCGAGAATTATCTAGCGTCAACAGGCATCTCCCCTGAAACTCAAATTCGCCGACTCGCGCAATTCGAAACCGGAGTTCGCTACCACCTGTTCCACTCGGTGGTTCTGTTATGCTTGGCAGCCCTACCATTTGGAAAGAATCGAGCCAAACGAAAAGCTTCTTGGCTCTTCGTCTTGGGCTTGCTGTTATTCAGTGGCAGCCTGTATTTACTCGTCTTTTTGAATCTACCGATCCTCGGGGCAATCACTCCCCTCGGTGGCTTGAGTTGGATTGCTGGCTGGATCTACCTTTCAACGTTTGGAATGAAAACCAAAGAGTAATTTCATCCAAGCCGAAAGAGATTGCGAAATTCGCCACAAAAAATGGCTCCATCACCTCCCCGATGAGAACAGAATCGCTTACCGTGACAGGGATGCTTTAGGGGCTGTCATCCCAACTCGACAGCAGCCATGCATCAGCTCGGTTGAAAGTCGTGGAACATGTCTGAGGCCAAGTTTCCCACTTGGCAAGATCGGTACTTTTTACGGCTTAGCTATCCCGTCAATCCTGCTAACCGATCTTTCATCGATATGTCCTCATTGCACCCCGAAACAACTCCCACAATCGATTTTCCTCAGCAGTGGAAACGGCGTCATTTATTAGATTTGGAGAGTTTATCGGCAGAGGAAATCACGATCCTTCTTGATACCGCTCAGAAACTTAAAATCCTCACGAATAACTGCAAAACAAAAGTACCACTCTTAACGGGAAAAACGTGCGCCAACCTCTTCTTTGAAAATAGCACTCGCACGCGGAACAGCTTCTCGCTCGCTGCAAAACGACTCGGCGCGGACACAGTTGAATTCAGCAGCAGCGGTAGCAGTGTGGCAAAAGGTGAAACATTCGTCGACACAGCCAAGACCATCGAAGCGATGGGGGTAGATTGGGTGGTCACTCGTCATAGCACACCCGGCACCCCGCATTTGCTGTCTCGGGAACTCGGGTGTAGCGTCTTGAACGCAGGCGATGGTCCTCATGATCACCCGACTCAGGGTCTCCTTGATATGCTGACGATTCGGCAACATCGCGGCTCAATCGAGGGCCTGACCGTTGCCTTGGTGGGTGACATTGCTCACAGTCGAACGGCGAGGAGCAACATTTGGGGACTCAGCAAACTCGGAGCCCACGTCATCATTTGCGGCCCACCGACATTGGTGAGTCCTCGATGGACGGAACTTGGTTTTGAAGTCGCCCATCATCTCGACGATATCCTTCCCCGCTGCGACGTTCTCAACCTGCTGCGGATCCAGTTTGAGAGGCAAAAGGCCAGACCCTTCCCGAGTGTGCATGAATATGCCGCACTCTACGCAATGAATGGTGAACGGATGAAGAAGGCCAAAGAAGATATCCTCATCATGGCACCTGGTCCAATCAACCGCGGAGTTGAAATCACACCGGAAGTTGCGGATGGCCCCCACTCCGTGATTCTCGAGCAGGTCAATAACGGTATCGCCGTTCGAATGGCAGCCCTTTGGCTGCTGGCTGGCGCTCAACAGTCGAACTAACCCAAGATCTTGGCACCCCATACAAAATCATGACTCAGGAACCACGCCCATCTCGACTACTGGTTGAAAATGGACACTTGGTCGATCCATCGCAACAGATTGATCGCATTGGACGACTCTTGATTGTTGATGGCGTTATCACCGCGATCGATCCGAGCGACGGGGATCTGCCAGCCGAAACGGAGCGATTGGATGCCAAGAATCATCTAGTCGCACCCGGCTTGGTTGACCTCGGTGTGGAATTGCGAGAACCCGGATTTGAAGAGGATGAGACGATTCACTCCGGTGGACTTGCAGCCCTTGCCGGTGGATACAGCTCCGTTCTTTGCACCTCCAACACAGCCCCCTGCATTGACTCACCGGGAGCAGTGGAGTTTGTACGCCAGAAAGCAGCGAGAGCCGCTGGAGTGCGAGTACACGTGATCGGCTGCCTCAGCAAGAACCGCGACGGGGAGCAAATGGCAGAACTGGGATTGCTTGCCGAAGCGGGTGCCGTTGCATTCAGCGATGCGCCGCGATCAGTGCCCAATGACGCTTTACTTAAGCGTGCTTTGGATTATTGCCGCATGTTCAATTTGCCGATCTTTGATCGCCCTGAGGTTCCAGATCTCGCTAATCAGGGAATTGTTCATGACGGAAAAACGGCATTGATCCTAGGCCTCAAAGGTTTACCGACCGAAGCAGAAGATCTTGCAGTGGCTCGAGATGTTCGTCTTGCAGAAGCAACCGGTGGTCGGCTGCACGTCGGTCCCGTGAGCACGATGGGTGCTGTAGACATGATCCGTCGAGTTAAATCTCGCGGTATCGAAGTGAGTGCATCCGTTTGCCCACATAACCTTTACCTGAGTGATCAGGAGCTCCGTAGTTTTGATGCAAGGTTCAAAGTCCATCCTCCACTTCGCAGCGAACGGCACGTAGAGACACTGCAACAAGCCGTCGCCGATGGAACCATCGACGTCATCCAAAGTGGCCACATGCCTCGAAGTCGCGAAAAAAAGATGAATGACCTCGACCTATCGCCTTTCGGTGCAGCGACGCTTGAAACCACACTTGCCTCAGTCAACACGTACTTGATTCAGACGGGAATCATGGACTGGTCAACGGCGATTGACCGACTCTCAACTGCTCCAGCACGAATTGCTGGCGTTCCCGGCGGAACGCTGCGAATTGGCTCAGACGCTGACTTAATCATCATTGATCCGAATAGGAAATGGACGGTTGACGGCAACCAGTTTCTTTCTCGATGCAATAGCAGTCCACTTGATGGCAAGGAACTGAGCGGGCAGGTGCTCATGACATTGATTTCGGGTGAAACTCGGTACCAAACTGAACCGGTACCCAACTGACACTGCCCAAGGCGAAGTAGAGCCCAAAAACGAAGTAGAGTTCAGGCCGAAGTAGAGTTCAGGCCGCACGACCAAATGATGTGTCTTTTTATCTAGAACAAGATCGCTACGTTCGGATTAGGGCGAACTTGGATCCGATCCCTCACCTTGGCGAAACGTAACGACTTGGTCGATCATGTCGCTGGTGAATTCTTCGCGATCTCCCCCTGGCCAGATCACGGTGTAGCTAAGCTTCTCTGGAGCTTTTTGACCCAAGCCAAACGTGATACTTTTTTGACATTGGCTCAAATAACTCTTGGTGGGCATGATCGATCGAGCCATCACTTGCTGACCATCGCTCAACTCAACTGAAGCGCCGATGGCATCCCGATTACAAGAGACTCCCTCCAACTGAACACGCACCCAGTGATTGGCAAGGGACTGATCGTTGCGAAAGAGCTTGGGCCGACCGTGACTAACGGATAAAACGACGTCCTGATCACCATCTTCATCGAAGTCACCATAGGCGGCACCGCGACCAACAATTGGCTCCAAGAACTCATCACCGACACTCTCGCTCCCAACGGCAACCAATTCACTCGCCGCTTCTCGCCCAGCATTCCAGAACAGTTGAGGTGGTTGAGCGTACTGCTGTGACTGCTGTGTTTTGGAAATCTCTTCTTCTAGGTGACCGTTAGCTCCTAGGAGATCTAGGCGACCGTCAAGATCGACATCAAAGAAAAATAAGCCGAAGGTTAATCCCTGCCTCGTTGGCGGACCGAATCCGGTAGCCATGGCAGCGTCGACGAATTGTCGCCTGCCGCTTTTGGCCATATAGAGAGCACTTGCTTCGTTAGCAAAGTTACCAATACCAATCGCTAACGTCTCCTGCCCTCTGAACATAGCGGTATCAATCCCCATGGCTCCGCGAGCGTTGCCGGATCGGTCAAAGGCAATGCCAACCAAGCGACCAATCTCCGAGAAAGTGCCATCCTTATTATTCTCAAACAAGAAATTCCGCACGGTATCATTGGCAACGACAAAGTCCATCCAGCCATCGCGGTTAAAATCGACGGGTGCAATTCCCATCGCCTTGCCGAGAGGCACATTGGTGGTTTCATTACGAACTTGAATACCACACGACTCTGACACATCCTCGAATTTGCCGTCCCCGAGGTTCTTGTACAGCAACGAAAAAGATCCAGAAAACGCCTTCGGCGGGCCGTACGCTCGACTCTCTCCATCGAGGGTAAAGTTCTGACTCAGATCATTCTCCTTGCTCCAACTAACGTAGTTACAAACAAAAAGATCTAACAGTCCGTCGTTGTCGTAGTCGACAAATCCGCAGCTGGTTCCCCAAAGATCATTGGAACCCGCCACACCCGCATCTTCGGTGACGTTGACAAACCTACCGTCGTCATTTCTCAGCAGGCGATTTTCACCAACGGCAGTGATGTACAGATCGCTATCGCCGTCGTTGTCATAGTCACCAACGGCAACACCCATACCGTAAAAGCTCTCAGTCAGACCCGCTTCCTCTGATACGTTTTCAAACTGAAAATTCCCATCACCACGATACAGCTGGCAAGGTGAAGGCGTTTGATTCCGCACGTCCCACTCCCAATGACAGGAGTTGACGAAGAAAAGATCTAGGTGCCCATCTTGGTTGTAATCAAGAACAGCAACACCGCTTCCCATGGTTTCCGGCAGCAGCTTCTCACCATACTTTCCGGACTCGTGAGTAAAACGAATCCCACTTTCCTTGGAAACATCCACAAAGGGCAAAGAGGGTATCGGCTCCTCATTGGTCTGCCGCACTTCGGGCAACGTCACATCGGTCTCAGTCGCCTGTTCCTCTTCTTTCTGAATCACCAAGTAAAGCAAAATCAGAATCACCGGGAATGCCAAGATCACAAAAACGAGCAGGGATGCTCGAAGGGCAGAGCCGATCACCGCGTCATTTTCAATATCCTGATCGAGATCATCATTCTCGAGATTAGGTTCTGCCATGGGTTAATTATCTATTCAGTCGGTTTGGCGGTCGTTGACGATTCTTGATGCAGATCGTAGATCACGAGTGCTTCTGCAGCGTGGTTCGCAGCCGGATATCGACGGCGAGCCGCCGGTATAGCTACCTCAGCAGCATTGTCGTCGGGCTTATACCGTGAATGCAACTCTCGATGGAATGATTCTTTGTCTTGGTCTCCCAAAAGAGAGTAAATTTCAACCAAGTTGGCGTGGGCGGTAACGTTCTCAGAATCTGTCTCGAGTACCGTCTCGAATTCTCGCTTGGCCTCATTGAGGTAGCTTAGATAATCAGCCTCTTTGCCTTGAATCTCCGCCTGTTGAGCCAAATCACCGAGCGTCAAACCAAGCTCATTTCTAACCACGTAATCAAGAGAGAAGTCAAACCCACGATCCGGAACTTTGGTCTGCAAAACTGCCGCAAGAGAGTCGGCCGCCTCACGCAAGTTTCCTTGTTGGCGATTGACCACACCACTTAGCCAACTATGAGTCCACGAGGGAGGTGGTGGATCCATATTAGCTGCTCTTTTTAGAGACTCGGTCGCAGCATCCAAATCACCCTCTGCGAACTGCACCCTAGCCAAATTCATCGGGCCATCATAGCGACCCAATTTCTCAACTTCTGCGAAGGCCTCGGCTGCCTGCTTCAACTCTGCTTTCCCCTTGAGCAGCATGCCAATCCCGTAATCATTCCAGCGTTGCCACAGCGGTGGCGAACTAGCCATCTTGGCCCCAGATTCCTTGCCGGTCACCACTTCTGAGTCATCACTGCTTTCGTTTGATTCGACTAACTCGCCCTTTGCTTCGGTCGACCCATCAGGAACAATTATCAATTGGATTTCGTCCGTTGCGATTTCAACAATCGGCAAGTCATTAGGGTCACCTGGATCACCAAGCGAAAGCGGATCAACCGAGGGATCTCGATCTCTTCGGATATAGTCGAGGTATTCGGTGTCAAACTTTCGATACAGCAAACGAGCAGTCACCGTGATCGGCGTCCTGTCTTGCTCAGGAATCTCTAACCGGTAATGAACAGTTTGCCCCGCGCCGGGCGGTATCTGATGACTGTAGAGTGGGGTGAAAATATTCTGAGCGTTTCGACGATTGATTCTTTCACCATTCCTATCCAGCATGAAGGTGTTTACGAAATGAGCCCATGAATCCACTCGCTCTCTCTCGTCTCGATGCCCACTTGCTCCAAGTAACCGATCACCCTGCTTAGCAGTGATCTCAATCCAAATTTGATTTGAATCGGTTGTGCCCTGCGTAAAATGATGACCGAGAGTCATCGTCCGCAGCACAGTCTCGATCAAGTAGGCTTCCCCTGCTTCAACCTCGGCTGACTGTTCAATGGCGGGTTGCAGAGGCCCATCAACGGAACCTCCCTTTCTCAACCCAAACAAATCGACTCGCAAAGTCCCTTTGAGGTACTCACGATGCCTCTCGACGCTTTCTTGATCGCCCATCCAGTGGGCAAGAGCGGTGTTAGCGCTCGGAAAAGCATGCGAGTGCACGCCGAGTTCCCCGAGTTTTTCGATGTACCTGGAACCTAGGTCGCTACTGGCCATCGACGGCATATGACATTCGTTACAGTTCTGCTGTGCGACCTCAGGATAGTAAAAACTCCTTGCACCATGGCCTGATACACCACTAAGCAGGTAGCTATCGTAATGATTTTGCCCGCGCAGAAACTCCTTGTAGTCCGTCACTTCTTTTGGAAGTGATACCTTGTGACATGTGGAGCAAAACTCAGAAGTCTTATGGAACGGCTTTAGCATCTCATGCTTATGGAACGATGGCTTCGCTTTGACCATCAAAGAGTTCAAGCCTGAGAGCAAGGGGTTATCACTGTATGCAAATGGATAATGCTTCGGCTCATCAATCGTGTAATCTGCGTTACCGACATGACTGTCTACTGACTGAATTGAATGACAAACCGAGCAACTGATGCCGGCATGTGCGGTGGGGTCATTCACATCGTCGTAGTTGGGATCATCGAACCTACCCGAGAAGAAAGGTACCGGGTCATGGCAACCTGCGCACCACCTCGATGATTGAACACTACCTGCGCGCTCCTGCGCCACTCGACGGGTCTCTCGAACCGATGCCCGATAGGCTGGGTTATTGAAACTGCTCAATTTATGAGCGCTATGGATCGCCGAATTGTAGATATCACCATGGCACTTGAGGCAATAGTCGTCGTTCATCAGCGTCTCTGCCGCGATGAATTTTCCGGAAGACGTTTTCGCTAGCGACGGTTCAAAATAACGTTGCCCATCTCGGGGACCTTCGTCTCCACTTCGCGATGGATCAGAAGCCTGAAAGCCAACCATTAATGCAACGAAACAGGCAATTGCCATACCGACGCGGCGGCCAATGTGCCACTTGATTCTCGGACCTACCAAACGATGCAACCAGTACAGCCACACAGCTCCGAGCGGTGCCAAAAGATGCATCCAATAGAAAACTCGTCGAGTCGTCGGATTCACGACCGCGAAGGATCCAATTCGTGTTAGCAACAAGCCGCTAATCAGAATCAGTAATGCAATTCCAAGAAGAGCGTACCCAATTTTGACCGCGCGGCGATTCCTTCGATCCTTACTACGCCACATGTGGATGAATCCAAATGCCACCACTGGGGCGATGAGCAGTAAACCGAGTCCGAGATGCGCCAGAAACATCAGTTGATAGAAATGTGTCTCGAATACTTCCCCCGTGAAGTATTGCAACCAAGTCACACTGGTCAGGTAAAGGCCATTAGCCGATAACACGCCGAAGAGCGTGAGGACGAGGTAAAGGACCTTCCTCAGACGCGGCGTGACGGGGCGAACCGGTTTCTTACGTTCCTTACTTGGCGACTCGGGCCGATTAGATTGACTTGATTCAATAGCGGACACGGTTCACTTCAACTGAAGAGGTCAAAGACAGTTAGAAGATCAACCCACCGCCTTAAAACTCTCCAGCGACAGATGATCTGTGTGGCGCGCTACCTCGATCGCTCCACCTATGAAGACGAACTCGACAGATCATCTGTTCGCAGAAAACCGTCGACTCCTCTTAAAACCCGCCGAAATCGCATTTTGGATAACTCCATCGCCTCGCAGCAAACGGCAATAAGAGCGATTCATCATTTCGACACGCCTAATGCTGAGAAATCGGCTCAGTTTCGTTGCTGCGATACCAAAACGACCTAAATGATTGCGATCGAGACAAATGATCACGATTGAGCTGATTGACCGTTCCAGCCCTCCCCTCAACACCCTCCGCAGGCGGGTACTGCTGCATGCCTCGATACGGCAGTGGACCGATTGACTGACCCGCAAGCGTATTAAGATCGGCGTCCTTATCCCATCCCACACTATGAATAATGAAATCTCGCTTCCAACCCGAAGGAGGCTCATCAGCGGGCATTTCAAAACGCACGATAATTTCATCACCAGCGCCAATGACAACCATTCGATCATCCCAGCGTTGGATGAGTTCGGTACAAGGTCCTCGCCGAGTCAATTCACCGCGAAGCGGTGGCCACCTCGGATCAATACTGGAATTTTGATAATCGTAGGTTTCGGGATGTGTTTCATGCTCCCTCACACGCTGCGAAAAACCATGAAAAGTGACTTCAGCACTTCTCAATCCCAACACTTGCTCTCTAAACGGCGCAGGCTGCTCCTGCACTACTAACTCGGCATGATCCCAATAGATCTGAGCAGAGGTTCGAACACGAAATCTTGGATCCTGAGGATTCAGAATGTCGGTAACTTCAACGACAATGGTTTTTGTTTTACCACCTGGAAAACCCATGTAGGGTAAAGCTTTTTTCCAACCACCCTCCACTTGAGAATCGGGCACCCAAACGGATGGGAACTCCAGTGGTCCAAGGTCAGGATTCTGATCAATTTGAATGTTCAATGACGTATCGGTCGGCATGATCCAACCAGTTAGAACCAGATAGACCGCTCCGCTCGAAGAATTCAATTCTTTGGTCCAGTCAGACCCGAAATCGAGATCGATCCAGTGTGGTGGGCAAAGCCCCTGCCGCAACCTTTGATCGAATGCTTGAACATAGTTCTGGTCGATCCCTGCTAGTTCTTCCGTGATTTCTCGCTCTCTTGTGTCCAGTGCTCGCACTAAAGGGTGACGATCCTCTGAGGCAAAAGCAAAGGTTGTTGGAGTAGCGATATTACCTGGGCCAACCTTTTCATTCGTCCAAACTTCAACATCAGCAGGATGATCCACCACAGACATGGCGATCTCATCAAAGTAAGCGACCTCCCATAACTCTTCAGTGATGCGAAATTCGTAATGGTCCCCACGTGGTGCGATATCGTCGCCATCAATCTTGAGATATTCCCACGGACGATCCTTTGCCACCACGCCGTGAGCAACCTGCAATCCAAGTGGTGCCGCCCACAAACAATCTGTCTTGAAGACGAATTTCTCACCATCCCACGCGTACAGGTATGGACATGAGCCTTTCAGAGTTTGCTCTTCTTCAACGCACGAATCAACGCGAGGATTACGAGTTGTCTGCGTTAATCCATTCGGCAAAATTGCACGCAAACTGCCTGCTGCGATGTACTGGCCGAGACCAAAGTGCGTCAAAGGTGAATCCACAATCTTCGCTCGGTAATGTGGACCAAAGCGAAGTTCAAGAACGCTGCCTATCGCGTAGTGGTTAACCCTGCCACTTGCATTGTCATCGATTCCCTTGAACCGAACGTCAAGATGATGCCCTAAGTTCAAACTTTGATTTAACAGAACGGTTAGACTCGCCAGAGGGTGGCCAACAAGATCAATCGCCCCGTCACGATCGAAATCAGCAGCGACCCAACAAGAACCGGGCTTGAGCTTCTCTTCGAGATCAACATCAACACCGATCCAATCCGAAAAACCCCAAGGGCCCAACCGGCACAATTCAATACTTGCATCCGTTTTGACCATGACGTCAACCCAAGAATCGTTGTCGAAGTCGTCCACAAGAATCTGATCGGCTGCGTGGTTCGATCGCACAACTTGATCCACTTCCCACACACCTGCATCTGCCGTCTGCGAGAACACGATCGCCGCAGCTTCAGTTCCACCAACAATCAGATCCCACGAGACATTGCCATCGACATCTTCGACCGAAACAGAATTGGCTCCAGCAATTGATTCAACTTCTTCGAGATACCTACCTCGAAATTGAAGATGGAGGAGATTTTCGATAAGCCCTACCTTCCCACTTTGGCGATGCACCGTCACAAGATCGAGATCGAGATCACGATCAATATCCGCTATGGCAAAATCGGACGGAGGATCATCAGATGCGAATCCATTGATCGGGTTAGCAAGTTCAAAGAAGGTTCGATTCCCACGGTTGACGAATAAACGAACACCATCACCCTGAGTCGAGAAGACTAAGTCCAAGTCACCATCAGCTTCCAAGTCACCCGCTATCACGCACAGCACCTCGTCAACTTCCTCCAAACCCGTCGGCGTCTCGACTAGCGTCAAGCGATCAGCATCGGGCGTATTGCTCCTGCCATCAACCTGCACAACTCGAACGCCTCCGCTGCCGTAAACAACCAGATTCAGCAAGGTGTCGTGGCGTGTCGCAGCGGAATAATCACCCTCGCCGGCAGCGGCCCCCCCTTGGGTCGCCTTGAGCCTAGCCGGATTGCTGCTATCAACCAAGAAAAGGTCGGCTGCAATCAACCCTTCGCATTCAATCGGCAACTGTAATTTAGATTCGGACCTCAAGCCTCCAATCCCGTCGCCTCGCCAAAGCTCCAGACGATTATTTTCATCCAGCGTCACAAGATCAGGAATCAAATCAAGATCAACGTCGATTACCGTCATTGCGGCAAACTCTTCAGAATCCAGGAAAGCTCCTTCCGTAAAGGAGACAAGAGTGCTCATCGGATCAATCGGTGATTGCTGCACCACCTCTGCCGAAAGCTCACGCAAGGAATCGAAGTTGAGGATATCTAGAGGGTGCGGATTGGCTCGACGGCGGTCGGTTTTGACAATCTCGGTGCTATTGAGAACATTGAACCAGAGCAACATTCGATTATCTGCCTCGGACCAATTACCCGACTCAATCGCAGAAACGATTTGAGCCACAAGTTCGTCAGGAGTAACGCCGATCGGTTCGGTCTCGCGACGAATGGATGGCTCAATCGCCTTGGCTAGCTCACTCGCTCTCTGTACCGCTCGCACCGCCTCCATACTTTCTACTGCAATCCCAAGCCGAGCTGCTCTCAACGCAAAAAAGAGATTGTCAGCATGCTGCTCGGAAAGCTGACCCACAGCGCGACTAGCATCTTGCAACAGCTCCGCAGGCAGGCCATCAATCGGATCTTCAAGCAATTCAATCACCTGAATCAACACACCACCAAGAACCCGGCTGGTGGGCTGCTCACCTATTGGCCCCGACAGCTCCTTGGATAACTTCTGATAGACTTCCCGCCGAAGCGATTTCGTCATGGATCCCGGAAGTAGGGATGCCTCGTGGAGGTCGATTCTTGCATTGAACCAAAGCGAAAGAACCTCCTCTTTGGAAACCTTCTGAAAATCCTCAATCGCTTGCCTTGCTGAAGCAATCGCATCGGGCAATTGAGCCCTAGCCATCTTCTTTTCATCATCACTGAGTGATGCATTGGTAGCCTGGGAAGCCAAGGAGTCGACGCGAAGGAGTCGATTGATTGCTCGATTCATGGCAACCGATCGATTACTGGAATCGTCTTGGAACAACTGTTGCCAAGCCGCATCAGCCTCCAGTGGCTCCAGATTCTCGGTGGCGGCCAGCGCGCTGCGTGTGAGCTCAAGACGATTCTGGAGTGCGGGATCTACCTCTTTCTCAGCAGAGGTTCTCCACAGCTGAGTAACAACGAAAATCCCCAAGACTGCCAAGGTAAGCAGAATCGAGAGCTTTTTGAAAAGCGGTGACTTGGTAAGATCCTCAACATTCTCGGTAGAATCCGGCGATGGTGATTCTGATTGACTCATGTCGCTCCCCGTGGTGGCCAATATCCGATATCCTGTGCCCATGAAAGTAACAAAATTTTTAGATCATACCGACACGGTTCGTATCGGCCGCGTCGAGTCCGACGAAATAATTCCCCTCAAAACCACCAGTAGCATCCAAACGCTGGCCGACCTACTGGCTGCGGAGGATCCAATTGCTGTTGCCGAAGCCTTGGATCAGGATACTCCGGTCCCCGTCAATGAGGCGACTCGATGGCTGGCACCCATAGATGACCAAGAGGTATGGGCGGCCGGCGTCACTTACAAACGTAGCCAGACGGCCAGAATGGAAGAGTCCGAAGCAGCGGCCTCCTGCTACGACCGTGTCTACCAAGCGGATCGACCGGAAATTTTCTTCAAGGCGACTCCAAATCGAGTTCGTGGACATCAAGAATCCCTCAGGATCCGAAAGGATGCCACTTGGAATGTGCCTGAACCCGAGGTCACACTTGTGCTTTCTCCATCCCTGCGGATCGTGGGGCTCACGGTGGGTAATGACATGAGCTCCCGAGACATTGAAGGTGAAAATCCGCTCTATCTGCCTCAGGCGAAATGTTATGACCAATGCGCCGGCCTTGGCCCCGTCATTCGCCTTTACTCAGAATTGCCCCCGGTAGCTGAAATCGAGGTGGATCTCAAAATTGAGCGTGCCGGCGAAGTCGTCTTCGACCAGCAAACCTCAGCGTCGCAGATGGCGCGAACCTTTGAAGATCTTGTCCACTGGCTAGGACGCGACAACCATTTCCCAAACGGAGCTTTTCTAATGACCGGAACGGGGATTGTTCCATCCAACGACTTCACCCTACTGCCTGACGACATGGTTCACATCTCCATTTCTGGGGTTGGAACGCTGTCTAATCGTATTGTTCAGGGCTGAGCAATATTCAGTTCTGAGCGATTATTCATAGCCAAGTGAGCATTCAGGGCCGTGAGGATCAAGCGAACACAACGTCTGAAACCCACCACTGAACCTGATTCGCACTGAACCTGCATTTGCCGCTCATCAACAGATACCTACACATTTTAATCCAACCTTCTGACTACAAAGCGCATTGATGACTCAAGCACCTGACAACGAACGCCTCGTTCTAATCAATGGTCAATGGAGAAAAGCCAACCAGCAATCGGCCTTTAGTCCAACGGACCCGTCAAACCACCAGAGTATCGACCAAGTTTTTCCGGTAAGTGCTTGGAGCGACTGCGATGAAGCACTCAACGCGGCAGCTAACGCGGCTCGTCAAATGCGTTCCATCCCTGCCGAGACAATTGCAAACTTCTTGGAATGCTACGCTGATAAGATTGAAGAAGCCAAGGATAGCCTTGTTGATGCAGCATACCGAGAAACGGGACTTGCCAAGAGTCCAAGACTGGCCGATGTGGAGCTGCCTCGAACCAGTAATCAACTCAGAGCGGCAGCGGCTGCATGTCGCTCCGGTTCTTGGGCGCTGCCAACCATCGATAAGAAGGCGGGCATTCGATCTTGCTACGAACCGCTAGGACCTGTGTGTGTTTTTGGCCCCAACAATTTTCCCTTTGCTTTCGGAAGCGTCTCCGGTGGTGACTTCGCCGCCGCAATTGCAGCGGGCAACCCAGTGATTGGTAAAGCGAACAGCTCACACCCAGAGACGACTCGACTATTTGCTCAGCTCGCTTTAGCCGCCGCCGAAGAAACGGCAATGCCCAAAGCGATTGTGCAACTGATCTACCGCACAGACCATGCCGACGGCGAAAAGCTTGTCAGCGATCCAAGGTTAGGTGCGACGGGGTACACCGGCAGTCGCAATGCTGGCCTCGCACTCAAAGCGGCCGCAGATAAGGCAGGCAAGCCGATTTATTTGGAACTTTCCAGCGTCAACCCCGTCGTGATTACACCGGGAGCGTTGCAGGAACGAGGCGAAGATATCGTCGGTGACTTCATCACGAGTGTTCTGATGGGAACCGGACAATTCTGCACCAATCCAGGCTTGTTGCTGCTGATCAAAGACGAAAGTAGCGAAGCGTTCATCACGTCGGTTAAGGATCGATTTGCCAATTCTGCCTCAGGAACACTTTTGTCGCCGTCGGTGGCGAGTAATCTTGCTACCAGCATCCAAACCCTCTGTGATTTTGGTGCCGAGCTACTAGTCGGTGGAGGCGAGCCCGAGGCAGGACGATGCGCCTACGCTAACACGCTGTTGACGACATCGGGCAATTCATTCCTTGAGAATCCCGAAGGATTTCAAACCGAAGCCTTTGGCAACGCATCACTGGTCGTGGTTGCCGAGGATGTCGAACAGTTGTGCAAAATCATCAGCCAACTCGAAGGCAATCTGACAGGTTGCATCTATAGCCACACCGACGGCAGTGAAGATGCTGCATGCGAGCTGATAGCGTCAGAGTTAACACCTAAGGTCGGCAGGATTCTTAACGATAAAATGCCAACCGGTGTTGCGGTAAGTCCTGCCATGAACCACGGCGGTCCGTACCCGGCGACAGGCCACCCAGGTTTCACCGCAGTTGGGGTCCCGGGGTCGCTTCTCCGATTCGCCAAGTTAACTTCCTACGACAACATTCGCCCCAATCGGCTTCCTGATTTACTTCAGGATGAGAACCCAAGATCAGCTTGGCGATTAGTCGATGGAACATGGACCACTGAAGCGATCAGCTAGAATCAATCGCTCCAATCATCCTTAAGGACGACATCGTCGCGCTGAAGATTTAACCAGCTAAATCGCGGGACAACCTCATCCACATGGGCTACTTTCTCGTCGGAGCCAATTAGGCCAGCGGAGTGAGCAGCCCATGTCACGATTTGCTCCGGCGCAACACCGCTCGATCGAAGCGTCGACAATCGTGTGTCTCCGTGACGCTTCGCGAGCCTTCGTCCGTCCTTCCCCAACACCAAAGGAACATGAGCGTAAGTGGGCGGAGTTGCGTTGAGAAATTCAAAAATCTGCAACTGCCGGAAGGTACTAGCTACAAGGTCGTTACCGCGAACCACCTCGGTGATACCCATCTCACTGTCATCCACCGTCACGGCAAGCTGATACGACGGTTCACCATTTTTTTGCGTCACAGGAAAATCGCCCAGCGTTTCCGATGGTCGTGTCACCTGCAATCCAAGTACGCGGTCATCGAACTCGAAAATCTTCTCCGAGGATCGAAAACGCCAACAATACGTACCCTCTGCGGGTAGAGCCATTCCGTGTTTCCAACCTGCACAGGTTCCCGGATAGATAGCCGGCTCATGGTCGAAATGCGGCGCGGAGCCGGCGTTCTGAATATCTTTGCGTGTGCAGCAACATGGGTAGACACGATTCTCCACAATCAAGTCCTGCAAGACCCGTTGGTAAATCGACATCCTTTGCGTTTGCAGATACGGCCCGACCGAACCTTCCCGATCAGGCCCCTCATCCCACGTGAGCCCCAACCACAACAAGTCATCCAAGGATTGCTGCACGGCCCAAGGCTTAACTCGCGGTGAGTCAACATCCTCAACGCGAAAAATCAGACGCTGACCCCGTTGTTTTGCCGACCAATACGCCAGTAGATAAGTGCGAGCGTTGCCGAGATGCTGGGCGCCGGTTGGTGAAGGTGCGAAACGTCCAGCCATTTCTACTTAATCAAACCTATCTAAAATTCGGCATTGCCGGGGGTTCTCGGGAATGGAATCACATCTCGGATATTTGCCATACCGGTCGCATACTGTACTGCTCGCTCCAGTCCCAACCCAAAGCCTGCATGAGGAACCGAACCATACCGGCGCAAGTCGAGATACCACCAGTAATCGGCTTCATTAAGATCGGATGCTGCCATCCGCTTCCTCAAGATATCAAGTCGCTCTTCACGCTGGCTTCCACCAATAATCTCTCCCACTCCGGGGACCAAAACATCCATCGCGGCCACGGTTTTTTCGTCGTCGCTGAGCCGCATGTAGAAAGGTTTAATCGAAGAGGGATAATCAGTCAGGATGACCGGTCCATCCACATACTTTTCCGTGAGGTACCGCTCATGTTCAGCCTGCAGATCGGTACCCCAAGAGACAGGATACTCGAACGTTTCATTACAGGTGGTGAGGATCTCAATCGCCTGGGTGTAGCTTAAGTGCGTGAAGGGCTTCTCTATCACAGACTGCAACTGATCCACTTTACCCTTCTCAATTCGCTGATCAAAGAACTCCATATCCTCGGAGCAGTACTTGAGGCAGTCCGAAAAAATTCGCTTCAAGAATCTTTCAGCCAACTGCATGTTGTCATGCAGATCGAAAAAAGCCGCCTCCGGCTCGACCATCCAGAACTCGGCGAGATGTCGACTGGTGTTGCTATTCTCAGCACGGAAAGTCGGACCAAACGTGTAAACACGCCCTAGAGCGGTCGCGTAAGTCTCGGCCTCCAATTGACCGCTAACGGTTAAGAATGCAGGTTTCTCGAAGAAATCAAAACCATAATTCACCTCGCCACCACGTGCTGCTAAACCTTCTAGATCAATGGTGGTGACTCGAAACATTTCACCGGCACCCTCACAATCGCTCGCAGTAATGATCGGAGTGTTGCAGTAGTAGAATCCCTCTTCGTGATAAAACTGATGAATGGATTGGCTAATTTGGTGTCGGACTCGAGTCACTGCGCCGAAGGTATTGGTTCGAGGTCGCAGATGTGCCCACTCCCTAAGTTTCTCAAACGTATGCCGCTTTTTCTGTAGTGGGTAAGTTTCGGGATCAGCCCAGCCAACCACACGCAGCGAGGTGGCATGTAATTCAGTTGCCTGCCCCTTTGCGGGAGATTCTTGCAGAGCACCGACGACCACCACGCTACAGCCTGCGGTCAAGCGTTGAACGTCGGAACTGTAATTATCCAAATCCGCCGGTGCGATCACCTGTAGATTCCCAAAACAACTTCCATCGTTGATTTCAAGAAAGCTGAATCCGCCCTTGCTATCACGACGGGTTCGCACCCAGCCTCTGACTTCACAATCACCAACAACCGATTCGGATTGCCGAGCTGTTTTGACGGAGATCCATTGGCTCATATCGAATTAGCCTATCTTTGTTTTCTCAGGAACGAAAAGACACCGAAGATTAGCATGATTGCAAGCGTGGCAAGTGCTGCGGTTCCAATGGGAAAAGAACCCCAAGTTTTACCGTACAATCCCCACACCGACCCAAATGAGGCAATGCCCGTGCCAGTGATCATCAGGACATTCCAAACCACTCGGCGTCCGCCCGTCGGCATCGCATCACCGAGAACGGAGCGAGAATTCATCAAGAGCAGAAAGGACACGTAGGCGATCGGCAGCATCGCTCCTCCGATCACCGAGGTGGGCACGGCAAGAGCCGGAGCAGCAGCTTTCCAGATGAATGGCCCTAGCACTCCCACCGCTGGTATGAAACTTCCAATTCGATGCATCGTCCCCTCGGCGGGAACGTTCAGTAATTCGCAGAATGCGAAACCATTAATCAGCATCAAGATAATGATGGTTGAAACCGCCATACCTAAGACACCAACACCGAAAACCGTTTGAGCCACGGTGCTACCCACCAAAGGCTGCAGGGTACCCGCCAACGCGTTGTTGTCTCTTTTGACCAACATCGCCGCGACGTTCCTGTCTGCTTGAGGCAACATGGCGCACAGAGCAACGTGCTCTGGTGAACCCGGCTCGCCACGCTCAAGTTCAGGGTCGGCTTTAGCAATTCGGTCGTCCAAATAGTCATAGTACGCTTTAACCTCAGCGGAACCCTGCTGCTCTGGGTCTTCTAGTTTTGCGACCACGTCAGCGGCAGATCCGTGAAATTGGCTTGCAGCGGCAATCACAACGCAACTGGTAGCCAGAACAAAAGGCACAATCAAACCGATTGAAAGATCAAAGATCGCAAGCCCTCTTTGCTTGAGCCCCCAACCTTTGCGAAGCATCGAATAGGGAAGCAAAAATGTCATGTTGATACCGACAGCTGTTGCAAACGCGGCAATGATGACGTTCTTCTGCATGCCGGCAACTTTACCGGTCCACCAATCACTGTAATCTCCTGTTTTTGCAATCTCTTCGGCAAGAGCAGGAACAGGTTTGAACAGATAACCGAAATCAGGGACAAGGCCGGCAAAAATCTGGCCCCAATCGACGGCTCCTTGGCTGGTCAAGGCGATCACCACCCCAAAAAAGGAAAGCACTACGACCCCAACCATCGCCTTCAGGATTAACTCAAAGAGCTTGATCCCTTTGCTTCCGGAGTTGTAAAACCAAACAACCACCGATGCGACGATGAGCAACGTGATGGCCACGATGTAAGTACCCGTTTCGTTGTCCAGTGCGGGCAACAAGTTCTGCTGGACAGCACCGGTTCCGAGTGCAAATTGAGGCAGACACCAAACGATGTTGGCCATCATGGTTGCGATCAACCATCCCCACGCCAACACGGGACTGATCTGCGTCTTAATGGTCTGAAATGGTCTTTCACCAGTTGACAGTGTCACGTAGCTAATTGCACTAAGCATGATCACACCGAGGATCATCGCCAGTGGTTGCAACCACATCATCTCGGTTCCCATCAGAACGCCGAGATAAAGTGCTCCGGCCAACGACCCTCCACCTAGGGTAATCGCACCTTGCAACCACCCTGGTCCCGAAAGACGCGTGTAAATCGCAGCCTTACCCAATAACCCAGCATCCTGTGCTGCATCCAATAAAGTCTCTTCACGCGATGCCGCAGACTGTTCTTCGTTCATCTTGGGATTATCCGAGGTAGTTTTTTCAGGAGGAGGGTAGCGGGGAAAGTAGAGGGGCAGGGCAGGGCACTTTCAAGCGGGCTCAAATTCGCCGAGCAGAAGAATGATACTGCATCAATCGCTTAGAGGTATCAATGGACTAACAAAGCTCATCAATGCCTTGCGCAAATCGTGCATCACTCTCGCTCAGCGAGATATCTCTCTGCATCCAATGCTGCCATGCAGCCGGTACCAGCAGAGGTAATCGCTTGCCGGTAGTAATCATCGGCAACATCACCCGCCGCGAATACTCCCTCCACGCTCGTGTTGGTGCGGAAGGGTTTGGCCCATTGGATATAACCTTTTTCGTTCATCGCAACTGCGTTATTTAAGAACGCGGTATTCGGGGTGTGCCCAATTGCAACGAACATCCCTCCGACCTCGAGATCACTGGTCGAATCATCAACGGTACTATCAATACGAAGACCTGTGACCAACTTTCCGTCACCGCGAACTTCACCAACAGTACTATTCCAGAGCACTTTGATATTCGGATGACTCAGAGCACGCTCTTGCATGACTTTCGAGGCTCGCATCTCGTCCCTACGGACGATCATGTAGATGGTGTCGGCATTGGCAAGATTTGCGAGGTAGGTTGCCTCTTCAACGGCTGAATCCCCTCCGCCAACAACCGCCAAAGGCTTGCTGCGATAGATAGGTAGCGCACCATCGCAAACCGCACAAGCACTCACGCCCTTGTTCTTGTACTCTTCCTCCGAAGGCAGCCCCAAGTAGTTGGCACGGGCCCCAGTAGCAATGATGACTGTATGAGCCTGAACGGGCTCACCGGACGCTGGCTTTAGCGTGTGAACTTCCCCAGAAAAATCAACGCTTTCAATGTCATCACTGATGACTTGAGTGCCAAAATTCAGAGCCTGTTGTTTCATCAACTCCATCAACTCGGTTCCCTGAACCGCGTAGTGAGGCTGGCCATCTTTCTCATGACCCTCCGGCGTTGGCGGCAAATTATAGTGCCGGTCTTTTGACACAGCAGATTCGACAAAGGCGCGGATATTCCCTGCTGGAAAACCGGCAAAGTTTTCAACTTCGGTGGTAAAAGCGAGCTGACCGAGTGGAATCATCTCAGGTTTATAAGTCCCCTCGTAAAGGATGGGGCTAAGGTTGGCTCGAGCCGCATAGATCGCTGCTGACCAGCCTGCAGGTCCACTGCCAATAATGATCGTTTTCGCAATACTTTCCGACACTTTAGCCGTACTCCGCACAAGGATGAACTGAGAATAAACTCAATGAATGTAATTTAACGCGCAAGCTGTAGAGAACATTTCTAGCCGCAAGGCGAAACCGATAGTATAAAGTCCCCGAAGAGTTTCATCAGCACCGGCGAACCGACTAATTTTTCTTTGTCGTCAACAGCCCGAAGCGAGCTAGAAACACAGCACAGCGTGCCGAGCGTCCCGCAAGTAGCACTTTAACGTAGGAATCCCCGAGAATGACCACCTTACTGATCGCTCTAGGAACGATGATTGGATATCTCATCGCCTACCACACCTACGGACGGTGGCTCGCTCAGAAAATTTTCTCACTCGACCCATCTGCATCCGTTCCCAGCATTGAACTGAACGACGACCGCGACTTTGTTCCGACAGACAAATCCGTTCTGTTCGGGCATCACTTTACCTCGATTGCGGGCACCGGTCCCATCGTGGGCCCAGCAATTGCGGTAATGTGGGGTTGGTTACCAGCGTTGATTTGGGTTTTTCTCGGCTCGATTCTCGTCGGGGCCGTACACGACTTCGGAGCTTTAGTGGTTTCGATGAGAAGCCAAGGGCAGACCGTCGGAGACGTCGCCGGGCGAGTCCTGAATCGAAGAGTTCGATTTCTTTTTCTCTTCGTACTCTTCATGGCTTTAACCATCGTCTTGGCCATTTTTGGCCTCGTGATTGCATCTGTTTTCAAACAGTATCCGTCGGCAATCTTTCCCTGCCTTGTGCAGATTCCGATCGCCTTGGCAATCGGAATCTGGCTTCATAAAAACAGCGTAAACCTTTTGGTTCCTTCACTCCTTGCCTTGGGCACCATGTACCTAACGCTCATTTTTGGCAACGTGGGAGTGTTGGCACAAGTTAATCAGACCATGGCTTCGTGGTCGGTAATCACTTGGGTTCTACTGCTCCTGATCTACTCCTACGTTGCCTCGGTTTTACCCGTTTGGTCACTTTTACAACCACGTGACTACATCAACTCACTGCAACTGATTACCGCACTTGGACTGGTGGTCGCGGGACTTGTCGTGGCTGGAATAGCTGGCGGGGTAGCACACGATGGGGGAAGTCGCATGCCGCTGGAAATCAGTGCACCGATGTTCCGCCCCAACCCACCGGGCAACGCCCCCTCAGTGATTCCGTTTTTATTCATCACGATCGCTTGCGGCGCCTGCAGCGGCTTTCACTGCTTGGTCTCTTCCGGAACGAGCAGCAAGCAGATCAAATGCGAAACCGATGCACAATTTGTTGGCTATGGATCGATGCTCACTGAGGGCTTCTTAGCAACGCTTGTGATCCTCGCGTGTGTTGCGGGGCTTGGATTGGGAATTGAAAACTCCGCTGGACAATGGGTCACGGGCGAAGATGCCTATCTAGCTCGCTATGGCTCTTGGGATTCCGCGTCCGGGTTGGGCGCTAAAGTCGCAGCGTTTGTTGATGGATCCTCGAATTTCCTACAAGCCATGGCCATCCCCAGTGGAATCGCTGTGGCCATCATGGGTGTCTTGGTTGCATCTTTCGCCGGCACCACGCTCGATACCGCATGTCGCTTACAGCGTTATGTCATTCAAGAACTCGCCGCGACAATCACCCAAAGCCAAAACCGAGTGAACTCACAACACCTCTCACTCAACCCGCTAATCTGGCTCACGAATAAGCACGGCGCAACCATTTTTGCTGTGACACTCGCCTTTGTGATCGCAGGCCTACCACAAGGCTCACCGGACGTCTCCTTGGGCCAAGCGTGGAACGGTGAGATTCCCGCAGACGCCTTGGCTGCGAGCCCCTCGGCAGGATCAGGGGGATTCGAGGGCATCACTTGGTGGCTAGAGGAGTTCACCGGCAAAGGTGGGCTATTACTGTGGCCCCTCTTTGGAGCAACCAATCAATTGCTCGCCGGTCTCGCGTTTCTCGTCATTGCCTTCTATCTTTGGCGTCGCAATGTTTCGGTCTGGTTCATCGTCATCCCAATGCTATTCATGCTTCTGGTCCCCGCCTGGGCAATGATGAAAGACATACCTCGATGGATCAAATCAGACGAACCGAATTGGCTGGTTATCGTCATCGGAAGTATCACGCTACTGGTGGAACTCTGGATGATCATCGAAGCATGGTTACTGTGGCCTAAAGTCAAAGGTGTTATGGAACTTACCGAGAAGGACCTTGCCGAGGAAAAGAAGAGGTCGCAGGCATCGAGCCCTTAGCAGCGAAATCACGAAACGCCATTTCATTGCTCTGTTTTTGGTTCATACGGGTACTTCGCGAAGAACGGGCAATGACCCACAATAGTGGTGGTGAAGTGTTCTTGATTATGCAACTCCAACCAGCAGAAGATTCATGCGTGTACTCTCCGGAATTCAACCCACCGGTCGCCCACACTGGGGAAATTTCTTTGGAGCGATTCAGCAATACATCGATCTTCAGGAGGATAACGACGGTTTCTACTTCATTGCCGATCTGCACGCATTGACGACTGTCCGCGATGCTAAGCAACTAAGACAGAATACGCTCGATGCAGCGTTAGATCTCCTTGCCTTGGGATTAGATCCCGATAAAGCAACCCTATTTGTTCAATCGGATATCTCGGAAGTTAGCGAACTCACGTGGCTACTGATGACCGGCACCCCAATGGGGCTCTTAGAACGCTGCCATGCGTATAAGGAAAAAAAAGCAAAGGGAATCGCCGCAGATGCCGGACTATTCACCTATCCCGTCTTGATGGCCGCTGACATCCTTGCCTATGACTCTGAAATTGTTCCAGTGGGTGAAGATCAAATTCAGCACATTGAAGTCTGCAGAGACCTAGCGGGTAGCTTCAACCACACCTTCGGTGAAACACTGGTCCTGCCGAAAGCGAAAACGCTTGATCATGGTGCGAAGGTTCCCGGCACCGATGGTCAAAAGATGAGCAAGAGTTACAACAACACCCTTCCGCTATTTGGCGAGATCAAACCGATTCGCAAACAGATCATGCGAATCACAACCGATAGCCGACCGATGGAAGATCCCAAGGATCCAGAAGAGGATCACCTATTCCAACTCTTCCGGCTGTTCGGGTCAGAATCTGAAATCGAAGAAATGGCGGAAATGTATCGCCGAGGCGGATTTGGGTATGGCCACGTCAAAACCGCGATTGCGGATGCCAGTGAGGCATACTTCTCAGCGGCACGAGATCGACGTACCGAGCTCGAAGCCAACATGGATTATGTTGAGGAAACATTGCGTCGTGGTGCAGATCGAGCGAGACAGGTAGCGGGCGAAGTGCTTGCGCGAGCGCAAAAAGCTTGTGGACTAAAATGAACTTGGTCGCCTCAATCCGCACTTCTGTTCAGATAAAAACCTAAAACAGCCTGTTCAGCCCATTCAAAGCAGCGACCCGATAGGCCTCAGCCATGGTCGGATAATTGAAGGTGGTCTCGATGAAATACTCAAGGGTGTTGCTTGCCCCCGGTTGGTGCATCACAGCTTGGCCGATGTGAATGATTTCCGATGCATTGGCTCCAAAGCAATGTACACCGAGCACTTCTAAAGTATCCCGATGGAAGAGAATCTTGAGCATGCCAACTGTCTGACCGGTTATCTGTGCACGAGCTAGGCTCTTAAATTGAGCCTGACCGACCTCATAGGGAACGCATGCGGCGGTCAATTCCCGTTCCGTCTTTCCCACTGAGCTGATCTCGGGACTCGTGTAAATCCCAGTCGGAATGTCATGGATTCGCAAGTTCCCTTTAGCCTGCCCCATCAGATGCATGGCAGCGGCTCTGCCCTGCGTATATGCCGCACTCGCGAGAGATGGAAAACCAATGACGTCACCAACCGCGTGAATATGCTTCAGTTCAGTCTGAAACTGATCACCAACATCAAGCTGACCGCGGCTATTGGGAACCAAACCTATTTGCTCCATCCCCAAATCATCGGTATTACCGGTTCTACCATTGGCCCATAGCAGGGCATCCGTTTTGACCCTCTTTCCGCTCTTGAGATGCAGAACCACTCCATCCTCATCACCCTCGATCTTTTCCATCACCTCATCATGCCGAATGACCACTCCTTGATCACGTAGATGATATGACAGCGCGTCAATGATTTCGTCATCAAGAAACTCCAACAGTTTAGAGCGTGTGTTGATCAAATTAACTTTGACGCCGAGATTGCGAAACATCGAGGCATACTCAACTCCGATCACGCCGGCTCCATAGACGCAAAGGGATGTTGGTAACTCATTGAGCCCCAAAATCGTATCACTGTCGTAGATTCGGGGATGGTTAAAATCAACCGAAACCGGATGGAATGGTCGGGACCCAGTCGCGATCACAAAAAATCTTGATCGAATTGGTTCTCCGCCATCGACTGACACGCTATGCTCGTCAAGGAAGCGAACTTGCCCAGTGAACAGACGAACTTGATTGCGATCGTAAAACGATTGCCTCATGCTGACCTGCTGTCCAATGATCGCTTGTGTCCCTTGCTTCAACTGCTCGAGTGTGGGAGTGGCAGTCATTCCCATTTCTCGAAAGCTCGGACTATTGAGAACGTTCATGGTGCTGGTGATCGCATAACGCAGCGCCTTACTCGGTATAGTTCCCCAATGCGTGCATCCCCCACCGATTTGCTGATAACGCTCAGCTACGGCAACTTTTAAGCCACCCTTAGCAGCCTGCATCGCAGCACCCTCGCCACCGGGGCCGGTACCGATGACGAAGAGATCGTAGTCATATTTAGAATTGCTCATCATCAATCCACCGTTTTATATACCTTCCCGACTCACCTAACTGTTTTTGCAATGTTAATCGCCTGCGTCCAGACCGATGTGAGCTTTGCGAACGTCGACGAAAATATCCACCGAGTTTCCCAGTGGCTTGAACAGGCCGCTAGCTCAAACGCCGAATTTGTTGTCTTTCCAGAATGCATGCTTAGCGGCTACGCATTCGACAGCCGCAATGAAGCGTTGCCACACGCGTTGACAATCGAGGACGAGAGATTCAACCACCTCAGCAGCTTAGCCGCAAAGCATCAGTTACACTTCACTCTCGGATTCTTAGAAAAGACAAACGATCAATTATTCAATGCATCAGCCCTCATTGGACCATCTGGGCTAGTTGGTCACTACCGCAAAACGCACCTGCCTCACCTCGGAATCGACCGCTTCGTTGATCGAGGTGACCTTGGCTACCCGATCTATCAGGCCGGACAAGCAAAAGTTGGTTTAGCGATCTGCTACGACAGCTCCTTCCCCGAACCAATGCGAATTCTTGCGCTCAATGGTGCAGATATCATCGCTCTCGGAACCAACTGGCCAAACGGTGCGTCCCGCACCGCGGAAGTCGTTCCGCCGGCAAGAAGCATGGAAAATCATCTCTTCTTTGTGGCGGCTAATCGAGTTGGCGAAGAAAACGGATTTGGTTTCTGCGGATGCAGTTCCATCTGCGGCCCTGATGGAGTCGTACTCGCTTCAACCGACTCAGACAGCGAGCTGATACTCTACGGCGACGTCGACTTGGAACAGGCCCGCAACAAGCGTATCGAACGCGTCCCAGGCAAGCATGTGATTCACCGATTCAACGATCGGTGCCCGTCGTTCTACTCAGATCTGACCGCGGATCGAACCGAGTCAGAATAGGACAC
Source organism: Rubripirellula sp. (assembly GCA_049889895.1). Classification (GTDB taxonomy): domain Bacteria; phylum Planctomycetota; class Planctomycetia; order Pirellulales; family Pirellulaceae; genus Rubripirellula. The sequence continues at coordinate 55,631 of JBMHCO010000119.1, forward strand.
CAACCCGAACATTCAGCAGACCGCGCAAACACAAAATGTCATGACGCGACCCATCAGGAATTGAAGGCCGATCGAATAAGATCGGCGTCGTCTTCAACAGGGAAATAGAATTACCTGAGCGTGTCACACGACAACTTCAGTTCAACGTAGTTGCTACTTTGCTTCTTTACCGAGAGGTAGCAACTCCACCTTGCGAAAATGAACGGGATGGCTTTCTGACTGCAGGGAAATGGTTCCGCCGCTCAAGAGCAAACTACCGTCATCACCAACCAGTGATTTTGCGTGCTCGTCGCGAGGGTCGATCTGAGGTTTGTCATATTCTAGAACCACCTCACCGTCGATGATGTGGCGAATCACCTGGTCACCAAGAACTTCAACTTCTACGGTCACCCATTGCGGTCCGTGGTAGGTCGCTGATTTCGACTGGGTACAGTGCGCCTGAATGAGTTTTTCGTTGATCACGACGTTGGTACCCGGAGTACAAAGATTCGCGTTCGTGCGATCATCCTTCCCGTTACCACCGAGCAATTGAACTTCAATCGAAGCCGGAAAATCTTGATCCTTACTCATCGTCTTTGGATCTTCACCGTGCAGCATCAGTCCGCTGTTACGAAGAGCCCACCCGGGACCACCTTTACACTGTTCACCAACAAACCGGTATTCAACTCGCAAGCGATAATGCGAAAAAGGCTTCTCGTAAAAAAGATGACCAAAGGTTTCGTTGAATTCATCGTAGGCTTCATAACCAACAGTCAGGATCCCATCCTCAACCCGAAACGTATTACCGAAATTGTCACCCAACTCGTGGTAACGGATTTTAGGAACCCAGCCGGTCAAATCCTTCCCATTAAAGAGCTGTATCCAACCTTCAGATTCAGCAACATCGGTTTTGGAGACAAACTGCTCGGCCCTCGTGAGAGCACAGTGCACTAAGCCGGACAACATCACGAAAGCATAGACAAACACGGGACGAGCAAGAACTAAACCGCTGGGCTTCTTCATGGGGATGAGTCGCATTAATTAGTGAATGGAGAACCCATGCGACATGACCGCCCCCCCGACCGACGACAAGTCGCACAGAGGGCTCAAAAACGGTGATAGACACATGTGAATCTCTCTATTCTACACGCACCGAGGCCAATGAAAACTAACCTATTTGTCAGTCAATGCGCGGGGGGGGGCGACCATTCCCGTTGGACCAAAGCTCAAAATTGCAATCTTGGCGAGAACACGCTGCGAGCATCTGAGGAGGATACAATCGGGGGTCTCGAGAGCACTGAGACATCATATCCAAACAGCATTTCAGGATGATGATCACGGCAACGCTTCTACATCACTCCATTACCCATTTGCAAAAGATCATGAACGAAGGGGCTCAAACCACTACCATGCGCACTCGACTAGGCAATCAGCGAGGGCTTATCCGTAGCTCCCCTCAAAAGATCACGTTGATCGCCTTTCTGATCATTGGAGCTTACCTCAATGAACACTCGAACGAAGCTGCACGGGCAGCAGATCAACGAAGCAAATCAGATGCACAACACCAACAATCCCCTGAGGTTTTGGCGAGTGGGGTGCAACTCGAATTGGTCGCTGAGCATCCGGATCTGGCGACCCCAACCGGAATCGATGTAGATCAGGACGGAACGATTTGGGTTGCTTCGAATCACACACACTTTAGGCCCGAGGGTTATCAGGGACCGGAAAAAGATGAGATCATCTGCTTCAAACCTGATGGTAGTCAGGCTGTTTTTTACTCCGCATCTGAAAACACGATGGACCTAGAACACGGCCCAGCAAACGACCTCTACCTTGCACAACGAGATCGCATCCTCAGATTACTGGATCATGATCAAAATTTGCAGTGCGATGAAAGCCAGCTCATTGTCAAACTCGAGACCGCAGCCAATTACCCCCACAATGGACTGAGTGGTTTGACATGGTCTCCAGAGGGACAACTTGTCTTCTCAATCGGTGAAAACTTTGCTGAGCCGTGGAAACTGGTCGGCTCCGACAACACCACTTTAACGGGTTCAGGTGAAGGCGGTATTTTTTCGTGTGCACCTGACGGCACCTCTCTCCGGAGAATCGCTCGCGGATTCTGGAATCCCTTCGGCCTGTGCTATCGAGATGGCGAACTCTTTGCTGCCGAGAATGACCCTGGTTCACGGCCACCATGCCGACTCCTGCACGTTGTTGAGGAAGGGGACTATGGCTATCAACGCAAGTATGGGAATGAATCCAACCATCCATTTGTTTGCTGGAACGGCGAATTGAGAGGCACGCTGCCGATGCTGCACGCACTCGGAGAAGCCCCGTGTGGAATTATCCCTCTGCACAATGGATTGGTAGTTACTTCGTGGACGGAGCACCGCGTCGATTACTACCCACTGAAAAAATCGGGTGACACTTATTCAACACATCGCACCACTCTGGTTCGCGGTGGTCGTGAGTTCCGTCCCACGTGCATCGCTCGGACCTCCGAAAATGAACTCTTTTTTACTGACTGGGTTGAAGGATCCTATGAGATTCACGGAAAGGGTCGGATCTGGAGACTGGCAATCAACCCAAAAGAGATCTCAGACTGGGTCGGCGAAACCTCAGCGATCCATTCAACCGAGCAAGCAACAAACACCCCCACCCGCGACACAAATGTACCAACCGAGGAGTTGCTGCAAATTGCTTCAAAGACTAGCGAACCGTTTGCTCACCATAATTTGACACGAATGCTTGCCCAACGAGTCCGCAAACAAACAAAGTCAAACAACTCTGATTTTCCGTCTATGGAAAGCCTCAATGAAGCAGAGTGTCTCGAACTATTATTGGCGTGGAAAATGGCTCATCCGACTGACAGTAAAAAGGTAGCTGAATTCCTTAAACACCCATCATCAGCCATTCAATTCGAAGCCATCCGCTGGATCGCCGATCAAGAACTGGACGAATTATTGCCACAAGTGAATGGTCAGCTCACAAGAAAAGACCTCAACTTCCAAACCCTCGAAGCAACACTTGCAGCCCTTAACACCCTCCAAGGCAAACCGTCCGAAGGAATTTCCAACCAAGCGAATCTGGTCAACTTAATCGACAGCGATCAGTTCAGTGAAAACCTCAAAGCAAACTTGCTACCGCTTGTAACTGCTGACAACCAGCAGTTCGGTCCGAAAAAATGGCAACAACTTCGACAAAGCAAGAATGAAAAGCTCATTCGCGAATTGGTTAGAACTGTCGCGATCTCTACCGTCCCTGAGGCAAACGATTTCCTGTTCCGAATCATAAATAACAACGAGGTATCTTCTGCAATCAGAGCTGATGCAATAGCAGGCTTTCGCGCCACAAACGATGCTCAAAAAAGCGTACTAACCGAACTGACCTCCTCGCCCGATCAACCGATCCGAGAAGAAGCAATAAGAGCGATGCGATTCATTGAATTGGCCGCTGCCGATCGACAAGCCCTATCCAATGTCAGTGTAGCGTTCCCCGAATCCAAAGATCTTGTTGAATCGATCCTCGCCCCCACTTCGATGAAAGATCAACGACCTTCCAAAACAAACATCGACGACTGGAGAAAACTGCTTGATTCGGTTAAGGCTCCCGTAAACCTTGATGCAGGACGCAGACTGTTTTTTCATTCCATGACAACCAACTGTAGTAAGTGTCATCGACATTATGGCCGCGGCAACCAATTGGGTCCGGATCTATCGCGAACCGCCGTCGCCAACCGCGACGAGATCCTACAATCACTCCTACAGCCAAGCCAAAGGATCGACCCGCAATTTCACGCAAGGAATCTTTTGCTAGACGATGGAACAACGTTTACGGGAATCCTCTTGAGGGACGGTGGCGGGGGGCGAGAAGTCTACCGAAATACCGAAGGGAAAGAGCAAGTCTTGAAAACGGAAGAGATCGTGAGACGCAAAGAATCAACAACCTCGCTTATGCCGGAAAACCTTCTCGACCCCCTTTCCAATCGAGAAATAAGAGATCTTATCGCTTTCATCTCATCGCCCCAAAAACCAACCTCGGATAACAAACCACGCAATCAAATACCCGTCTCCCAAAGACCCCAAGACCAGCGACCCCAATCTTCTTGGCACGGTGACTGGTGGTTCGATTTCTCGGATGGTTACGGAGGTTGGCTTCGCTATCGCGAAGAAACCCCCAACACCGCTCAACTCCTTTGGCGTGTCGGATCACCTCGAGAAATGATTGCTGAGATCACTCAATCCAATCAACTTAAGCTAACTCGTCGCAACAAAAATGGTGAGACAACCTATCTTGCGGAACAAGAATCAGGCCTCATTCAAATCCACGAAATGAAGCAGGTATCAACAAAGGCCGTCGGCAAAAGGTGCCCCACCATGCCGCCAAAACCTGATCTCGGGAAAGTCCAATTCGGGGAAGCCATTGACCTTTTTAATGGGAAGGACCTTTCAGGTTGGAAACTACAACCCAGCTCCGCAAAAAATGGCTGGCGGGCCGAGAACGGCATCCTCGTAAACACGACACCGAAAATAGACTTTGGCGCCTATGGTGATCACGGTAACTTGCGAACCATTGCTGAATTCGGAGATTGCCAAGTACACGTTGAATTCAAAGTAGAATCAGATTGCAATAGTGGCATCTACATCAACGGTCTTTACGAAGCACAAGTCGTTGACCGAGACAGCAAAATGCAAGGAATCAATGGTCCCGGCGCAATCTTTGGCCGCATTTGCCCCGAATTCAATGCGGGACTTACTGGGGGCCAATGGCAAACCTACGACATCACACTCGTCGATCGCCATATTTCCGTGCGACTCAACGGAAAGCTAATCATCGACAATCAACCGGTCGAAGGCTGCACAGGTGGAGCTCTATTTGGCGATGTCCAAAGAGATGGGCCACTCTATCTACAAGGTGATCACACTAGCGTTAGCTACAGAAACCTTTGGATTCGCCCTCGGAAAAGCCCAAGCTTGTAAAACAACCGAGCTCAGGAAAAAACGGTTTGAAACTCCAAGAACACGCCAACCCGTCAGCTTACCTCAGTCTTCCGGAGATTCGTCACTCGACTCGAGCAAGATCTTGAGCTGAGCTCGGGCGCGACTGATCCGACTGCGAACGGTACCGATCGAGATTTGGGCGATGGCAGCGATTTCCTCGTAAGAGAAACCCTCCATTTCTCGCAGAACGAGAATCGCCCGATGGTCCTCGGATAGACCTCGCAGCGCTCGCCTGACCGCATCGACTCGCTCGCGTTGAAGCAAAGGCTCATCTGCCGCTTGCTGGTCGATCACCAGCTCAGTACCACCCGAATCTCGCAATTGATCGAGTGAAACTTTGATACGCTGTCGTCGCTTGCGGCTTAATGCTGCATTAAATGCAATTCGATAGATCCAAGTAAAAAACTGGCTCTGACCTTGAAAAGTTTCCAACTTTACGAAGGCTCGAATGAACGCCTCTTGAACAACTTCTTCCGCCTCATCTGGCGAACCGGTAACCTGCAACATGGAGGCAAACAGGCGATCCTGATGCAACTCAACGAGTGAAGTGAAAGCAGCGTGATCACCCTTCGCGGCTAAATCGATCAGCTGACTTTCTTGATGCACAAGTGGCCCCCTCGCGGAGCACGAATGGATGTCTTAAAGATCGATCGGGTCGACCACCATGTACAGCGTACCTATCGATGCAGCTTTCGTCAAAAAACAACCGCGAGCACATCACTCCAACTTTGATAATGGTCGATCTGCTACACATTATTGGGTGCACTTATCAGTTTTCAAAGGCGTCGCTCAAATGTCGCTGCAAGTAAGTAGCGCGCTCCACATTTCGCTCCGAGGAACGCAGCAGCCTTCCATGAAGTTTCTGTAGGTGTGCAGGCTGCGTCTGCATGAACAACTTGTTGATCGTCCCCACCGCTAAATCATCAATCAATCCAAGATTAACCCCTAGCCTCACCTTAGATAGGTAATGCATCGTTTCCTCTGAACTAATTTTTTTAGCCGTCCCCAGAATCCCCAAGGCGCGGCTTACATCATCATGCAAATCCTGCTGGCCTTCTCGAACGAGGTAGTCTCGAGCTTTTCTCTCGTACTCGATGATGCGCGGAACCACATCACCACCAACCAATTCAACCAACTCCATCTCCGAGCGACCCAAGGTAATTTGATTGCTTACCTGATAAAAATCTCCGCTGTATTGAGAACCCTCGCCGTAAAGCCCTCTCACAGTGACGTTGATTCGCTGCATGCTCCGGAAAACTTTCTCAATTTGCCGGGTGATGACCAAAGCCGGCAAATGTAGCATCACGCTGACTCGAAGCCCCGTCCCCACATTGGTCGGACATGAAGTCAGGTAACCAAAATCAGGATGAAATGCGTAGAGGATTGCAGACTCTAATAAGTCGTCGAGTTCGTTGATTTGGTTCCAAGCGGTTTGCAAATCCAATCCACTGTGCATCACTTGAATCCTCAAGTGATCTTCTTCGTTTACCATCACACTGAAGTGCTCATTTGCACTCACCGCGACGCCTCTCGCGCCATCAGCCTCGGCGATCTCACGGCTTACCAGTTGCCTCTCAACTAGAAACTGACGATCGATCTCTGGCAACTGTTCAAGGTCGTAATACTGAACTTCATCCCAATTGGCAAACTGCTCCATCTTGGCTCGAACCGTTCGCTCTATGCTGATTCGGTCTTCATCGCTACACCTTTTGATGAAGGGAAAATCCGCCAGGTTTCTTGCCAAACGAATACGGCTGCTGACAACGATATCGGACTCGGGACCTGTACCCCGCATCCATTCGCCACTGCGCGTGGCAAGTTCATTAAAGTCGCTACTTCGCTTCACGCGTCACCCATCCCTTCTTCGCCTCGCTCCATCCTTCGCAGCTCATCCCGAACCTCAGACGCCCGCTCATAATCTTCGCGTTCCACCGCTTCCTCCATCTCACGCCGCAATTGAATGATCACGGCTTGAGAATCAGCTGCAGCGGTCTTCCTTGGTCTTTTACCAACATGCTCGACAGAGTCATGGATATTGGTCATCAGCGGCAAAAGATCTGTTGCGAAATGCGTGTAATCAAATGGGCAACCCAGACGACCAGAATTTCGGAACTCAAAAAAACTGATCCCGCAGACGGGACATGCCTTGCGATCAAGCTCCTCAAGATCTTTCTTGGTCTGCCCCAAATCTAATTGCTTCGCAAGCGCACTGGCGATTGAAGCAACCGGATCAGCTTCTTCCTTTTGCAAAAAACCTTTCGCATGCTCCTCACACAGATGCATCACCTGAGACCCGGTTGATTCGGTAATCTCCGTGATATGGAAGGTCGCTGGCTTTTCGCAGTACTGACATTTCATGGTGCATTTCCCGGCCGGAGCCACCGTAAATCGATTTGACATAGGGCCAACATCGATTCGTCAAACCAGTCGAAAGAGGGGCAAAGGAGACTCACAGGCGATTCTATCGCTGACCCATTCGGTGTCAACGCAAGTGGCAGCTAGCTGATGTGTCATCGACCAATCCGAGGTGGAACTCGTGAATGTTACCAATCAAAATCAAGAAAAGCGCCGACAAGAGAGGTAACAAGCAGCTTTTTTTGGTCATCGCCACACAAACCGCAGGCTGAAAACGTGACTCACCCAACCAAAAAACCTCCCGTTCCCCCCTACACTCAACTCCTATATCGTTCGAAACTAACCAAAACAGACAGTTCCCAGGCGAGAGCGATACACGACGGAAGCAGTCAAGTCTCGTGATCCGATTTCAAGACTTCGCAATCGAGTTAGATAAGTTTTGACACCCCGCTGAACCGCGGCCCTAAAACCTTCGCCTAATCACAACCTTTTCGATCAGAACGCGGAACTCGCAGAACCTCGAGTACAATCCATCGCCCCCTGAACACGTTTATCAAGTCATGCAACTTCCCGACTCTCAACGTTTCACCGATCTTGCGGTCGAAAATGATTTCGTTCCGGTCTACAGCCAATTATTGAGTGATGCGTTGACGCCCGTGACAGCCTTTCGACTCCTCGATAACGGAGGGCCTGCTTGCCTGTTTGAAAGCGTTGTGGGTGGAGAAAAGGTGGGTCGATACAGTTTTCTAGCAACGTCCCCAATCCGGAGGTTTTCAGCAACTCGCGAGAATGTCGAGATCACGGACCTAGACTGTGGCGAGAAAGAACGGTTTGTTGCGAGCGATCCACTGGACGCTTTTCGATCCAACTTCCATTACAGGGTAGCTGAACTCGATGGCCTACCACCTTTTGTCGGGGGAGCTATTGGCTACGCGGGATACGACGTCGTGCGTTACGTCGAAGAGCTCCCAAATTCGCCCAATGACGATCGCAACCTTCCCGATCTTGACTTCTCTTTCTATCACACACTCATTGTCTTTGATCACGTTGCCAAGACGGTAACGCTTATCCACTTGGCAGACTGCCGTGAAGTTTCAAACGTGGACGAGGCCTCAATCGCCTATGAACATGCGGTGAATGAACTACGAAGTACACGAAAAAAACTTGCCGCCAAAGAAACTTCCCACCCATCTGAATGGAACCCTGACCTCTGGTCGGCAAACACCAAAAAACAACCACTAGAAATCAAATCGAATTTCACACAAGACGACTTTGAAGCAGCTGTGATCAAATGCGTCGAATACATCCGAGCCGGCGATATCTTTCAAGTTGTACCGAGCCAGCGTCTTACGGTGGAGACAGACGTTGACCCATTTGAAATCTACCGTTCGCTGCGTGTCGTGAATCCCAGTCCTTTCATGTTCTTTTTGCGCACACACGACTGTGAACTCGTTGGCTGCTCGCCGGAGATCATGTGCCGAGTCGCTGATCGAACCGTCACCGTCCGGCCGCTCGCGGGAACAAGGCCACGTGGAGGAACAGAGAAAGAGGACAAACAGCTTGAGACAGAACTCTTGGCCGACCCCAAAGAGCGTGCCGAACATGTGATGCTCGTTGACCTAGGTCGCAACGACATCGGCAGGGTGGCAGAGTTTGGATCAATTGAGCTAACCGAAATCATGGTCGTTGAACGCTACAGCCACGTCATGCACATTAGCAGCGAGGTTCAAGGTACGCTTCGCAAAGAGCTTGACGCCTTTGACGCACTCAAAGCCTGCTTGCCCGCGGGAACGGTATCAGGAGCGCCCAAAGTTCGTGCAATGGAGATCATTGATGACATTGAACCACACCGGCGAGGACCCTACGCTGGAGCGGTCGGCTACATCGATTACCGCGGTAACATGGACACGTGTATCGCACTGAGAACCATGGTGATTAGCGACGGTAAAGTGCACGTACAAGCTGGTTGTGGCGTGGTTGCTGACAGCGACCCCACAGCGGAATATCAAGAGACACTTAATAAATCGAGAGCGTTGATTTCAGCAATTGAAATGACAATCCAGCGGCTGAAATCGGACAACAGTTAAAGCCGCACCGAACAACCATAAGTGCCGATCAACCATTAGAGTCGAAAACTCGTTTCATTCAGTGAAAACGATCGCGATTCGATACTCAGCCACCTTCTTCGCGCTCGTACCTTCGATTCCACCCGCCATTCACTTCAAGAACCTGCCCGGTAACAAAGGAACTCTCTCGGGAGGTCAAGAATAGAACCGCTTTGGCAACATCTTCTGGTGTGCCCCATCTCCCCATGAGTGATTGGTGCTTTGCTCGACGATCCCAATACCCCCCGACCTCAGCACCCCAAGCGGTTCTAATCCAACCGGGCGCGACGGTGTTGACCCGAATCCTTGGAGCAACACTCTGTGCAAGATTCTTTGCGTAGGCCATCACCGCAGCTTTAACCGGGCCAAACATTTCTCCGGCTTCGCCTTCCATGCCCTGTGTAGCTTGATCCCATCCAATAAAGATCATTGAAGGCGTCGCCTCACAATCGACTTGCGAAAGCCAATGATTAACAACTAACCTCGACAAGGATATGGTCCCCAACAGATCAACCGCGACGAGACGCTGAAGCTTCTCTTCAAATCCGAAGCTAGCGGTATCTCCGGTGAGCACATCAACCCCTGCATTGTTCACCCACGCATCAATGGTCAACAGTTCAGAGAAAGCCGTTTCAACGAGATGGTTCCGGTCATCGCTCGATGAAAGATCTGCCTTACAAAGCAAGGCCTTGGCGCCAATGTTCTCCACAGCCGCAGCTGTCTGCTCGGCACCGGTTTGGTTTGAGCAGTAATGAATCAAGAGACGCTGAGCCCCACGCCGAGCCATCTCAATCGCAATCGCTCGACCAATACCGCTCGATGCACCGGTGATGACAGAGTTGTCAGGAAACCCGTCTTGCGAGTTCTTACTCGGATCAGGCATGGAGATCTTTCTAAGCTGACTGATGACTCTCGTACTCTTTTAGAAAGCCAACAAATTCTCTTCGGTGCTGCTGCTCGTCGGCCAACAGAGTAATGCACATATCTTGCGTGACGTAATCATACCCATCACAAAGCCGAATGATCTTTTCGTATTGCTCGATTGCGGCCTCCTCAGCGTCAATAACCCCCTTAATAACATGCACTACATCCGTGGATTGCGCGGGTGGCTGCATCGATGCCTGAACCGCTTGAAAGTCAAAGCTGCCTGGAACCTGCCCGTCTATCGTCTTGATGCGATTCGCGATCTGGGTCGCGTGATTAAGCTCTTCTTGAACATCCGCAGCAAGAGACTTCTTGATCTCCTCGGCGCGAACTCCATCAAGATTGGTACTATTGGCTAGATAATTCAGAACCGTCTCGAGCTCCATCCAATAGGAGCGAGTCAGTTCTTGGACGATGACGGAATTCTTATCTGAGTCATTCACGTAAAACCTCGCTTGGTTCGATGCCTATGACCTCAAATCTTCATGTGACGCTATAGAGGATTTGACGGTTTTGACTACAGTAGCAGGGGCTGGGATGGCTCAACAAGCCCGCAAGGCAACCTAAAAGAACCACACGCGAACCACCCATATGGGGAAACCGGCGGCAAATGCGGTCCACACTGGTGCGAATCCCGCCAGAAAGCCTCCACCTTACAGGTCCGCCCTTGCCGATTTGCACCCAATCCGGCTACTCTTCATGCGTCGAATACTGGCAGGATCTGTCGGTAATCGCCGCCTGAATAGCAATTTATGGCTCAAAGGCGACGACCCAACTCGCTGTGATTATCTCATCGCACGCGTAGCTTGGTAAGCAGGAGTGGAGGGGGGAATGCCGCCTGCGACTTTGACGATAAAGCAAAATAGCGAGACGTGCAGAAGATCTGGCGAGTGCCATCTTCCGACGTTGTCGTAAACATCGAGCAACATTCCGGGCATAACCGCTAGGAATACCCGAATCCGAAAATTGAAATCCATGCGATTCCCAAATCGAATCGCAAACATGCAAGACATCACATTATCGAGTAACGAGAAAAGAATGTCCGAATCGAAAGCTGCAGCGGAGTCCGAAGTCGATGCTTTCTTGGGTGAATTAGAACAACGCACCACCGATATCGACATCGATGCTGCCGAAACACAAGAGTGGCTCTCCTCACTCGACTACGTTCTTAAAAGCAAAGGTGCCGATCGCGTTCGATTCCTCATTGAGCAACTGCGTGATCGCGCCGCAAGTGAAGGAATCCAGTCTGCCGAAGACACCAGCACTCCCTACGTGAACACCATCCCAGTTCAAGATCAGCCACCCTTCCCAGGCAATCGAGAACTAGAACGTCGCATCAAATCAATCGTGCGTTGGAATGCCATGGCGATGGTTGTCCGCGCCAACAAACGCGGCGGTGGTGTCGGTGGACACATCAGTACGTTTGCCTCGAGCGCAACGCTTTACGAAATCGCCAACAATCACTTCTTCCGAGGAAGAGGGGAAACCGGATACTCGGGCGACACCATTTTCTTCCAAGGTCATGCTTCACCGGGGATGTACAGCCGCGCGTATCTTGAAGGTCGCCTCACTGAAAGTGACCTAGAGAATTTCCGACGCGAGTTATCACCGGGCGGCGGGCTCTCAAGCTATCCGCACCCGTGGCTGATGCCCAATTTTTGGGAATACCCAACGGTATCGATGGGGCTCGGTCCCATCATGGCGATCTACCAAGCTCGCTTTAATGAATACATGCGAGATCGCGGTCTGAAAGATACTGCAGGCCAGCGAGTCTGGGCATTTCTCGGAGACGGAGAGTGTGATGAACCAGAAACACTCGGTGCAATCGGCCTCGCTGCCAGGGAAAAGCTCGACAACCTTATCTTCGTCATCAACTGTAACCTTCAGAGGTTAGATGGTCCGGTTCGTGGTAACGGAAAAATCATTCAAGAACTTGAATCGATCTTCCGTGGAGCGGGGTGGAACGTAATCAAGGTTGTCTGGGGTGACGACTGGGATCATTTACTTGCAAAAGACACCTCTGGACTACTCGTAAAACGAATGGGCGAGGTCGTTGACGGGCAATTCCAGAAGTATACGGGAATGCCCGGAAGCTACATCCGAGAGCACTTCTTCGGTAAGTACCCCGAACTCCTGAAACTCGTCGAGAACTACAGTGACGAGCGGCTTGAGAAGATGCGACGCGGAGGACATGACCCAGAAAAGGTATATGCCGCCTACAAGATGGCAACCGAACTGAAAAATGGTAAACCGACGGTTATCCTCGCAAAGACCGTCAAGGGCTACGGACTCGGTGAAGCCGGTGAAGGGCGTAACGTTGCACACAACCAAAAGAAGATGAACGAGGAAGAACTACTAGAGTTCCGAACTCGCTTTGGAATCCCAATTAGTGACGAAGAAGTAGGGCAAGCACCGTTCTACAAACCGCCTGAGAACAGCCAGGAGATCAAGTATCTCAAAGAACGCCGCGCTGCTTTGGGTGGATCAGTGCCCAGTCGTCCAACGACTCATCCCACCATGGAGGTTCCGACACTTGATGAATACCGCAAGCTGATCGGTAAACTCGAAAACAAAAATATCAGCACGACATTCGCTGTCGTGCAAACATTGATTGCTCTTTGTCGGGACAAAAAAATCGGCAAACACATGGTGCCCATTGTTCCGGATGAATCGAGAACCTTTGGGATGGAAGGTATGTTCCGCCAGTTCGGCATCTACGCCCACGCCGGCCAACTGTACGAACCAGTGGATTCCGAACAAATCACCTACTACAAGGAAGCTCAAGACGGGCAAATCCTCGAAGAAGGGATCACCGAAGCAGGTTCGATGAGTAGCTTTAATGCTGCTGGAACCGCATACAGCTTGCACGGGATTAATATGATTCCGTTTTTCATCTACTACAGCATGTTTGGTTTCCAACGAATCGGCGACCTCGTTTGGGCGGCCGCGGACATGCGAGCCAAAGGCTTCTTGATTGGAGCGACTGCGGGTCGCACCACGCTAAATGGCGAGGGACTCCAACACCAAGACGGCCACAGTCTACTCAACGCAATCGCCTTCCCAACGGTGCGATCATACGACCCTGCCTTCGCCTATGAGACCGTTGTGATCATCATGGAAGGCTTGAAGCGTATGTATCAGGACGGAGAAGAGTGCATCTACTATCTGATGTGCGAGAACGAACCATACGATCACCCAGAAATGCCAGAAGGATGCGAAGAAGGCATCATCAGGGGGATGTATCGTTACCGCAGTCGCGAGGTCGAAAACGCAAAGGCTCGTGTTCAACTGTTTGGTAGCGGTGCGATTCTCAATGGCGTTCTGAAAGCCCAAGAAATCCTCGCGGAGCAGTTTAGCATTGCGAGTGATGTGTGGAGCGTTACCAGCTACACCCAACTCCGCCGCGAGGCCGGTGATTGCGACCGCTGGAACATGCTCCACCCAACAGAAACTCCAAAGAAAAGCTACTTGGAGGAAGTTCTCGAGGGAGCAGAAGGTCCATTCATCGCAGCGAGCGATTACGTGCGTGCACTTGCTGAACAATTAACGCCATGGATTCCGGGTGACTACTTTGTTCTCGGCACCGACGGTATGGGACGAAGTGATACGCGCGAATCCCTCCGCCGTCACTTTGAAGTCGATGCGGAATCCATCACCATCGCGACTCTAAGTCGCCTTGCCAAAGCGAGTGTGCTGGAACCCAAAGATGTTCAGGATGCCATCAGCCAGCTTGGCTATGATGCTGAAAAGCCCAATCCTTATTTTGCTTAACAGTGCTTTGGAAGCATTGCACTTGATAAGAACAAACTTGATCAATTTGACACCGGGTTGATTCATCGCTGCATTTCGAGCGAGACAACCTGTATCCACGTGCCTTTTGAAAACGAAAACATTGAATGACTATCGAAGTAAAACTCCCCGACCTCGGTGACGGCATTGAATCCGGAGACGTCCTCGAAATCTTCGTGGCTGTGGGAGACACGATTGAGAAGGGCCAAGACATCGTTGAGATGGAAACCGATAAGGCGACAGTCACGGTTCCGGCTTCCGTTGGCGGCAAGGTCACCAAAATCTTGATAAGCGAAGGTGACACCGTCGCAATCAATGGCGCAATTCTTGAGCTCGATGCGGATGCCGCGGGTGTTGAGGCAGCGGCGTCACCTGCTCCCGAAACGGTAGCAGCCCCCGAACCAGCGCCATCCCCCGAGCCAGAGCCTCCTCCTGCAGCACCCGCACCTGCCGCCGAGACACCACCTGTTACTCCTCAACCGGTTAGCCCACAACCAACCCCAGTTGCCGCTGCACCGCCTACCCCAGTTGCTGCTCCGGTTGCGCAGCCAGTGAATGAATCCACTGACTCAGATCAGGTCATCGCTGCTGGACCTGCGATTCGACGATTTGCACGGGAAGTTGGTGTCGACCTCAGTCGCGTCCCTGGATCAGGCGATGGAGGCCGTATCACTCGCGATGATATTCTGTCCGTCGTACGAGCTTCAAATCAAAGCTCCACCGCGGCACCCACACCACCATCAGCAACAACATCAGCAGCTCCGACACCAACCATCGGATCGGAATCGGCACCCGCCAACAAACCCGCTCCCAACGGTTCAGATGAGCATGGCCCAATTCGGGTCGAGCGAATGGATCGCATTCGCAAGACGATTGCAAATCAAATGCATGCGAGCTGGTCAGCGGTTCCAAGGGTTACCAACTTTGACGACGCGGACATCACTGACCTAGAGCATCTACGCCAAAGCAGCAAAGAAGACTATGCCGCTCAAGGCCTAAAGTTGACCACGATGCCTTTCCTGATTAAGGCAATTGCAACTGCACTTCGCCATCACCCAGCGATCAATGCAGTAATTGACCAAGAGAACGATCAGATTATTTACAAAGACTATGTCAATGTTGGCATCGCGGTGGATACCGATCGTGGCTTAGTTGTGCCGGTGATGAAGAATGCCGACATGATGGGCATCCCTGAAATCACTCGATCGCTTGCCGAGATGGCGGGTAAAGTGCGGGGAGGAAACTTTGCTGTCAGCGACCTCCGCGGCGGAAGCTTCACGATCAGCAACTTGGGCGCTATTGGTGGTCAATATTCCACGCCCATCGTTAACGTACCTGAAGTAGCGATCCTGCTTGTTGGCCGCAGTCGAAAGCTTCCGGTTGTGATGCCGGATAATTCGATCCAACCAAGGCTAATGATGCCACTAAGCTTGTCTTATGATCATCGCCTAGTCGATGGCGGGACCGCTGCCCGATTCCTTAATGATGTGATCGGTTTCCTTGAAGCTCCGAGTCGCCTTCTTCTCGCCCTCTAAAATCGACGGCTTATCAAACTGGCGAGAAACCACTTCCGAGCTTTCTATCAATATCACCTCTTGGTCACCCCGAATGGTCAAGAGGTTTTTTATTGATTGCAGGTTTTCACTGAACACATCTTTTCAACGGAGAACCAAGGATCAAATACATTGCTTCAGCAACGCACCACCACGATTCACGCTGCATGCAGAAATCTACGAAGTCAGTTATGTTTAGCGAAGCGATAACAATGTGTCCCCAGTGGTTAAGGGCAGAATAGCCTTATGTTTGAAGACCTTAACGCGTTCACATGGATACTCACGCTGCTGTCCACAGCAGCCTTGATTCTGGAAATACTTGCGTTGCTATCTGTTATTCATGCTTTGCAGCATGTGAGAAGCTCGCAGGCGACTGTAGCATGGACGGTTGGCTTGATCACCTTCCCATTGTTGACCCTGCCACTGTATTGGCTCCTCTCTCGAAATCGATTCGCAGGATACCGCGAAGCCATAAGAGAAATTGGAGTCGAACACAGCCGATCGGTGCAGAGCGTTCAGGACGAGTTGCACACGACGACCTATGCTCGAACGACTCGCCAACAAACCGCACTCGATCGTCTTGCGGATACTCTCGACACACCGATCAGCGATACAGAAGAAGCTCAATTACTCATAGACGGTCAACAGTTTTTTAAAACAGCATTTGATGAAATCAGTCTGGCCAGGCGATATATCTATGCATCGTTCTATATCCTCCGAGATGACCAACTGGGTAGGCAATTTGCGAATGCGTTGATCGCCAAAGCCAACCAAGGACTGCAAGTTCGGGTCGTGTTTGATGAAGTAGGCAGCCTTCGTTTGTCAGACAATTACCTACAGGAGTTGCGAGAGGCTGGAGTCGACATCCGTCCGTTTCACACACAACAAGGATGGACCAATCGATTTCAAATCAACTTTAGAAACCATCGCAAACTCATTGTGATTGACGGTCACACTGCGTTAGTTGGTGGCCTTAATATTGGAAATGAGTATCTCGGCACTGCAGCGAACCTACCAAGCTGGCGAGACACTGGAATTCTCTTTCGGGGGAAAGCAGCTCGGAAAATCCAAGCTGTATTCGCGGGAGACTACTATTGGGCAGCTAGGAAAGATCTGAGTGAAGCGGATTGGACGTCGTTTCCGGATGGACTGCCGCAAAAGACGCCGGCAAAAGATCACCCGACGCCCTCACCCCGGGAGCAATTCAAGCAGAGGAGTGAATCTTTCGAGACCCACAGAATGGCAATCTGCGCCACCGGTCCCGCCGATATGCGACCGCGGGCAAGCATGATGTTCGCTGAGATTGCAAATTCGGCTCGTCAGCGACTTTGGATTTGCACTCCTTATCTGGTGCCTGACGAATCCACCCTTGTGGCTTTACATGGAGCGCGAGCGAGAGGCGTGGATGTACGCCTTTTGATCCCCGACCGAGCCGACCACTGGGCTGTCTACCTTGCAGGAATCCACTACGCGAGACTACTTGCCGAAGCGCACATTCGCGTCCACCGCTACACAGCAGGATTCATGCACCAAAAATGCATACTCGTTGATAATTCGCTGGCTCTCATTGGATCAACCAACCTGGATCAGCGATCCCTACATCTAAATTTTGAATTAATGGTAGCCACAGAAGACCCTCATATAATCGGTGAGGTCTCAGCTATGATTCAAAACGACCTAAACCTCTCCGTTGAAGATCATCCAACGAGATGGTGGCTGACCAATATTGGAACTGCCTTTGCAAGACTCTTCAGCCCGATTTTGTAGTTCGAAACAAATCAAGAATCAGTCCGACGACACCAACTGCTTCCGCATAAAGTAAGTTTCAACAGTGGGGTGTGATGGATCTCTCCCAAAACCAAATTTCTCGTACGCTCGCTTTGCAAAGATGTTATCACCCAAGACTTCCAAGGTCAGCCGACATGCGCCACGAGAACGGCTCTCCGATTCCACAAGAGCCAACATTGCGCCAGCCACACCGCGCCCTCGATGAGACTCGGTGACGATGACATCATGAATATTAACGATCATACGAAGCTCAAAAGTAGAAAACCCGTAGAAACAATTTATGAGGCCGACGGGATTTGCTCCCTGATACGCAAGAACACTAAAACCTCGGTCAATTTCGCTTAGCAGTTTTGGTAATTCCGCCAGATCATCCCGATCACATTCTTCAAGCCTTGCGTACTCCCGCATCAAAAACACGATTGCCTTCGAATCATGAGCATCACGATAGTCGGCAATTCTTGTTTCCAGAGACATAGTTTTGACGGTTGTATGGGTGGAAGGAACGATCGATTACCGCGATGCAGATCGCTGCCGATATCGACATACTGCCTCGATACCAACAGAGATCTTAAGACGCTAGAATACTACAATTCGTGAGCCGCTCGGCAAACGAGAACCTGACAAACCGTGATGACTCCGACGAGACGATAAGAAATCACCATGTTGCATCAATTTGCCAAAGTTTTTTTAACCCTGACGCTCGCCATCATTTGCATTTCGTGCAGTGCGGTTGATTTATCGCTGAAGAAAGGAGATCACATTTGCTTGGTGGGTAATGCCCTAGCTGAAAGGCTACAGCACTACAACGAATGGGAATCTCTTTTGCACCAACGATTCTCCGATCACAACCTTGTCGTACGAAATTTGGGTTTCCCTGGGGATGAACCTTTCGAGAGAATTCGTTCAGAAAACTTCGGCGAACCGGATCAGCATTTGAGCCACAGTGAAGCATCGGTCATCCTGTTTTTCTTCGGGTACAACGAATCATTCGCGGGGTCCGAGGGAGTATCAAAATTCAAGGCAGACCTGACTCGCTTAGTAAAAGAAACTCAGGCAAAAGATTACGGAAAAGGCAATCCACGAATTGCGTTGGTCTCACCAATTGCGTTTGAGAACACAGGAGACCCAAGCCTGCCGGACGGATCCGAACACAACGAACGCCTTTCAATGTACTGCGACGCATTGAAAGAAGTTGCAGAGCAATGTGAAGTCTCTTACGCGGATGTATTTACGCCGACCAAGAAGTTATTTGAAGCTAGCCAAGAACGTCTTACCCTGAACGGCTGCCATCTAAACGCTGCCGGGTACCGCGAGTTTGCAGCAATCTTGGATCAAGCGTTGTTTGGTCCCAATGATAGTCAACGGATCAACCAAGCGTTAATCGCTGAAATCAACGACAAGAACTTCCATTGGTGGCATCGCTACCGGGCTGTCAATGGATATTCAATCTACGGTACTCGAGGTGCGGCAGGTAATGACGGCACTTACAACAATACGGATGTCATGGAGCGAGAACGAGAAATCCTCGATCAAATGACCGCAAATCGTGACCAAAGGATTTGGCTACTTGCCAAAGGAGAATCTGTAGCTGCCCAAGTTGACGATTCCAACACGCTCCCTTTCATTCAACCCAAAACGAATGTTGGCGGGCCTGATGACCCAAATGCAAAGCGAGGCAAGCTCGGATCATTGGACTACCTACCGCCAGAAGAACAAGCAAAGCTATTTAAAATCCATCCCGACTTTGAAATTCAATTGGTTGCCTCCGAAGAACAATTCCCAGAGCTGGCAAATCCAGTAGCACTCAATTTTGACAATAAGGGGCGATTATGGGTTGCTACCATGCAATCCTATCCACAATGGAAACCCAAAACGAAACTTGATGACAAGATCCTCATCTTAGAGGACCGAGATGGAGACGGTACCGCAGATGAGTGCAAAGTTTTCATTGACGGGCTGCATCAACCAACGGGATTTGAATTAGGCAACGGTGGTGTTTACATTGCCGAGCAACCGGACATTATCTTTGCTCAAGATACTAACGGCGATGATGTCGCAGACACCCGCACCCGCCCTCTCTTTGGCTTTGACTCAGCCGATTCCCACCATGGAATTGCAGCTTTCGAGTGGGGGCCAGGCGGTAACCTTTACTTCCAAGAAGGAACTTTCAAGTTTTCTCAAGTTGAAAGCCCCTACGGACTCACTCGAATGTCTGAGGCTGGCATTTGGAGCCATCACCCCAAAACACACCAGCTCACGGCCTTCTGCAATTTTGCCTTTGCAAATCCTTGGGGACACGTTTTTGATCGATGGGGTCAAAACTTCATTGGAGATGCTTCCCCTGGTCATAGTTATTGGGCCGCCCCTCTGACTGGACGAATTGACTATCCGCTGAAACATCCCGGCGGCAGCCAGCACAGAAGAATCGCCTCCACGACTGGAGGAGACCCCGCATACAAATTCCCAACCTTCTATCCCAAACGGACTAGACCGCTCGGCGGCTGTGCAATGGTATCAAGCCGGCACTTTCCTCCCGAAATGCAAGGCAATTTCCTAGTCACTAACTGCATCGGGGATCGTGGCATTCTGAATCATGAGGTTCGCGAAGAAGGATCTGGTTTTGTCGGAGTCGAAGTTGAACCATTACTCATGTGTGATGATGGTAACTTCCGGCCGGTCGATGTTCAGATCGCGCCCGATGGAACACTCTACATTGTCGATTGGCACAACGCGCTGATCGGACACTTACAGCACAATCTGCGTGAGCCTAACCGAGATCGCAGCCACGGACGCATCTGGCGTCTGAAGCACAAAACCCGGCCCGTCCTGCAACCAGCAGAAATCGAAGGACAGCCAGTTGAAAAACTGCTTGAACTGCTGAAAGTTCCCGAAGACAGGACCCGCTATCGAGCACGCAGAGAACTAGCCCAGAGAGATACGAAGGAAGTCATGCAAGCACTTGCAGCTTGGTCCGACGCCCTTTCGGAAAATGATGAGAACCATGAGCATCATCTACTCGAAACGCTTTGGTTACACCAAACACATCATCAGGTTAACCCTGAACTCCTGCAACGACTGCTTCAATCAGACGACCATCGCGCAAGAGCCGCTGCAACTCGCGTGCTCTCTTTCTGGATCAAGGAACTACCGAATCACGCTGAGCTACTAGAAAAATGCATTCAAGACGAACACCCTCGTGTTCGCTTAGAAGCCGTCAGGGCCGTTAGTTTCCTTGAAGGCGATGAAGCAATTGAGTTAGCTCTCGGTGTCCTCGATAAAGACATCGACGATTACCTGCAGTACACGCTCGATGAGACAATGCGGCGACTCGAACAATAGAATTGATTCTAAAAAATGATTCATAAGCAGTTTCACAATCACCGAAACATGCTTTCAATGACACCTCAGGCTGCCATGGCCTGAGGACTTCTCACAAATCGCTCATGTGTTCCTGAGAGGAATATTACGCCCTGTGTGCCGACCCATGAATACCAAGCATCAAACCGAGATCATTTCCTCCATCATTCTGGCGTTAATGATTAGCATATCCGTCGCGCAGGAACATCACCATCACGGTGAACTACAAGTAATCAAGCCTGAGCCACCCAAAATCTTTTTGGACAAGAGCCCACGGGTGGTTGCCTACCAACTCAAGCGATTAGACAACCAACGACTACTGATGGTTGAACGCAAAGAAACCGACCCAAAGTACACCCCTGTCTACCAAGCAATTTTGACAAGACCGGGCATGACAACGCAATTTCGTTTAGAAGCGATTAGCGCCCTGAGTCGACTGCTCAAGAAGAACGCAACGCAAGTTGTGATAGAGGCGATTTCAGGTCTTGAAACGAAAACTATCGAAGAAGTCAAAACCGCTGATCAACTTATTGAACTTTTGATTCAACAGCCGGAACAGGCGTTAACTGAGATGAGGGATACCTTTGTGGCTTCGTCTCACTCTAGCAAAGAGTACGAAAGGGTCGCTGGCTTCGCAGCTCTATGTGCTGCAAAGCTTGGCGAAACTTGCTTTGCAGAATCAAGCGAATCCCCCGAGCAACTCTCTTCGCTCCTATCCGCTTTCCGGTACCCCATCGATCAGGACATAAAAGACTCACTGCTAGAAAAAATCATCGCTACGTATGGCGAGTCAAACGACCCAACCGTTCGAAATGCAGCCATTACCGCAATGAGCTACGCACAGACTCAACCGCAGCGGCGATACGAGATGCTTGTTGAAGCATTCGAAGACGAGGTTCTCCGCGATGCTGCGGTTAACACACTACTCACGATTCCAAGACAAGATCGCCCCGAAACTGCGAACCAAAAATTAGCTAACTTGCTCGTAAAATATGCTGAAGACACGCCTGCAGAGGACAGAACAAGTAACGCGTTCACCAATGCTATGCAATTAGCAGACCAGTCTCTCGGCAAGCTTGACTCAAGCATGGCCAAAGACTTTCGAAACCGTCTGGATGCTGTCACTGTTCGGATGATTCGAATAAGGACGGTCGAAGAGGAGATGCGATATGACGTTCCCTACTTTGCGGTGCAAGCGGGGAAGCCGATACAAATCATTCTTGAAAATCATGATTTAATGCCGCACAACCTCGTCATTACACAGCCCGGAAAACTGAAGAGTGTGGCGCAAAGCGGCTTGAATGCAGGGCCCGCTGGCGGCTCAAATGGGCTGGCATACGTCCCCGACTCTGAAGATGTGTTACATGCCACTGATCTCGTCGCTTCTGACACGCAGGTAAGATTGACATTTGATGCCCCTACTGAACCGGGTGAATACCCATATGTTTGCACCTTCCCCCAACACTGGTATCGGATGTACGGGGTGATGGTGGTTGTCGAAGATTTGGATCAATGGCTTAGTGATCCTCAGGAGCCAGCAAACCCAATTGGGAACAATCGGTCATTCGTAAAATCGTGGAGCGTGCGGGATTTAGAAGCAGAAATCGATGCTGGCGTTCGGGGGAGAACAGATTCAATCGGGGCACGTCTATTCAATGAGGCATCGTGTAGGGGATGCCATCAACTTGCTGGGGAAGGTGGCGTCATCGGACCCGACTTATCGAAAGTGGTTGCCAAATGGAAAGGAAATCGAGCCGAACTGCTGAGGGAGATCTTGGAACCGTCTCACAGAGTCGATGAGGCATACCAAATGCAAAAAATCCTCACCGTTGACGGGCAAACCTTAACGGGCATTCGCATTAGCGAAGACAAGGAGAAAGTTGTTCTGATGAGCAACCCTGAAGCAACCGAACCAATCACCATACTTCAGGACGACATCGAAGTCATGGCTCCATCGGCAATTTCCATGATGCCGAAAGCATTATTAGATCAATACACGAAAGATGAGATCTTTGAAATCATCGCCTACATCGAAGCGTCGCAACAGCCATAGACTTTCTTGACGTCATCTAAGTATCTACTCCGCCGTCAGCCAACGAACCTGGTAGGGAGACATTTCGATCGACTGCTGGCTGTAAATCCTCTCCTCAGAGATTTCGTCGAAGTAAGTTCCACGGCCAATCAGGTCGCATCGGACGGTGGTCGCTCGATCGCTGAGATTAATGAGCGCAACAAGCATCTCGCCACCCTTGGCGACACGCCTCAACCCAATCAGCCCATCCGTTGGTAAATCCAACACTTCTTGCGAGGCCGACGGATGAAATGCAGGCTGCCTCCTTCTTACCTCAAGCAATCGACAGTAACCATCAAAGACTCTCCGCTGCACACCATCGAAGTCTGAAAGGGCCAGATCCAATTCCCCTCGGTCATACTTGTGCCGATTGATTCGCCGATTCTGACCTGATGACTGCACGCCCTCATAATCATTTGGGCTGCCAACCAAACTGTGGAAATAGACTGCGGGAACACCCTGCATGGAAAGCATCAATGCCTGAGTCGCTAGAAAACGCTTTACTCTCCTTGTAACGCCTTCAGAATCACCTCCAGTCACAGCACTGAAATAGGTGAGGTTAAGCTCATAGGGTCGATTAACACCGCCGGAAACCTGGCGCGTGTTAACCATGCCCCCTCGCTGTTGAACGATGTCTACCAAGTCCTGAATCCGATTCTCGGGGATGATTCCTTCTAAAGGCCTGACACCAATTCCATCATGAGAAGCGGTGAAATTGAAAAATGTTGCCTTCACGTTTGGTGGCTGCAGGTCACTCAACCAATTCTTCAGGATCTCTGTATCGTGACTATGCACTGCATCCATGATCAGTGGTGGCAGGCTAAATTGGTAAACCATGTGAGCCTCGTCTGAGCCATCGCCAAAGTAGCTCAAGTTTTCGGCGTGAGGCACATTGGTTTCGGTTAGCAAAAGAGTCCCTGGCACCACGAGATCCACTACGCGTCTCATCAACTTTACCGCAGCATGAGTCTGAGGAAGATGGAGACAGGTCGTCCCAACTTCCTTCCACAGGAACGCGATAGCATCGAGACGGATGATCCTTGCGCCACGTCGCGCGTACTCAACAAGGATCTCTAACATTCGCATCATGACGCGGGGGTTTGCATAATTGAGGTCCACTTGATCGGCGCTAAAAGTGGTCCAAATATGCTTACTGCCGGTGTCAGAAGAGAATTCAGTTAACAGCGGCAAACTACGTGGCCTCACCACCTTTGACAAATCTGCCTTCGCATCCATCTCGATAAAGAACTCGTTGTAATCTTTATCACCAGCGAGAAACTTCTGAAACCATTCGCTCTTTTGCGAAGCATGATTTAATACCAGATCGAACATAAGATCGAATGATTGCCCCAATTGCTCGATATCGCCCCAAGAACCGGATGCTTGATCAACAGCTAAGTAATCAACAACAGAAAAACCGTCGTCGCTTGTGTAGGGACAGAAAGGCAGCAGATGCACACAACTGATCAGATCGTCCAAGCCGTGGTCAAGCAGAAACTCTCGCTGCGATTGAAGTGGCGAAGCATTTGAGGACCGAATTTGATCCGCGTAAGTGATCAAAACGACATCTTTTTCCGTCCATAAGTCTTCGTCATTCGAGAGCTCTCGATTACGCCCATCCAAGAGCCTCTGAATCCCACCGGTCAGCTCTTCGGGCAAAGCACCATAAATGGAGTGAATCAAATCTTGAATCTGTTTATCCATCGACATGCCTCTTGACGTGACTAATCAATACGTGATTTTGATCAGAGATGATCCTGCCCTGTGAAATTTGTAACCAAGGCACGCAACTTTCTTCGCAAGACACTGTAACTGAAGAATGACTTCCCTAGCTCATAATTGAAATTCACCATTTCTTCGCGATAGTCTGGATCATCAATAATTCTCTGAACCTTTGATACGACATCTTTGGTCAGATAGCCATCCATCGCAATGACCTTCGCACCTTTGGGCTCAATGTCTGCCACAAAGATTGAATAACGGTTCACGAGAACTGGCTTTCGAAAATAAAATGCTTCGAGGAGTGCGTTACCGAATCCTTCATAGATACTTGGATAAGTGATAAAGTCGGCCTGAGAATATGCGTCGGCGAGTGTATACACACGCTTACCATCACTGGTCAGCCCACGTTTTTCATCCACCAGCTTGTCGCACATGATCAACTGAACACCTTGTGATTCAGCTAGCTCCTTCAAAGCCACAAGGTACTCATCACCCTCATCACCGCTTGCGTGCGAGATCACGAGTTTACAGCGGTCATCTCGAAGCGCAGCAACCAACGCAATGGCGTGCTCGATTCCTTTGCGTGGGACAACGCGAGTCGGCTGCAGAAACAAAATATCATCGTCACACAAACCGATATCCTTGCGAAAATTCTTTGCATAGCTATCAGCCGGTTCGGGCTCCGTTTCGAAGTCCAATACATTTGGCACAAGAATCGACGAGACCCCTCTGCGGTGCGCCAAATCTTCCTGAGCAAACGAATTGATGGTCACATTTTGAATTTGTGGAAGAGCCGGAGGGAAAGACATCCAAAGTAAATCTGTAACTGCAGAGACACTAAAGCGATCCCGTTCCCAGTAAAAATCGTGATGATGAGCAATGGTTGGAAACCCGGTTTCAGCGATGAAATGTGTTAACGCAACACCAAGCGGCAAGTTCATCGGAATGCAGAGAGCGTTTTGAACGATAAGCAAATCAAGATCAAAACGTCGTGTGAATTCATAAAGCGTCCCCTTCAGATAATCAGCCAACGCGTAAATTCGCTGAGTCACATCCGGAGTTCTCGTCCTCGTTCCAAATGCATGTCGATTGATCCAAGCGATATCAGGGTGCCCAAAGTAGGCGTGCGGGACAACCATCGAAGTTGCTTCATCCCGATCGCTGAGACCTGAATACCAGTGACTGACATGCCGATGATCCCACAGCACCTGAGCCCACTTAGCACTCTCGAGAGAAACACCATCTGTGCCAGCGAACCTCGTACCGACGAAACCAATTTTAACGCCCATATCGCTCGAAAAAATTTGAGGAGTGCGGATTGTGATTGCATTGCCAATGAAGCG
>JBMHCO010000120.1:0-11239 GCA_049889895.1 Rubripirellula sp.
ATGTTGATCTTCACATCGGCAGAATCCAAGATGCACAGCTATTCAAAGGGCAGATCGATGAGGTTCGTCTCTACCGTCGCGCTCTCGATGAATCCGAACTCGCTGCACTTCTCGTCTCTGGCCAACCCATGCTTTCGCCACCACCCGTTCGCGGACCCGAGCGAGTGGAGCTTTCGATTGGTGATCGCGAGTTCGCATCAAACATGCGGCAAGGTGAATCGGCTTTCCTCGCCGTTCGGCTCGAGCAGGGAAAGCAGGGTGTTAAAATCAACAACCCCCAAGCACTTGCCGCCATCGATCAGGTGATGATGACGCGGCTCGAGGATGACTCACCACTGCATCAAGAATTTGAAACCTTCGAGAGTCGAACACCGAGTCTTGGTGTCTACATGGGACTACGCCGCGACTGCGGACACACCTGCCAGCAGGTTGGCTTGCCGATCAAGGTTTCTAGCGGAGAGCTGGCGGAGTATCAATTTGAAGGTGCGATCAACAATTATCCGCGACCTTTCGTGCAGCCGGAAAACGACAACTACCTCGCTGGTGTTCGAGAGATCACGGTTCGCAGTGAATACACCGATGGTCGCGACATGCCAAGGTTGTTGATCCAGTCGGTGGAGTTTGAAGGACCGTATTACGAACAGTGGCCACCAGCATCGCATCAACAAATCTTGCTGCCGAGTGGCAATGCCGATCAACCCGCAGTGTATGCCGCCGAAGTCTTATCCGCCTTTGCCACGCGAGCCTTCCGCAGGCAGGTCACTGATCAAGAACTGATTGAACTGACGGATTCATGGAAAGTCTTTTACGAAGCGAGTGGCGACTTCCAAGAGAGCATCAAGCAGGCACTGGTGGTGGTGCTCACTTCACCCTCGTTCCTCTTCAATGTGGAACGAAGTGAATCACCCGAAGCGGAGCCGCTCGATGGATCGGAGCTGGCAGCCAAGTTGTCTTACTTCCTGTGGAACGGGCCACCGGATCAGGTGTTACTCGCGGAGGCTAACGGCAGCCGGCTAGCTGAACAATTGCCGGCGCAGCTCGATCGCTTGATTGCTGATGATCGCTTCCGAAGATTCTGTGACGGGTTTGTTGGCCAGTGGCTGAGTCTTGATAAGTTTGATGTGGTCGAGACTGACCGGAAGAAATACCCAAAGCTCAATTTGACCACCAAGCGTCAGCTCGCAAAGGAGCCGTCACGATTCTTCGAGTACCTCGTTCGAGAAAACCTGCCGGTGAGTTACCTGATTGAGTCGCCTGTGTCGGTGATGAATGAGACGGTGGCCAGCTACTATGGTCTCGGTGGTAAGGTCGAAAGTGGTTTCGAGTTTGTTCCGGTCGAGCACGGTGAGGAGCATCTCGGTGGCGTGCTGTCGCAAGCCGCTTTGTTGGCGGGCCTGTCGGATGGACGCGAAGCGAATCCGGTGAAGCGTGGTGCGTGGTTCGCACGAAAGTTGATCGCCGAGCCGCCTGATGATCCGCCGCCGAATGTCCCGGAACTCAAGGATGATCGGAATCTAAGCTTGCGGGAACGTCTCGAGCAGCATCGTTCGGTGAAAGGCTGTGCGAAATGTCATCAAGGGATCGATCCTTGGGGCCTGGCATTTGAATCTTTTGATGCTGGTGGACTTTTCGCCGGCAAACAAATCGATTCTTCGACGCAGTTACCCGATGGTAAGAAAGTGGCTGATTTTGGCGAGTTTCGGCGTTATCTGATCGAGGATCGCATCGAAAGTGTGGCGTTTAGTTTGCTGAAACATCTATCAATCTATGCCGTCGGTCGAAGCTTGACTTACAATGAGGAGCAGAAATTACGGGAGCACACTAAGAGTATTGACTGCTCGGAATACCGGATGCGAGATGCGCTGCGTTACGTGATCCAAAGTGACCTCTTCTTGATGAAGTGAGTTTTTGATTCACTGAGCGTCGGTTGCATCTCTTGTGAAAGTTCCGGTTGCCGGAGATCCATTTTGTGCTGACGTGGAAATCCTGACGTCAAATTGCAGTGCCAACCTTGGTTGAAAAAGGGAAACACGATCATGACCTCATTACCACAACTCGATCGACGTGCCGTCCTCAAAGGGGTTGCTGGAGCTGCCCTGGCGCTTCCGAGATTGGAGGCGATGGGTGATGAGGTCAATGCCGAGCTGCCACGCCGTTTTTGCGCCCTCTACACCGCCAACGGTATGTCTCTGCCTAAGGCCGAGAATGGGATCGATGAGTGGAGTTGGTTTCCGTCGGCCGAAGAAGATGGCAAGTTTGTTTTTGGCCAGTCAACCGCTCCCTTGAAACCGTACCGCCAGCAACTCAGCTTCATGGGTGGACTCTATCATGAAAATGGAGTCAAAGCCGACCCGCATACTTGCAGCGACATGTGGCTTACCGGTGCTCCGCTGCATGATTCCACTCGCGAAACCTACAACACAGTTGGTCTCGACCAGCTGATTGCACAGCACACCAAACAGTATTGTCGTCAGCCTTCATTGGTTCTGTCGATCGATGCGGGTGTTGGCTTCTTGTCTCGTACGGGAACGATTTCCTACGACATTCAGGGACGGCCCATCCCTGCCGAAAATTCGCCACAAAGGATTTTTGATCGACTGTTTCGGGCTGATCAGGATTCATTGAAACTGCAGCGGGAAAAGTTGCGTTCGCGGATCAAGTTGGTGGATGCTGTGCTGGAGAGTTCACGCAGTTTTAATCGGCAGTTGGGTTCTGCGGATCGTCGCAAGATGGATCAGTACCTTGCTTCGCTCAATGAGATTGAATCCCGTTTAATGGCGTCTGAGCGTTGGATTGACGTTCCAATCAAGGAGCAGGATTACAGCCACCTGAATCTTGAGATCACCAACGAGGATGATCCACGCGAGTACTATCGAAACATGTTCGATCTGATTTCACTCGCATTTGATGCCGATATCACTCGCAGCGTTGCGTTCATGCTGAACCGGGAAGATGGCATGGGGATCAGCGATACCTTCCCGCTCAAGTTGGGTTTAAGTCGGACGCACCATCAGCTTTCCCATGCCGGTGATAAAGATGGTCAGCTTGATTTTGCAAAGTATGACCTCTTCCTCAGCGAACAGCTCTCGGGATTCTTCGATCGCTTGAATCGTTATCAGGATGCTGAAGGGAGTGTCTTGGACAATACGATTGTGCTTTACGGCAGTGGCGCGAGTACGACTCACTGGTCTCGCAACCTGCCGACGATGGTTGCCGGCGGCGCTAATATGGGACTCAAGCACGGCCAGTACTGGCGAGATGGTGAAACTCGAATGAGTAATCTGTACCTGAGCATTCTTCGTTCGATGCAAATTGAAGTGGAAGATTTTGCGGACAGCACCGGCGTGCTGGGTGATTCGATTTTTGCGAACGTCTAAGCAGATTCTTCTATTATCACTCGCAGTGATACAATGCGTTTTGGCGATCCAATTTCTAGGTCGGATTCAGTTGCCGACGGTCGCTGAATGTTCCGTTATTTGTTGAGTGTTTTGATATGTCGTTTACTGGCTCGTGGGAATTGAACCGCATCCGATACTGTTTTTTTGTCATTGGATGCACGTTGTTCACAGCGACTACACACGCGGAGAAGAACGATTTTTCTCCGGAGTTGTTTGCGTTCCAAACGGGTTTTGCCAACGCAGAGTCTCAGTCTCCCACGGATCTCGTCGATCTTGTTGCTGAATCAGGATTCGACGGTGTGGAGTTGATGGGCTTGGGGCAGGTCGAACGTTTCATGCCGCATCTGAAACGGCGCGGTCTCAAGCTTCATTCGCTGTACCTCAAACTCGATATTGATCGACCGGATCAACCGGTTGATCCCAACTGGGGGAGCGTCCTTGAGAAGTATGGTGAGGACCTGAACGCTGTCTGGTTCCACGTGCATTCTCAAAAGTATGGCCGGAGCGATCCGGCGGGTGATGCGGAATGTGTTGCGATCCTTCAAAAGCTTTCTGGCGAGGTTGCACCCCACGATATTCAGATTGGTATCTATCATCACGTCGGTCTTTGGGCCGAGAAGTTTAGTGACGCCGTGCGTGTTGCGCGTCAGGTGGATCGGCCAAATGTAGGAGCAGTTTTTAATCTGTGTCATTATCTAAAAATGAACGGGCCGCAGCAGCTAGAGAGTGATCTTAATGACGCGTTTCCTCACGTCGCACTTGTGTCAATCAATGGTGCTGACGATGGGGAGACGACATCGATGGGCTGGGATCGTCTGATCCAGCCACTTGATCGCGGATCGTTTGATGTGACACGCGTGCTGCGGGTGTTGAAGCAGAATGCCTATGGGGGGCCGATTGGTTTGCAAGGCTACGCGATACGAGAGAGGCCCGAAGACTTTTTTCCGCGATCAGTTGCTGCCTACCGCCAGATGTTGGCAAAGGTAAACGGTTCGCAGGATTAAGCCATTCTTGATGTTGAACGCTATTGGGGAATTGATCATTCAGGCGACGGAAGATCAATCGTCGGTCGCAGGGTTGATGAGTTCTGCAAACTGTTCATGCAGATGTTCCGCGAGATCAAGCCGGCCTTGCATCCAAGCGAACAGATTCTCGATCTCCTGTGGCGATTCAGACAGTTCAGACCACTGAGCGAGTCGTGCGGGCGGCACCAGTTTTTCGATCATCCGACGGCGATCGTTTTCTTCTGCTGAGAGTGGTTTTCTGGGATCAGCCAAAACCTTTTCAAGGTACCAGAGATAGTGTTCGGTCCACTCGCGTTCTCGATCAAGGATGCCGATCATCTCGCGAACCGATTGACGTCGGAGAAGGTCACCGGGTGAAAGGTTTTTATGAGAAGATTGATCGCCCATGGTTTATCTCGCTTCACGCGGTAGATTTTCAACGAGGTACCGAGCGATCAGCATTCGGACGTGGACTCGCGAACCCGGTCCTTCACTTAGTCCATGATTCCGATTCGGGTAGACCATGTAGTCAAACGGTTTGCCGAGTTCAACGAGTCGATCCACCAAGCCTTCGATGATTTGAATGTGGGTGTTGGTTTCACCCGAACCGGTAACCATCAGCAGTTTCCCTCGCAGTCCTTCCGCGAAATGAAGTGGTGCAGATTTTTGGTAACCTTCCGCGTTGACCTCACGCGTACGCATGTAGATTTCTTGGAACCAAGCGTTGTAGAGATGGGGTTGTGGTTTGGGGACGACGGCGATGCCGACCTGATAGACATCCGGCTTGCGAAAGAGTGCGTTGAGTGTATTGGAGCCACCGCCGCTCCAGCCCCAGATCGCGACGCGATCTAAGTCGATGTACGGCTTCATCGTGCCAAGTTTCTGGATCGCGTCGGCCTGGTCTTCGGTGGATAGCGGACCTAGGCTGCCAAACACAGCGCGTCGCCATGCGGCCCCTTTGGGTGCTGGGGTGCCACGGTTATCGATCGACACGACGATGTAACCCAGATCGGAGATCACTCGATGGAAGAGACTTTGTCCGGCGGCCCATTGATCTAGCACGGTTTGTCCGTGTGGTTCACCGTAGACGTAGACAAGCACGGGATGCTTCTTTGACGTGTCAAAGTTGCGAGGTTTCATCACTAACGCATCCATCGACACATTGGACTCCGTTTCTATCTTGACGAATTCCGTGCGATTCACGTTCCACTTTGACATTGTTTCTCGGACCGCATCGTTATCATCAAGGACTTTGATCACCTTGTGATCGGGAAGAGAGACCAGCGAAACGACCGGCGGCGAGTCAATCGTCGAATGGGTGTGCAGTGCAAAATCGAGTTTGGGAGCAAAGTTGTAGTCATTGGTTCCAGGCAGTTCATCTGGGGTGATTCTTTGAAGTTTGCCATCGCCACCGAGCGAGACTCGATAAAGATGTTTCTGAGTGCCGTTTTCGGGCGACGCATAGAAGTAGAACCATCCCGCTGTTTCATCGACGGGGCCTCGATCGATGATGTCGTAATTGCCGGGGGTGAGCGTGGCGAGTTCTTCGCCCTCGCGGGAGTAGAGAAAAGCATGTCGCCAGCCATCTTTTTCGCTGATCACGATGAACTTCGATCCACCTTCGAGCCAAATCAGGCCGAGATTTTTTCCTTGGCTGCTGATTGCCCACGCGTAATTGGTTTCGTCAAAAATGGTTTTGATTTGTTGCGAGCTGCTTTGCTGCTCGTTGTTCGTTTCTGATTCTGGGGTCACTAGTAGGAACTGGCGACGCTCTCGGAAGCGACTCATTTTTTCGATCAGCAGTTCATTCCCGCCGGGAGCCCACTGGACTTGCCCGAGATAGAAACCTTGCTGACCATTGGAGGTGACAGGATCGAGATCAACCCACGTGATCGATTTGGATGCTGGATCTACCAAGCCAACTTTGAGCGTTGCGATTGTTTCTCCGACTCTCGCAAAATGCCTCTCTTCAATGCCTGGGTAGGAAGGGTCGGATGGAACCAGCATCGATCTCTTTCGAACGTCGCTCATGTCTGATTGGATCAGCGCGAGGTGCTGTCCGTCTGTGCTCCACGTCATCCCGTAAAAGCGTTTGCCTTCTTCGCCACTGAGTACGAGGACAGGTTCGGACGATCTGATATCGGCACCACGATTGTGCAGGACGACTAGGTTTCCGTCTCGAATCTCATGTCGGTAGGCTGGAAGTTGATTTTCTTTTGTTTTCTCGCCGTCTCCTGTAACTGTTTCAGGGACATCGGAATCGCGTTTTGTTTCATTCGGGCGTTCTGGTGGCGTTGTCGGTTGGCCTGTTTCGGTGAGCAGCCATTGCCATGAGTTTTGTCCCGTTTCTGAATTGGGGCGACGAATGCGAAGTTTGCTTCCATCGCCGGACCATGATGGCTGAAGCGAAGTCGCTCGAAACGTCTCACGCTCGTAAATCTGCTCCAGGCGTTCTTGGGCAGAAGGTTCCCAGGAGCGATCGATCCAAGATTGCGCGAACCCCCGCGGTATGGCTGGCGCGATGATCAGAAAAGCCAGTGAAGCAATCCGCGTCAAATGCAAGGTTGCAAATTTCATGAGACGTCTAGCAGATTAGAAGTTTATCGTTGTCAATTGAATGATCTGCCGAATCAATTGTTTATTGACTCTGCAGCCATTAAAACCTTTGCTTACCAAAGTGTAGCGGCTGAAAAAAGTTGCGTGTCGGGTAGTCGAGTGATTCGACTGGAGGTTAACATGACGCTCAGATCGACAGTGGCTGCATAGCGATCTAGACACTCGGTTCCAAGACGCGGTGTTGCGTCTGTTGGAGAACGCGAGAAGGTTGTCGGGCTGAGTCGTAAAGTTTTCAGGAGTCGATTGATGGATGATTCGTTAGAGCGAGTCGCAGTTTGGTTTTGGGGAGCGGTGGGCGGCTTCCTGATTGGTGCTGGTTTCTCGCAGGATTGGACCTGGTCGCACTGGGTGGGCGGTGCCGTGATTGCGTTTTTCTTTTTCTGGCTTGCTAAGAAGCACAGATGATCGGTGGTAGCAGAGTTTTTTTGCGAATCACCAACGAAAAAAGCCTGCAGCTATTTCTAGCAACAGGCTTTTCAAGTCGGGGCGACACGATTCGAACGTGCGACCTCCTGCTCCCAAAGCAGGCGCTCTAGCCAGGCTGAGCTACGCCCCGATAGGTGGCGATCAAAAACTGACGTGTTTGACCCGCCGCCAATGCCGGTAGATTAGCGAACAGAATCGATTTGGAAAAGGTTCACTTGATACGTTTTTCGCTCTTTTTTGGGCTCATTTCCCGGATTCCGGCGGTCGCGGTGTATTGAATTGCCAAAAACATCGCGATGCAAGAGAGATTTAAGGGGATGAATTGGTGGCAAACGCCATGATGCGGATGGCGGTGCCCGCATTTTCACGCTCAGCCTTTTTTCCCACTCGCATTTTGATCACGTGTGGTCCGTCACCCAGTTGATCCTCGAGCATCACCGTACGCGGGTAATGAAGCCCTTTGCTGAATCGATGATACAGGTCCTTGGTTTTAAAAGGTTGCCCATCCACGGAATATTCAACTTGACCTGCGTCTGGGCCAGCCAAAATGAAGAGGCCAATGGCGCTGCCGTCAAAATCTAACGAGAGTTCTGCGTCGACCTTTGATGCGTGTAGAAAGGTGAGGTTTTCAAATCGGCTTCGCATTGAACCGCGAAGGTTTTTCCAGTCGGGAATACCGAAGGTCCAATCCGCATCGATCTTTGCTTCGGTGACCTCCGTCAGCTTGCCCGATTGATACGAGTTGGGATCGATCGGTTTTCGAAGAGACTTTACTGCGTCTTCGGGTTTGGTTTCAGTGTCTTCTTCGATACGAAGATTCTTATTAAGGTGCCACGCTGTATCGAGTAGATCCTGAACGAGGTTGGCAGCGATTTGATTTCCAGCTGGGGCCGGATGCGTGCCTCCATACTCTTTCCACGTGAAGCTACCTGCCGTGATCCTATCTGCAATCTCTTTTGCGAGAGCAACCGATGAAACACCGTAGTGCTCCATCACTTGCTCGTGCGCTGCAACGCTAAGAGGGGTCTTTCCTTGCTGCCAAGTTTCGAGCATCGGGGGATTCACAAAGTAAGTCACCACGAGATCGGTGCTGGGGTGTTCACGCTTGATGTGACGGATGATTCCTTCCATCCCGCGAATACATGCTTCTCGAGAGTGCGACGCATCTTGATCATCATTGACGGCGAATTCAATCAAGATGAGGTCAGGGTTGCTCGACAGCACATCTCGCTCAAGTCGAAACGCGCCGGTGGTAGAACAAGTTGAGCTAATTCCCGCGTTCACAAAATCAAATTGTGTCTCAGGGAATGAGCTTTCCAGCCATTTGGAAACCATTGGTCGGTAACCATCCATCTCAGTGATTGATCCGCCGATAAAGGCAACGGTCGCTCGTTTGCGATCGTTGATTGCTTTGAGCGAATTCACGAGTGGTTCACGCAGTCGAATGTTGCTGCTGGTCGGGGTAATACCTGTGGGACCGGCTGAGAGGTAGCCCAGTTGGTGCAGGAATTCGTGAAGGCGGGAAAGCGTCTTCAGGTAAGCTGGTCCGGGGTTACCGCCGCGTCCATAGTTGAAAAATCCATGCGGTTCTCCTTCGTAGCCGACCAGTTCGCACTGGTTCCCCAGACGCATTGCCTCTTTGGCATAGGCTTCAACGGTCAGGTAGGGAACCGTGGTGTCGGCGCGACCATGAAAGATGATGCTCGGTGCGGCGTCTTTCGTGAGCTGGTGAATCGGGGAGATTTCCTGCGGGGGAACTCCCGTTCGAGTGGCAATGTCATCCACTTTCTCTTGATCAAAGTCCACCTCACCCCACGGATCAATCATCAGAGCTGGGTTGAACATCGCCACGGCATTTGGCCGACTGCTGATGTTCCTGTTTTCGCCGTTTTCATCGAGAGTTTTGACGAGATCCGTGCAGGCGGCGAGATGGCCGCCGGCTGAGCCACCTGCGGCGACAATACGATTTGGGTCAATTCCTAATCGATCTGCGTTTTTGCGAACGTATCTGATCGCCGATTTGGCATCCGCTACGGCGCGATCCGCAAGCGTCTCGTGTCGTTGGAGCACTCGGTAGTCCGCAGTGATCGCGACCATTCCCTGTTTAGCCAAGTAGCGACAGTGGTGTTGAAATTGTGCGGGGGAACCTGAACGCCATCCGCCACCAAAAAAGAAAACGATCGCCGGTCGGCTCTCGTTCGCCTTTGTTGTTTCCGGCTTGTAGATCCAGAGTTTTAGCTCGGTGTCGCCTACTTGTTTGTAGGTCTCCACCGATGCACCGGGGAGTTCTGGTGGGTAGCTCTTCTGCCGCTGCGCGAAAGCTGAGTTGGAAATCATGCTGACCGACAGTAGCAGAAGCAGGCAGAATGAGCGTCTAAGGAGCGGTGACTTGTTTTGGAATCGTATCATGCGATGCTGAGAATAGACTGAGGGAGTTGGAGGAGTGGGTTTTGTGTCGCGATTTCACTGCGAGAATATTTCTTTGCGAGATTATATCGAAGTCGGCAGACTCCAATGTGCTTGTCTCAGAACCGCATGTTGCTGGTTTTTCATCCGCTCGTACCACACAGTGATCAAGCTTCCATCATCCAGTTCGACCGTGCTGGGGTAACCAAGGTCACCACCTGAACCATCTCCAGAGATCACAACAGGATCGCTCCATGTGACACCTTCGTCGTCACTGTATCTCGCTTGATTGCCAAACGGCTGTCGGCGATGGCCGTAGCTCATCAATATCCGTCCAGATCGTAGTCGAAGCAGGAACGACGGGAGTCCCCAAACGCCAATGCTGTGCGGTTCACTCCACGTCGTGCCGCCATCAGTGCTTTCACATTGCAGAGTTTCTCGAGAATGGTTGGCACTGTGGTTTCGGATATGGACGATGATTTTTCCTGAGTTGCACTGAACCGCATGAAGTTCGTGGTAGTCCGAGTTCTTGTCACCTTCTCGGATCGGAATGTCGGAAAGCCAATGCCACGTCAGGCCATCATCGTCTGATTGGCAGACGCCAACTCGGCGTTCCTTATCCCAAAGAGAAATGCCTGCGTAGAGTAATGCATTGCCACTTGATAGCTGAATCGGCCCGTGAGGACTATTGACCGGGCATCGATACCGTTGCGACCAAGTAAGGCCTCCGTCGATGGAACGAAGCATCCACTGGCCAAGTTCTTGCTGGCGTGTTTCCTCGGATACACGCTGATGTGCGGCCATCCATCGCATGAATTTTTCATTGGACCACGTTGCTTTACCACTCGCTTTCTGCTGTACAGCTTTCTCTAGTCCACTTTGGTAGGCGAGTGAAGAAAATGTCGTCACCAGTAGTGTGCCCTGCGAGGTTTCGAGGATGCCCGCATCGCGGTCATCAATTGCGCTATCGTGAACTGTTCTGGGCCATGACCACGTTTCTCCGTTATCATCTGATCGCATCATGTCGACTCGCCCAAATGGGCAAACATGCTCTTCCCTGCCTCCGGACCAAACCAGCAGGAGTTGTCCGTTCTGACGGCGAGTCAGGGTGGGCCAACCGCAATAAAGTTCAGGTGTGTGGCTGATGGTTTTCAGCGAGTAGACCTCTGCTTTACCTGTCTCGGTCACTTCTCCGACTGCCTTGGGTAATGGGCAGATCGCTTGGCCGCCCACCACGGCGATCGAGGAGCCAACGATTCCGTGGATCATGTTTCGTCGTGTAAGCCGGTCATCGCCGGTTTGACGTGACGCTTGAGTTACTTCGTTTCTGAGTTGCTCATTAGACATGGTGCCCTCATCTTATTCTGTATCTTTAAAGCCAGTCGTTAC
>JBMHCO010000121.1:0-11467 GCA_049889895.1 Rubripirellula sp.
GCTCCTCTCGAACCATACGATTGATTAGTCGGTCTGCGCCGGGGATTAGTTTTCCACCGCGATAGATCACACCATCCATATCGATCAAATAGCCCCGTCGCATCGCAATTTATCCTGTGTTGAGTTCTCATTATGGGCGAAGCAGTAAGGCTTATTACCCCACCTGACGTGTGACGCAGGCCGCAAATTTCATGCCTTAACCGTAGTGACGGTATGCGAACACTAAGAGAACCTAAAGCAATAATTCGAGCCGTAATTTTGCGAACGCACCAGCAGTGTGATCATGTCTTGTTGGGGATGCCTAAAACCTTTGCAGTCCGTGCACGCTAGCGGTGCCTTGCGTTGGAAATTCTCGCCCGCTTTGCACGAATGATTTGATTGGAACGAAAGTGGTTTTTGGAGAGTCGAGAGAAAGCGACCCGCAAAGATGTCTGATTTCGATGTGCAGTTATTGAGGGTCAATTTCGCAAACATCCACAGTGACGCTTAGTGTCGGTGATCCTCCACCTATCACTACGCCGCGCATTGGCGTCACTTCGGCATAATCGCGTCCGATGCAGATTGGAACATGCTCACCATTTGTCTCACACCGATTGGTTGGATCAAGGTCGACCCAACCCAATTCAGGTCCCATGTAGACACTCACCCACGCATGAGATTGGTCTGCACCAACGAGACGCTTTTTTCCCGGCGGTGCGTGAGTTCGAAGGTAGCCGCTCACGTACCGGGCGGCAATGCCCAAGGAACGTAGGCATGCAATTTGTATTTGTGCGAAATCTTGACAGACTCCGGCTCTGATTGAGAACGCCTCTTCTGGAGTAGTCTCGACACTGGTTGCACTAACGTCATATCGAAGATCATCGTGTAACCGATAAGTCAGCTCTCGGCACGCATCAACAATGCAACGACCAGGTAGGAAAGACGACTGCGCGTACTGCCGGAACTCCTCGCCACGGCTGACATTTTCTGAATCAAAAAGATACTCTCTGACCTCGAGCCAATTCGGATCGATTCGCTTTTGGATACGGTCGTAAACGACTGTCCAATTGTCCCCCGTCAACGCATCGATAGAAAGATTTGGTTTCACGCAAACTTCACTTGTTACCTTCAGTGACAATGCATCATGTGGTGTTTCAATGGAAAAGGAAACAACTCTATTGCCGTAATAATCGTTATGGTGATGGGTGAAATCCGGAGTGGGATCTACCCTAAGATCAACATCCCGGCATACGACCTTCACCCAAGGTACATCAAAATTGCGAGGTAGCATTCGCAACTGGTTCTGGCAGCACGCCACTGGCTGCGCGTACTGATAATTGGTTCTGTGTTCAATCCGATACCAAAACGTCAAGATCGTAATCCGATTGTGCTGGAGGTTTCAACGTAGAGTGAACTGGATATCTAATCGCAGGTGGGTGATCACGGCTAGTTCGAAATACGAGTTTCAATATTTGAATGGATCAAATATCGAGAAGAAATCTGATCGGAAATGCCGGGTAACTGATGCACAACGGTCTCCAATAACTTCAAAAGCTGACTTCTGCACCGTGCCTCATTAGCTCGCGCTAGGTGCCGCGGATCTGACTCAGATATCAATTCTTGGAGAAACATTGCTGTCTCCTGGTCAGAGCCATGGATCCCACCGTCAGCTTCCTGGGATATATGGTTCAGGAGTTCCACGATTTCATTGCACTGAAACGCCAGCGACCGCGGATTGGTGTGGTCGGTTACCAGCAGATCAAGAAGCGGAGCAGGTTCGAGTTGTAACGCGTACCGAGATCGATAGGTCATTAAGCTGTCGGCTGCTTGGAGAACGGATTCCATCAAACGCGTCTCACGTTGGATTGGGTGGGTCAGAGTTGAAGCGAGCATCTCGGCCGTTTGACAACCCCTCTCGATTCGCCGCCCAAGCTGCAAAAATGACCAACTGAGCGTGCGGGTCAATGTCTCTGAAGTCAATCCAGCGAATGCAAGCAGGTCCGTGATAAGACGCGTCATTTGCTTGCACACCAATGTGATTTCCGGCTCAAAACCACTCGGTTTGGTTAGATTTTCACCGATTCGAGATATGATCATGTAGGCGTCAATCGATAAACGATCCCTTGTGGCAATCGCGTTATCAACCATATTTTGAATACATGCCATTAGGCCGAATGGCTGCGGCTTGCCATAAATCGACTCGACAAGCACGGATTCTAGATTGGAATGAACACCGCAGAATTCCTCGATCGCGTGATCCGCGTCGATTTGGCCCATTGCCGCAAGCGAGGCGGTTAGACGCGGTAGGACGCTCGGTTCATCCGAGTAAGCTTGGGAGGTCATGCGTTCCATTATCAATCGCAGCATCCTCGCTATGGTTTCAGTGCGTTCAACATGGCGCCCCAGCCAAAATAAATTCTCAGCGATTCGACTTGGCAACTCCGCGCCCGTTCGTCGAATCTCCAGTGAGTCGTTGTTTGTTGGTAGAAGCGTCACCACGCTATCAATCGTCGCATCTGAGAGTATCCAGCAGTCCTGACCCAGCCGACCCTCTAGTGGACTATAACCAAGTGACTGATCATCAGGACTCACTCGTGAGAGGCCACCGGGTAGCACATGGATGTCGGTCTTGGTTTGCAGATGAAAGCTTCGAAGGGTGACGTTCCAAGGCACGAGTTTCTGACCGCTCCACACGGGCGTTGTGCTATATGTCGCGCGTGGCTGTGCAACATACTTTACGGGATCAGACTTCAACCTGTCGCACAACTGCTCATATTCCGCTTTCGACAATCGCGATGGATCCACGTGTGCCCGACCGGAAATGTGAAACGCATCTCGAATCAACAAATTATCGAGATTAGATAGTACGTGCTTCAGGTGGTGTGGATCACCACACCAGTAGGTCGGTATGCTCGGAAGTGCCAGATCGTCGTTATGAAAAAATTTCGAAGCGCTACTTAAAAAGGGAAGTAAGGCCGGCATCTGTGCTAGAACGCTTCCGATACAGTTGGTGACCGCAACTTGACCGGTACGAATTGCCCCGATCAGTCCGATTGCTCCTTGGTCACTAGATCGCTTTAGTTCTAGTGGGTCAGCGTGATAATCGGTGATGTTTCGTTGGAGAATATCCAACTTAGAGAGGCCACCTAGTGTCTTGAGGTAAACCTGATTTTTTCGGACCGCCAAATCACGTCCCTGAACCAATGTGTAACCGAGATAACGGGACAGGTAAGCATCCTCTAGATATCGGTAACTGCTATCGTCGGAGGTCAGGATCGCCACTCTGGGATTTTGGCCCCCTGTAGTCGAGAGTGAATTGAGATGTTTCTGAAACTCAATAAAAAAACCCGCCAGCCTTGTCACGCGGTTATCGCGAAACATACGGGAGAGCACCTGCCCCGTAATGACACGATTCTCCAAGGCAAAACCGAGCCCACTGGGAGCCCGAGTGCGATCACCGGTGACACACCATTGACCGCTTCCATCCCGAGCCAAGTCGGTCGCCGTCAAACTTAACCTTACTTTGGGTGACGGCAAATCTCCATAAACGCGATAGTAATATGGATTCGCGTAGAGCAACTCAGGTGGTAACACCCCTTCTCTTAGTAGCCTCTGATCCCCGAGTAGATCATCTAGCACCTCTTCAAGGAGACGGACGCGCTGCGCCAGTCCTGCGCTGAGCCTCATCCACTCGGCCTCACCAAGCACCATGGGAACTAGTGAAAGTTGCCAAGGCCGTGCGTAGTCACCAATATCTCGGGGCAACTGATGGTTCGCGCTGCTCGCACGAACCAGTTTTCTAACTTCATCGTTTCTCGACGTGATTTCCGCAACTCCCATCTGATGGAAGCCCTCAGAGATCGATTGCCACGGTGGACGAACAGAGCCATCAGCGTGGCAATATTCGTCAACCCCGCCAACGTCGGACCGATAGGACCAATCGAAAGTGTTAATTGCTGCGTTTACGTTCAAATCCTAAACCGCCAATCCCTCGTGGAATCTGATTTTAACGATACCTCCCGGTAGGTAACGGGAGGCAAGTCACTTACCACTGAAGCAGTGAAAATATAACAATCGCCATTCAAAAACTGAATCGGCGTAAATCACAGGTAACCGGATAGGCCGAAGACATCCGAGGAGAAATTCTCGGGGAACTCACTTTCTCAGCCTCTAAGTTTCCGCCGGTAAAACCAATCTCCTCAAATCTTGCAGCCCTTCTCGCCTCCGCTTCATTCGCGTTCACAGGGTAACGCTCGGTGGCTCGTCCACTCGGATCGGTTACGTGATAGGTGCAGCCACCCAATGACAGTGAGTTTGGACGATCAACTATCTCGAACCGAAGAGGGCTCTGGACAGGGATGGTGGGATGCAGGCATCGTGGTGGTTGCCACGCACGATATCTCAACCCGGCAATGTACTGGCCGGGTGTTCCCGTGTCATGCATCGGCACGACAACCCCGTTGCACCAAATTTGATGTCGCTCAGGCTGAAATCCATTTGCAAGTATCTGAAGGCGTTCCAATGAAGAGTCAACAAAACGCACGGTCCCACCACCACCTGGATCTTCGCCCATGACGTGCCAAGGCTCGATCGCTGATCGCAATTCCAGCATGACTCCTCCTCGATGCAGTTGGCCTATTTCGGGAAACCGGGCAGAGAGGTGGGGAAGATACCAGTTCGCATCAAGTTGAAACTCGTCGCAAGAGACGCATTGAATGACTTCTTGAAAATCCTGCCAGATGAAATGCGGCAACATGAAACGGTCGTGTAACGCCCCCCGCCAGTTCACCAAAGGTTCGTTGTGGTAGGGTTTTTCCCAAAAGCTCGCCACAATCGCTCGGATCAATAACTGTTGGGCGATCTGCATCCTAGCGTGCACGGGCATTTCAAACCCTCGCAATTCGACAAGCCCAAGTCTCCCGGTACTGCTATCAGGACTGTAGAGTTTATCGATGCATATCTCAGCGCGATGTGTGTTCCCGGTCAGGTCGGTGAGCAAATCGCGAAAAAGTCGATCCACGAGCCACGGAGGAATTACTTGATCAGTGTGGGGAACTTGTGCCAACGCTATCTCCATCTCATAGACCGCATCGGCGCGACTTTCATCTAGCCTCGGGGCTTGACTCGTTGGGCCGATAAAGCGGCCGCTGAACAAGTAGGAAAGTGAGGGGTGATTGTTCCAAAATGCAACCATGCTCGCCAACAGATCGGGCCTTCGAAGGAAGGGGCTATCCAAGGGAGTGCCTCCACCAAGCACCACATGACTACCTCCGCCTGTTCCCGTTTGCCTCCCATCGATATCAAACTTACTCGTGCCGAGGCCGCATCGCATCGCTTCACGATACAACGTCTCGGTTTGGCTGACTAAATTTTCCCAGCTACAGGTCGGGTGCGTGTTGACTTCGATCACACCCGGGTCAGGCGTGACTTTAAAAAACTCAAGCCGGTGATCAGATGGCGGCAGATAGCCCTCAATGATTACGGGCACTTTAAGGTTGACGCAGGTTTGCTCGACCGCAGCAATGAGATCAAGGTAGTCGTCGGCCCGCTGGGTTGGCGGCATGAACACATGAATGCGACCGTTGCGGCACTCTACACACAGAGCAGTACGCACAACATCGCCCTCACCGGTAAGCGGATTACCGTTGCCGCTTTCATCGAGAACCTGATCATTAAAGACGACAGACGTGCAAGTCGGTTCTGCGTGTATTGTCTTAGGTTCGCGTAATGGCCTCCGTCGCTCAGTCGGATCAAGAGGAGCATTGCCTACCTGGTCTTGCCGCCTCCCCTCTTCAGGCAAACTCTCGATTGGCAAACGCAACCCAATTGGGGAATCACCAGGAACAAGGAATACCTTTCCACGCCGGACCGGCCAACGCCCCGCAACCCAGCCACACTGCGTTTGCCACCATGCCCTCTTTAGCGGAAGAATGAATCCAACTGGTTTGCTAAAACCATTGCTAAAGGCCCGAATCATCATTGAGCGTTCGTTCGGATCGTCAAAAATAGGATCAAGCGGATCCACGTCGGTTGGAAGTTTTCCCTCCTTCCACAAATAATGGAAAGTGTCTTCGTAGACAGGAAACGTTAGCTTCGATTCAATCCCAAGCTTATGAGTCAGATGTCTCAAGAAACGCTGAGCGTCATCAATTGTCAAACCGTAGTCGCTTCCCTCATCTGCTAACCAACGCGGGTTTTGCCAAATCGGTTCTCCATCCCGGCGCCAGATGCATGACAGAGCCCAGCGCGGCAGGGATTCACCTGGGTACCACTTGCCCTGACCGTAGTGAAGTAGCCCCCCAGGGGCAAATTGGTCACGTAGTCGAAGCAGCAGTAGATTACTCAGCACACGTTTTTCTTCGCCCACAGCATCGGTGTTCCACTGTGGATCTTCGCTGTTGTCCAGAGACACAAAGGTGGGCTCTCCCCCCATCGTTAAGCGAACGTCGTTCCGTTTCAAGCTCTGGTCAACCTGATGCCCAGTATCCAATATCGATCGCCATTCTTGATCTGTGTAGGGTTTGGTAACGCTCGCACCCTCATAAAAACGATCAACGGACATCACATGATCGAACTGCACTTCACATTCGTCATGCGCACCCGTGATTGGCGCCGCTGCTTCAAACGATGGCGTGCAGGCCAGCGGAATATGGCCTTCACCCGCAAAAAGTCCACTCGTTGGATCGAGTCCAATCCAACCCGCTCCGGGTACAAACACCTCGGTCCATGCGTGGAGATCAGTGAAATCTTCCTTAGGCCCATTCTGTACTGACGAATTGGTTTGGTCGGCTTTGAGTTGAATCAAGTAGCCCGAGACAAACCGAGCCGCAATTCCTATCTGTCGAAAAATTTCCACAAGAAGCCATGCGGAATCTCTACAGGAACCGCTCTTAAGAGCCAACGTCCTCTCTGGGCTTTGAACGCCAGGCTCCATTCGCACCACATAGCGAATATCCTCGTACAACTTGCGATTAACATCTACAAGAAAATTGACGAGCGAATCCGATTTCGATGGTATTGATTTCAACCAATCGGACAATTCGGGAGTCAACTCACCAGGCTCGAGGTAGGGCCCCAGTTGTCGGCCGAGTGTCCGCTCATACGAAAAAGGCCACTGCTTCGCACTTTCAAGAATGAAAAAATCAAATGGGTTAATGACGGTCAAGTCGGCCTGCAGACCAACCGTTATTTTTAGTTCCTTGGTTCGGTTTGGGAGCACCAACCTCGCAACTGGATTACCGAAAGGATCCTGTTGCCAATTGATAAAATGGTCGTCTGGCTCAACCCTTAGAGAGTAGGCATCAATCTTTGTTCGCGCATGATAAGCGGGTCGTAGTCGAATGAGTTGCGGGCCTAACGAGATCTTTCGGTCGTAACGATAGGTGGTCTCATGGTGAAGCGATACACGAATGCTCATTCGTCAATTTTTGAATTCAGG
Organism: Rubripirellula sp.; assembly: GCA_049889895.1. Classification (GTDB taxonomy): domain Bacteria; phylum Planctomycetota; class Planctomycetia; order Pirellulales; family Pirellulaceae; genus Rubripirellula. The sequence goes on from JBMHCO010000121.1 coordinate 7,418, forward strand.
TAATCTAGATTGATGGATTCGCCTATTTCGTTCAAACGAATCTGCAGTTGGTCAATAAACAGATGCATGCCGGCTCCCAAGACTTCGCTAACCTCCGTTTGCTCCAATCGTCGCACGAGAGACGCGGTATTTTCTTGTGACTGTCGAGGTTTCCCTGAAGTCGAAAATGCTTGGATCTGCTTCAGCGAATCATTTGCACCGCTGACGCAAAACAGAATCGATCTTGGGAAAATTTTATTAAGTAGAAAAAACTCGACCACTTTTTCGATATCGATCAAATGGTGCTCGCGGCGGTAGGCTTCGAATCCGCTAATAGCTAAAAGCAGCGCAGACCATTGCAGATCATCAACCGACGTGCCGACATCTTGTATCCTCGGTAGTAGATTAAAATATTTAACGTCAAGAATTCGAGAAGTCTTATCGGCACGCTCTATCAAGCGTCCCACATTGGCGAAATGCCAACCCAAATCACGGGGCATGGTGTTGTCAAGCACACCCGCCCATTGGATCGCAATGCGCCGAACGTCATCGAAAAATTCGTTCGGTGAGTCGATAATGGGATTGCGGGATGCGTTGAGCACGAAATGATAAAAATCGTTTAATTGTTCATAGACCTCTGATGACAGTGACTCTCGAACACCGCGTGCGTTGGCTCTCGCGCTACGGAGCGAGGAGAGCATCGAGTTAGGATAGGTCTCGTCGAAAGCGATGAACCGAGTCACCGTCTCAGCGTTCGCAACATCGTAATTCGTTTCGAACTGCTCTACGTCTGCGGTAACCTGAATGAGCGGTGTCCAAGAATTTGTGACGTTAAACGGATCATCCAAACTCAGGTTGTGGGTGACTTCTAAGAATCTGGCGAGGTTCTCAGCTCGCTCGACCTGACGCCCCATCCAGTAGATTGATTCAGCGACTCGAGAAAGCATTGTTTTTTTCCTTTTCGGGACGCTCGTGCGCCGCGACGTTGAATTAACAGTCGATGACACGCGTTGGCTCGCCGCAGAGGTTCGTGTCGGGTTTCGGCGAGTGACCACGGCCCTCTCTGCGGTCATGGATGTTCCCGCGAGTTGATCAATATTCATCAATCATCTGCCTCTTTATGTAGTTGAAGCCTGAACCAGCGTTACCTCGTTTCCCGAGTCGGCCGCAACCCACGTATCTTTACTTCCGCCGCCCTGGGAGGAATTCACCACCAAAGATCCTTTTTGTAACGCCACGCGAGTTAATCCACCCGGCATCACCCACACACCGTTGGGACCAGACAAAGCGTAGGGACGAAGATCCACGTGTCGACCTTCAATGGAGTCCCCGACCATCGTCGGAACCCTAGATAACGCTAGTGTGGGCTGAGCAATGTAGTTTCGCGGGTCTGCAAGAATCTTATCTTTGTACACAGCTCTCTCCTCCTTGGTAGATTGTGGACCGATCATAATGCCGTATCCCCCTGAACCATTGGCTGCTTTAACCACAAGTTTGTCGAGATTATCAAGAACATATCGCAGGTCGGCTTCCCGATAGCAGACATAGGTGGGGACGTTCGACAGAATTGGACTCTCGTTTAGGTAATACCGAATCATCTCCGGGACATATGCGTAGATCACCTTGTCATCAGCTATCCCAGTGCCAGGCGCATTGGCAAGGGAAACATGGCCCGCGTGGTAGGACCGCATCAGACCTGCTACACCCAGCACCGAGTCGTTCCTAAAGACTTCTGGATCCAGAAAATCATCGTCGATTCGGCGGTAGATCACATCGACCTGCTGCAATCCATCGATCGTACGCATGAAGACTTTGTCTTCGTCCACCAAAAGATCACGACCTTCGACGAGTTCGACGCCCATCTGCTGCGCCAAGAAAGAATGCTCGTAATACGCGCTGTTGAAGGTGCCTGGTGTCAGTACCACGACCAGCGGGTCATCCACGTGACGAGGGGCGGTCGATTTCAACATCTCATAAAGACGTGCAGGATAGTCATTGACTGGCCTAACCTGTGAGGCACCGAAAATCTGCGGAAAGTTCCTTTTCATCACCAAGCGGTTCTGCAACACGTAAGACACCCCTGAGGGACACCGCAGATTATCTTCGAGTACATACATCTCACCCTTCTCGTCCCGCACGAGGTCGATGCCCGACACATGACACCAAACCCCATGACAGGGTTCGTGTCCGATGCACTGCGGCAGGAACGCCTCCACACCCTCGATTAACTCAAACGGTAAAATTCCTTCCCGAACAATCGCTTGTTCGGAATAGATATCGGAGAGGAAAGCATTTAGAGCTGTAATTCGCTGTTTGACTCCTGATTCGATTTTGCTCCACAAGGTCGCCGAGATGATTCGAGGGATCACGTCAAACGGCATGATCTTTTCCGTACCCGCGTTGTCGCTGTAGACGGTAAAGGTGATCCCCATGTTGTACAGAGACTTCTCAATAGCATCCTGCCGTCTCAACAAATCCGAGAAAGGGAGTCGATCGAGCATTCCGACTAGGGCCGACGCCTCTGGACGCGCGAGTCCACTCCGATCAATTAACTCGTCAAAGTAACCTTCCAAATCATAGGTCGCGAAGGACATGACTTTCCCCTAGCTCTAGGCTCATAACAAAACGCAACTGGGAAAAACGAGCCGCGACATTTGAATCCCCCGATGCAAATGTGCAAATGCAAGGCCGAAGCCGCTTAGCAATCGCTATCTGAATCGTTTTTTTAACAACGACAATCTTGGATCCCTTTAGAGCTGAGCAAGGGAAGTAATGCGAACATCAAGAGGCAGTACTGGGAACGATAGCTGTCGACACTTTTGCGAGGTCATCGCTTTGACGATATGAAGAAACAGGCGACTGCTGCTCAGCTGGGCGTTGCCGCGCATTTGAAAGGCACCCCACCGAATGCACCCTGCGTTTTCCATCCCGCCCCACCCCGATCCCAACGCAGCTGTTAAACAAAACGGCTGAACTCGGCAGAGAACGCGAGAGTCTTGGGGCACACAGCCCAAAACGTGATCGCAGGTTTTTACTCTAGAGAAAAACAGAGAACGTTCTCTGGAAGCCTTCGTCTTCTAAAAGACTGCAAAACACGGCCTATAAAACGACAAAAGCCGAGGCGTGAAACCTCGGCTTTGGGTGATTGTCTAGCAAGCGGATTGGGACGCTTGCGGGAGCAAAGCTCCCCGTGACGGACCTTCTTCGAAATCGTTCTCCGGTTTATCTCACACGGTTCTTTAAAGACTCTTGCATTTGTCCCAAACGAGTCTGGCTCACGCAGCTTCGCGGCTCAAGTACCTAACCCTCGCGACTCGCAGTTTCCTTATCACTACTCGCGGACCGCATCAGGTGGTAGCTTCGTGTGTCCGGACGCTGCTTCGCTCTCGGCTTTCATTTCCTGCAAGTATTCAGAACCCGGGGCAGGTTCCCCGATCAAATCCCAGAAGATCAGCCGCTGCTGGGCGGTCATGATCTCGATGATCTTTCGCAAACATTCCAGTTCCTGTCTTCGTTGTTCCACCATTGCAGCCTCGCGCGCCCCTCGGCTTGTCGGCAATGGCTCTGATGCAAGATCCTCCTCCTGTACCCACTTGCGAACTCGCTCTACCTGCTTCTCGCTCCACTGCAATGCCTCAGCAGGAGGTGTCAGGTACGGAGCGTTATTGTCCATCCATGTACCTGTGTCCAACGGCTCTCGAACCTCTCGGGCTGATCGGAAATCCGCCAGCAAAATAGCAGATCGATTCAATCGAATGACGGTCTGTAGTTCTCGCTGCTTCCATCGCTTTGCCTGCTCCGGCGTCAAGATCGCATTCCATTGCTCATCCCGCTTCGGAACAAATCCCCAGGCCGCTCGAGCCACTTCCTTGCCGTACTTCAACAGGGCACCATACCCGCTAATATCACGCGGCTGCGTATGACGCGGATACTGGTAGCTACACGTCACCTGCTCCAGTGCATACTGGATCCAGTTGGTTTCCAGATCTTGCAATTGTTCATGTTGCTGATCTGAGAGTTGCAGATCAAACCAAAATGCACTACTCGGTTGAACCGGGGATTGAAAACTCA
>JBMHCO010000122.1:0-87661 GCA_049889895.1 Rubripirellula sp.
GTGTGTGCTTGCTTTCGTGTACGGGACTGTCACCCTCTGTGGCGATCCTTTCCTGAATCTTCCACTAACCACACACAATCCAATATTGGAGTCCTACAACCCCGCGAGGAAAATCCCCACGGTTTGGGCTCTACCGCTTTCGCTCGCCGCTACTGACGGTATCGATTTTTCTTTCTCTTCCTCTGGTTACTTAGATGTTTCAGTTCACCAGGTTGTTACGAACCAGCCTATGAATTCAGCTGGTCGCAGTTGGGAATCCCGGGATCATTACTTGTTTGTCAACTTCCCCGGGCTTTTCGCAGACTTCCACGCCCTTCTAACTCTTAACGCCAAGGCATCCCCCATGTGCCCTTTGTAGATTGGCCGCCGAAATCCCGAACTCGGAATCCGACTTAGCCACAAGTGACTTTGTCGACCCGACAACGTTCTTTCGTTGGTCTCTACTATCTAACGATATCACATGGCGACTAACTCGAACTGCCTAAGCAGCACTTGCTAGCCGTTGCACAGAATCCTATTCAGAATTCACTTGTCATTCATTGAGCTCGAAAGCTCACGATGACAACGCTCTTTGAAATTGAAAACAGAGACCTTCGTGTCATGAATGACACTCAGAGTCATCTGTCTATCTTTCAGATGCCAACTACCAAACAACCAAATTGTCAATGATCAAAATCCCGCGTGGCACATAGTGCGACTACGAGACACACTGCCAGAAGCAGCCGAGCGGACCCCGCCAGAGGTCAGCTCGGTCACTCCCGAGCGAGGGGCGAAAGATAACCGCGGTGGTTTCCTTCGTCAAGCGGAGTAAGAAGCTTTTTTGAAAGTTTTTCAGAAGCGGCTTCTTGCCTCACTTGTGCGGAGGTTTTCGCATGTGACTCGATTCCTTGCAAGGAGTCAAATCAACTTTATGCGAAAATTCTTCGCTCTTTTTGCCGAGCCTTTTGCAGACCCAACTGACACCAAAACCAATAGCTGCGTTCCAAGGAACACTCCATCGATCTGATGCCTACAGTCACTTACTTGAAATAGCAGGGACTGCGAATCAACGCGTCCAAAATCCGTTCTTTCGGTGAAGTGGAGGTGGACGGACTTGAACCGACGACCCTCTGCTTGCAAAGCAGATGCTCTCCCAACTGAGCTACACCCCCTTCAGGTGATTAACTTGGCAGGAGTCCATTGTTTTGACAAGGTCATCCGACCTCACCGATCAACGGAAATACCAAATTAAGTGGGCGTGCCAGAACTCGAATCTGGGACCTCGTCGTTATCAGCGACGCGCTCTAACCAACTGAGCTACACGCCCGTGACCAACAAACACGTTTCCGTGGTTCGCCGCTGAATTCAACGACTCCCACCGCTCGCTTTATTGTTGATTGCGAGCGGAAAGTTTACGGAAACTTGGTGTGCTGTCAAAGGGAAGAATGCTGGGATTCTAAACTCCTCCCAAAATCCTCCACAAAACATAGCTTTCTAGAACGGCACAAACCGGTCCGATCGGTAGAAAAAAACCTAAAAAGCAGGAGATTTATTAACTAAAACTCCGCCCATCACGGCCACCGGCACGCCGTCCAATCTCGACCGAATCCTCACAAAAAAATACATCCTGATCCTCCGAATGAGCCTGCTTGAGTTGCCCTGTTGCCGTTAAACCTCGAGATTCTGCCTTGCAACACAAGAGTCAAAACGCCTTCAATCGCACCTGCTTCTCTTGGCCACCTAACGCGAGGCCGCCATTTCCTGATAGCGGATAAAACCCATGACTGAAAAGAAACCAGCCTCCAACGCACTGCGATTATCAATCGGTTTGCTGGTACTGGCGGTTAATCCCACCATCACCCGCGTCGCCTCGGCTGCCCCTCCCACCGCAACCGAGGCTTTATCTCTCTCGCCGGTCCAAGCCGATATTGCCTACGACCTAGTACCAGACCAAGAGCAGTCAAACTGCACGGTTCGTGACCTCCAAGTTGATTTATGGAGCGGCTGGGAGGTACTTTCCCCGGACGGCCTTACGCTTCGAGTCTTCGTTGACACCAATGGTGACAAAAAAGTCGATCTCTGGTGCTACTATTCCCAAGGCACTGAGATCTATCGCGATATTGATGCAAATTTCAATGGGAAAGCGGATCAATATCGCTGGCTCGGTACCAACGGAACTCGCTGGGGAATTGACCCAGATGAAGATGGCTACATCGACCGCTGGAAGACGATTTCGGCGGAAGAAGTTAGTGAGGAAGCAATACGGGCGATCCAAAAGCAGGATCAGAGGCGATTTCTACGCCTCCTTGCGAGTGAATCCGACTTGCTCAAAGCAGGGCTGGGCACCGATCTAACGCAGGCGATTCTCGAACAAATCTCGACTGCGAAAGACCAATTCGCGGGCTTTTCAGCCGGCCAAGGTCAGCTAACTGGAACGTCTCAGTGGCTCCAATTTGCAGCACAGCGTCCAGGAACCATCGCTAAGGGAATCGGAGGAGCCACCTTAGATTACACCCTCTACGACAACGCCGTGGCACTCTTTTCCACCTCAACGCAAAACGATCTCAAAACGGGCCAACTATTCCTTGGTTCATTATTGAAAATTGAAGATCGCTGGTGCTTGCTGGGGCTTCCCTCTTTTGATCAACAACAAGCTTTACTGGCAAGCGGAATGCCGCTGAATCCCTGGCAATCCACTGACATGAGCATGCAAAACGCCTCGATTTCAGAGGCCACTCAGGGCATTATCACGGAACTTGAGAAGATCGATCGTCAGATTTCAAACATGCCGTTTGAGCCAAATTCGCAAAACGAACAACTCACAAAACTCAACCAACGGCGCGCAGACCTGCTCGAAAAGATGTTCGATGCGACTGAGAACGACGTCGACAAAGAAACATGGGCCCGTCAACTGAGTGACATGCTCGCTATCGGGGCGCAAACCGGCACCTACCCAGGCGCTGTTGAGCGTCTAGCCTTATTCACCAAGAAACTCGAATCAGACCGGCTTCCGGGTGAAGCCTACGCCAACTACCAAAACATCACCACGATCTTTTTAGTGAACCAGCTTACACAAGATGATTTCACCAATGTTTTGAACCAATACGTCCAGAAGCTTGAAGAGTTCACACGCAGATACCCACAATCCGAGCAAGCTTCGCAAGCACTGAATCAACTAGCGATTCAGAAAGAATTCAATAACGAACAAGAGCAAGCGGCTGAACTTTACCGACGCATTGCGAACCAATACCCCGAGTCGACGGAGGCGGAAATTGCCTCGGGGGCACTGAAAAGGATCGAATCCATCGGCAAACGAATCGATCTCCGCGGAAGGACCATCAACGGAATGAGCTTCCAACTATCCTCGCTCCGCGGCAACCTTATCGTGCTTCATTACTGGGCAACCTGGTGTTCACCTTGCCTGCAGGACATCAAGGCCCTACAGCAGATCGAAGCACGTTACCGCAATCGCAACGTGAAGATTGTGGGTGTCAATGTCGACGTGTCCGCCGACAAAACGAAGCAGTTTCTCATTGAAAACCCGCTAAGTTGGCCCCAACTCTTCGAAGAAGGTGGCTTGGAGGGTAGCGGGCTCTCCAAAGCACTCGGCATCCAAACTCTCCCTGCCATGCTTTTGATTGACGAGGATGGGAAAGTCATCAGCAACAACCTGCAAATCGATCAACTTCGAAGCGAACTAACCAGATTGGCTCGCTAAAGGAAACCCGAAGAGCACGGCAGAGAAAACCACGAGTAAGCCTCTAGTTTCTATGCAGGCGCGCACAACTTCTTGCTACACTCATGAAGTCGCTTCCCGATGTGAGGAACAAACTTGGGCAAAAAAACGTCCCTCAAAGCGAAACTCAAAGCTGCCGACCGACGAAGAAAACGTCGACCGTCCGGACTCGGTGCGCATGTATCCCCCGGAACCGACGAACAACCGGGGATCGGTGAAAGAATGTTGGCGGAAAGTACTCCCCAATCATCTCGGAATCAATCAGCGGCGAGCTCTGACAAGAGCAGCAAAACTTCAACTCCGACGGATCAAGCCATCAATCTCGTTGCTGATGCCATCGTTCGCTATGCGAAACAGCGGTCGCGACTGGCAAATGATGCACTGGTTATTTCCACGCTTAAAGGCCTCTTGAGAGGCTCCTCTCCTAGCTCTGAGGAATCATCGGAACTCTGTCAGGAACTCGAAAAAATACCGGCAATGCCCCAAATGGATAGAAGAAGCTATCGAGCGGGGATGGAAACCGTCCTGGGAATTGCTTTGCAACAAGAGAATAAGACCACTCCTGACGCATTCCTCCAGTACCTGCAAATTCTCTCTCAGTAGCAGAGAAGACCTCTTAGCCTCCTCGATACAGCCAGCGTCTTGTTTAACGGCTCTAGCTCTCGGTGATTCCAACCGGAACGGCGTCATTGACACCCGCGACATTGAGAATAGGTATCACCCCAAAAAAAACGACGCATACCGATTCGGATGCGTCGTTTGAATTGAAATGGGCTGAGATTTGTGTCTGCCGCTACCAAGAGAGCCGTCGGCTGCCCGAGGTCTCCAGGAGCAGACCCTCCACCTGAAGGCCGGCGTTGAGCGCGAGAAGTCACTGAACTCCAGCCTTCACTCGATCTTGGCCTTCACTCGATCCTACCTAGCCTTCACTGGGATCTCGACGGAGCTGGATCCATTCGGTGTGATAGGTTCCTTCCTTATCAACACGCTGGTAGGTGTGAGCCCCAAAGTAATCTCGCTGAGCCTGCAGAAGGTTCGCAGGAAGACGCCCGAGGCGATATCCGTCGTAATAGCACAACGCTGCACTGAAGGCCGGCACAGGAATCCCCAGCACAGAGGCCGAAGCGACAACTGCACGCCAAGCTTCTTGGGCATTTGCAACCGCTTGCTCAAAGAACGGGTCGAGAAGGAGGTTCTCGAGGTTCGCATCTGCGTCGAAGGCTTCTTTGATTCGGTCGAGGAATTGAGCTCGAATGATACAGCCACCTCGCCAAAGCAGAGCGGCATGACCGTAGTCCAGATCCCAATCGTGTTCCGCCGAGGCAGCTTGAAGCTGCACAAAACCTTGGGCGTAACTGACAATTTTCGATGCATACAAAGCCTGGCGAACCGCTTCGACAAATCCTTCCCGATCGCCAACCAATGCACGCGCTGCGGCAGCAAGCTGAGGATTCGCATCCTCAGAAGGACCATTCAGTTTCTCGCTGGCCCTGACTCGCGCGTCTTTCTGAGCGGAGAGCCCTCGAGCGAATACGGCGGTTGTCACGAGAGTAGAAGGAACTCCCAAGTCCAACGCGAGTTGACTCATCCACTTGCCGGTACCCTTCGCACCAGCGACATCAAGAATTTTATCAACCAAGAACCCATCGCCATCCTGATCTTTCACACTGAAGATATCTCGAGTGATCTCGATCAGATAACTCTGTAAATCACCGCGGTTCCATTCTGCAAAGACGTCGTAGAGCTCTTCGTTGGTCAAACCACCAATCTCGCGAAGCAATTGATAGGCTTCGCAAATCAACTGCATATCGCCGTACTCGATCCCGTTGTGCACCATTTTGACGTAATGCCCAGCGCCGCGTGGACCGACCCACTCACAGCATGGGATATCATCGTTGGGGCCCACCTTAGCAGCGATGGCCTGAAACATTTCCTTCACGTGCGGCCAAGCCTCTTCGCTACCACCAGGCATGAGACTAGGCCCTTTCAGTGCCCCCTCTTCTCCACCTGAGACGCCGCAACCGCAGTAGAGTAATCCAGCTTCCTCCACACGCTTGGTCCGCCTTTCGGTGTCGTCATAATGCGTGTTTCCGCCGTCGATGATGATGTCACCTGGCTCGCACAGTGGAATCAAGGAGTCAATCAGAGCATCAACTGCCGGCCCTGCCTTGACCAACATCATGAGCTTTCGAGGTCGCTTGACCGACTTCACGAAATCCTCAATCGAATGGGTTCCGACAAAATTTTTCCCTGCGGCACGACCAGCGATCAGTTGGTCCACTTTGTCGGTTGTGCGATTGTAAACCGCCACCTTGTAGCCACGGCTTTCAACGTTCAAAGCCAAATTCTCGCCCATCACGGCCAGACCAATCAGACCAAAATCACAATCACCGCTCATCGATTACTGTTCCTTCTCAGGGATTTTCGGATGCTCAATCTTCAAGGTCGGATTTTAGGCTCCGAGCACGTTTCAAGTTAGGGGGCGAGATCTCCCATCTCGGTGAAAACGTTGAATCACGTTTGAAAGAGCCGTTTTTTAGGAATACGCCGCTCGAAACACACCATCGCCCGGGAATGTCTCTGCAGAGATATTTCAACAAGCAGGAATCACTATGGGTCGCTGCCGGCCCCTCTGCGATGCAATCAGATCACCCGCGGAATAATCGGCACAGCCGTCAAGACCGGTAAACTAGGAGATTCAACCAGATCATCAACTGAGATTTGCCGATGATGCCTGATGACCGAAGATAATCGGGCTTTCCGCACCCCGCCGCCTGAAAGAGGGGTGATTTCGATAAACGGTTCAGCTACCCTAATCGGAAAGATTTGCTCAATGTGAAAGAATTAATTTCCCCCGCGAAGATGGGGAAACTAGTTTGTTGAACACGTTGTATTGACCGATTATTTTCAAAAGATGTTTTGCGGACCATCAACTTCGCGATGGATCGCTTCCATTACAGATTAGAACAAGCCACCCTCGGCACTGATATGAAAACGTTGACTCGCTTCATTGCTTTGGCTGCACTTTTGGCAGTTGCATTCGCTCCAGTCTCGAAATCCTTTGCTCAGGGTAACGGAGGCGGTAACAACCAATCGACCTCGCTGGTGGGTGATCCCATCGCGGGGATTGATGTCGACGCTGCGGGTGTTCTGAGGGTCAAGCAATTTGACGCACGTCTCTCCCAGCAGCGACTCGCTGCTGCAAAGGCTCAAGGCGATCTCAATGTGATGCGATCCTCTAAGCTTCGAAAGGTTTCGCTAAACCGTCTCGAAGCCGCGATCAAAGAGCAACGGGAAAACGGCGTCGAACTCAGCGATGACCTAAAAGCACTCGCAGGTTTAACCGCTGTCGAATACGTCTTCTTTTACCCGGAAACCAAAGACATCGTGATCGCTGGTCCCGCCGAAGGTTTCTTCGCCGATCAAACCGAACGTTTGGTCGGAATGAACAGTGGTCAACCCACTCTCCTCCTGGAAGACTTGGTAACTGCTCTACGTGCTTTCGCACCAGGTAGCAAACCAACCTCGGTCATCAGTGTGTCGATCGACCCAACCGCCGAGGGCCTGCAGCAGATGAACCGTTTCATCCAACAGGCTCGCCGGGTTGCACGCCCGAGCGATGCGGCTCGCTTGGCGCAGGGGATCAAGGAAAATCTCGGTCTCCAAACCGTGACCTTCAAGGGAATTCCTAACTCAACCCACTTTGCTCGAGTCTTGGTCGAAGCTGATTACCGGATGAAACTCGTCGGTATCGGCCTCGAAAGATTGCCGGTCAACATGAAAAGCTATGTGGACCGAGCCAATCCAAGTGCAATCGCGACCAACGCGATGGAGCGTTGGTACTTCCAACCGAACTACGACGGGATAGCCGTCAGCGAAGATGGATCGGCCATGCGAATTAAAGAACGCGGCGTTCAGTTGGTCGGAGCGAACGAACGTGTCGTTGGCGGACAACGCACTGCCAGTGGACGAGTGAATCGTGCCAGCCAAGCTTTCTGCCAAGAGTTCACCGAGAAATTCACTGAGATCGAGCAACGGGTTCGAATCTACGCGGAACTTCGGCAGCTCATCGACGTTTCGATCGCCGCGGCTTACATCCAACAGCAAGATTTCTATGGCAAGCTCGAATGGCAAATGCCTGTCTTGCTTGATGAATCGCAAGTCTCAGTGGAAACCTACACCGCTCCTGAACAAGTGGAAACGGCAGTGAATGCGATTTGGAGAGGTAACACGTTGATGACACCACTCGGTGGTGGCGTGCACGTCGAGCCACGACTCGCGCTCCGAAGCGAGAACGTTGAAGTAGACACTGTTGGAGCGAATAGCAAAGCTCAAGAACTCGCTGGCCCACAGAACCTTCAACCCGGTCAATGGTGGTGGGACTGATCAAAGCCAATCAAGGCTGATCCAAGATTCACGAAAGATGCACTTATTGAGGGCTGGTTCCACTGAGGAACTAGCCCTTTTTTAGTTCGTGATTGTGATGATTGATGTGGCAAGTATGAGCCGTGGACTAACGAGGCCTCTGACGAAGTTGAACGAAACTTGGGGCACTGGATAGCTGGCCCACATCAATACTTGCGAGCACTCTCGCTGACGGTCTGATATTCTTGTGTTGCCTGAACTTGGTCTGATCCGGAAACTGGGTCGTCATTCAAATCAGGCGTGCAAACTCTGGAGTGAACAGATTCGCAGCATCTCTGGTCAAACGCTCCAGTCGATAAACTCAGTCACTAAGTCGCTTTGCTATGCTCCTCAAGATGAACTCAGCATTGTGGTCAGCATTCCATCTGACTCGGCAGCCGCGAATCTCCATCTCTCGGGCGACTCTTTGGCTGCTAGCCTGCTGCTTTCTGACGCTGCCAATCGCCGCACAATCCACTGGCACCGCATCCACTGGCACCGCATCCACTGGCACCGCATCCACTGGCACCGCATCCACTGAAAATTCCGCTTCCGACACGTCGGGGCAAGGCATTCTCCGCTCAGCTTTATCGAAAAATCGCAATGATAACTCTGCGACTTTTCACTCCGCCGAGGGTGGTGGCTCCTTTGCTGATTTCCAGTCCCTCATTGATCTCATACAAACCACCGTCGTTCCGGATACTTGGGAAGCGTTAGGCGGGCCGAGCACCATGGCTCCTTACCCGCAGGGCGTTTATGTCGATCCCAACGGAACGCTACTCGATTGCCAACCGGTGGGCGAAAACTGGAGCATGGATCCAATCTTAGCCACCAGTGCTCAACCACCGAGTTCCCCAGGCGGGCGTTTTCCTGCTGCAGTGAGAGCAGATTGGAAAGCTCCGAGCCATCTTCGATTTGTCTCGCTAAGACGTCTCACCTCTCAATGGAATCTGTGGCAGCAAGCTGGCCGAGGCCCATCGGAAGCGATGCGGAACCTCGCGGGCCTTTCGCAGGTACAAGTCGTCTTTCTCGATCACGGTGACATTGTGCTCGCTGGACAGGTGAACGGGATCGAACGGAACAATGGTTGGTACCGAGACCGCACCACCCACAAGACAACTCTCCAGCTTGACTTCTTTCGCGTAGCACTTTGGTCAAGCCTTCGCCAACAGCCTTTCGGCTGTACGATCGATCCAACACGGGAAGGTCTGCAAGCGGCGGCCGAAACCGGCGGAAAGATTCAGCGGGGAGAAATCGCGATCGCCGATGCGAGTGACGCGTTGATCGAAGCATTAGGAATGCAGCGAGTCGAGGTTTTTGGATTCCCTGGTGAGACTCCCATTGGTTACCTAATGGTTGAGGCAGACCGACACATGAAGCGGTTAGCATTGGGGGAACACCCAATGCCCCTCGGCGCCATCAATTACCTTGACGCGATCGATGCTGCGATTGAAAACGGGCCGCCGCAGGACTTACTGCTCAGGCTTTGGTTCACAGCAAAGCAACGACAGGTACTTTCAAACGAGTCACGCACTTATTTCGAACTACGGGGTGACCCGGTACGCCTAAGCAGCGAGAACGAACGGGCTCAACTCAACGGTGGCCGAGGTGCGATCACGAGAGATCCAAGGACGGAATCTTTTGCGGATTCATTCAACCAACACTGGCACGAGATCTGTGAGGCCTACCCAATCTATGGAGCGATTGGATCGGTCTTTGAGGCAGCGTCCGCCGCACAACTGATTACACTTTACGGTCAGACACCCGATCACCGTAGAGTTATCGAAACACTCATTTCCGATGTCACTCAAAGCTTGGCAATTCTGCCAACCCCTCGGCAAGTCGCCTCCATCGGAACCCTGCACACAGTGAGGCACCGAAGCAAACGTCATCACGTACTGCTCGCTAGCGGTGGGGTGATGATCGATCCCTCAGCGACGATTGATGAAGTGATCGTGAACTACCCACTCAACTCCAAGCTTGGTTACAAATCGCCCCACCCGCCGCGTCTGGAACAAAGCTGGTGGTGGGATTTAGAGGCGGCAGCGGATCAGCCCTGATTTCACGAAGACGAATGCAGCCGTACTCGAATGCCCCTTTGAAACAAGGAATCAAATGATGCCGGATTCTCTAATCGACTTAGCTTCGAGACTGTTTGTTGGGCCGGTTTGGCCAGCTTCGATTCTAGCAATTCTGCTGGTGATCTATGCTCTTCTCTCGCTTGTAGGGATTTTCGACCTCGGCTTGAACGCTCCCGATTTCGATCCGACCCCCTCCCTTGGAGCCGAACTAACCCGATTAATCCCTTTAAATTGGGATTTCATGCAGGGAATTGGTGGTTCAACAATTCGGTGGACGAATTTCGGTCGGCTCCCAATTATTCTGTGGGGTAGTGTCTTCGCGGTAGCGTTCTGGATGTTTTCCTACGGATTGTGGCACCAATACGACAGCATCAAATACATGGACGACTGGCTCACCAGCTCAGTCCTAGCCACACGTAATTTCGTGCTCGCGGTTGGAATCACCAAAATTCTGACGCAGCCGATGCTGAAACACTTCATTCCTCCACCAAGCTACGACCACCAGAGTCTGCTAGGAGAAACGTGTGAAATCACGACCTCAAAAGCAGATTCCAAATTTGGCCAAGCCAAATACCGAACCGAAGCGGCGCCCCTGCTTCTGAATGTTCGGACCGACGGTTCGATCATCCGCAAAGGTGAACGAGCTAGGCTCATTGATTTCGACTCAAAAAAACGAATTTACACAGTCACACGCATATCCACGGAGAATGATTCGTGACCTCCTTACTTCCCCTCGCTCAGTTCGATGATTTCAATTGGACTAGTGGATGGATGATCGGCCTCTATCTCATTGCGTTCGCAATCACCGCGGCGTTGATGACATTCCGAAAATACTACATTGTGGTTGGACCAGACCGAGCCATCGTCAAATCGGGCCTCGGTGGACTGGATGTCACCACCGCAGGTGGAAAATTCATCGTCCCTCTGTTCCATCGCTTCGAATTCATGGATCTCACGCTGAAAAGTTTTGAGATCAGCCGCGAGGGAAGCGAAGGCTTGATCTGCCGTGATAACATTCGCGCCGACATCAAAGTCGCATTCTTCATCCGAGTGGACAACACTCAAGAGGAAATGAAAGAGGTTGCCCAGTCGATTGGAGCAAAACGCTGTAGCGAAATCGAAACGCTCCGTGAACTGTTTGACGCTAAGTTCAGTGAAGCTCTCAAGACGGTCGGTAAACAGTTTGATTTCGTCGATCTCTATGATCAGCGAGACAAATTCAAGGAAGAGATTCTGAAGGTCATTGGTACTGATCTCAACGGCTACCGCCTCGATGACGCGGCAATCGATTACCTCGAGCAGACACCACTCGAGATGCTCAGTCCATCGAACATCCTTGATGCCGAAGGGATCAAAAAGATCACCGAGTTGACGGCAATGGAAAAGGTCAAGGAGAACCAGTTCACCCGCGATAAGGAAAAAACTCTCAAGCAGCAGGACGTCGAAGCTGAAGAGACAATCTTGGCACTGGAGCGTCAGCGGGTCGAAGCGGTCGAAAAGCAACAGCGTGAAATCTCAGAGATTTCAGCTCGTGAACGTGCTGCAGCCAAGAAGGTCGAAGAAGAGCAACGACTGGAATCCGAGCGTGCGAGAATCGCGACAGAAGAAGAACTCGGAGTCGCCGAGGAAAACAAAGCTCGCCAGGTCTTGGTCGCCCAAAGAAACAAAGAGAAAACTGATGCGGTTGAAGTTGAACGTGTTCAACGCGATCGCGACTTGGAAATGACCGAACGCAAACGCGTGGTCGGTGTTGCCGATGTCGAAAAAGAAAAAGCGATCGAAGTCGAAAAACGCAACATTCAGGAAGTGATTCGCGAGCGAGTCGCTGTGGAACGTGCGGTTGTTGAAGAGCAAGAACGCATCAAAGACACAGAAGAAATCGCGGCGGCTGAACGTCTCAAGAAAGTCCAAGTGACCGCCGCCGAGATGCGAGCCGAAGAAGAATTGATTCGCCAAACCAAACTGGCTCAAGCTGAAAAAGATGCGAGTGTCCTGTTTGCCGAGAAGATTCGAATCGAGGCAGAAGCGAAACGCGATGCAGCAGAAAAAGAAACCGCTGCAACCAAAATGTTAGCTGAGGCAGAAGCCGCCAAAGCAGCTGCTACCGGACTTGCAGAAGCGACCGTTCAGGAAGCGAAAGCAACCAGCTTGGAGAAGGAAGGCAGTGCGGAAGCATCCGTCCTCGAAAAGAAAGCGGTCGCAGAAGCCAAAGGAATCCAAGCCAAAGCCGAAGCTATCGAGAAACAAGGCCTGGCCGAAGCCAATGTCTCGCGTGAGAAGTACCACAGTGAAGCTGTAGGTATCACCGAGAAGGCGGAAGCGATGAAGCAACTCGACGCGGTCGGAAAAGACCACGAAGAATTCAAATTGCAACTCGACAAAGAAAAGGAAGTCGAAATCGCTGCAATTCAGGCACAGAAAGGCATTGCCGAAAGCCAAGCCGGTGTTGTTGGAGACGCGCTCAAGGCAGCTCGAATCGACATCGTTGGTGGCGACGGCGAATTCTTCGATCAGATCACCTCTGCAGTGAAGGGCGGTAAGGCGATTGACCGCTTTGTTTACAACAGCAAGGTAGCAACGGATATCAAAGAGACTTTCTTTGACGGAAACGCAGAGTACTTCAAGGATCAACTCCAAGAACTGATGTCTCAGTTCAACTTGGATCCCGACGGAGTCAAAGACCTCTCGATTGCAGCCCTGATTGCCAAGCTTCTTGGATTGGCGGACACCAATGAAGTCCGAACGCAACTCGCCAGCCTGCTAAGCATCGCGGGTACTGCTAATGCAGCTGACCAAAAAGTCGGTAAGCTGCTCGGCAGCAAGTCCACCGCAATCGCGAAGGTCAACCCTTGATCGAGTAAACAAGAGAACGAAACCCTCCTTTGTTCGTAAAAAGTTTTCGTCCTGAGTTCTGTGCACAGTGAAATCTCTGCACAGTGGGACTTGATTGCGGTTTGGGGGAGTGAGCACGAACGGAATCGTGGCAGGCTGTCAGCTAACTGTCGGATTGACATCATCTGACAAGGCAGACATGACCGAACCCGACCACGGATTGAACGATTCACGGATGTCATGCAGGTGCAACGCAAAAAAACACTATCGACAACATGACGGAATCTAACAATCTCGCAGCTGGCACGTACGAAGTCTTACGCAACCGCTTGCGTGAAGCATCGAAAGACCTTCGTGAAAGGCTCTCGAAACTCAATGAGACCCGCGCCGAGGTCTTCGGAAACATCGAAACCTCGCTCGTGGCTACCGAGCGAGTCAACACGGAACACAACTGCGTGCCGCGTGACATTGTTTCGGTCGGAGACCAATTTCTTTTTGGTTACAACGTTCAGTTTGGACTCAAAACCGACATCCATCTCTCCGATGTCTTCGCAGCCTATCAATTCTCGGATCATCAATTCCACACCCGACCTCTTGATCTGATCGGCAACGAGCAGTTTGCGAAAGATTTCAACGAACTCTATCGCTTCTACAAGGACACAAGATTCGCACGATTTTTTCGGTCCGGACCAATGCTTCACATGGTTTTCCAAGTGGGCAAGACCACGCACGACATCAAGTCGTTCAAGTGGCGAGTGGGAGCCGATTCATTGGAGTACATCGACAACCGCAGTGAACACGAAGTTCGCGACCCCGCTCAACATGAGTTCCGCTGGACCAAAACCACAAGAGACCAGCACCACTACGGTGCACATCCGCACATCTCGATCAACGACATGGTGTTTGTTGAAACCGTCGGCGGTGATCTGACGGTAAAAATCGAAAACAACACTGAGTCGGGCGAGGGGATCTACGCTGAACCAGTCGACAACCCGGATCAACAACTCGATGACGCCGAGATCCATTATTCGATCGTCGGCAACTTGGTACTGATGAAGATTCGCCCTTACCAAGAATCCGATTATCGATATGTGATCTATAACGGAAAGATCCAACAGGCGATGCGTCTCGACGACATTGAGCACGCCTGCGTGATGCTACCGAGCGACCATGGCTTGATCTTTTCCGGCGGATACTACCTGCAAACGGGCGAATACAAACGCTTTGACCATGGCCTCAGCGACATGCGTTACCAGCGCACGATCGCGGCTCCCAACGGCGAAGATTATCTCTACCTTTTTTACAATCCAGAATCAGGAACCTATGTTCAGCTTCGCTATAACCTGATTCGCCAAACGGTCGACGCCCCACTGGTCTGCCACGGACAAACCTTCTTTGAGGGTGGTGAAATGGTCTGCTTCCGAGGTCAAGATGATCCGCAAAAGCACCACGCAATCCAGATTTGGCAAACGCCTTTCACCGGAACCGACTTTGTCTCTGACAACCAAACCGATTCCTACCTGTTCAAAATAGGAAACAAGGAAATTGTCGGTGGCATGGCGGAGTGCAGCGAGCTCATCTCGCTGATTGACAAGGATGATAGTTACGAAGGCTTGTACGTCGACCTCGTGAGGAAAACGACTGACCTTCTCGATAGTTATTTTTGGATTGATCACGAAGAGACCGAGAAACTTTCGGAACCCATCGCAAGGATCCGCGAAGCGTCCAGTGCCGCTGTCGAAGAATTTGAGAAGGTTGTTCGACTACGCCGTGACACGAGCGAGCGGATGCGTGAGGTCACGTCAACAATTGAAGAATTGTTGAAGACGATCGAAAGAAATCGTTTTGAATCGATTAATGACTTCGTCTCCTCTCTCGCCCAACTTCGGGAACAACGCGGGCACGCGATCGGCTTACGCGACCTAAAGTACGCCGATGAGGAAATCATCGCCAGCCTCGAAGAGAAAACTGCTGAAAAAGCAGACCGACTCAGTCGACGATGCGTTGAATTCCTACTTACCCCAAATGCGCTGACACCTTATCAAAACAAGGTGCAAACGATCTCTGACGCAATCGCAGAGATTGAATCGGTTTCAAATGCGAAGGAACTACAAGAAGAAATCGAACAGAGCGGGACCGATCTCGAATTACTGACCGAAACGGTAAGTAACCTAAAGATTGACGACACAAAGAAACGAACTGGGATCATCGATTCAATCGGCGACGTCTTTGCATCGCTGAACCGAGTTCGCAGTGCCCTGAAAGCTCGCACCACCGAACTTGCCAGCGATGAAGGTCAAGCCGAATTCGCTTCTCAACTCAAGCTTCTGGAACAAACCACCTCGGGATACTTAGACGTCTGTGATTCACCGCAGCGTTGTGATGAGTATCTGACCAAACTGATGGTACAGATCGAGGAACTCGAGGGACGATTTGCCGAATTCGATGACTTTGTAATTCAACTCACTCAGCGACGCGAAGAGGTCTATGCCGCCTTCGAGTCTCGCAAAGTATCACTGATTGAGAAACGCAATCGTCGTGCTGAATCACTTTCCGCCGCTGCAGATCGAATCCTCAAGGGCATCGACTCTCGAGTCGGCAAGATGGAATCGACTGACGAGATCGCCGCTTACTTTGCCAGCGACTTAATGGTTGACAAAGTTCGCGACATCATGGGTCAACTCGAAGAACTCGAAGATGCGGTTCGCGTCGAAGATCTTCAGAGCCGTTTGAAAACCATTCGCGAGGATGCCACCCGACAACTCAAAGATCGACAAGAACTCTACGAGGATGGCGGAGATCTCATCCGACTTGGTAAACATCGATTTGCGGTCAATACTCAGCCCCTCGATCTGACGACCGTCCTACGTGAGGGCGAGATCTGCTTACACTTGACCGGAACGCAGTTTTTTGAGCAATTGCAAAATGAACACCTAGAAGATTCACGTGATCTCTGGTCACAGGAATTGGTGAGCGAAAACCGTGATGTCTATCGCGGTGAGTTTTTGGCATACGAACTGTTCCAAAAACTAACTCAGGGTGACGCAAAACGCCGAGGCTCGAGTGACTCCACGGTTGAACTTGCTTGGGTTCAAACGGAAATGTCAGGCCGATTCGACGAAGGTTATGCAAAGGGGGTGCACGACCTTGATGCACACAAAATCCTCAGCACACTCCTCTCAACACACCAAGAAATTGGGATCCTCCAGCACTCTCCGAGCGTCAGAGCTGCCGGAAGCCTGTGGTTCCATCATTTACTCGATGCGGACGACCGCAAATCGATGACTGAATGGATCGGTGGCTTCGCCAAACTTGCCCAGGCGTATCCGCAAGCGAAGCCAGCAGTCGAATTCCGTCAAAAACTCTCGCAGCTTGCACTGCAAGATAGCGACCGATGGCAACCCATCTTTGACGGCCGTTGGGACTCTCAGCAAGTTGCCAACTACCTCTTTGACCATCTAACTCAGACGCCAGAGCAACCCGCCCTGAGCAGCCGAGCCGCCGAACTTTACGCCGACTTTGAGGGTGCGATTCCTAAAACGGATCATGACAAACTACTCACCAAGGTCTTGGCCTCCGAATCGGATCCAGGGCGTTCGTTCATTCTTGCTAGAAACTGGATCGATGCTTACCTCGAGCATCTTGGCGACGATTCATCCGATGACCCAGCAGCCGGATATAGAGACGAACTTGCATGGATCGTGTTCAATCGTGGCGTTGGCGACTCTAAACTCATCTCCGCCCAACTGGGACACACGCTGACGGACCTCGCGGGAAATCACGGTCGTATCCAGCGTGGTGAGATGAAAATTCATTTCCATGAATTGACGCAACGGCTCGCGAGGTTCCAGAACGAAGACGTTCCTCGCTTCCAAAATCTGCACCGAACCAAGACTCAACTGGTTGAGCAGGCGCGCGATGACATGCGTCTCGATGAATTCAAGCCACGGGTTCTGACGAGTTTCGTTCGTAACCGGTTGCTCGATGAGGTCTATCTGCCACTGATTGGTGATAACCTCGCGAAGCAGATGGGTGCTTCCGGCGACCAGAAACGCACCGACCGCATGGGGCTCTTACTGCTCATTTCGCCCCCCGGCTACGGTAAAACGACACTTATGGAATATGTTGCCAATCGACTTGGCATTGTGTTCATGAAGATCAATGGTCCTGCCATCGGACACGCAGTGACCTCATTGGATCCCGCCGAGGCTCCCAATGCGGCGGCGAGGGAGGAAGTCGAGCGACTGAATCTCGCTCTGGAAATGGGGGATAACGTGATGCTGTACGTCGATGACATTCAGCACACCCATCCTGAATTCCTTCAGAAATTTATCTCACTCTGTGACGCAACTCGAAAGATCGAAGGGGTCAGAAACGGTCGCACTCGGACCTTCGATCTTCGCGGACGTCGCGTCGCTGTGGTAATGGCTGGTAACCCGTACACCGAAAGTGGCGAACGCTTTCAAGTTCCCGACATGCTTTCCAACCGAGCGGATGTCTACAACCTCGGTGAAATCATTGGCGAATCAGCCGAAGCGTTCGAGATGAGTTACTTGGAGAACTGTCTCACCAGCAATGCAAGCCTCGCGCCACTCGCCACCGCCTCTCCGCAGGATGCACGCAGCGTCATCCAGGCTGCCGAACGGGGTTCACTGGAACGACTGGAACTAGAATCGCGTTTCTCGATGGATCAAGTCCGAGAAATGTTCGAGGTGATGCGCAAATTACTCACCGTGCGTGACGTTGTCCTGAAGGTGAACCGAGCTTACATTCGCAGCGCAGCCCAAGCGGATCATTACCGAACCGAACCTCCTTTCAAATTGCAGGGTAGCTATCGAAATATGAACCGCATCGCTGAGCGTGTTGCATCAGTGATGAACGAAACTGAGCTACAGTCCCTCATCGTTAGCACCTACGAGCAAGATTCTCAAACTCTCACAACAGACAACGAAGCGAATGTCCTGAAGTTCAAAGAAATCATGGGGATTCTGTCCAGTGATGAAAAGGAACGCTGGGATGCGATCAAGTACGCTTTTGTTGAAAACGTCCGCATGGCAGGCTTGGACAGTTCCGATCAGGCCGGACAGCTCATGCGACAACTCGCCTCGATGCGAGATGGCTTGGAGTCGATCCGCCAAGTTATCTCTCGAGCGATCGCAGGCCGAGATGACGAGGCCGAGGAGAGAATGGATAGCCGCGTTGAACAACTACGCGAGGGTATGAACCGGACCGCGGATCAATTGAGTCAGTCGCTTCAAGCAACCTCCCAAGAACTTGCGAAACTTGCGACACAGCAGGCCACGGATCCACCTCAGCAGCGAGTGCTTGTCCAGCACAAGGTGCCTCGAGTTTTGGCTGATCTCGTCAAAGGTCAATTCCATTTGATGCAGGAATGGATGCGTCCACTCCTAGCTGAATCACTCGACAACGGACGAGACCTCGAACAGCTTAAGAATCAACTCGAGGCGATGATGCAGAACTACACGGATGTGGAAAACTCTTTTAATCAACAGCAACCAAAGTCAATCGGTGACTCGGATACCGAAACGACTCCGCAAAGCCCACCGGTCACTCCGCCCGAATAGTTGGCACATTCTGAGTTGATGATTCTGGGTCACCAGACCGCGAAGCGAACTGAGAAACCAACTTGCAATTCATCAGCGTTGGGTACGATCTTTTAACCGCTGATCTCATCGCCATGTAAGTTCGAAAGCTGCTCCCAGATCGCAGCATACAATTCTTCGGGCAAGGGCCCCGCCAGAGTGGCCGCAATGTTTTCCATAAGATGTTCCTCATTACACGTGCCAACAATGGTTGTGTGACAATGAGGATGACTCAGAGTGAAACGCAAAATCAACTGAGCTCGTGTCATCGAACCATCCAAAAATTGATCAAGCGATGCGGCATCCCAAACCTTATTAAGCAACGGTCGCTGAATGGTTGCCTCTGGCCCCCCCTGCGCAATTCCCCCTCGAATGATCACTCCAGCGCCCTGACGACCAGCCTGATGAATCAAATCATGGTGTTCTGCTGCCAAACATGAATAGGGTATCTGAAACGCATCAAATACCTGAGCCTCGATAAGCCCAGGTAGGTTCGGTAATTTGCTCGACACACCAATGAACCGAACAAGCCCCTTCTTTCGAAATGACTCCAGTAATTCAACGAGACCATTTTGCTGCAGTGTTTCGATATCACCACCATGGAATTGCAAGAGATCAATGTGGTCTGTGCGAAGCCTTCGTAAACTTGTTTCGAGATTGGATCGAATGATCGAAGCATCCCAGTGGTGATCAATTTCCAAATGATCAGAGTGCTGGGTGTAAACGCAACCGCATTTGGTCGCCAAGTAAAATTCTTCGCGGCGATGCGAGAGATATCGCCCAATTCTTTCCTCGCAAATTCCGTAATCTGGCGAGGTATCAATAAAATTAATCCCTGCATCAAGGACTCGATGAAGGAACACCTCGGCCTCGGGTTCCTCAACTACTCGGATCCCCCAAGTTTTTGGCCCGCGAAGCCCCATGCTGCCGTAGCCGATCTGAGTAACCGAGAGGCCTGTATTCCCCAAAATTCGAGTGGGCAACATTTCAAAGGACCTTGCAAGATGGGGGTGGGAGGCGGTGTTCCGGCGCATCAAAGGGCGCCACATCGGCAAAGTTTAGCCAAAATCCCGCCTCTTGGTGCCCGTCCAGCATTTGGTCGTCTATACCATCAAGCCTCCGGACGTCATGATGTTGGAGTGCCGGCGACTATCGGGTCTCGGCACGTTGCCCCACAGAATTACAGCACCGACCAAACTCCTCAGATTTGAAACAATCTCACTAGAATGGCCGCCACCTATAAAGATGCAGGCGTCGACCTCGATGTCTACGCAGAATCGATGAGTCGATTACCCCGACTAATGCACAGGACATTCAGTCCGCGGGTGATTCCAAGCGATGGTGGTTTCGCCGGACTCTTTCGGCTCGACTTTGACGGTAAGCTGTTCGCGAGAAACTACAAAGATCCCGTGCTGGTCAGCGGTACCGATGGCGTTGGCACCAAGTTGAAAATCGCGCAGCAAACCGAGCGTCACCAGACCGTGGGGATCGATCTGGTTGCCATGTGTGTCAATGACTTGCTGTGTACTGGAGCGGAACCTCTTTTCTTCCTCGATTACGTCGCCATGGGTAAGGATGACCCATCGAGGCTCGAAAAAATCGTTCAGGGCATCAGTGATGGTTGCGTTCTAGCGGACTCTGCGTTGCTCGGTGGTGAAACGGCAATCATGCCCGACATGTATGGGGACGAAGATTACGACCTTGCTGGATTCGCCGTTGGCGTGGTCGAGCGAAACAAGTTGATCAACGGAAGCACCATTAGTGAAGGCGACGTGATTCTTGGCATTGGATCGAGTGGCCTGCACAGCAACGGCTTTTCTTTGGTTCGCAAGATCATTCGCGATGCCAATCTCGGATGGGAAGATCAGCCCGAGGGACTCAATGGCCTGTCGCTGGCCGATGCATGCCTTGAACCGACCGCCATCTACACGCGAGCAATTCGATCGGTTCAAAACCATTACCAAGTCAAACAGGTCATCCACGGATTGGCGCATATCACCGGCGGAGGCCTCGAAGAAAACATTGATCGAATTCTTCCAAAGAATGTCGATGCGAGAATTGAAGTTGGCTCGTGGGAAATCCCTGCAATCTTCCAGTGGCTCCAAAACACCGGTGGCGTCGCGAATTCGGAAATGAGGCGAGTATTCAATATGGGCATCGGCCTCTGCGTCATCGCGAGTGACTATTACGCTGCCAGCATCCAATCCAAAATTGAATCCGCTGGATTTACATGCCAGGCCATCGGAACCATTGTCCCCGGAACCGGTTCGGTACAATATTTCGATCAAGACTAAAGCTGACATTCAGCGATGCGTAAATTGATCGACGACGGTTTCAGTCAGTAAGGAAAACGATTGCGGGCAAAAACCCGCAACGCTAGATTCGTTTTCAGCTCGAATGTCATCCGCTGCCCCTCAGGACACACCATGGCTCTACCAAAAACCCTCCTC
This sequence comes from Rubripirellula sp., assembly GCA_049889895.1. GTDB lineage: Bacteria > Planctomycetota > Planctomycetia > Pirellulales > Pirellulaceae > Rubripirellula. The sequence goes on from JBMHCO010000122.1 coordinate 21,086, forward strand.
GCTACATCGTTGATTACCTTGCTGAGTATTGCCACTGAGGTCACCTTGGCACAGGACAGCTGGCCTGAATTCCGCGGTGTCAACGGAAGTGGGATCGCCAATGATCAATCCGTTCCATCGGTATTTGGTGAATCGCAGGGTGTGACTTGGAAGACGGAACTACCAGGCCGGGGCTGGTCATCGCCAGTGGTTGCTGACGGAGTCGTCTGGATGACGACAGCCATTGAAAAAATACCGACCGAAGAAGAACGCATCGCGATGCTGCGAGATGGCGGTATCCCAGAGAACAAGTATCGCCAACTTGCGATTGCCAGCTCCATCACGCTTCAATTGCTTGCAGTTGATCTCAAATCCGGCTCGCTCACTCAAAGTATCGAATTGGCCGACGAGATTCGTCCCGAAGCGATCCACTCAGTGAACAGTTACGCTTCGCCGACTCCCGTCATCGATGGCGACAAGATTTACTGCCACTTTGGTACCTACGGGACCTTCTGCGTTGATCGCCTCACGGGGAAAACTGCTTGGAGTCGTCGCCTTCCCCTTCAACACTCTGTCGGTCCTGGCTCTTCACCATTCATCCACGGAAAACATTTGATTCTGATTCAGGACGGAATGGAGCGTCAGTACGTTGCAGCATTGGACAAGGCAACTGGCGAAACCATTTGGGAAACCGATCGCCCTGAAATGGAAGCCCCAACCGGTGACCAAAAGAAATCGTTTTGCACACCCATCGCGATTCAAGACGAGCAAGGTCGAGAACAGCTGATTTGCATGGGATCACAGTGGATGGTTTCTTATGAACCTGAATCCGGCAAAGAGATTTGGCGGTGCTACCACGGTAAAGGCTTCTCGGTGGTTCCGCGTCCGGTTTATTCGCCGTCACAACAGGTTGTGTTTTTCTCCACTGGCTTTGGAAAGCCCCAACTCTGGGCGGTGAGCGTCACCGGCTCGGGAGATGTGACCGACACGCACGTCCACTGGGTTGCAAAACAGGGGATTCCCGCAAAGTCTTCACCATTGCTGCATGATGGAAAAATCTATGTCGTCGCGGACAACGGAGTTGCAAGCTGCCTCGACAGCGTCACCGGAGAAGAACTCTGGAAGCATCGCCTGGGTGGCGACTATTCCGCCTCACCTGTTCTAGTGGGCGGACTCATCTACTTCGGGTCTCATGATGGCGAAGTTTTTGTCATGAAGCCGGGCGATGAACCGATCGTGGTCGCCGAAAACCAACTCGGCGGCAAAATCATGGCGTCGCCGGCCATTGTCAATAACACCATGCTACTGAGAACGGAGCACGCGATCTACCGGATCGAGTAAAGCGTTCTTTAGACAGAATGCGTGTCTTGATTGCCGTGTCTTGATGGACAGGGGAAAATCAGCGAGTTGTAACTCGGTGTGTTGGCTCCGGCCTTCCCGGTCGCAGTGCGTGAGAAGTCACCTGCCGGAGACTCCCGGCATACTCGGTGGCAACCTCCGAAACTGAGCTTCGACAGATCTCTTCAAGGTGACTCGGATCCATTGCCACCCGCGCATTGACCACGATCTGCAGGGGTGCAGCGACTGTTCGGTTTGCCGCAAGTCCAACATCGACGCTCAGCTCGTTAGAAACCACGTTGGCAACGGCTTGGGTATCCCCGCCCAGTACCGAAACCTTCACGTGCGCGATCTCGCCACCACTCGCAACAACTTTAGAAGCGACCGCACCTACCAGACTTGCAGCCAAGGCGTCCAAGTTGATCTCGGACTCGCTACCAAACAAATGCGCAGAAAGGTTAACCCAGCCCAGTTCAGCCTCGCCCGCGGCGTAAACATCATAGTCAATGTCAAGCAAACGTCGTCCAGCGATGGAATTATCATCAATGGCGTTGATCACCCGATCAATACCTTCTCCGCTGGGAGCACTGACCACATAAACGGGAATCTCGGGAGCAGCTTGACCCAGTAGTTGCTTAAGTTGATCAACCTCCTCGGCACTCAACTGATCCCCTCGAGTCACCAGCAGATAATCGGCCTCTTCCAGCTGTTTGTGAAAGATGTACTCCGCCTGCGGTGAAAACCCTCGCCGCTGCCCGTCTGCTTGATCGGCCAACAGACGCAGCGCATGCGACGGCTTGAGAAGAACACCAAAAGGTGCGAGTTCAAACCGATCGCCAAGTCGCTGCTGCAAGGGCAGGATGACGGTTGCAACCAGATCGGTACAGCTCCCGACGGGCTCTGCTAATAACACGTCAGGCAACTCTCGCTCGATAATCTGTTCGGCCGTGCCAACCAAATCATTAAAACTGCAGCAGAAACAGGCTCCTGAAACTTCACCAACGTCAAACCCCTGAGACCTCAAGTTGTGCGTATCGACCAAGTCAGCTGCTTGGTCATTGGTGATGATGCCAACCCGCTTACCGTCCGCAAGGTAGCGATTCGCTAACGCGGCAATCAGAGTTGTCTTGCCGGCGCCAAGAAACCCGCCAACCAAGACAAATTTAATTTTCTTCTGATGATCCATCGGTTCCTAAAGTCCTGCTTCGGATAAGGCTCAAACCCAACGCCACAATCGGCCAAAATACCTCTCTGACACCCACCATGAAAGCCGGCATTGCGCCCGCGTCAAAGCCCAATCTTACTTTCTGGGCACTCTTCTTTACGACTCACGATAGTAACACACCGAGACACCTGCCATTTTGTGATATTTTTTGTCAGAATGGTGATCGGTTTCTGAACCGTTAATCAACAGCGCGGAAAATCTCGCTGGACGTCCGTGCGGAAAAAAATCAATCCTCAAGATCTTTTCCATTCGCTAGTTAAACTTCCTGCTCTAACCCGTGAACTTCGCTTTAATCGCATGGTTGATTCTTACGACACTATCATCATTGGCGCGGGCATGAGCGGCCTTGCAGCTGGCATCCGACTCGCACATTTTGATCAACGCGTCTGCATCCTTGAACGTCACTACACAATCGGCGGACTCAATTCGTTTTATCGAATGGGTGGGCGTGACTACGATGTCGGGCTGCATGCGATGACCAACTACGCCAAAAAAGGCACCAAGAAAGGCCCACTCGCCAAACTAATTCGGCAATTACGATTCAGCTGGGAAGACTTCAAACTCGCTGAACAGATCGGTTCCTCCATTCATTTCCCGGGAGCACAACTCGACTTTAGCAACGACATTGGCTTACTCGAATCGGAGATCGAAAAAAATTTCCCTGGGCAGATTGACGGTTTCCGGTCACTCTGTAGTTCGCTGCTTGATTATTCAGACATGGATGGTGATGACCCACGTTTCATGCAATCAGCCCGAGAGGTCGTCGCGAGTCACATCTCAAACCCACTGCTGGTTGAAATGCTGATTTGCCCGTTGATGTGGTACGGGAACGCTCGAGAAGATGACATGGACTTCGGTCAATTCTGCATCATGTTCCGAGCCTGTTACCTCGAAGGATTCGGACGCCCTTACAAAGGTGTGCGAGTGATTCTCAAAAACCTGGTAAAGCGTTTCAGGGGCCTAGGTGGTGAATTAAAACTCAGGAGCGGAGTTTCCAAAATCCACACTGAACAAGGTCGAGCAGTCGGCGTTGTCTTGGATGACGGCACCGAATTACAGGGCAAGAGAATCTTATCATCAGCTGGCAACATTGAGACACTGCGTCTGTGTGATGACATCTCACAGCCCGAGGTAGCAAGAGCAGGAAAGCTTTCGTTTATCGAATCCATTTCGGTACTCGATCGCCAACCAAAGGCCTTTGATTTTGACCGCACCATCGTCTTCTATAACGACAGTGAAAAGTTCCACTGGAAGCGCCCCGAGGACACACTTTGTGACGCAAGAACTGGCGTGATCTGCTCTCCCAATAATTACATCTATGACAGCGATGAGGGCGAACTGGCTGACGGAGTGATTCGAATCACAACACTCGCTAACCATGATCGCTGGTGTGCTCTACCGGAAACTAAGTATCGGGCCGCCAAGGAAGAGCAATACGAGGCTTCCGTCGCTTCGTCGGTCAGATTCATGCCCGACTTCCGTCGGTATGTGATCGACACCGACGTCTTCACTCCCAAAACCATCCGGCGTTTTACTTGGCATGACAACGGTGCGGTTTACGGTGCTCCCGAGAAACAACTCGATGGGTCGACCCATCTCAAAAATGTCTTCCTCTGCGGGACAGACCAAGGCTTCGTTGGGATTGTTGGGGCGATCGTCAGCGGCATCAGCATGGCCAATCGCCACTGTCTCGTGGCTGAATAAGCATCACCAAACTAACCACGCTTCCGCCAATAGCCGCGAGACAATTTGCAGCCAACGTAAGGCTAATCACAATCGATCACGGTGATACAACCGTCATTATTTTTCTCAACTAGCACGAGAACGCTCCATTGACCGACCGAATTCAAACTGGCGTGCCACAACTTGACTCCATGCTCGGCGGAGGACTGCTGCCTGGCACTCTCACGGTTGTCATGGGCGCAACGGGTATCGGAAAAACCCAACTCGGATTGGCATTCGCCAATCAGGGGCTGACTCAGGAAGGAGAGCGAGGAATCTTCTTCGACCTCACTGCTCGCGGCGACTCACAAAATCACAACGAATACGCCCAGCGGATGTTCAACTGGCAAATGACGCAGCAACCGGCAGGACAAAAACTACTGACCGACTCCCTTTGGGATCGCGAAACTTCCCGCCGTGATAGCTTGCACCTGTTTCAGTACCAAGGTCGCCGTGTGACCGCCAGCGACATGAATTCTGATCAGTGGCGAGAATGGAAATATGAACAAGCGAGAAAGCTTGATCAGACAATCGGCTTCTTCTACGGTAACTTCGTCCATGGCGTGCGACGCTGCGTGATGGACGGCATTGAACCAACCGATCGTGCAGCGGACTCAATCCAACTCGAGGTATTCGAGTACGTCTACCAACAGATCCTGCGAAAAGAGCACGATTGGGTGGCGAGAGATTTATTTCGGGCGCAGTTTCGGCAAAACGAAAAACAGGTTCTCAGCCATGCATACGACCATCAGCAGATCGCATGTCTACTGCTCTACACAAGCCACGAAGTCATGCTCGATGACTTGATCACGCGACCGATTGAAAGCGGTGATTTACTTTCCAATGCGAATACCATCATCCTGATGGGAAAAACCAAAGACGGTAACAAGATGGGTCGCGCATTGCATGTTGCAAAACACAGGGGCAGCGCCTGCGATGAATCCATCGTCCCTTACTCAATCAATGACCAGGGAATCAATCTGCCAGCCAACTGAGGCGTCGACAGAGACAACCGACCCTACGACTTTTGGGAGGATTTGCCTCCCTCCTCACCGCTCTTTCGCTTTTCGAAGTAGAGCTTGATGGGAACTTCAGCGAAGGGTAGATGATCACGCATCACACCGATGAGGTAACGCTGATAATCATTCCCAAAAGCCTTTGGTTCGCTGCACATCAACACGATCGTGGGCGGTTCGGTTGATACCTGTGTTGCGTAATAAATTTTAGGACGACGATTCTGATAGAGAGGTGGTTGGTGCGACTCAACAGCAAACTGAATCAGGCGATTGAGTGCTCCAGTTGAGACTCTTTCCCGAGCCTGCTTAAAAAGCATCGTCGCATGATTCAGAAGCGCCTTAACGTTACGCCCTTTCTGCCCAGTGATGAAGGCAATTGGTGCATAACTGAGGGTTGGAAATTGTGCTCGAAGGTAATCCACCCACTGGTCTGTGGTTACATCACCGGCCAGCAAATCCCATTTATTAACCACGAATAGACTGGGCTTGTGATTCTCCATCACGTAACCCATGAGTTGCTTGTCGACTTTACTTACCGGCTGCATCGCGTCAAAAAACATCAGCACAACATCGGCCCGTCGGATACTTCGTTGCGCCCGATGCAACCCGTAAAACTCGAGGTCGGTTCGCTGACTCTTTCGTTTACGCAAACCAGGAGTGTCAATGGCGACAATACTCTGACCGTCGAGTTCAAATACAACATCAACGCTATCGCGAGTGGTACCAGGAACCTCGCTAACGATCATGCGTTCTGAATCAGCCAATGTGTTTACAAAAGTACTTTTGCCAACATTTCGGCGTCCGACAATTGCAACATGCATTCTTGGAGAGGTAACCGTCTCGGATTCAGGCGGTGGCAGGATCTCCTCAATTTTTTCGAGAAGTTCTTCCCGATGGCGATTTTGCGTCGTACTGACACAGAGAAAGTCACCATACCCGAGTCGATGAAACTCCTGAGACAAAACCTCTTGGTGTGGCTGATCAGCCTTGTTGGCCACCAACAAAATGGGACGCCCCAAACCACGCAACCTCTCGGCCACTTCATCATCAAGCGGCATCTGTCCGGTCTGCACATCCACGACAAAGAGAATCACGTCAGCAGAATGAATCGCAAACTCGATTTGACGCTGCACGTCATCGGTCAGGTTGTCCTCGTCAACAATTCCCATCCCGCCGGTATCAATTAATTCAAAATGACGATCATTGATCTCAATCAGAGTGGTCATGCGATCGCGGGTGACTCCCGCGTAATCGTCAACAATCGCCAGTCGCCTGCGTGCTAACCAATTAAAAAGGCTACTTTTACCGACATTGGGTCGACCGACGATGGCTACTTGAGGAACGGGCATGAAACTTACTTTTGAAAATCAATACAGCTAACAGTTTTCGGAGCTTCCGATTCCGCATCGCCAGTTGCTCAGGATACTGTGACTCAGGATACTGTGTCTGAGGATGCTGTGTCTGAGGATGCTGTGTCTGAGGATGCTCGCAGGACGCGGTGGCAGAAAACTCGGTGGCCATAACCACCCCAAGAAGCCCCTCAAGGCAGACAGGCCTGCAAAGCAGTCCAGCTCGACCAACCAGCAATCCATCAAGTTGAACATGACGGAGAATCCAAGCGAACAGGAGATCAATCTAAAACGCGGCTCTCCTCGCTCCCAAGATCGTATTCGCCGCAGCGAAAAACGGATAGTCCCTTAATTGCATCGACCAAATGATCAGGTCAACAAAGCCGACAATTGGTGAGCTTGACGGCACTCAACGCCGCCCTAAATGATCTCAAACGGTTCCTTTTCGTCACTGCAACGCTAAACAAACGTTTCTCGGTGCCTCATAATGACCGCCCCTACCGTGCTCCGCTGGAACACCATGGTATTATCAGTGGCAGCGTGCTAATGAATCTTCGCCATGATTCGATCAAAATAACTTACGCGTTTCGTATCCGCTGAGCGAATGCCTGAACATCCTTCCCAACCAGAAGCCCCGCCTGAACCGCTCGACATCGAAACCCTCGATGCTGGCGAAGTGTTCGCCCAAGCCGCTGCCTTGGCGCAGCACCTACAGCAAGCGGGTGTCCAATGGCTCCCTCAACCCAAAGCCCAAGAGGTCGAAAGCCTAACAACACTTTTTCGGTCCGCAACAATTAGCCCAATTCGAAGCGAAGCGGCCGGGCACCCTGCGACAACCCAGCACCCTGCGACAACCCAGCAGCCTGAGGTGAATCAGCAACCTAGCTCACCTGCTCCACAGGAGATTGGGACGACTCCGCCGCGGGTAACCGAAACGGTTGCACCGCCGGTGGATTCAACCGGCAACTACCTCCCGGTCATTGACTCGCCCTATTCAGGAGCGGATCTGCCTGACTCACAAAGAAGCAATTGCCTCGCTGAACTCGCTGATCAAGTGGCATCTTGCGAACGCTGCCCTGTGTTGACGCGAAATCGAAACCACACGGTCTTTGGCGAAGGAAGCGTTCGGCCGCGAGTCGTCTTCTTTGGCGAAGCGCCGGGAGCAGACGAGGATCGAACTGGAAGACCATTCGTTGGCGCAGCTGGACAGTTGCTCACCAAGATGATCGAGGCGTGTAAGTTTTCACGCGAAGAGGTTTACATCCTGAACACGATCAAATGTCGACCACCCAACAATCGCAATCCTGAACTCGAAGAACGTGCCAATTGCAGAGACTACTATCGCAGCCAACTCAACACTCTAAGGCCTGAATACATCGTGTGCCTCGGCGCCGTGGCCGCCCAGGAACTGCTCCAGAACAAAGTTTCAGTCGGTAGCCTTCGCGGTAAGTTTCACCGATACCATGACAGTAAAGTTTTGGTGACCTACCATCCCGCTTATCTACTTCGAGAACCAACTCGGAAAGCTGCTGCGTGGCAAGATCTACAGCTCATGCTGCGTGACGCTAAGATTGATTTTTAACGAGCTTCACCCCCAGACTTCTCTAGGCGGAACCCGACAAGCTTCCATCGGTCTTCACCCACAACTCTGACACACCTCTTCGTGTTGCTTGCAAAAGATCACGGATTCTTAACGCCAAGAGTCCAAGAGAATACGAAAATTTTTTTGGGCGGTTCCCCAACTCCCAGCGTCTTATTGATCGCGCAAAAGACGAAGCGATCCGTTAAATCGGCGAGGTTGGCTAACGGATTTGCGTCTCCGCTCTTCGACCGATTCCTCTTGACCGTTTTTTTCAGATGGGAACAATCTTGATTCAACGAGAGCAATGATTGCCTCGGCTTTGGCGGTGGAACCGTCAAAAAGATCTAACGCGAACGAGATGTGCAGGGAGGCCATCATGTGCGAGCGATCCAGTCATGGAGAAGATGATCTTTCTCCCCGCGATGACCACAGCGGTCGGAACAGTTACGGGCAATGCGAGGGCTTTGAGCCGAATAACGCATCCCATGAATCCGAAGCAAAATTCTCGCTTCGCACCATCGTGCCTGCCGGCCGCTTTCCGGCCGACAAGGACATTCACTTCAACTCGGTGGCGGAATCATCCAGTGATTCTGCTCCTGGCCAGTTAACGGTGTACCGGATCGGCCAAGACTGCCCATCTCGAGTCGTCGCCGAAGCAACGGCGAGAGGTGCCGCGGGTATCCTAACCGAGCAGGTGCTACCCTCACCGATTCCACAGTGTATCGTTGGCGACATCGAAATTGCGCTTGCAACGATCGCTGCAGAGGTTGCTGACCGACCTGACCGTAAGTTGCTCAACATTGCTGTAGTTGGCTCGGCGGGCAAAACCACTTCAACTCTTTTGATTGCCTCCCTACTGCGATCATCCGGTATACGAACGGCATATTGGAACGACTTGGGTGATTGCGATGGGATCGTTCAATCCACTCCTAAATCGCAGGTGCCAACTGGTGCTGAATTAGTCAATTGGCTTGCTGAAGCCGTCGACAACCAATGCACTGCGAGCGTGGTTGAAATATCCGAAGAACTCGCGAGGCACGGCAAATACGACTCAGTTGAGTTTGACATGATTGTCGTGACGGGGTCGGCGACCGAATCTAATGATTTTGGCCCAACAGGAATCCAGTGCGTCTTGGAATGCCTTGCATCGTCAGGAGTTGTCATCGCACCGGCGGACGACCAACGAGCAATGCGTGTCATCCGTGAAACGGGTGTGCGGATGGTGACCTACGGTGTACGGAAAGCGGCCGATGTAACGACCAAGTTGATCGAGCAGGCAGATGGCTTGACCACACTAATTGTCTCACACCGTGATACGAGTGCCGTTATGGAAACGCCACTATGTGGTGCGGCAATGGCAGCCAACCACGCAGCTGCTGCAATGCTCGGCCTCCTTCTTGACCAGCCGCTGCATGCAATCGCCGAAAGGCTTGGCCAACTCTCAGTAATCCCAGGACGAGGCCAACGTTTATCGCAATACGAGCAACCAACTGCAGTGCTAGAGACCGGCGGAACGGTTGACCGAGTCACTCAGGCCCTGCGGACCCATCGTTCCATGAAAGGGCAAGGGAAGCTTTGGTGCGTCTTTGCTATTTCTGATCAATTGGGAAGCGAAGACTTGGCTGATGTAGGCCAAAAGATGGAGCGATTCGCTGATCGAATTGTCGTAACATCCACCCCAAATAACAAAACCAATTTCTTGGCACGTAGTCACGAGATACTAGACGGAGTTGAGGAGTGTGTTGGATTTCGGCTCGTTGCGGACCGAACGCGTGCCGTGGACTGGGTGATGCAGGAAGCGTCGGCCCACGACACTGTCGTGATCTTCACCAATGAAGCCGATCAGACCGCCCACCAACAACGCTCGGATCTAAGAAAACTACGCAGATGTGTCGAACTGAACTGGCAGGTAAGAAAATCCGAGGCAAAGGCTAAAAGCACCGCAGGCCCGAAGCTTTCCATCTTTGGGTAGCCTGAAATCGACGGCGGATGCCGCGATACAACGTGTGATTGATTGAAACCCCACTTGTTAGACGGAGCCTGTTTCTCAGATGGAGCAGACTGCTTAGATTGCACCAACGGAGCAGAGCATCAAGGCCTGCCATTCGACCCACTGAGCCGCTTTGCATCTCTCAGTCACTTCACCGGGCTTTCGTTGTGCTCTTTGGCAAGCATCGACAAAATCAAACGGGTCCAAGTAGTCGCCCTGTGAATGCTTGTAGATGAGCTCGAAAGCCGGATGATTCCCGGTTAGTCGAAACCAATACTTTGAGTTACCAAAGTCGCCTTCTCGGCGGTGCATGATTCCGTGCCAGAAACTGCCGGTTGGATTATCGATGGATTGGCTGATGGTATGGCTTTTATCCAGTTCACCGGCGAGTAACCATAGTCCACTCTCAGCAAGACGCCGTTTTGCACCACTCAGATCCCCCCAATCTAATTTGGAAGTCCCGCCTAATATCTGAGCCAATGGTTGATCGACTGCCCCCCCATCTAGGCCAGGAACTTCCGCGAGGTTAATCGCGTCGATGCACGGTTGAGGGAGCATTTGACGAAGAGAGCTGGCAAATTCAGCAATGGCTGGCATAACAACGTCCAATCTGAGTCAGAGAATACGTGGGTGAAGGCTACCGAGGCCCCTTCTGGATTGCTAGACTACTGAGCCAAAAAGGCAGGTGCGATTCCTTCAGATCTGCAGCCTTACCTAATCCTCAAGAGTCAATCTTGTATCCCTGATCCTGCTCACGCGATAGAAACTCGATGACCAATGGCGAACAGCCGGAATCTCCGGCCAATCCTTCCACCCCATCGGATACCTCCAGTAACGAACCTGCATCCACTGCGACTCCATCGCAGCCAGCAGTAGAACGAGGTTCCGGTCCCCTCGCGATGCGCGGAATCAACAAGCCTACGTCGCCGGCGGTAGACCCCGAAAAACTCCAATCCAGCTCCAAGCCTTCAGGCGAGAAAAAGAAGAATAAAGCACCTCGTCCCCGTATTGGAGGAAAAAAGGTTGGCGGAGAAGACGGCCAATCCAAAGGCGGGCAACCGATTCCGGATGCGCAACCAAGACGTTCAAAAATCTCCGTTCCCAACATGCGTCATGCGTTGCCGGACGACATCCAGGCTGAATTCGAGTCAATCTTGGGTGATGACGACTTTGACGGAATGATGTCCGGCCCCGCAGCCGATTCGGTGAAGAAAAATCCGATTGAGGATGGTGCTAGAGTCCAAGGCGTGGTGCTAAAAATCCAAGCAGATGACGTCTTCATCTCGCTCGGCGGCCCAGATGAAGGTGTCGTGCCGTTTGAACAGTTTAAGGAAGAGCCAGCGATCGGTTCGCCAGTCGAAGTCCTTGTCCGGGGAATGAATCGGGAAGACGGACTCTTCTCTCTCAGCTTGCCTGGTGGCACGATTGAAGCGAATGATTGGGAGGACCTCGAAGAAGGCACCGTCGTTGAAGCGAATATCACGGGCACCAACAACGGAGGATTGGAGTGTAAGGTTGGTGGCGTAAAAGGCTTTATCCCCATCAGCCAGATCAGTGAGTATCGCGTTGAAGACACATCCGAATTTGTAGACAAAAAACTCCTCTGTGTTGTTACCGAATCAAATGCACGCCGAGGCAACTTGGTACTCAGTCACCGAGCAATCCTCGAGCGCGAACGCGAAGAAAAACGGCAAGAACAGCTTGAGAAGATTCAGGTTGGTGATGAAGCCGAAGGAACCGTACGATCCATCAAAGACTTTGGAGCGTTCGTGGATCTAGGCGGTCTCGATGGCCTCATACACATCAGCAAACTCAGCTGGGAACGTGTTAAACACCCCAGTGAGGTTCTCGAAGAGGGCCAGAAGGTCAGAGTCAAAATCGATAAGATCGATGAAACAACAGGAAAGATCTCCCTCTCTTATCGCGATCTGCTCGACAATCCTTGGAACACGGCAGAAGCAGACTTCACGGTCGGTAGTGTCCACCGGGGAACCGTCACACGGACGGCGACCTTTGGATGCTTTGTTCGACTTGCCGCTGGGGTTGAAGGATTGGTTCACGTCAGTGAACTGGCACATCATCGCGTATCCAAAGTCGATGCGTTCGTAAAACAAGACGACGAAGTTGAAGTGAAAATCCTAAGCTTTGACCGCGATACTCAGAAAATCGCACTCTCAATCAAAGCCGCACAGCAAAATGCGGCTGCAGCTGTTGAGGCGGAAGCGAAAGAGGAAGAAGTTGACGAACCACCACGAGAGGTAGCTGTCAAAGCCCAACATGATGGCCCACTTCGAGGCGGAAATAACCGAGATACAGGTGGTGCTCAGTTCGGGCTGCGTTGGTAACGGCTTAGCCAACAATTAAGAACAAAAAAAACGTTCCCGCCGCATCGCAGGAACGCTTGATAAAATATTCATAACCTTCTAGTACGGTGCTTGACCGAACGACAAGCTGATTGATTTGTCTAGCCGCTTAGCCGGGCAAGTTACGTGGATACTTGGGGACTTCTGCAGGAGGTAAATCGATCGCGTGCTCCTCTTGGAAGCGGCGACGATCTACAGCAGAAGCGTAATAGCGAAGCCAGGTATCGTTGTCTTCGATGCATCGCCACTCAAGATTCTTACCTGCGATCTCAACTTTCTTCTCGCAACAGGGAAGAATGTCTCGGTAGATCACCTTGTACAATTCTCGATCAGAAAGATGGTCGGTGTACCGCAGAACAACATTTTGTGAGTGCAGTTGGCTGATCGTATCAGTGAGCAAGGCAGAGACCTGTCCATCAGAAAGTGAATCAGGCGACGGAAGCTGCAATGACGGATTAAACCAATTCGAAATCGGAAGTGCTGGAGCACGTTCCCAAGCAAGCATTGACTCGAGATACTCGTTTTCGATCTGAAGTGGCATGCGACTAACAGAGTCATTCTCTATCGATTCATCTCGATAAGGCTCCAACTCGTCTCTCAATCTCGCGTTTGCAAGGAGGAGATCCACTTCGTCGACCGAATAACGACGGGTTTCGCTCGTATCCATGTGGGCTGGTTCTCGGCAATGATGCGGCAAATAATGAGCGATTCATTAAAAAAAATCTGAATCGCGAGTACTCCACCGATGTTATCCACCGCGAACACCGCCTCAACTTTCTTTTGAACGAAAGTTAGTGAAAGTAAAGAGAATCTGGGTCAAGATCCTGTCCTGATCGTTACAGACGGAACTTTTTACCACCAATTCAAGAGATTAAAGCTAGCTTAACCACCCGTGGTGCTGTTTTGTGGCCTACTGCTTTTAGTACGTGAAGGTCCAATTACCTCGAGCGTAGCTCGTGCGTCTCAAAAGCGACCATTTCACTGTACAAAAATGGTACGTGGCTACATTTTAGACACTCAGTAGCAGCAAAATGGTCCAAGTTTGACCACCCCAGCAGTGCGAACCCAGAGTTGGCCGATGGAATCACTTCGAAAGTTGCCGATAAAGTTCGGCATGTCGACAGACCATTTTCTGCACGGAAAACTCGCTTACGATTCTCTCTTGAGCGGCAATCCCCAAGGCCCGCGCCTGCTTCGGATTCTCGAAACACCACTGTGAGCAGCGAGCGAGAGCCGCCATATCACCAACGGGGAAAAGTCGTCCGGTAACATGATCTGCCACAAGGTCGGTGTTACCTGGAATATGACTCGCAATCACCGGTAAACCAGCCTGCATCGCCTCGATCAAAGCGTTACTTTGCCCCTCGTACTCACTACCAATCCAAAATTGATCAGCATGCGGTAATAAGCTGGCAACATCGTCTCGGTTCCCCGCGAATCGCACTCGATCGATCGTCGTCACAGAATCACGATATCGCTGCAACTCAGCAAGCTGAGGACCATCGCCAATAATGACTAGCGTCATATCTTCGCGAAGAGTATCCAACAACTCCGTAGCCCAAATGAGATCGCGATAACGCTTCTGCGGCCAAAGACGCCCTACCGCCAATACCAGCTTCTTCTCGTCCTTCACCTGCAAGCGTGCGAACGCTTCTCCGCGAGAAATCGCAGCTTCCGTTCGAGACTCAATCCCGTTGGGAATCACTTGAAACTTTTCGGCAGGCAAACCGTGCAACGCATAAAAGTCGCGAACACCCTGACTATTGGTGGTGATCGCCTTTGTCTGCTTTGCAAGGATGCGATCGATCCAAAAATGCATTGGCGTCTTCCAAGGGTCGACACACCTCTCACTAGCAATCACCACTGGAACTCGGGCGAATCGAGCGGCAACTCGGCCGAAACTATTGGCCGCAAAAAGCCATGTGTGGACGATCTCTGGTTGGAAATCAGCGAGCTCTCTTTGCAAACGCACCAAAGCGGTGAAATCAAGCTTAAAACGTTTTCCGATCACGTGAACGGGAATGTTAGCTGACCGCAGTCCATCGCTTCGAGGACCATCTCGAGTGAGCAAAAAAACCCTTACCTCAAATTCATCTCGTGGAAGATTTTCAGCGAGCAAACAGAGTTGCTTTTCGGCCCCACCCATGTCCATCGTGGGGATAATGAAAGCCAACTTGGTTCGCATTCGGTCACCTGCGAAGTGAAAATGAAGTGGCCGACTCGTGCATACGAAACACTGATCGCCCTGTGAAGAGAATCATACCCGATCGAAAGTTAAACAACGAACAGCACTGATGAATGCGTCGAGACATTGGTGATTGGATCTTCGCCGAAGCAATTGATCTCTCAGCTTTTCCGCGTCTCTAACCGCATCAGGCAGATGAGTCAGAACACCAACGATGGTTTCTTTGACCGATTTGGGACGGTCTGAGTCACACCAATGCACCCCGCGTTCACACTCCTGAACCTGGCCATGAAGATTGGATAGTCCTGCTTCGGTCTTTTGATCAGACACAGCACTCGGGTCATCACAGGTCGCAGCAAAAGCACTCCGGATAGAAGGCTGATCCACAGCGACAATTGGCAGCTGCAAAGAAACCGCGAGGGGTAAAAAGTATGAAAACCCCTCGTCTCCGGCTTGAAAGTAGAGATTTGCGGCCTTGAAAACGTCCTGTGGATCGCTGAATGATCCTGGCATCGCTACCGATGCTCGGACTCCCTCAGATCTTAAATTGCTGTAGATGGCATCTCGAGAAGGTCCATCACCAAGTAACCAGATGCGTAGATTTGGGAATCGCAGCAGCAACAAACGTGATACCCGCACGAGATGCTCCAAACCACTCGCCTCGGACATGGTGGCATGACATAACAGAACCGGCGTATCTGGTTCGGTAGCAAGGTCTGAATTGGCCATCGCAAGCTGCTGCCGCAGTGCCCACTGCTCGCTCGGAGTCACGCTTGCGGCTTGATGAACACCCGGTGGAATCCGGAAAAAGCGAGTTGACTTCAGGCCGCGGATCACCAAGTCCCTGTGGGAAGCCGCATCCTGCAAGATGATCCCGCGGGCTCGCTTGGCTGCAGACCAGCATCTCTTCCCGTGTCGAGAAGTCTCCCACCACGCCAGATCAGACTGAGTTCCGCTTGAATTACATCTCGCTAAAACCGGTGCTCCGGATGAGTCACTGCCCTCGATTGCTGCGATGAGCTCTTCTCGGCAGGAGTCAACGTAGATCAGATCAAATGATTCAGAGTGACTCGCCACCCATGCGGTCATTCCTCGGATGTATTTGCCCATCGACCATTCGCGTTTCGCTGCGAGGCAACCGCGATGCACCGTGATTTCGCGTATAGAAGTTCGATCAGGCCAAATCGTCTCATATTTGGGCGTCAATACTTCGACGTGCATCCCACGACGACGAAGCTCCACCGCTTGGTTCAAAAGGGCGCAGGCCGAATCCCAGCCGCCATGCGGCCAAAATCGACGCCCCACCATTAAAACCCTCAGTTGTTGCTTCACGACGCTGTCCGATCCCTCGCCGCCTCAATGTCCTCGGGATCCAGGATGCCGAGAAACGGAAGATTTCGAAAGAGATCGAGATAGTCCAAGCCGTAGCCGACAACGAATTCGTCCGGTATCTCGAACCCAACGAAGTCGGGACGCAATGACACATCATGCTCACGTTGTTTGTGTAGCAACACCGCAGAACCGACAGTCTTCGCTCCCATCCCCTGAACGAGTTCGGTCAATCTCGCCAGTGTTTTTCCTGTATCAAAGATATCATCAACCAACAAAACATCATGTTCGTTGACGTCGATCATCATTTCGGTCGCCGTCTTGAGCTCTCCGGAACTTAATCCGCCGCGATAACTGGAAGCCTGAATCACACCTACTCGCACGGGTGTCTGCAAAACCCTGATCAAATCGGCCAACATCACCAGACTGCCCGTCATCACCGCAACCAAAGTCAATGTCTTTCCTTGATAACGTTCATCAATCTGAGCCGCGAGTCGGAGTACCCCATCTCGCAATTCAGCTTCGGTGAGCAAAGTTCTCATGATTCTCCGCCATCCCTTAGGTATGACCGCTACCCCACCGCGGACGTTATGCGATTGAAATTTCCCAAAGGAAACGCAACATCAACGATCGTTGTAAATAACCGCGTCATTCCCCAACATTCGAACGAAAAGTTAACCTGCAACGATCCGTCAAACTAGGAGAAATAGGCTGCAAATACGAACGGTAGCAAATGTCACGAAGATACTGAACACAAAAACCGAAATTCCAAGTTAGAGGTCTAACGTGGTAGCTCCCTGTAATTCAGGGCTACGGCGAGAGAAATGCTGTGGGGATTCAAGCATCCCAAGATTGTGGTTGCCGATCGAGTTCGTTCTACAGCCACGAGGTGTATTTGCTGCCATCAAAGACGAATCGCAGGGTCGAATCCGAATGACTAATTCACAACGTCAGTCCAAAGCAAGAGAGTGCTTCCTGCACTGGCTGGCTCTCCGATCCGACTCGCCTTCGTCCCAGCTGAGTCCCGCCGATGAACTCAACTCTAATTACCCGATCATTCGCGAAGGAATGGTGATTCGCGAAGACTTCTTTCTCGGCCGAAGATTTGTTACTGAGGAATTCGACGCAATTTGGTTCATCGAAGAAGATCAATTGAAGGTGTTCGGGAATGACGGCGGTGTTCTCGCAGTAATGGACAACGCGGAGATTGACAAATTCTCCGACGATTACCAAAAGCAGCACGGCCAACTCGCGGGCGAACACCGCGAAGAGCGACGAGCAGCCTAAAGAGAATATCTCACCTGCGACTCATGGTTGAAAAGCTCGAATGCGGTTCTAGCCGCATCTGAGCTAAAGCAAGAGTTATCTGATAAAATTTTGCGGTCAAAAGAGGGCAGCCATCGGCGGCTCCCCGAAGACTTTATTCTTGCACCGCAGAGAAAGAACAGAAGTGCGCACTCGAACATCATGTTTACTGCTCGTCTTCCTTATCCAATCAATTCCGCAACTCGGCCTCATTCACTGCTTTGCCGAAGAAAAAACAGATGCTGTCGCGACTCGAATTGAAAACATTTTGGCCGGTAGTCAGTGGACGCCTCTCTTTAACGGTCAAAACCTCGAGGGATGGACGGGTGACCTTGCAGGATACGAAACCGCGGATGGGGTTTTGATTTGCAAAAAAGGCGGCAAAAATCTCGTCACCCAAAAGACCTTCAGCGACTTTGCTTTTCACTTCGAATTCAAGTTAGAAGACAGCGGCAATAATGGGATTGGCATTCGCGTGCCTCAGGGCGGTCATCCCTCAACCCAAGGCATGGAAATCCAAATCCTTGACCACCATGGAAGTCGCTATCAGACAGAAACGACTTTTGAGAACGGAGCGAAACGTCAGGTATCTTGGCTGAAACCTTGGCAATACCATGGATCCATTTACGGGATAACTCCGGCAAAGGTCGGTCACCTCAAGTCGGCTGGTCAATGGAACCAAGAAACGATCATTGCAATTGAAGATCATGTCATGGTCATCCTCAATGGTCATGTAATCGTTGACGCTTACCTCAATGACACGACTCCCGTTGATGGACAACCACACCCAGGGATGAAAAACAGTGAGGGTCACCTGATGCTTGCCGGCCACAGTGACCGAGTGGAATTTCGGAATCTAAAGATCGCCGAATTCTCCACCCCAAGTCCGACTCCGACATCAGGCGAATTGAACCAACCACCAGCTGGATTCAAAGCCCTTTTCAATGGCAAAGATCTGAGTGGCTGGAAAGGCTTATCACACCGCAACGCAAACGAGAGACGCGCACTGGAAGGTGAAGCACTTCAAAAAGCTCAAGAAACTGCAAACCAACAAATGCACCAGCACTGGAGTGTCGTCGAAGGCATTTTGACCTACGATGGCAAAGGACAAAGTCTTTGTACCGAGAAAGATTACGGAGACTTCGATCTTTACGTTCAATGGAAGATACCGCCCGGTGCAGACTCAGGAATTTATCTGCGTGGCACCCCGCAAGTTCAAATCTGGGATCCATGGGATCCGCGAATGAAAACACCTGGGACCATACCAACATCATCCGAAGAATGGGTCAACTCGTACACCAATGGGCGAAACCTCGGATCAGGTGGACTTTGGAATAATCGTCGCTGGAGAAATAGCCCAACGAGTCGTGAAGACAAGAAGCCTGGAGAGTGGAATCAATTTCTGATTCGAATGGTTGGCGATAAGGTGTCAATCTGGCTCAACAACAAACTGATTATTGATCATGTGGAGCTTGAGAACTATTGGGATAAAACCGGACTTAGTCCCTTGCCGCGTGCAGATCAGATTGAACTACAGCATCATGGAAGTGAGCTGTATTTTAAAGATCTTTTCATTCGCGAGCTGCCTTATTAAACAAACGCTGTCTCGCGTCATGATCCATGAAACAGCGATGAACTCACTTAAGCTGAACCAAGTTTCAAAATCGATTCATTGTGATGCGATTTATCTGCCGATGCACTTTGCTGACCGCCGACGCGAGTCTAAAATTCAGGGGTGGGATTGAATATTCCCACGCCTGCTTTGGTCCTCTTATTTTCGGCAGAGGGATCATTTTTAGGGTTCGCCTTCGTCACCCAAAGGCTTGTGCAGTAGCACGCTGAGACGAACGCGTTTCTCCCAGCGGCTCCATTTTGCCGCCGACGGATCAAAGCAAAAACGACCAGTTGCTAAGCTTCATTTTTGGGTTTAGCAGCTGGTTTTTTTGCGCCAATTCATTTACCCCGCAGCGGAGCACCAACATCCTCGGAGCTGGCACCGCTAAAGAATGCAACCAGCGGGTATAAAAAAACCCGAATCAGACTAACACCTGATCCGGGTTCAAAGCGGAGGGCACGGGACTCGAACCCGCAGCCCCTTGCGGGGTACCTCAGTTCCAGTGAGGCCGCTCACCAATTCGCTTACCCTCCGACTTGGCTCCCATTCTTGCGAGACGGGAGCAAAGATGCAATGCGGACTTCGCCAACGAAATGAAACGGAATCAAAACGATGATTCGCCATCAGCTCATTCGGCTCAATCCCTAAAACGAGTCCTTCGCACCGCTGATCAACTTGATGAACTCTGCATTGGATTCAAAACGACTCAGCTGCTTTGTCAACTGCTCCATCGCATCACACGGATGCATGCTACTGAGGGTACGTCGAAGCATGGTGACAGCCTCGTAAGTTTCCTCGTCGTGTAGCAGTTCTTCGCGGCGAGTACCGCTTTGTGAAATATCAATCGATGGCCAAACTCGCCGGTCAGCAAGACGTCGATCGAGGACTAACTCCATATTTCCCGTTCCCTTGAACTCTTGGAAAATGGCTTCATCCATCCGACTGTTCGTATCGACCAAGGCCGTTCCAACCACCGTCAGTGAACCACCCTCAGCAAACGCACGTGCGGTCGCAAAGAGTTTCTTGGGGATGTCCATTGCCTTGATATCTAGACCTCCCGTCATGGTAGCTCCACCACGACCAGAACGCCCGACCCATTTGTTGAAGGCACGAGCCAATCGAGTGATCGAATCAAGCATCAAGAAGACATCCTGACCACTCTCCGCAAGTCGTTTTGCGCGATCAATCACCAACTGACTCAGACGAACATGGCTTTCTACGTCCATGTCCAAGCTGCTGGCGATTACCTCGCCGCCCTGAACATTGCGTTTCATGTCAGTGACTTCTTCGGGCCGTTCGTCGATCAGAAGAACCATCAATTTGACGTCAGGGTGATTCTCATGAATACCTTGCGCAATGTTCTGGAGCATGACCGTCTTACCGCTTCGAGGCGGAGCAACGATCAGAGCTCTCTGCCCCTTACCCATTGGAGCCAACAGATCAATCACGCGATTTGTGAGCGGCTTCTGCCCCGTTTCCAGATGTAACCATTCTTCTGGGTTCACCGGAGTGAGAGTGTCAAAACTTTTGACGTCCGGGTAATCCTCGGGCTTGATCCCATCGACGTCCAAAATCTCTCGAACTCGAGGACCTTGCTGACGTCGAGCTTCCTGAACCATCGCCTTGATGTAAACACCCTGACGCAGACCGAAACGCTCAATCATCGTTCCGGGAACAAACGGATCGGTACGCTCTCGAGAGTAGTTATTGTCGGTACCGCGAAGGAAGCCATACCCATTTGGGTGGAGTTCGAGAATTCCAAAGCCTTCTTCGAGCGGAGCATCATTCGGCAGCTCCGATTCACGATCATGGTTAGGGCCACGATTCTCACCGTTTCCGCCACCATTACCGCCTCGACGGCGACGCCTCACTCTCGGCTTTCCATTCCCCCCACCATAACCGGGACCAGGACCAGGACCATTTGATCCAGAGGAATGTCGACCTCGACTCGTCCGTTTCTTTTTCGCCATGGGTTATCCAGAAAACTAAATCACAGGATTTCGAGATGCAGCGGTTAAGTTGCATTCGAGATGGGCAAACACTGTCTTCCCGCCCTCGATCAAGAAATCTCCGTCTCGACTCAGCCAGATTAAAAGAACTACCGCACTTAAATCTCAAACTAAAGCCCCACATGATGCGGTTCGGCGGTTCACGAACCACTGGGGCAACTCAATTTCAGCAGAACAATCTGTCCATGCTTTGGCTTTTCAAAGGAGCTGAGCTCCTCTCACTTGCGTCTGATACAGACGGAATATTGCGACTCATACCAGCCGCGTGAATGATTAAAAGTTCCGATGGGTCTTGATATGAACAACGTCCCGCCTAAACCACTTGGGACTGAAAATCCTTTTCAAATGGACCACATCTATCGTTGAAATGTACGCTCCATGTCTTCGCAGCACTGTAGCAACAGGTGCGAATTGACTCGACCGAATCAGACCGTTCTGCCTCCCGAATCTAACCAGACGCGACTGTCCAGCGTTTGGGGGAATGACCGAAGCAGACAAATCATATCCTGTGGACAAGTGCCCGCTCATCGCCGAAGAACGACGCGATCGAGATGCCCGTGGTGGTTGCTGAACCTGCATTGAGTCCGCCTCACCTCCACGCGACTGTAGAAATATAAGCCCTCCGAAACGTATGTCAAGTCCGCGAGCGACGAGCTGTCGCCTTGCCACCTTGCTAGCTTAAGGCCCGTTTTCGGACTCGCCGAGTTTCGGCATCGGATTCGCGCTAGCGTTAAAGTCCCCCCAATTTGTACTTTCGGCTCAAGCGTTACAGCCTGACATGTCGAAAAATCGATCACGTAGATACCCATAAACCGAGAATTTGAGCCCCTCTCGATACAAAATCCCAAGCAACCTCGCACAAAACGGCGTTGCATCCCTCGGGAAAAGACTGAAATGAGCATCCCATTACGCCTAATCATCCTCGCATTACTCGTCATCAATTCCCAATCGGCGAAGGCAGAAATTGATTGGCATGTACAACTTCGGGAAGCTCATGCGATCGCGACCGCCGAGGGGAAACCGCTGCTGCTTCATTTTTACGCGGATCGCTGCGTGTGGTGCGAAAAGCTCGAGAAGGGTGCATTTGCATCGCCAGTTGTTGAGGATGCGATTCACGCCGATTTCGTTCCCGTCAAAGTCCATGTGAACACGAGCCCATCGCTGGCCAAGATGTTCAAAGTGGACAAATTCCCGTCCGACGTTGTCGTCACGCCAACCGGAAAAACAATCTCGCATGCAGTCAGCCCGCAAGACGTGACGCGTTACGTCGACATGCTGAAAAACGCCCTAAGCACCCTCGAAACGACTTCAATTCAGTCAGAACAAACTGAAGCATCAGGGATACCAATCGCTGCGAATGCAGGTGCGACAAGCGAACAATCGACAGACGTCGGGAGTGCCGGTGATTTGTCCGCTGAGGCGGAGAACACGGAATCTGAGATCATTCCGCAAGCTACCTACGCCACCCTCGGCGGCGCCATTGGATCAAATGAACCCGACGAGGCTTTGGCACCAGAGATCGCACCGCCGGAATACGCAACGATCGAAAAGCCAAACTACGAACCATCGACAGAAAACGATTCTACCTCCGATGAGGAAGCAATTGATCTCTCGCTCGAACAATCCGCCCTGGCTATGCCAACATCGGTTTTGCCGAACGACGGTTTAGCAAATGCGGATCACTCCCCCGAACCATCAGCGACCTCGCAGATTGCACTTCCAACTGCACAAAATCCGATCGAGGAGAACGCAGAGAGTGACATTACGATGCCTTCTGCCGTAGCGGTCGATACAGAACCGATTAACGACCTCTCAACGACAACCATTCAAGTCAATCCAGCGTCCGCAGAAATCCCACCGAAGAATAATTCTGCGAAAAGTCCCGAAGAAGATCTCGACCTTGCACTTGAAGGTTACTGCGCGGTCACGGTAATCGAAGAAGATCAGTGGTCAGAAGGCGACCCCGCACTGAGCGTGATTCACTTGGGTAAACTTTACCTATTTGCTGATGAAGAAAAACGCGATCGCTTCCTCTCGAACCCTGTCCCCTTCACACCAGTCCTCAATGAGATTGATCCAGTGGTTTTCTTTGAGGAACGCCGAGTGGTACCGGGCAAGCGTGAATGGGGAATGAAAGATCCCATTCACCAACGGATGTTCTTCTTTGCGGATGAAGCATCCATGAATCATTTTTATCAGGAATATGAGCGATACACTCAGTCGGCAATCGACTTGATGGATCGGGCGGTCAAAGAATCAAATCCGAATCATTGATGTGCCCGCGCAGCATCAACTCCAACAGACAAACCCCTCACGGAGACGGGTTTTGCGTAGCTGGGTCTCAGATCAGTGACAATCGCCACTCCGAGACCCCCGAGGATCACTGCGAGCAATAACCAGAACAGTCTCGCTGCTGGCTTGCCGAATCTTTTTGTCACGGTCGCTGTGGACCGCAGGCGATAGGGTGATTCCCAAGGGCCCAATGAAAAACACAGAAACATGATGGCCAGCAGAATTGCCAAACCACCGACAAGCTTTTCATCATCCAACATCGTGTCTCTCGTAAGAAATCTGTTGGGCAAAGCCCTGAACCACCACACGCAACAGATTACCACCTTTTTTCGGCGACCCAAGTCGTATGCCATGATTTCAGCGAACGGTCAAACCTTTGATACTGACCAACGCTACAATGGCTCTTGCGTCTGAACAGCAAGAATATCGCTAGATCGTTTTTCTTTCCACTTCGTTGTGTCACCCGGACAGTCTCACGAATCGGCGCCCACCAGCTGTATGACCATCACATTTGATTCCTCTGATTCCTCGAGGAGTGCCGAGAGGTGCAAGAACGTCCAATAGCCTTTTCGACTCAGAAAAACGCTTTCCTTGGAGACACACTAGGCTTTATTACACTGCGCTCGGGCAAACTGGGCTTAGTCAAACTCTGGCTCGTCTTGATTGTCGCGCAGTCGCTCTCCTTTCAGAGTGCATCGGCGATTGACATCTTTGACGAGTCAAGCGTTCTCAATCGGCGACTTTCGGGTGCAAACCGGTCGGTCCTAGACGGTCAATCGTTTCGTGCGGGCCTCACGCGACTTGCGAAAGCGAACCAACTAAACCTATGGATCGACCGTGAAGTCAATCCATCCTCGATCATCGAAAACGGTGCCCTTGGCCCGACTTTGCTGGCAGCATTTCAGCAGATCGCATCCACTCAGGATTGTGTGGTAATGCCGATTGGAAACGTCATTTTGATTGGGAGGACAGAGTGGGTGGACCAACTCACCACTCGCGTGATGCAACTCAAGGCGAGCGAGATGGGTGCGGTGGCCAACATAAACTGGGATCACGTAACAACCCCCAGCGAAGCTCTCTCGCGAACCATGATCGACTCGGGTGCCACCTCAGTAAAACTCCCTCACGATCTTTGGCCCGAAAACCACTGGCGAGGGATTCACCGTGGTGTTGCGGAGATAATGATTCGAGGTCAGTTTGAGGATGAGACGCTGCAAAACGGCGACCAACGGCTCGCTACAACGAAAGCCAATCAATCTCTAAGCCGACTTTACAAGTTGCAACCCGAGACACTCAAAGCGATCGATCAGGAACTAAGAGTTCAGTTCCCCGAAGTTAAGCCTCGAAAAGTTGCATCTGGAGTCACGATTCAGGGAAACGCAAGTGACCACCGCAGTATCACCCACTGGCTGCTTGAACGGATACAAAAACCCACCTCGGTGAAACTCGACGCCGACACTTTCTCACTCAAGAAAATGTCAACATCGGCGGAAAACGCTTTTCGTCAACTTGCGGCAACTGCAAATCTTCAATGCGAGATTCATCCCAGCGCGGAAAACGCGTGCAAAGGGATCGTTACGCTCGAAGGGCAAGATGTTACGCTGAGGGATCTGATGGAGGGGATTGCAGAGCAGATCGATGTGACGATCGATTGGCGAGATGCGGTCATCGTGATCCATCGCTTACCCGCTTCAATTAATGAATGAACTAACATGTCTCAACCACCATCCCCCCGACCGTCCACCGCCATGATCCTCTTGGCCGTTTCCTTGATACTGCCGGGTGGCTGCAACTTTTCTGGGACGAATGAGACCACACCGCCAGCAACAGAAACCGAGCCACCCTCTGCTTCGAATTCGCTATCTGAGCCAGAACCAACGTCTCAGAATGATGAGATTGAAGCGGATAAGGAGATAGGATCTGAAGCCAACAGTTCCGAGGACGATGAATCCCCCAAAAGCTCTAACGACGCTCAGTCCTCTTCCGCCTCAACGCAGCCAAGAATCAGCGAGGATGCTTTTCGAATGGCAGCCTATGAAGGCGATCTCTCCAAGGTGAAGTCTGGCTTGGAACTCGGCATCGATGTCAATGGATTTGACCCGAATCAAAAACTCACCGCCTTGCATATGGCTGCCTACAATGGCCACACCCAAACCGTGGCCTACCTAATCAGCAAAGGTGCTACTGTCGATTGCCGTGATGGTGAAAAAAAAACACCGCTCATTCACGCGTGCACTGGTCCTTTTTCGGAAACGGTAAAGTTGCTGATCGATTCCGGAGCCGATGTGAATGCTGTTGATGGCACTGAAGGCTTCACTCCACTGATGATGGCAGCAGGCCTAGGGGAACCTGAGATTGTCGAAATCCTGCTCGCCAACCAAGCCGTCGTCAGCCAGAAAGACGAAGACCAAGAAACTGCAATCGATCATGCTCGCAATGCAGGTCATGAGGCGATTGTCAAACGTCTTGAACAGGCCTTAGAAAACAAGGTGGCACCACAGGAGTGACCAGGTGGGGGTTGCGTGCGTGGCTTGATGCTGAGTAAAGCGACTAAGGCGTTACGGTGGTAGCAACCGTTCGCGACAGCCCATCCCCTTCTTGATAACTCTTCACGCTGACCGTCAGATCAAACGTCTGAGGCTGGTTCCCGATCATGACAATTTCGTAATCAAGTCTCTCACCGGGTTCAAGCGATGGCACCGATGCCGTTGCGACCGAACCTGCTCCAATCTGAAACTCACCCACCTCCGGGTTAGTCGACCGACTCACACGATCCAACCTTACCCCATCAGGTAGCCGAAACTGGATCATCAAATCAGAATCTCTTTGATCGGAATCGTTAACGATCGTGAGCCGATAACGAATGGGCGCACCAACACTCACTGGGTTGTCCCGTCCGAAGAGCGACACCTTTAGCTCACCTGAAACTCCGCTTGCATTAGCTTCGGGAGGCGGAACGAGATTCCCAATGGAGGGGCCAGCGGGAGTGTCACTGGCTGAGACGCCGTTATCCTGTGCTGACGGATCCCCTCGGAGCGGCATTGAGCTACCGTTTGATGGATTGTTGACTCCGGCCGAACCAGTATTACCGGTCCCGACCCCACCGAGCTCGGATGCACCCAAGTTTGGTAACGCACTGCCACCAGGTAACGCACTACCACCGGGCACCGCACTACCTTGGGGACGAATGGTCATCACCTGAGTATCGTCGAGAGCATCTCCAACGCTTGCGCGCACTTGCAAAACGGATTCGATTTGGTTGGCGGGAAACACAGCGGTAAACTGTGCTTCCAGCACGACCTGCTGCCCTGGATTAACCTGCAAGAGATTCCATGCGATCTGCCGTTGCTGGACCAACGATTGATCTGCTCCCTGAGTCGCCTGCGTCAGCTGCAATTGTGCCGGGTAGGCTATCACTGCTCGCACCTGATTTGCGACAACCGGGCCGTCATTGACCACCGTGGCACGTAATAGCACCAACTGTCCCATTTCCACGTTATCTGGACCAGCCAAGGTCACCTGAAGATTGGGTGCCTGCGGGACGGGATTAATCACCGTCACGCAGCTTTCCTGAGCCAGACGCTGACCTCCATCCGCGGTGGCCTCAACCGTTAGACAACGCTGGCCAGCTTGTACAGGAATGAATTGAACCTGTGCCTTCCAAATCTCGCCGGGCTGAAGCGGACCGTTCTCTTTGCGATTAGTGACCGCTGGGTTACCGCTTTGATGAACCATGCCCGCATCGCCCGACGCTAGAAGACTTAGATTCGTCATCGGACGGTCACCAGTATTTTTCACGTCGATGTCATAAACCACCGGCTGACCTGACTCCACTCGATCCAGTAACGGCTTGATCTGAACATCGAGCGACGGCTGAAAGACGTCGATCCTTACCGTGTCCTCGGTGACCAAGCCATCCGCTCGGGCCTGGAAGACCAGATCAACGGGGGATTGAGTTGACACCTCGAGGAAAAGATCAATTTGTTGCTGAGCCGGGAGGGCCCCGATATCCCAAGTCACCGCGTTAGGCAATACTCGAGCAAAGGAATCACTGCGAACCACCCGTGTTCCCGGCGGAAGCTGCAAATCGACTCGGACGTTGGTAGCTGGCTGATCTCCGGCGTTGGAAAGATTTGCGATCACTTCAAAAGGTGCGTCAAACGTGGCAACCGCCGGCGCGCCGGAACGCAATGCAAGTTTCGGTGCGCTCCACGTGACAACCGTTTCACCTCGCCCCAAGGTCACGCTGGGCAAACTGTCACCAAGACCTCCAGGACGAATCACCTGCACCGACACAGCAGTCGTGCCACTCGCACCTGAGGTGGGTAACAACTGGACGCTTGCCATCCCAGATTCATCGACTGCGGCCTCTGTCACTGTGGCACGATCCGTTCCAGCAAAGGTTGCAATTTTGGGGTCCAAGATTTCATAACGAACCTTCCACCCTCTTGCCGGCGCTCCCCCTTGGGACCGCGAGACGCGAGTGGTGAGTTCGACGGTCTGCCCCTTGGGAACAACTTGACGGTTAGGGAATTGCCATTTTGCATCGACCCAGTAGATCGTCGCGGTTGCCTTTCTTTGATCCCAACAATCACTCTCGGGCGCTAAAACCGTCACGTGGCTTACACCTTCACTCGGGCTACTCAGCGTGATCCACGTCTGGCCCTTGTCGAGATAAACATCATCACGCGAGTTCTGATTGCCGCGAGTGATCAACATCTCTTTTGTGCTGGTCAGTCCCAGTGCGTAAGTAGGCCCCTGTTTATTGGGACGATCTTTGGATGCCGCCATACGAGTCAGAACACCCGGCGCAAGGTCTCCTACCTCAATGAATGTCCCCACACTATCTGGCGTCAGCATCCACTCCAGCTTTTCATTGAGTTGCAGATAGCCGTCGGTTCCGCAAATACCAGAAAGCAGAACCACTTCGCCGCCAACAGGCGCGACAACTTTGCTTGGCGTGAGAAGAATGCTACCGCGATTACCTTTTGACGGGAGACGGCAAACATGCTGTGACCGCGGATTCCCGTAGATCACCGCAGCCGGTCCATCGGGACATGACGGATCACTCAGATTCGTGGAAACCAAACCGGAGGGAACCGACTTGGTGGCCGCCCCGCTGGTACTCGCCAGTCCCTCGGGCGGACATGGCTCAACCCGAGGTGGAGCCTGGAAGGCGGGTTCAGGAAAAACACCTCCCTCACCACCAAAACCTAGCCCCGCAAAATGATTTTTAAAACGATCTGCAATCCCGCATTTTTCGTCCCCAAATCCAGGAACCGTTAGCGTCGTACTGTAAGGTTTGGGTGCAAATAACTGCGAACCGGTGGGATCGATCGCTGGAAGCCTTACCTGCCGACACCCCCCAATGGTGCACAAAGTGAGCACAACAAATGCAATTCGATGCATCTGTGGCAATCGCAGTGCGCCAACTGAGGTGAAGATTTGGAAAGGGGAGAACATGATGGCCCGCGCCAAGTCGTTTTCGATGACTTGCTATATCGTGAAGGGTTACCGGTCAAACAAACTTTGACCCGTCGAAACCTACCACGCTTGCTGCCATCATGATGAAGATTCGCAACGTCAAAGGTTGCGAAAAGACAACACAATCAGGTGATTCATTCCGGTTGTGTCGATTGTGAGACGAACGCACCTCGGCGTCCCCCTCCGTGAAGCCCGAAAACCTGTCGAACTAGCAGCAGAAGAAAATCGGCTCCCCATTGAAAGAACCTCGGTAAAGGGCTGTCGCGATTGACAAAAAAGGGGGTGCTCGTCATCCTTACAAGCCACGAAACCTTGAAATTACTCGCGATTTCAAGCTCGTTTGACGAATGCTTGGCGAGGCATGGATAAGGCATAGATCCGAGCGTCTGACTGGGATTGCCTCGCCGTGATGCCTGCCAGAGGTGTCGGCGTATTCACCTCGGTTGGTGTCAGCATACAACTGCCCCACAATGGAAGGCTCGCAAGCGAAACGGAATCGACAAATCTTGAGGTGAGACGGATCTTGGGGTGAGGTGAATTTCGGGGTCCATGTCGAGCGTCACACGACAAAAAGCGACTCGATGATCGCGACCTCATCAGACTTGCCCACAACGCAAAGACAAATTAACCGATGACCAAACAACCCATCCTCATCTACGACACGACTCTAAGAGACGGATCGCAAGGAGAAGGAGTAAGCTTCTCGTTGCAGGACAAATTGAATATTGCTTGTCGTCTTGCCGAGGCTGGGATTGACTTTATCGAAGGTGGCTACCCGCTCTCTAACGAAAAGGATGTCGCTTTCTTTGAGGAAATTCGCAAACGCGATTTGGGGCATACTAAAGTCTGCGCCTTTGGAATGACTCGTCGCAAGTCAATGAAAGCAGCAGACGACCCCGGCATGCAAGCCTTGGTCGCCGCTCAGACACCCTGCATCACGCTGGTCGGCAAAACATGGGATTATCACGCGACCGATGTGCTTCGAGTCACTCTTGAAGAAAATCTCGAAATGATCGGGGAGAGCGCCGAGTTTCTTGCTTCACACTCAGAACTAATCTACGACGCGGAACACTTCTTTGACGGTTACAACGCAAACCCCGAGTATGCGATCAAAACCCTGATCGCTGCTGCACAGGGTGGAGCGAAATGGTTGGTTCTTTGTGACACAAACGGCGGCACACTTCCAGAAAGAATTGAGGAGATCACCTCGTCAGCAAAAGACGCTCTTCGTGATCATCCCGTTGAGTTTGGGATCCACACGCACAACGATGGAGCGATGGCGGTTGCCAATTCGCTTGCAGCCGTGGACGTCGGGGTTCTTCAGGTGCAAGGAACGATCAATGGGATTGGTGAACGGTGCGGCAATGCCGATCTCATTTCAGTCATTGCCAACTTGGGGCTCAAGAAACAGGGCTACGAAGTACTTGGTGGTCGTCCGCTGACTTCCCTCACCGAACTGAGTCGATATGTCTACGAAACAGCGAACCTCCAGTGGCAGAATGGACAACCGTTTGTAGGCCAAAGTGCTTTTGCTCATAAGGGCGGAATGCACGTTCACGCGATCAATAAGGCTGCTAACACTTACGAACACATCGACCCAGCATTAGTTGGTAACGAGCGTAGGATTCTTGTTAGCGAACTCTCCGGTCGGAGCAACATTGTCGCCCTCGCGACGAAGCATAACCTACAGGACGACCGTGAACTGATGGACAAGATTCTGGCTGAGGTTGTCTCGCTGGAAAACCAAGGCTATCAGTTTGAAAATGCGGGTGCCTCTTTTGACCTATTGATCAAACGAATTGCGGGCAATTTCCAACCACATTTTGAGACGATCAAGTACCGCGTTGTTGCCGGTGACCGTGACGCGCAGCAGAATCACGATTTCGCCGAAGCGATCATCAAACTGCAGGTCGGTGAAACCCTGTGGTTCGATGCGGCTGAAGGTCACGGTCCGGTCAATGCGCTCGACGCAGCACTTCGAAAAGCGCTCGCCGACACTTACCCCTGCCTCGCCGAAATGCGACTACTGGATTACAAGGTTCGTGTCGTGGACTCAGGGGCAGGAACCGCCGCGTCCATCCGAGTGAACATCGAAAGTGGTGACAAAAATGAATCTTGGGGCACGATCGGAGTCAGCGAGAACATCATCGCCGCCAGTTGGAGAGCGTTAGTGGATGCAGTGGAATACAAACTGCACAAAGAAGAAATGCCGCTTGGCGGAAACTAAAAACGCCAGCGATCAAAAAGAACAGGACTGGGCACCCTACCCCCCCAAGGACGAGTGCTGCGAAACCATCTTATTCAACTTTACCCTCGGTCTAGTCGCAGAATGGGTCTCGATCAAATCGCCCCATTTTGATCCCATCCCGAACCCAAAAATCTGACTTCAATAGCACGATGAACCAACTTCCGGACCGTTTTGACCACGCTTCGCAGGCCGCAAGAATATCGCAAGTTTGGGATGAAAACCAATGCGGCCACGCGGAAGTAAACCCAGATCGAGAACCATTCTGCGTGGTGATCCCACCACCGAACGTGACCGGTGCATTGCATCTCGGGCATGGGCTCAACAATACGCTTCAAGACATCGTCGTGCGGATGCATCGGATGATGGGTCATGAGACGCTTTGGATGCCTGGGACCGACCATGCCGGCATCGCGACTCAGGCTGTTGTCGAACGCCGACTAAAAGAGCAGGAGAATCTTTCTCGACATGACATTGGTCGCGAAGGATTAGTTGATCGTATTTGGAAGTGGAAAGCCCAATACGAAACTCGTATCCTAGGTCAACTCAAACGCATGGGCTGCAGTTGCGATTGGGAACGAACTCGATTCACGCTTGATGACCAATGCGCCGCCGCGGTTCGCGCAACTTTCTTTGACCTGTTTGCAAAAAAACAAATCTACCGAGGCAAGCGTCTGGTTAACTGGGACACCTTCCTCCAAACCGCGGTAAGCAATGACGAAGTTAAGAACACAACCAAGAAGGGTCACTTCTGGCATCTCTATTACCCCGTGATTGACCCCAAGCCAGGGGAACCAGAGCGAGTTGAAATAGCAACGACGCGTCCGGAAACGATGCTTGGCGACACAGCGGTTGCAGTGCATCCCGATCCAGAGGGTGCTCTCGATGCAATCCAACAAGGACTTCAAGACCGTCTTGCTGAAGCGAGTGAAGCGGAGCAAAAAGAGATCCAAGAGCAAATCGATAAACTTGTCGAGCAACGTGAATCAATGCTTCCCAAACTGAAGCAGTTGCGTGACATGGCACTCGATGGCCGTCGCTTGCGGCTTCCGCTAACGGATCGGGAAATCCCGCTGATCGCAGACAAATGGGCCAAACCAGAAAAAGGGAGCGGCTGCGTTAAAATCACTCCGGCTCATGACCCCAACGACTATGAAGTTGGGCAGCGAGCTGAACTGCCAATGATCAACATTCTAAATCCTGATGGAACGATCAACAGAGAGGGCGGTTGCTATGAGGGCTGCACGATCCCCGAAGCTCGAAAACGAGTCGTTGCCGATCTAGAGGAAGCTGGATTGCTCGGCGACATTGAAGATCGCGAAATTGAACTTCCGCTTAGCGACCGTAGTAAAACACCAATCGAACCGTACTTGGCTGACCAATGGTTTGTCGCCATGGATCAACTCGCTCAATCTGCGATGGATGCCGTTTCGGACGACCGTGTACAAATCTATCCCGAGAGATACCGCAAAGGATATCTTGACTGGCTTTCGGAAAAGCGAGACTGGCCAGTAAGCCGTCAACTTTGGTGGGGACATCGGATCCCGGTCTGGTCAAAAACCCAACTTGCCGAAGAAAAAACCAGTGAACTGACGGGCAAGCTTGATTCACTTGTGCAGTCGTCCCCCGAATCGGTTAGCTACCGTGTGGATACTGCTGACGATGGCACACAAGGCATTTTCGTCTGCCTGCGAACGGAAGGGGACCCGCTCGAATCCGAACTGGAGTCACTCGGCTTAACCCGCGACCCTGATGTTCTCGACACATGGTTCTCCTCTGCGCTCTGGCCTCACAGCACCCTAGGGTGGCCGCAAAAAACCGAGGAATTGAAATACTTTTATCCAACCAGCACACTCATCACCTCACGTGACATCATCACGCTTTGGGTTGCTCGCATGGTCCTAATGGGACTCAACAACGTTGGCGAAATCCCATTCCGTGAAGTCTTCATTCACCCAAAGATCCTTGATGGTCAGGGTGAGACAATGAGCAAGAGTAAAGGCAACGGAGTTGATCCGATTGATGTCATCGACAAGTTTGGCCCTGATGCTCTTCGGTTTGGTCTTGCCAGATTGTCGACCGATACTCAAGACGTTCGAATGCCCGTCCAATACGAGTGTCCACACTGCGAGAAGCTGATCGATCAAACCAAGAAGAATCGATCACAACCAACTGTGCAGTGCCCTGCGTGCAAGGAATCCTTCTCAACGCAGTGGGCGGAAACCGAAGCGGATCGATCGCTGCCAAAAGGTGCGGTGGTCAGCGAACGTTTTGAGACGGCTCGAAACTTCGTCAACAAACTGTGGAATGCCGCTCGTTTCGCAATGATGAACCTTGACGGATACACACCGCAGCAACTCGATGTAGATGCATTGCCGCTTGAAGATCGGTGGCTCCTTAGTCGACTCGCTACCGTAACCCAGCAGGTCACCGAGGGACTCAAGGAATATCGCTACGCAGAGACATCCCGAATCCTGTACGACTTTGCTTGGGACGAGTTTTGCAGTTTCTACCTTGAGATCGCCAAGCCAAGATTGGCTGATACCGAAAAGCGTGCGACAACCCAAGCGGTGATGGCGCACGGTCTCGACACCCTCTTGAGATTACTCCACCCGACAATGCCTTTCGTCACCGAAGTCATTTGGGAACACCTCAACCAGATCGCTTCGCACCGTGGATTACAGTCCCCGCAAGAGGCTAC
The DNA here is from genome assembly GCA_049889895.1 of Rubripirellula sp. Taxonomy (GTDB): domain Bacteria; phylum Planctomycetota; class Planctomycetia; order Pirellulales; family Pirellulaceae; genus Rubripirellula. The sequence goes on from JBMHCO010000122.1 coordinate 54,815, forward strand.
TTCTTTCATCATGCGGGCCCCTTGGCCGTCTGCTGAGATGAGTCACTTTGACGAATCAATTGAGCGGCAATTTGCTGAGTTCCAAGAGGTCATTGGAGCAATTCGACGAATTCGCGCAAGTCAAAACATCGCCCCCAAAGAAACGGTACCGGTTGCCGTTCGCTGCTCCGAATCCTCCCGAGGATTGCTCGAACCAATGCGTGAATCGTTTATCAGCCTTGCTCAGGCGGAACTGGTGAACCTTGGACCGGACGTCACGCCTTTTGAAACGGACGCCCCCTTAGCCATCCCTTCGATGGAGATCGAGGTGCATGTCGACCTCGAGAAATTCATTGACGTTGAGGCTGAACTGGCTCGCCTAGATAAATTGATGGGGCAGATTACAAAACAGATCGCGGGCAAAGAGGCCAAGCTAAACAACGAGAATTTTGTTTCTCGAGCCCCAGATGACGTGGTTCAGAGAGAAAGAGAAAGTCTCGAAGAACTTCGCGGACAGCAGCAATCCGTCTCCGGAGACATTGCAAGACTCAAAGCAAAGTCCTAAGGCAAAGTCTCTTAAAGCAAAAGCTGTCAACGCAAAGGCAGCATCAGTGTGATGGGACCCGCGTGGGCGTTTTGTGGAGGTTAGTCAGAACGGTCGGCTTGTCCTCAATGGCCAAGCCGCCGCATAATCTTGCATGAGAAAATTTACAGCAGCAGTTGTGGGAACCGGATTCATCGGCCCGGTTCATGTCGAGGGTTTACGTCGAGCCGGGGTACATGTTCGCGGCATCTTGGGATCCTCGGCTGAGAAGTCGAAGACTGCAGCGAAGGAACTCCAGCTCGAAGTTGCTTACCGTGATCTTGATCAGATCCTTGCCGACGCATCGGTGGATGTGGTTCATCTCACCTCTCCTAATCGATGCCATTTTGAGCAGGCCTCTCGAGTGATCAAAAGTGGCAAGCATGTCGTGTGCGAAAAACCGCTCGCGATGAATTCGACTGAATCCGCAGAACTAGTTCGACTCGCCAGAGAATCGGGGGTGATTGCGGCGGTCAATTACAACCTTCGCTTTTATCCTCTTTCCCTCGAGAGTCACGAACGCGTTCGCAGCGGCGATGCAGGAAAAATCTTTCACGTTACCGGCAGCTACGCTCAAGACTGGCTATTTCATCCCACCGACTACAATTGGCGAGTTGACCCCGAGCAGGGAGGTGCACTGCGGGCCGTAGCGGACATCGGGACACATTGGCTGGATCTGATTCAATACATCGTTGGAAAGAAAGTTGAGGCGGTCTTCGCTGACCTCTGTACCGTACACCCCGTTCGACAAACGATTGCCGGAAGCAATGAAACGTTCAGTCAGAACCCAACTCCGGACTCGAGGGAATCGAACCAACAGGCACTTCAAGACCTTCCCGTCACCACAGAAGATTTCGGAAGTGTGCTTTTGCGTTTTCAGGGTGGCGCGAAGGGTGTCATGTGGGTTTCGCAAGTCGATGCTGGACGAAAAAACTGCTTGCAGTATGAAATCGCCGGAGAGAAGTATTCGCTGCATTGGAATAGCGAATCTCCGAATCAGTTACACTTGGGGCATCGAGATCATCCCAACCAAAGCCTGATACGCGACCCGGCACTGATGAGTTTGTATGCTAATCAAGCGGCATCGTACCCCGGCGGTCACAACGAAGGTTTCGGCGATTCCTTCAAGCAACTCTTTCGCGCAGTCTATGCGGCAATTGAGAAACATCGGGATGGCATTTCATCAGAACCTAACTCCTACCCCACATTTACCGATGGTCATCGCGAAATCGTCCTTTGCGAAGCGATCCTAAAGAGTCATCAAGCCGAAAGATGGGTAAAAATCGAGGAATAAAAAAATGATGCAACTTGGATTTGTCAGTGCCATCCTACCGGATCAAAATCTCGAAGAAGTTTTCAAGATCGCTTCCTCCATCGGTTACGAGTGTGTTGAAGTGATGTGCTGGCCGCCGGGTAAATCCACACGCCGTTATGCGGGCATCACCCACATCGATGTCACAGCATTGGAAGTCGAGTCGGTTGAGAAGATCAAGGACCTGCAAGAACAATACGGAGTGGTAATCAGCGGACTTGGATACTACCCCAATGCCTTATCACCCGATCAGCAAGAAGCAGAAACCGCTACGGCTCATATCAAAGCGGTGATCACCGCCACCGCTCAACTTGGCCTCAACCGCATGAACACGTTCATCGGTCGCGACTGGACCAAGAGCATCGATGACAATTGGCCTCGCTTGGTCGAAACATGGACCCCCATCATCCGACACGCTGAAGCCAACAATGTGAAAGTGGGAATTGAAAACTGCCCGATGCTTTTCACCGCAGACGAATGGCCCGGCGGCAAAAATCTCGCAATCAGCCCCGCAATTTGGGAACGGATGTTTAATGACATTCCGAGCGATTACTTTGGGCTCAACTACGATCCATCTCACATGATTTTTCAGCAAATGGATTACCTGAATCCGATGATTGATTTCTCGGAAAAGATCTTCCACGTTCACGCGAAAGATGTCCGCGTCGACCATCAACGTCTCGATCGAGTCGGTATCCTCGCGCATCCCAACGAATACCACACACCAAAACTCCCTGGCATGGGAGATGTAAACTGGGGTCGTTTTTTCTCAACCCTGACCGACTGTGGATATCGCGGGTCGGTGTGTGTTGAGGTGGAAGACCGAGCTTATGAAAACTCGGAAGAAGATCGCCTGCTATCGTTGGTACAGAGCCATCAGTACTTGAGAAACTTTATACCACGATGCCCGTAAACTCGAGCCTCGTCACGCGACGATTCTTCGAAGATTAACCGGCAGCCGACGCCAGGCCAAAAGCCAAAAGAGACTCTCGCAGTTGCTCGTACTGCTGCGGCTCAAGAGGCGTCATGGGTAAACGCATCTCTCCAGTGTCTCGCCCCATCATCTGCATCGCCGCTTTGATGGGGATCGGATTGGTTGATAAACCAAGCATACTCGAGCACAAACCGAATAGACGATGGTGCAGTTTTCGAGCGGTCACAAAATCGTCAGCGAGAGCAGCCTGAACGAGCTCAATCATCGGAGCAGGAACCAGATTGCCCACCACCGAAATCACTCCCTCCGCACCAACACTCATCATCGGAAGCGTCAACGAGTCATCACCGCTGAGCACAGTTAGATCCGTTGTTCCGGCAATCGCGGAACATTGATCGAGTTTACCGGTCGCCTCTTTGACCATCGTGATGCCTGGAATCTCCGACAGACGCTGAATGGTACCTACTTCAATTTCTTTTCCAGTTCGCCCCGGAATGTTGTAAACGCAAACCGGGATATCAACATGCTCCGCAATCGCCTTGAAGTGCTGATAAAACCCTTCTTGGGTCGGTTTGTTGTAATACGGCGCCACCTGAAGCGTCGCATCAGCTCCCTCGGAAGCTGCACGCTGGGTCAAACGCAGCGCCTCGGCGGTGCTGTTGCTACCCGTCCCAGCCATGACCTTGGCTCGGCCCGCAACACACTGAATCACCTCGGTGATAACACGATCATGCTCATCGTGTGTAAGGGTCGGCGACTCACCGGTGGTCCCGACGGGGACGAGACAGGTGGTTCCCGCTTGAACTTGAAACTCAACCTGCTCACGAAGGCGGGAATAATCGACCTCGCCATCACGAAACGGCGTAATGATCGCGACGGAAAGTCCAGCGAATTCGGAACCCTTGCGTTGGGTCATAACAAGCCTCGGAGAGCGGTCATGAAGTCAAAGCAAGGAGTTTACCAGTGTCGAGCGATCACCAAAAGGACCGACCTGAACGCAAAAAACACGAGAAAACGCCTCTGAAGTGCTCACCCAGCTACAGACTCGTCTACCCATTTTCTCGCGATTTTTGCTAAACCTTAGCCAGAGTGAAAATTGTCGCTGTCGATCCACCAGTTCGACAACGTTCTACAACCTCACCCAATTGACCCGCTCCATGCCCAGTCGCCTGACGCGATACGTTCTCACCGAAATCCTAAAGATTTTCGTCGTATCGCTCATTGTCCTGACTTTACTCATCCTACTGATTGGTGTGGGACGAGAATTGCTGCGCCGCGGTCTCGGGCTCTCTGCGGTTGTGCAGTTGTTACCCTACATCCTTCCCATCTCGCTCCAATTCGCCTTCCCAGCGACCGCACTTTTTTCAGTTTGCTGTGTTTATGGGCGGATGGCGGCGCACGGCGAAATCTCGACCGTTAAGGCATCGGGAATCTCCCCGGTAAGACTTCTCAAACCAGCACTCATCTTCGCTGCTATCCTGAGCCCCATCGCGGTGGTGGTGTCCGATCTCGCGGTGTCGTGGGGCAGACCTGGGGTGAACCGAGTCGTCCTGATGTCGATTGAGGATATCGCGTACCGAGTCCTGCGCAGTGAGCAAACCTATACATCCGATCGTGGATTTTCGATTCACGTCCGAGAGGTCAGCGGAAGGACGCTAGTCAGACCCACCGTCACGGTCCACAACAGTGGCTCTCAAGGCCCGATGAAGTTGACTGCGAAAGAAGGTGAACTGCGACTCGACCCCGAAACAGAGACCCTGCTTTTACGTGTTGTTGATAGTCAGGTCGAAGGAGGGAATCTCTTTCAAAGCATTGTGCCCGGGGAAACGGAATTCAAAATCCCTCTCTCCGGAAAAACCGCTGCCCGAGACATTAGCAATAAAAGCCCAAGCGAATTGCCGATGCAACTTCTCAGCGGCGAACGACTCAAACAAGATAGCCGCAACCACGCAATCGTCGGCCAACTCGCAGCACACACTGGGTTTTCGATCCTCACCTCCCGACACGAGAATATTACCGGTGTTGGAGGTAACGAGATGGAAGCGAGCCTTGAAAGCAATCGGAAACGCCTGATTCGTCTCCAGACTGAACCTTGGCGACGTTGGGCTTGGGGATTCAGTTGTTTCTTTTTTGTCTTTGTCGGTGCCCCTCTTGCGATGCTCGCAAAGACCAGTGATTACTGGTCGACCTTTGGGCTTTGCTTTCTACCAACACTCATTGTTTACTACCCTCTGTTTATTTTTGGCTTGGAACAGGCTAAAGACGGCCTGGTACCGCCATACGGGGTTTGGATAGGAAACATCATCTTGGCTGTCATCGGAACCTCACTAATCGCACGTGTTAGGCGTTACTAAGCTATTGTTTGGTACCTCGACGCAAGGTGAATGATCCCAACGCGATGCAATGAAGAGTCGGTCGCAACTGACTAAGCGGTTCACCAGAGGTTAGGTCTGCAGGCGGTTGACAATAGAGTCGACTACAAACCGGCTTAGGTCGCATTGGCGAACAAGGCATTTAGGCTAGCGAATAGCCGTTTGACTTCGTACTGAAGCAGCGGAACCTCAAATGCGAGACGATCCCAATCTTTCTCGAGAGCGGACTGTTCGACCATAGCGGCTGAATCACGCAGCGGATTCGCGGCGAAAAGTTGTGCTGAACCTTTGAGAGTGTGTGCGGCCCGCATGACTACCGAAAGATCTTTCTGCTTCATTGCGTCGAGGAGCTGCGAAATCAACACTTCAGATTCGGAATAAAAAACCGTCGCGAGTTGCTTTACCGCGTCCACACCTCCGGGAAAGCGATGTAACGCTGCATCGAGATCTAATACAGGTATGGATCGATCCAAAAGCCACGCCCTGTGCGATTGCCCAGAATCAACCTTGGCCTGATCGTCGAGACCGGAGCTGGGATGCACCTCGGCATGCGAATCACCTGCGGCAGTTTGATTGGTTACTGCCCGAGTGCCAGTTTCACTCGTCTCGTCAATCGTGAGCAGGTCGCCAGCTAAAGCTGAATCAGAGCTTATGAAGAAACGGCCTAACACCTCCGCAAGATCCTCGGGGTGAATTGGCTTTGACAAATGGGCATCCATCCCAGCGACCTCACACGCCACGCGGTCCTCATCAAAAGCAGCCGCCGTAAGGGCGATAATTGGAACGTGCCCACCTGCTGTTTGTTCCTCGATGCGGATTTTCTTGGTCGCCTCGATACCATCAAGGTGGGGCATGTGCATGTCCATCAAAATGACATCTACCCCCCCCTCACGCCACTTCTCAATCGCCTGGTGTCCATCGGCAGCGAGGATGGTTTTGTGACCAGCCGCTTTCAGCAAACCCAAAGCGACCTGCTGATTCGCGAACCCATCTTCAGCAACCAGTACCCTGAGCGACCGATTTTGAAGTCCTGTAGCCGACGATTGATTAAAATCCTCTCCGTGAGCGATCACCTGCAGCATGATTTCAAGAAACTCGGATCTAACTAAAGGCTTGGTCACGGTGCGAGCGATGCCTATCTGCTTTAGCAATTCTGAATCGAGTTGCTGATTCGAAGAGGACAACATCACCATGTTTGGCGTAGCCGATCCCGCGAGGTCGTGAATCTGACGCCCCAACTCCAAACCATCTATCTCCGGCATCATGTAATCGAGCAGGATCAAATCAAAGGGATCTTCAAGTTCAATCGCTTGCTCGACCAGTTCTATTGCAGCTTTTCCACCGTCAGCCGTCTGAGCAACTGCCCCCCAGTGTTCTAGCAATTCATCGAGAATTTGACGGTTCACTGGGTGATCATCCACCACCAAAACATGCAAGCCTTTCAGAGGCTTCGAATTCACTGGAGCATTGTGCGAATCAGCCAACGCAGACATCATGTCGATCGAGAAATAAAACTCAGTCCCACGATCGACCTCACTCTCCAAGGCCAACTTGCCACCCATCAGCTCCACCAACTGCGCCGAGATAGCTAGCCCCAAACCTGTCCCACCGAAACGTCGCGTGGTTGAAGCGTCAGCCTGAGTGAAAGCATCGAGAACGGCCTCCTGCTTGTCTTTAGAGATACCAATCCCAGTATCGATCACCCGAAACTTCAATCGCCCAGGATTCGTCGCAACACCTCCCCCTTCCACTGACTCATGCCCGGAATCGCTCGATACGGTCTCTTGTTCTCGAGATTCCATGGACAGATGGACTGACACTTGACCTTGGTCGGTAAACTTAATGGCATTTCCAACAAGATTGATGAGAATCTGCCGCAGCCTGCTCGGGTCCCCGACCATCATTTCTGGAACTTCCGGAGCGATATAACAAAGTAGCTCGAGTTCTTTCTCGGCGGCACGCACAGCTAACGTGCGAACCGACCTTTCAACAAGGTCACGCACGGGAAAGGGAATCGACTCGAGTTCCAAACGCCTCGCCTCGATCTTGGAAAAATCAAGAATGTCATTAAGCAAAACAAGTAATGAATCTGCTGAATCCTTGAGGATGTCCAGATACTCGCTCTGTTCATGCTGCAACGTTGTCAGGGACAGCAATTCAGACATACCGATAATGGCATTCATCGGAGTGCGGATCTCGTGGCTCATGTTCGCCAAGAATTCACTCTTTGCCTGATTCGCATCATCCGCGGCGATCCGAGCAGATTTGAGTTCGTTCTCATATCGAATGATATCGGTCACATCCCGAGAAATCCCAAACGTGCCAACGACGTCCCCCTTGTGATCAAGGAGTGGCATTTTCGTGGAGCGACACCAAGTATCTGGACGATCTCGCCACGTTTCTTTCTCGAGCCGATCCACCAAAGGCTCTCCGGTCTCCATCACCCTGAGTTCATCCTCGCGAGCACCCCTAGCGTGTTCGGGGCTAAAGATGTCAGCATCCGTTTTGCCTTCGGCAGCGGCGGCATTGGGAAGACCAAATTTTCGTGCCATCGCCTCGCTGATCCGAAGGAAGCGACTCTCCTGATCTTTGAAGTAGATGCAATCCGGCACGTGGCTCATCAGATGATTCAGAAGATGACGTTCATGATGCAAGTGTTCCTCAGCCTTCACCCGATCACTGACATCCCAAAACATCACCTGCACTCCAATGACTTTCCCGTTGGGATCAATCACTGGACTCTTCACGCGTTCAATCCACCTCTCCTCTCCATTACCCTTTCGAGTCCGCTCCACACTATGCAGGGGCGTTCGCGCACCCAGCACCTGCTGATCATCGGCGGTGAACTTAGCGGCAATAGAAGGCGGAAACAGCTCATCGTCTCGCTTACCCACCAACTGATCGAGTTCCACACCCCTCCACTTCAAGTACGCGGTGTTGGCAAACAGGCGACGCCCTTGGGGGTCTTTGATCAGCACACAAAGCGGGAGACTATCGACCAAGGAGACATACGCGTCGCGAGAACTCAGGATCTCCAGCCCTAGTCCCCCGAGGGAATCTCCCGACGGACCATCAGTTTGCTGACTAGATCGATCTTGTTGATTCTCCATGGACATGTAAAAGATCCCGCTAAAAGATAAGGCGATCCCGGTTAACGCTTAAGTCGCTCTTAGTATGACAGCTCGAAGGCTGGGATTTTCTGGATATCAACAATCCCGGTTTCTCCTCAATGTGGTAGCGAACGGCGGTAGCACAGAACCTATGTGCTTTACGCGAACGCTCCGCATCTGCATTCTCACATCGTAGCCTTCCGATTCAACCCCGCCGCTTGGACTTGATCAGACAAATAGTCTTCATCACACCTTCTTCACACGTGGCGTGAAATCGTCAGAGGCGGAAAGTGATTGAGCAAATTTGGAAAGCAGCTCAGCAGCAACATCTAAGTCCTCCGTCGAGATCACTTCCACCGCCGAATGCATGTAGCGATTTGGAATCGCTACTAGCCCCGTCGCCACGCCTCCTCCGTGCAACTGCAACACATTGGCGTCGTTCGGAGTCGCTCGACCAATGGCTGCGAGTTGATAAGGCAGATCATTTTCTTCAGCGAGCAGGATCAGTCTATCCGCGACCACAGGATTAATATTTGGTCCGCGAAAGATCACTGGGCCTCCACCAACGCGAAGATCTCCTTGTGTTTGCTTGCTAATTGTGGGGCAATCCGATGCATGAGTCACATCAACGGCGATTGCAACCTGAGGATCAATACTACCCGAGGCGGTCTTGGCTCCACGCAGCCCAATCTCTTCCTGCACTGTCGAGACACTATGCAAGTGGCATCGAAGCGGTGAAGCCACCGCACGCTTTAACGCTTCCACCACGGTCCACATTCCCGACTTATTATCCATCCCGGGACCGGAGACCAAACTTCCCAAAAGCGGGCGCATCCTCAGATCAAGAGTAATGGGGTCCCCGATTCGAATCTTCTCCCTTGCGGATTCTCCGTTGACGGCTCCGATATCGAGCCAAAGCTCGTCGAGGCGGACCACTCTTCCTCGCTCCTCAGTCGTCAGCAGATGGATCGGCTTGCGGCTAATCGCGGCGGGTAGCGGACCGTTGTCGGTCCAAATGGTCATGGACTGACCAATCAACTGCTGGGGATCCCAACCTCCGATGGTCTGAGCATAGACAAAGCCTTCATCGTCAATGTGCGAAACGAGCATCCCAATCTGATCGCAATGACCGGCTAGCATCAGACGTGGACCATTGGTATCGCCAGCGGTCGCGATGTAATTACCGTGCACATCGATTCTGGAAGATTCCGCATAGCCATCGAGGTACTGAGTAACGAGTGACTGGATCTGCTGCTCGTAGCCCGAGGGACTCGGGGTTTCGATTGCCTGCAGAAAGAATTGGTAGCCCGAAGCATCCATGACGTTTTTCCAAAAGAGATTGAAGATCCGCTCTCACGCAAACCTACCTATTGTTGCCCGATCAGTGGATCCCAAAACGACAACAAACTGTTCGAAACAGGCAGCCGAGCCCTTAAACCACCCCGCGAAGACCAGAATCGGTTCCGGGACATCCTTTCTCTACTGACATGATCGCTCTATCCGCTCTATTTTGACGCGAACAGGCAGATCCAGTGGACACCTAGAAAAAAACTTTTCGTTTCGCTGGCAACCCTCTCTGCACAGGCAACCTAGCACCGCTATCTCAAAAACTTCATAAATCACTGTAAATCTGAGCATTGGCGGTGCGCCGTTGCTGTAGGGATTACAACACCGAGTCCAAAGAAACCGCTGATAGTGCTTATTCCCAATCAAACACGCTAAAGAGTTGGACCGGTTTTTCTCGACAATAAGTCTCGGATGGGTGACTCTCGAACTTTTTAAGTGGCGAGAGTGATCACCGTTTGGCTCGATCTTCGAGACAAATCGCTGATCTCCCATCTACCCAGGGGGGAATCTGGGGAAATGCTTCACACTCTATCGCAGCAACGTGCTGTCCGAGAGAGAACCGGTTGAAGCAGATCGGCGAGCATAGCCGAACCTTCCAAACTCAATTGTTCGCAATTGAGAAACGGGAAGGTTGGGCATTGGTCGCCATCATTCCGTCTCTTTCTCCCCGCTCCCGCCACTCGGCGGATGGTTTTACTCCGGTGAGACCAAAACAAACGACTTTGACAACTAAAACCGCGAGGATCCCGCAGGGCGAGCGTCGCAAGATGCAAACCGGGTAGCCCCGACCCAACGTTATTCGAGAAGCACATTGGTCTGATGCTGCGACCCACCGCAACATTCAGAGAGCAGTCGATCAGGACCGACCGCTCGCTTTGACCTTTAACGATGTAGGGCTGCGAGAACAATGGATACCGACGCACCATTGTTCGAGGGAAATTAAACGAGGCGTTATGGAGAACCTAGCATGAAGGTCTTCACAACTGGACAGGTCGCCAAGATCTGTAAAGTAGCACCCCGAACCGTTTCCAAATGGTTCGACTCGGGGCGTTTGAAAGGCTATCGCATTCCTGGATCACAGGACCGTCGTATTCCAAGAGAGTACTTGATTAAGTTTCTCAAAGAGCACGGCATGCCCTTGGGCGATCTTGAAGACGAAGCAATGGCAAAGTGCCTGATCGTCGCTCAAGACCAAGTTTTGATTGAAAATCTCAAGCGAGAACTACCACCTGAAAAAGCGTTCAAGGTTGCTGTTGCAGCGAGCGGTTTTGAAGCAGGTATTCAAGCTGAGAGCTTCAACCCAGACTGCATCATCGTCGACTTCTCAATCGGGAAGATCGAAGCTGTTCAGATCTGCCAAAACCTGCGTAAGAATATTGATTTTACCGACATCGTTCTCATTGCTCTTCTTCCAGATGATGGACAGCCAATGAGCTTCGATCGCAGCAGCATCAACGAAACGTTCAAAAAGCCTTTCGATGCTCACCTGCTCGCAGAGCGTCTTCGCACGCTTGTCGGATCACGTAAAGAGCTCGTCTGATCCGTCTGAGGTGAGATTCGCTTGCGAATCAGATCCTTGCGGTACAGCACGATAAGACCTCGTTGAAAGCCCCTTTCATCCCCGCAGATGAGAGGGGCTTTTTTTGTTTTGATGCTTCCTTGGGTTCCGTAAATGGGACTCAGCCAAGGCAACCTGAACTGAATGCATTAACGGAGACCTTATTGGCATCTAGAATCAGAACGAAAACATCCTGCCAGCGTATTTTGCAGCGACACTTTTTTGAGTAAAACCAGCACAGGTACGTCTCTGTCACCCTAAACCCCACGATTTGATTCCGTTGAGCCAGACATCCAACCATTTCGATGACCAAGGTAATGCCCACATGGTCGATGTGTCTGACAAAGCGACCACCGCTCGTGCCGCAACCGCGTCAGCCTCGGTTCTGATGGCACCCGAAACCGCCCAAACGATTCGCGATGCCAAATTGTCCAAGGGTGATGTCTTGGGGATCTCGCGAATCGCAGCCATCCAAGCGGTAAAATCGACTTCGCTGCTGATCCCTCTTTGCCATGCAATTCCAATCGAAGCGGTTGCGGTTTCATTCCACTGGTCGTCATGCAAAACGAGTAGCGAAAAGGATGCGGAAGCGAGCGAACGAATCAGCATTGAAACACCACTCAGCGACTGCAAGCTCTCCCACGCTGATAGCCACACCCCTCATCGAGTCGAACTGAGGTGTGAAGTCCAAGTCCGAACCACCGCCAAGACAGGCGTTGAAATGGAAGCGATGACCGGAGCGAGCGTCGCTGGGCTGACCATCTACGACATGATTAAGTCGATTGATCGTGGAGCAGAAATCACACACGTCCGACTCGTCAAAAAATCAGGTGGTAAATCTGGCGATTTCTTGGCCCCCCATCATGATCAAGGTTAATTCGTCGCCACCTGTCGCGGTTATCGGTACGAGACAAACCAAGCCGGACGCCGGTGATTCCGCCAGACGCAATGGATCCAAAGTAGACTCGTCATGAACGCCTCCTCCATCACCAACCGGCACCCCTCAAGCGATTCACCTACCTCCGCCAAGTCACGAGCGGCAGGCACCAACGAGGACATCGGACGATCCCTCAAGCGCCAGAAAGATCCGTCAGGCGTGAAATTCAGTGAACAGTTTCACCACACCCAAGGCATCGGCAACGATTCGATTAGGGGGAAACTAAACAAAGTTTATGCTCCAATCCAAAATCACTTGCAGGCAGTCGAAGAACGCTTTAACGCCGAGTTGAACTCGTCATTCCCTGATCTCGCATCCGTTCTTCAACACGGTACACAATTGGGCGGTAAACGCTTGCGCCCCGCAATGCTGCTGCTCATCGGAAAAACCATCGGTTCGCTCAATGAGAACCACCAGACGATTGCGACGGTAATCGAGATGGTTCATACCGCCACATTGGTGCACGACGACGTACTGGATGATGCCGCATCCCGTCGCCATGTACCCACGGTAAACGCCAAATGGAACAACCACACCAGTATCCTTCTCGGTGACTACCTATTTTCGCAAGCCTATCGCCTCGCTGCGACAACTTCTTCCACTGTCGCCTGTGAACGGGTCGGTGAAGCTGCACGAAAGGTTTGCGAGGGGGAACTACGCCAAGTCCTCCATCGTGATGTCATGAACCTAACAGAGGAGGAATACATTTCGATGGTTCAAGCCAAAACGGGTGAACTCTGCCGTGTCGCCTGTGAACTCGGTGCTGTTTTCTCGGATGGATCGGAGCAAGAGATCGAGGCAGCTGCAGGCTTCGGCAACGCACTTGGAATCGCCTTTCAGATTGCCGATGATTTTCTCGACCTCTGGGGAGACGACCAGATCGTTGGAAAAACACTCGGCACCGATTTGCAACAGGGAAAAATCACGCTCCCTATCATCCGTCTGCTCGATACCGCTGATGCGCACGAGAGTCAGACAATCCATCAGATACTCTCTGGCCCCTCGGAACTCAGAGCTGAACGGATCATGCCGTACTTAGAAGCCTCTGACGCCAAGAGCTACACCCATCGTGTAGCAAGAGAGTATTATTGCGAAGCGTTGGATTCCCTACGAATCATGCGAGATTGTGAGTCGAGAGAATCACTTGAGATGATGGCCGAGTTCAGCGTCAATCGTCGCTTCTAGGTGCGGCGATAGCCACAGACATCACGGTGACTCCACCGCCAAGTGACCACTACCCAGACTCGTGTTCAATCCGGTTAGTGGTCGATCAAAGGCGAGCTAAAACTGTCGCTGGGAATAATCCCACGGAGAGGTTTAATCAGAAACTCTTTGCAGCAGCAACCACAGCGTCGACCGTGATTCCGAAGTGTTTGTAAACCTCGGAATATGGGCCGCTCGCACCATAACTGCTCATGCCGATGAACTTACCGTTCAATCCAATCCATCGATCCCAGCACATTTGCAAGCCGGCTTCAACAGCAACGCGTTGTGTGACACTCGCTGGCAGTACAGACTCTTGATACTCAGCAGATTGAGCAGCAAAGAGTTCCATGCAAGGCATGCTTACCACGCGAACCTTCGCACCTTCCTGCGCCAATTGTCGAGCGGCGTCCACACAGAGACCCAATTCGCTACCACTGCCCATCAAAATCACTTCCGGTGTGCCATCACAATCCATGACGACATAACCACCTTTGGAACACTCGGAGGCAGGTGCAGTTTGCGATCGATCGAGCGTCTCCATATTTTGACGTGAAAGAACAAATGCGGACGGAGCATTGTCGATCTGCATGGCGGTGCGATAACACTCAGCGACCTCATTGGCGTCACCTGGACGGAAGACGTACAGGCCAGGGATTGCTCGGCAAGCGGTCAGGTGTTCAATCGGTTGGTGGGTTGGACCGTCTTCACCGACTCCAATCGAGTCATGGGTCAGGATGTAGATAACAGGTTGATGCATGATCGCCGAAAGACGCATGCCACCTCGCATGTAATCCGTGAAGACAAAGAAGGTCGCCGCATATGAACGCAGTCCGGATAGAGACATACCATTGACGATGCCCGCCATCGCATGCTCGCGAATCCCGAAGTGTAAATTCCTTCCGCCAAACTCGCCGGGAAGAAAATCACCCGCACCCTCGAAAGTTAAATCTGACTTGTTACTCGGAGCAAGGTCGGCGGATCCTCCGATCATGAACGGTACACGACCCGCAATCGCATTCAACACCTTGCCACTGCTGTTACGAGTCGCATCGCCTTTTTCACTCGCTTCGAAAACAGGAATGTCTTGATCCCAACCCTCTGGGAGACGCCCTGCAAACAAGTCGTCAAGCTCGGCTGCCTTCTCGGGATGGCTAGCTTGGTAATCCGACCAAACTCCTTCCCAAGCTTTGTAAGCTTCGGCTCCTCGAACACCTAGATTGGAGTCAAAGTGCTCACGAACCCCTTCAGGAACGTAAAACTTTTCGTCGGCGGGAAGTCCATAAGCCGCTTTGGCAAGAGCGACTTCATCCCAACCGAGTGGAGCACCGTGTGCTCCGTGGGTATCCTGCTTGTTGGGTGCTCCAAAGCCGATGATGCTTCGCACAATGATTAGCGTTGGTCGGTCCGAACAAGCTTTGAATTGCCCGATAGCCGATTCGAGTGCTGCCAGGTCGTTAGCGTCTGCGACCTTGATAACATTCCATCCGAGTCCTTCAAAACGCTGAGCGACATCTTCGCTGAAGGCAAGATCGGTATCACCCTCGATCGTGATATGGTTGTCGTCGTAGAGCCAGCAAAGATTATCCAATTTGAGATGCCCCGCGAGACTTGCCGCCTCACAAGCCACGCCCTCCATCAAATCCCCGTCGCTGCAAAGTGCGTAGACGTTGTAGTCGAATAGTTGATGTTCCGGTGTGTTGTAGTTGGAGGCAAGCCATTTTTCGGCCATCGCCATTCCGACCGAGTTGGTGACACCCGCTCCGAGTGGCCCAGTGGTGGTCTCGATACCGGCTGCTTCGCCAAATTCGGGGTGCCCAGCACAGGGACTACCGATCTGTCGGAAGTTCTTAATGTCCTCAAGACGAATCGATGGATTACCGGTTGGCTTTCCCTCTTCGTCGGTTGACTGGACACCCGCGAGATGCAGAACACTGTAGAGCAGCATCGATGCGTGGCCACATGACAACACGAAACGATCACGCGACGGCCAATTAGGCTGTGACGGATCGTAATTCATCGTGTGATTGAAAAGCTGGTAAGCGATTGGCGCAAGTGCCATTGGCGTACCGGGATGCCCACTGTTGGCCGTTTGAACCGCGTCCATGCTCAGCGTGCGGATAGTATCGACGGCTAGTTTCTTAATGTCACTCGATGCAACACTCATCAGTTGGCTAACTCACTCACAAGATGGAAAAGAAGGGTTCCGACGTTACTCTGCCGGGAATCATGTCTCAAAGACGAGTCCAATGTCTCCAAAAGACCTGCAAAAGATTACTCGCAAAACAACTTGATCGGGAGGGGTCTCGCGGCAAGAGGTGGTTCCCAAGACGGTAACACACCTCAACAAACCGCTGTAATCGTCAAAAAACCTCACTCTCCAAGCCCCTCTTGCGAGCCCCTCTTGCGGGTAGTCGCACGACCCAAGGAGCGTGAACTTTAGAAAGCGTCCGAAAGATCAATTTCTACCCCCGCTATCGACACCGGCCCACACCCTTTTCTGTTTACCACCAAAGAACCCATCAGGTTCGAAGATCCCAGTCCCGCATCTGTTCCAGCCTTTGTGGGTCAGTCAGATCGAATCGAAGAGGTGTCAGGGTGACGTTTCCCTTACGAAGTTGGATCACATCGGCGGACTCTGGCGGGGGCTGTTCGGGTTCTGTCCACAGGGCCCAGTAGTAGTCGCGTCCGTGTGGATCGGTGCGTTTTTCGTAGCATCTGCCATATTGCTCCAGCCCCATCGGGACCACCTTCAGGTCGCTCGGCCCTGCGGTGGCGGCGGTGGGAATGTTTAAGTTGAACAGACCACCGCGAGAATCAGGCCGCGAAACAACCCCCGAAATCACATTCCTAGCGATGACTGCTGCCGCTTGGAAATCTGCGTCCTCGTCATACTCCAAGGACACCGCGACACTGGTGACTCCAAAGAACGCACCCTCCACGGCAGCCGCCACGGTTCCACTGTAAAGAACATTGATTCCCGCATTGAGACCATGATTGATCCCGCTCACGACCAAATCGAATGGCTCATCTTGATAAAGCTGCCCGATGGCCAATTTCACACAATCGGCAGGAGATCCATCCACGGCCCAAGCCCAGTGATGACCTTCGCGATGGATTGATTTGGCCGTCAGCGGTGTGAGAAACGTGATGGAATGTCCGACCCCGCTCTGCTCAGTCATCGGGGCCACGACCACGACCTCCCCCAAGTGCCTCAACTGCTGCTCGAGCGCTGCCAGACCGGGAGCATAAACGCCATCATCATTTGCAAGTAGTATTCTCACCTCGCTCACTCCTTCCTGAACTAACGCGAATGATCACGTCAAACTCCTACTTCGGCATGATCAGCCCAAATTTACCCGAAATCCGTCCAAGCGTTTCTCACCTCCAAAACCAATCCGTGCCCTTTGGTGATTGCGATTTGTCCAAGGCGATCGCGGAAAAGCACCATTTCCACGAAAAAGGACTTTCAGAGCTCTGGGATTTTTTCGGTTTAACGGGGAAATCTCGACCAACAAAGCTGCAAACGGGTCGGGCACCCTCTCAACATCGCTTGAACCCCTTGGGAAGGTCGAGGGCATTTTCTAAACTTTGCAATTACCCTTTCGCGACTCTTCGCATGTGGCACAACGGATGAATAGTCCAAACGAATCATCTGCAGGCTCTGCAGCCAACGCTCAAATCAACTCCGAAGCTCCCTCCGCTCAAGACCTCACGCAGCAGAGGATTGTCGTTTTGGACTTCGGCTCTCAGTACGCACAGTTGATTGCGCGACGCGTCCGAGAGCAAAACGTTTATTGCCAGATCCTCCGACACGACATCACCGCGGAACGTCTAGCTGAAATCGAACCCAAGGGAATTATTTTGTCCGGGGGACCAGCAAGCGTTTATGAGGAGGGAGCACCACGCTGCGATCCAAAGCTATTCGAACTTGGCATTCCGGTCCTCGGAATTTGCTACGGCATGCAATTGACCTGTGAAGCACTCGGTGGCAAAGTCGATAACACCCCAAGTCGTGAATACGGACCTGCGACCTGCGAGATCAACGATCATTCAGGTCTCTTTGCAGGACTTCCGGAAGAAATGGATGTCTGGATGAGCCACGGCGATCAGGTATCAAGCATCAGCGAATCATTCAATGCGATTGGAAAGACCAGTACCTGTCCGTACGCGGCAATCCAACACAAAGAGCTACCGGTCTTTGGCCTGCAATTCCATCCAGAGGTGACTCACACCACTCGCGGTGGAGAACTGCTGCGAAACTTTGTGATTGAAATTTGCGGCTGCGAACCAACTTGGTCGATGGGCGATTTCGCGGAAGCAACCATCGAAGAGGTGCGCCGGCAAGTTGGTAACCGCCGCGTCATCTGCGGACTCAGCGGCGGTGTTGATTCAAGTGTGGTTGCGGCATTGCTCTACAAAGCGATCGGCCCTCAACTCTCGTGCATCTTGGTCGACAATGGCCTATTGCGAAAAGGCGAGCAGGAGATGGTGGTCAAAGAGTTCACCGAGCACTTCAAAACCGACCTCCGCGTGGTGGAGGGAGAAGAACAATTCCTGGGTGTTTTAGCGGGAATCAGCGAACCGCAGGAAAAACGCAAGAAAATCGGCTTTGAGTTCATTGAATGTTTCAAAGCAGAAGCAGAAAAGATCGAAGACGCCCACTACCTCGCTCAGGGAACGCTTTACCCAGATGTGATCGAAAGTGGCGCTGACCCCGATGGTCCCGCAGCTACCATCAAACTGCATCACAACGTTGGCGGACTTCCCGAGCAACTCGGTTTCGAACTCATCGAGCCTTTAAGGGATCTTTTCAAAGATGAAGTTCGTCGCTTGGGGATCGAACTTGGACTGCCCGAATCACTGGTATGGCGGCATCCGTTCCCGGGCCCGGGATTGGCAGTGCGTTGCCTCGGAGAAATCACCAAAGAGAAGTTGGCGGTGCTTCGCGAGGCGGACGCGATCGTGGTGGAAGAAATCCAAAAAGCCGGTCTTTACAGGGAAACGAGTCAGTCGTTTGCTGTCTTACTCCCCGTTCAGAGTGTTGGTGTGATGGGTGACGCGAGAACTTACGAAAACGCAATCGCGATTCGAAGCGTCAACACCAATGACTTTATGACCGCTGACTGGAGTCGGCTGCCGTATGACCTGCTCGCCAAGATGAGCTCACGGATCATCAACGAAGTCAAAGGTGTGAACCGAGTTTGCTACGATATCAGCAGCAAACCGCCTGCGACCATTGAGTGGGAATAGCACAGTACGGCTCGTTCAACGGTTTTGAATGTGGCACGCGTTCTCCGCAAACTCAAACGAGGACGATCTTGATCCAAGCTAGACTTCCGCATTTCTTTGCCTATCGGCCAGCAAGCGACCTTGTCCGAATCGGCCGGGATCATGATGGTGGTTATTTGGTATCCGAAAGTGACATCAAGCATTCGGAACTACTGATCGGCTTGGGCGTCAATGACGATTGGAGCTTCGAAGAGCAGCTCAAAAAGAGGCGGGATATCCCGATCCTCGCATATGACGCTAGCGTGAGTGGTCGGTACTTCCGAAAGCTTTTCATCAAGAAGTTATTCGCAATCGATAATCCGATCCGATGGATCCGTGCACTAAGAAAGTGGCTCAGTTACCGAGCCTTCTTTTCAAAGCACGATGTGCAGCACATTGAAAAATTTGTCGGACTAAAAACCGAGGACGATCAGCATTGCACGCTTGATGACATCTTAAAATCGACGTCCGCGAAAAGCATCTTCATGAAGATCGACATCGAGGGTTCTGAGTACCGCCTTCTGGATTGTTTGATCTCACATCAAGACCGTCTCGCGGGCCTCGTGATTGAGTTTCATGACTGCGACTTACAGCTCGGCCGCATCAAAAGCTTTATCGAGCAATTTCAACTTCAAGTGATTCATATTCACGCCAACAATTCCGTCCCCGTCAGTCAGGACGATCAATTACCTACAGTGATCGAAATGACGTTTAGTCGGCACGCACAGCGAACGGAGAACCGGCAATTACCGCACCCCTTGGATATGCCGTGCCATACCGCGCGACCGGAAATCCATATCAAGATCAACGAATCTGCCTGAAACGCAACCAAGGCTTGCGAACGTACAATGCAAGGTGGACGATCGCAAAAAAGGCGATTCATAAAAAGCTCGCACATTCAAGCCCGGCAACTTGTAATCAAGAGGATTCCGCGTACAACAATCGGCCACACAAAACGCGGACCGGCCAACCGAATCATCCAACCCGCGATTGACGAAGAGATAGCAGCACTGCCGCCAAAGCGAGAAACCAGAAAAACATGTCACGCCAATACATCTATCAGGTTGAAAATCTGACCAAGAAACACGGTCAAAAAACAGTGCTCGACGATGTCTGGCTCGCGTTCTACCCCGGTGCCAAAATCGGCGTGCTCGGCCCCAATGGCGCTGGGAAATCGACTCTTTTAAGAATCATGGCGGGGCAAGACACCGATTTCGATGGCACCGCGAGACTCGGAAATGGCTTCACGGTTGGCTACCTACCTCAGGAACCACCACTCGATGAAACAAAAACCGTTTTCGAGAACGTCCAACTAGCGGTTGCTGAAAGGCAGGCAATCCTCGATCGCTACAACGAGATAAGCGTACTGTTAGGAGAGGTCACGGATGATGACCAGATGACCAAACTGTGCGACGAGATGGCAGTACTGCAGGATAAAATCGACGCGGGAAATCTCTGGGAGTTGGATCGGCAAGTAGAGCTCTCCATGAGCATCATGAACTTGCCCCCACCAGATGCGGATGTCTCCAAACTCTCCGGTGGTGAAAAACGTCGCGTAGCACTCTGCCAACTGTTGATTCGACAGCCCGACCTACTGCTACTCGACGAACCGACCAACCACCTTGATGCCGAGAGCGTCGCGTGGCTCGAACAACACCTTGACCGTTACCCCGGAACCGTTGTAGCGGTCACCCACGACCGATACTTCCTTGACAACGTAGCGAAGTGGATCCTCGAGATTGATCGGGGAAGAGGTTTGCCGTTCGAGGGTAACTACACCGCGTGGCTCGAGGCGAGACAAAAGCGGATTACGATCGAACAGCGACAACAGAAAGCGAGGGAACGCACTTTGGCTCGTGAGCTTGAATGGATTCGCATGAGCCCCAAGGCTCGGCAAGCAAAAAGCAAAGCAAGAATCAAATCTTACGAAGAGATGTCGTCTCAGACCTTTGAGGATCGTCCAGACGAACTCGAGATTCAGATCCCCTCCGGTCGCCACCTTGGTGAACTGGTTATCGAAGCGAACCACCTGAAGAAAGCGTTTGGCGAACGAGTACTCTTTGAAGACCTCTCATTCCGCCTACCTGCAGGTGGGATCGTCGGCGTGATCGGTCCAAATGGCGCCGGTAAAACCACTCTGTTCAAAATGCTGACCGGTCAGATGGAACCCGACAGCGGCGAGATCCGAGTCGGCGACACCGTTGATCTTGGATACGTGGATCAGAGTCGAGATTCACTTGATGATGACAAAACCGTTTTTGAAGAAATCAGCGGCGGGACGGAGACCATTGTCATGGGGGGTCGTAATATCTCTTCGCGTGCTTACGTATCTCGCTTCAACTTCAAAGGGCCAGATCAAGAGAAGAAAGTTGGCAATTTATCCGGGGGTGAACGAAACCGCGTCCATCTCGCCAAACTCCTGCGGCGAGGCTGCAATGTTCTTCTGTTGGACGAACCTACCAACGACCTCGATGTGGACACCCTCCGTGCACTCGAGGAGGCGATCGCGAACTTTGCCGGATGTGTCGTGGTAACCAGTCACGACCGTTGGTTCCTAGACCGCCTCGCGACCCATATCCTCGCGTTCGAGGGTGATGGAAAGCTGACTTGGTGCGAAGGAAACTTCGAGATTTACGAACGAAACCTGAGGGAACGGATGGGAGAAAACCCAGACGACGAGGACGGACGAAGAGCGAGATACAAAAGTATCCACGCAGGTTAAAAGCCCTGAATCACGGGGCATCCAGAGAAGGATTCTCACATGCGCGAAGCACGGGGAATGTCCTTAGAGTGAATCGGTGCCTTTAAGGAAAGCTTTCAACGTGGTACCGTTTGATTTTGCAACGCGACTTAGCGTCTGAACATCAACCACACGATTCAAAACCAATCCCACTCTTACTGAAAAGCGACAGGAGTAAATCATGACGATCCTACGCGTCGGCACTAACGAAAAATACGCCGATGGTTGGGCCAAAGCCTTCTCAAAACCAAAAACCAAATCAACCAAGAAGAAGGCTGCGAAGAAAAAAGCTGCGAAGAAAGTAACGAGCACCAAAAAGTCCAAGTCAAGCTCGGCACCGAAAAAGAAAACCGCAACGAAAAAAGCGGCAACAAAAAAAGCGGCAACCGGGAAGAAATCAGTTAAAAAAGCCGCCAAGAAAAAGGCCAAGAAGTAATTCGTGACAGCAGGTGAAAAAGGCGAATGCTTGATCCGAGAATGGACCTTCAGTTGACCTGCCAAAACGTCTTTGACCTTCTCGATGTCCCCTCGCACTAGATCTGCCTCCCGATGTCAAACCTCCCGCCCCCCGAAAACCTGAGCGAAAAGCTCCATCGGCTGGCGGGATATCTGAATTTTTCATCGGGTTCGTGCGATGCGCTGACTCTCGAAGCCTGGAACGACGTGTACAGCATTGCCGTCATGGGTGACCCGCTGACGGGGCCTGCTGCTTGGTTAGTGGTGCGCGATTGGATCGCTGAGACGCTGGAGAAGCTTCAGCAGGAGCAGGCGGCATTCCAAGACTGCAATCAAGCGAGCAGAGTGATCCGCTTGCTGTGGAGTGAGTTGCTGCCCGCGTACCTCGATTTTCACCGGGATCTCCTATTCCACCAGGTTCCGGAGTTAATCTTCAACGGCTTCTTCATGGCGAAGGCGGCCGAAGTCTTGCTATCCGGAGACCTTCATACGGATGACAACCGAGTCATCCAAAACGCCATTGATCAGCTCGATGACTTTGTTGGCTATCGCCCCGTTGCAATGCTGGAAAATCGTCAGTGCCAGCCTTACCGACACGAGTTCGTCAGACCCGTGCCGCTTTTTATCAAGAACGCTGGAATCTCCATGGGTCCGTACCACGACCTGATCCAAGCGGCCATCGAAACCCTCCACTCGACGGATCCGGAGATTCTGCGAGCGGCTTCATTTGATCCCGAGCGAGTTGAAGAGCTTGCGATGGATCCGAGAGCCTACGACTTTGATCATCCGGTCAACCGGCGGCCTAACTATCACTTTGGTGGCTGGGATGATCGATCCATTACCGAAGACGGTTTCTACAATCGATTCGTTGTCCGTCAGGTCACCATGGAGGCGTTACTGAGTCGACTTCGAGACGAAGAGGAACTCGATCCTCAAGAAGTTTTGCAAGAAGCAGCATCGGTCTTGGCGGGTACCATCCTGATGGCTTCGGCCATCAATGGCTGGGGACCGGAGTGGCATTCCAGCGAAATCACATTGGGTTCATTGATGAAGCCAATCGCCGCATTTCGGGATGCTTACTACGAAGACAGACTGGAAAAACTCGATGGAAATCACCGCCAACGACTCAACGAAGAGCAACGCCTTCGACGGCAACCGTTCGGTGCCGCCCGACAACACCTCAATGCAGCGTTAGCCGAACGCCGTGCAGCCCAACTACAGCACGTCCAACTGGCGAGGTTGTATGCGAGGATGGGCTACCCGGACGCTGCCAAACGGCAAACTGACGAGGTCGCTGCAGCGTCGGCTCGCATGACCTGCCGAATCGACTGCCTGATGACCTTGGGACTTCGAGCGATTCGATCCGGTGATTTAAAGAAAGGCGCAGAAGTCCCCGCAATCGCGTTCGATCTGCTACAGCGAGGCATCGAATGCGGAGCCATGATCGACCCGTGGGACATCCTGGGATTCAGTGGCAACTTCAGCCTCTATCCTGGCCCCGAGAGTGGCGTCCATGACTCGAGAGTGGACAATATCGTGGCACTCATCGAACATCTCTTCGGATACACCGCTCATGTCTGGAGTGAAGCGGCGGCCCAAGACGATCAGGGCATCTACCGGCAGATGGATCAGCAGTACCATGAAATGGCAAATTGGTGGCGAGGCTTCGCTGCCCACACTGTCTCATCGATTGAAGCCGCCGACCCACTTGAGTCTTACGATTCAGCGAAGTTGGTCGCCCGCGCATTGCGACTGTGGCACGAAGGAGGTGCCGAAGCGGGGAACGTTGGCTTCTGGGCACCCCATGCGGATCTGTTCGACTCTCCACGTGCCTACGCACTGGTGATCGCGGCGTTACTGGAGCGAGAAGACTTCATTCCGGCGATGGCACTCCTTGTTCACTGGCTGAGCCACGCAGAAAGAATTGGTTTAAGACTCGGGGAGAGCTCGCTTCCAAAGCTATCCGAGCAGTGGCTGCAAAAACTCAGAAGCCACTGGAATGAAAAGCAAGCCGAGTGTTCAGCTCGCCATGATGGTCAAGAAACCGAAACCAATCAGTCGGTCGAATCCATTTGGCCGCAGGTTAGACGCTTGTTTGATTACTTCGAAGCGAATGCTGAAGAGTTTTGGTCGGCTCCTTTCTTCGAGCTTGGCGACACCAAAAACAGCGTCTCCACTCGCGACTGGGAGCGTGAACTTCACGAAGCAGACGAGGCTGACGATCTCTACAGCGCGGCCTATGAAGATGTCACCTATCACGACACAACGGACGATGGGAATGACGGAGCAATTTTTGAATTTGGAGACGATGGTAGCCATGACACCCTCGAAGCCGAATCCAAACGTCTGACTGAACACCTCAACTTCATGAACTCACTGGCGAGAATGTGGGCGATCGCTGCCGACATCGCGGTCTCGGATCAAGACACCTTGAATCGAACCGAACGCCTTGAGTCGCTTGAGGCATGGTCGAAAAGGGCCAAGGAAAACCGCATCGGGCTGCTTGAATTGCTCGCGTCGGTCAGAGAACACATCGTTGCGCCAGCCGGCAGTGACAAGGACTCGATGCGCAGTTACGACCGTCGACGCGTCCTGCGTGATTCGCTGATGGAACGAATCATCGGGACAGCCGTCGAGATGTCCGATGCTCGCCGCCTCATCGATGGTGCCATTCTCAGCCTTACCGATGACCCTGATGCGTGGCTGAGTGATGCCGATCTTGCCGAGGATGATCTACACGCAATCCGTCTTTTCGGTGCAATCATCGCCTCTGAGCCGAACAAGATTCATGAACTCTTTCCTCAGTTCATTGGTGCACTTCAGGACAAAAGTCTGCTGTACATCCCACTGTCACGCGGTGGAGACCCCGTCAAGATTTATTTGGCTCGCCTTCGTCAACGCGTGCTGCGTCATCTCATGCAGTGGCTGCCTAGACGGGGACTGATCGCCGAAACATGCCGACTAATCGAGACGGCAAGGGAGATGGAGCAGAGTAATCCAATTGGCATCGGAGCGGTCACCGAATTCGATTCGCTGTTCCGATCGGGACATCGATCCCTCGTCGCAGCCATTGCAGAATCCGCAAGATTTTCGTCCTCGGAATCCGAGCAGCCAGCCAGTCAGGCGGAAATTGCCGACGTCCTGATCCCGCAACTGGAACAATTGACTGAAACCATGCTCGCAAGTTGGCTTGCCCATAGCCAAACCTTGAGACTCTCGCCGCTGGAAATGGTTTCGCATCCGCAAAAATGGGAACCGCTGGTCCAGTTCATCAAGACCTATGGCGACCCCATCTTTACACAGATGTTCTTGCAACTTGGTAACGTCCGCGCAATCTTGCATCAGGGCGTTGGACCTTGGCTTCAAAGAGCAATCGTTGATGGCGAAGATCACCTTACCAACACGCGACTTTTCGAGGATTTGGAAAAAGGTGTAATCACTGTTCAACAAGCCGAACGCTGGATGACTCTGGTCTATGAGTCATTGATTGATCATCACACCGAATACCTCGACTACAACAGCACCACCACTCAAAGTGACCGTGGTGATCTTGTCTACATGTTCCTCGACTTCTTACGACTTAGAGTCCGCTATGAACGGATCGCGTGGAACCTGAAACCTGTCATGTGGGCCCATGAGGTCCTTGTTCGGTCGAATCTCGAAGAGTCCGCTGCGGTTTGGCGGCGGAGTCTCAGTGAGCGAATTAGCACCGAAGCAGATATCTACGTGAAGCGACTCAAAGAGTTGCAGGTCAATTATGCGATGCGCATGCCCACTGTTGCGGATCGCATCCAAGAACGTTTTGTCCAGCCAATGACAATCGATCGAATGCGAGCACTCGTCGCTCCTTCAATGCGTGATGCAGAAACAAACTCACCAAGCACTGCGTTCGAACTACTTGAGCAGGAAGCAGAAATCCTGACACAGCATCCAACCGGTGTCGGGTTGGATGTGCCTGCGTGGATCGATGCACTCGAAGAGGAAGTTGACTCACTTGCCCGAAAAAGAAGCAACAACCAACTTGACCCTCACTCATTAATGACCATCGAGTTCATCCCTTTGACTCAGCAACAACTCGATGAACAACTAGAAATGGCGCAAAGACAGGGCAAGCGTCTACCACAGGTTGAGTAATAAGTCGCCAAGTCCACTCTGGACAGCTCCCTAGCGACATAGATTTTTTGTGACCTAAATTTAAGGTCGCAATTTAAATTGACGATCGCAGTTTGCATGCATCAGGGTAGCGGTTTCACGCCACGCGAGGTTTCACAAGAACTGATCTTTGGCTATCAGTCCTCGATCGGTATCTTGCCCAAAACAAACATCCGCAAAGGTGATCCGTTTGGATTCACATTGGGATCAAATTAAGACCCCAATGTTCAAGCCAAGATCACTGCCCCGGATGACATTAAAAACCGCTTTCAGCCCCCACATACAGCGATCCATTTGATGAATACGGTGTCGATGAATCAGCTTTCGACCTTGCGTTGGAGCTTTGAGGACGACGCCGAGGCGTACAGACGCCATGGATTCTCGGGAATTGGCATTTATCGCCCCAAGCTGGAGGATTTTGGAGTCGATCGAGCGATTGAGCTATTAGCAGAATTCCAGCTTGAGCCAACTTCACTCTCGTGGGTAGGCGGATTCACCGGTAGCGACGGACGACCCTACACCGAAGCGGTCGCCGATGGGATTCAGGCGATTCATGACGCAGCAGAACTGGGTGTTGAATCCTTGATTGTCCTTGCAGGTGGTCGCAACAATCACATTCGCAACCATGCCAGGCGAACACTCTGCGACGCCCTCGCTGAAATCGCCCCTGTTGCCGAAGATTACGGAGTTCTCCTCTCCCTAGAACCGTTTCACCCCGGCTGCGGCGAAGAGTGGTCGTTTGTGCACGACCTGAGATCAACTTTAGAAATCGTTGAAATCGTGGGGAGTCCCCAACTGGGCATGGTGCTCGACACTTACCATCTAGGGCTCGACGACGAGATGCTCCACTGGCTCCCCGAGATCATCCCTTACCTACATTTGGTACAGCTCGGGGATGCCCGCCACACACCGCTTGGGGAAATGAATCGCTGCCTGCTCGGGCAAGGTACGGTCCCCATCGAACAAATCCTTCGGCGACTGATCGAATACAATTATTCGGGTCCTTTTGAAGTGGAACTCATCGGCGAGGATGTTGAAACCTTTTCCTATGAAAGAATCTTGGAACACACGCGCTGCTTCCTTGAACAGACCGTTGGATCTGTGGGGCAATCTTGATCCCCCATGCCACCAATGTATTTGCCGCATATACAGTCGAAGCAAAACGGTGCTGACGCTTGTTTGTCGTTGCATCTCTCCGATTGCGTTAGCAATCCTTGCCACTTTGTTTAGTACGCAAGCATTCGCTCAGGCAAAACTCTCGCTGGAATCTCTCCCGAGTGGCCCCGAAGAATTGACTTCGCTGGTTCGACGAGCTCAAGTCACTTTTGTGGAAGGCACAACGTTGCTGGACTCCAGCGTGCCAGCTGATCGCGAACAACTGAACCAACTTCCCAGCGAATTGCTTGACTCGCTGCGTCCCCAACGTTCAGACGCGAAGAACAACAGCCAAACGCCAGACCGTCGGACTCGCTCGGGGCTAGCGGCAATCACGGCCTACCGGATCGAATTCCGTTTTTCGAGGCAACGGCACTGGGACTGGGACGCTGCCTCGAGAGAGATGACAATCCAAATGAAAGCAAGGCTGCGGAGTTGGCAGCCCATTCACACCATCTGGTTTCGACAATCACCCGAGATTGAAACTTTCTGGGAGAACCGATTGGTGCGGCACGAACTTGATCACGTTCAGCTTTCAAATGATGGATCAATGCGAAAACGATTCGCGAGCTTACTGCAAGAAGGAAATCGTCAGGTTTACCAGCTTGCCCCAAATCAAGTGCCATCAGATCAACTTGCCGATGAACTGACCGATCGCTGGATTCACCAACAGTTCGGTGACATCGTGAAATTGATCAATATCCGATATCGCGAACTCGATCGAATCACATTTCACGGAACCCAAGCACTCCCCGAGGACAGTTCGTTGAGTGATTTACTCCGACCGAATCGTTAAAAAACACGATCACAAGAAGACGCCATTGCTGGAAAAACAGGAGTGACGGAGAAACCGGCGCCGAAAAAAATCAACTGACTCTACAGGGGGTATGGGTGCAGTGGCAGGACATGGTAAATTCCTGCTTGAACGAGCCGTGAACGCGCGGCTAATTTTGTCACCTTTTGAGCGATACGACCTGATGTCAGTCGATAAATATGCCGTATGTCCGTGCGGAAGCGGAAAAAAGATCAAATTCTGCAAATGCAAAGAGTCCATCGAAGAGATGGATCGCGTGGTCAACATGGTCAATGGAGGCCAAATCGTACCGGCTCTTGATCGACTCTCTGAGGTCCTGCAAACGCATCCCGATGCAGCATGGGCGCTCGCAGTTCGCGGACGGCTACTGTTGGATCTGCGAGAATACGAAACACTCAACGAAAACGCGGATCGATTCATTCGCCTTCAGCCGAGCAATCCTCTGGCATTGACTCAGCGTGCTGCTGCGACTCTCTTCCGTGGACAAGTTGAACCGGCGACCGAGTCAATGCTGTCCGCGCTCACCGAAAGCGGCCGTGACGTTGACGCATTTGTCCTCGATGTCGCATCAGCCTTGGCCTACATGCTCGCTCAGCGAGGAGTCTTCCTCACCTCGCGCGTCTATGCAGCACTCGCGATGATGACAACCGGTTATCAAGGTGGGCAAGCTGCTGTTTCGGTTCTACAGCAACTCAATACCTCGCCAACTATCAATCAGCTTATTAAAGCCACCCCGATGTTGATCCCTCGCCCTAGCGATGTGGAATGGGGCGAGCGTTATGACGAAGCGTCGTCGCTTTTGGAAAATCAGAAGATTGACTTAGCAGAATCGAAATTCCAATCACTCCAACGCACCCTGCCCAAAGAACCCGCTGTGCTATCGGGTCTCCTGATGTGTGCTATTTGGCGTGGCGATACCGATGCGCAATCAACTTTGTTCAAGAAGCTGTCCGAGTGTGAATCACTGGAGCACGAAGAACGCGTCCAAAGCCGAGCACTCTCTGCACTGGTCGATCCAACCTCACCCGACCTCTCGATCCTCGTCAAGCGTCTTGAGGGAACGATCAACAACGCTGAAGAAGTCGAACTTTGCCTCACTGCGGACTCAAGATTCACATCGCTTCCAGGCAATATGCTGGGATCGCTTCGGATGACCGATAGCGAAGTACCGCCGCGTGCTGGCTTCCAGATTCTAGATCGTGACAAACCAGAATCGCTCGATCAACTACCTCCGATTGATGAAGTACCAGAGTCGATTGCGTTGGTCTTTGTCTACGGGAAGCAGACCGATCGAGACGCACGAATCGAAATTCATGATGTCAGACCGCGTGATCTACAATCGGTCAAAGAACGCATCACGAGCCTGATTGACGGTATCGAATTGCAAGAAAGTGACAGTGATCCTCTGCCACTACTTGCTGCGGTTCAGCCTCAAGTGGCGATCATTCCATTCAAAGCCAAACAGTCCGAAGCAGAAAAGCTGCAGGCTGAACTGATGGAAGCAAGACTGGCTGATCGCATCGTTGACACGGAAATCCCATTCCTGGGTGGAAAGACACTTCGCGAAACTGCCAATGACGATTCTTTAGCTTTTGAACGAGTCGTCGCGGTACGCCTGATTGAACAATACGATGAGCTTGTTTCAAAGAGTGAAACATTGATGGATCAGGTCTATCAACTCTCGAACCTTACCGCTCCAGAAAACTTACATCCTGAACCGGCAGACGCGGAATCCATCGCCAATGAGGATCTTAACCGCGTCTACGGCGATAAACTTGATGCCGAAACCCTGATCTACCTTCTGCAGAGATGTCAGCAGGTAGCGGCTACCCCGGCTGCCCGACGGTTTGCCTCGCAACTGATCGAAGCGGAACTGACTGCTGAACAGCAACCCGCCAAGATGCTCGCTCATATGACGCTGGTCAACACTGCGAAGCAGAACGACAAAGCTTTGGAAGCATTGGAGAACGCAAAGGCGTTTGCGGTGGCGAATCAAATGCCCACTGCACAGCTCCTCTTAACCGAAGTCAGCTTGCGTCTTGCAGCGGGTGATCCACAAGGTTTCCAAGAAACCATCCAATCCCTCACATCACAGTATGGAAATGACCCCGAAGTGATGGCTCGCTTGCAACAGATGCTAATGGCTTATGGCTTGATTGGCCCTGATGGAGCTCCGAGATCTGGCGGCAGCCCCCAAGCCGCTGGCGGGAATTCTTCAGGATCTGGTGGCGGATTGTGGACCCCTGATCAAGGGCCGCAACCCCCGGCTCAAGAAGGCGGTGGCGGTAGCAAACTTTGGGTTCCCGGAATGGATTGATCCGCTCTGAATCAAAGAGGCGTCATGCCGTGAATCAACCAGCCGAATCTCCTGATGAACTTTTCATGCAGCAAGCGATTGACCTTGCCGCAAAGGGTCAGGGGCGAGTAGAGCCAAATCCGATGGTCGGCTGTGTACTCGCTCGCGATGGCGAGATCATCGGGAAAGGCTTCCATAAACAGCACGGCGGCCCTCATGCAGAGATTGAGGCATTGCGATCCCTAAGGTCAGTCAGTGCCATCGGGGCAACGGCCTACGTCTCGTTAGAACCCTGCTGTCATCACGGCAAAACACCGCCATGTACTGATAGTCTGATCGAATCGGGCGTGAAGCGAGTGGTGTTAGCCATGAAAGATCCATTCCCTAAGGTTTCGGGTGGTGGTATCGAACAATTAAGACGGGCGGGGATCGAAGTGGTATGTGATGTCCTGCGTGATCAGGCAGCCGAACTTAACGCTCCGTACCTAAAACTTGTTAACACCGGTAAGCCTTGGGTGATCGCCAAGTGGGCAATGTCTGTGGATGGGAAAATCGCAACCCATACGGGCGAAAGCCAGTGGATTACAAACGCTGAATCAAGAGTCGATGTCCACCGCACTCGATCAAGAGTGGATGGAATTCTTACGGGTATGGGAACCGTTCGCTCCGATAACCCGATGCTGACTGCGCGATTGCCCATAGAGATCGGTATGCCACATCGAATTGCACAGAGAATCATCTTGTGCAGCAGCAGTGTTCCCGATGCATCGACACAACTAATGGAATCAGCTCGTTCGATACCCGTACAAATCATCGCCGGCGCAAAAATTAGAGATGAAGATCTCAGAGCCAGCAAAGACCTTGGTGCCACTTGCACTCAAGTCCGAGAGTTCAGTTCGAGTGATTTGATTACCGCAGCCCTCCGAGAACTTGGGAAGCAGGGCATGACCAACATCTTGCTTGAGGCCGGAGGAAATCTGCTAGGTGGATTCGCGGACGCTGGCGAAATCGATGAATACCACGTTTACATCGGTCCAATTCGCCTTGGCAATCAGCATGCCCCAGGGCCTCTCGGGGGCGTGGGCATTGACAAGATTCGAGATGCACCCCGCCTGCAACTTCATCGGACGGATTGCTTTGGCGAGGATATTAAAATCGTGTACCGCAAGTCAGCCGAAAGCAACAAACGTTAACGTCTCGGTAACCAACGCAACCGGAGTGCTTTACCGGCAAGGCTAAAACTGGTGGTGACACCTGAAACTCCACATGGCAAGCATGTCTAGTGAGGCCAACAATGTCTAGCAATTTGAACGAGGATCTAACGACCGAAAACAATCTCGAGGCTGTCCTTCAAATTGCCTCACAGTTGGATTCATTACGTGAGACCGCCCAGAAAAGTTTGATCTCTACAACGGTTCGTGATCGCGGTTACTTTCTTCCCGCCGAAGAAGATCAGGTTCTTGCAAACTGGGGCTCTTACCAACAAGCTCGAGCAGCACTGCATGAAGTGATTGAGTCGATCACGCAGCAAGAAAACGCCCCCAATCGGGCGACAATGGATCAATTCCTCATCGCTTTTGCTTCCGCAATTCTGCTTATCGAAGCAGCTAGGTTTCTCAGGCACTACCTTGCTGAAGAACCCGCCATACGCTCCAAGCTCAACGAAGCCCAACCGAACTTAAAAATCGGAAAAGACACTTTTGAGAAGATCCAGCGATCGCTCACCGATCCCAGCAATGCACTACGAATCCGTGAAGCACGCGATTTTTATGAACTGCATCAGTCAGAGATTGACGAAGCGGTAAAGAAACACTCTCCACTTTCCCCACTGCATGAATTGATTCAGCAACGACGTGGTGTGCTCGATGTTTCCACAGCGCGGTACGTGAAGAGTCGCATCCGCGATCGCAAAGAACAACTTACCGACGCAGTCGTTCAGAAAGGTTTAGCCAAAGCGATCTATGGGATCCAACAACTTGGAGCGATTGCAATTGGCTCACTATCAACATCACCAACCCATCAGCCTTCGCTACCGGATGCGATTGCAAAACAAATGGCACTCACCATTCGACGTGGTGATATCCTTGTCACACGAAAAGAAAATGCATTAACGAACTACTTTCTTCCGGGCTTCTGGCCTCACGTAGCCTTCTCGGTCGGTGACGGACGGGTAGTGGAGTCGCTCAAAGATGGAGTCAAAAATCGCACACTTGAATCAACGTTCAATAACGATGCGATGATCGTTATCCGTCCGCTTCTGGAGCAAAAAGAGATCGATTTAGCAATCGAACGGGCATCCAAGCACGTAGGAAAGCCTTACGACTTTGATTTCGACTTCACACGTAGCGACAGAATGGTCTGTACCGAAGTCGTCTATCGTAGCTTCTCCGGAATCAGCGAGATTGAATTTGCATTGACCAAGCGTGCGGGGCGACACACGTTATCGGCGGAAGACCTCCTAGCGATGGCACTTGACGGATCGAAATTCACGATTGCCGCTGGCTTTCACCCCGCTGTTACTTCGCAGGTGTTAGGCCCCGAAGAAGCAACACAACTTGTTCGCAACACGATCGGCCAAAAGCAGCCCAGTCTCACTTACCGACCATAAAAAGAACAGCACTGAAACCG